>JAZKBE010000001.1:0-24887 GCA_040388805.1 Pseudomonadota bacterium
ATGCGCTAGCGCATGAGCCCGTGTCCGGATGTCAGGCCTGGCCCCCGCCGATTGTATCGAAATTGTCATCCGCGCGGAACGGTTTCTGGCATGGCAACCGGGGCTGCTGTAGCATGTCGCCTGTCTAGTCCAATAAAAGGTTTTTCGCATGAACTTTCCCCGCATCGTACTCGCCTCCCTGGTCGCCCTGTTGCTGGGCGCGAACGCGCAAGCCCAGATCGCCGTGGGCGCCGATGCCGGCACCACCGGCGCCGGCCTGTCCGTCATCGTGCCGATGGAAACTTATTTGAACGGCCGTTTCGGCATCCATTACTTCGGCGCCTCGGGCAACAAGCGCGCCGGCGACGTCGATTACGCGACCAGGTCCCGCCTGCGGCATGTCGATATCCTGTTCGACTGGTTCATCCTGGACCGCTCGAAATTTCGCCTGACCGGCGGCGTGGTGTACAACGCCAGCGAAATCGCGGCCACCGCCAAACCCGGTCCCGACGGCAAATACATCATCAATACCCAGACCTTCAACGCGGTCGATGTCGGCACCCTCAACGGGGTCGTCGATTTCCGCAAGGCGGCCCCTTACCTGGGCGTTGGCTGGGGCAATCCCATGGCGCGCGCCAAGTCCTGGCACATGATGGCCGACCTGGGCGTCATGTACCAGGGCCGCGGCCGGGCGACCCTGGCCAGCCGCGGCTGCGTCACCTCCACCCTCACTTGCCTGCTGGTCCTGGCGCACGTGAGCGTTGACAAGCACAAATTCCAGCAAGAACTCGACAGCTACAAGTTCTATCCGGTCGCCCGCGTCGGCATGGCCTACACCTTCTAAGCTGCGCCGCGCCGCCGGCAAGCGTGGCAGGATGGCGTTTTCACGGGGATTCGCCATGAGATACCTGCTATGCGCTTGCCTGGCCTGCGGCTTGCTGTTGACGGGCTGCCAGGAACGCCACGATCCGGTCAAGCCCACCGTCTTCGCACCCGCCCTGCCCGTTTCCTGACCGCAAAGGGCGCGCTTTTCGGCCTTGTCCTGCCAGGACAGGGTAAACTGTCGCCATTCTTCCCGTTCCAAGGTCCCCACCCCATGTCCTTCGCCTCCCTCGGCCTGATCGATCCCCTGTTGCGCGCGGTCGACGGCCTCGGCTATACCCAAGCGACCCCGGTCCAGTTGCAAGCCATTCCCGCCGTGCTGGCCGGACGCGACCTGATGGCGGCCGCCCAGACCGGCACCGGCAAGACCGCCGGTTTCGCCCTGCCGCTGCTGCAGCGCCTGACCATGGAAGGCCAGGTCGGCAGCAATGCCGTGCGCGTCCTGGTGCTGGTGCCCACCCGCGAACTGGCCGAACAGGTGCACGGCAGTTTCCAGGCCTATGGCGCCGGCTTGCCGCTGCGCATGGCGGTCGCCTATGGCGGCGTCAGCATCAATCCGCAAATGATGAAGCTGCGCAAGGGCCTGGACGTGCTGGTGGCCACCCCCGGCCGCCTGCTCGACCTGTACCGCCAGAACGCGCTCAAGTTCGACCAGTTGCAAACCCTGGTGCTCGACGAGGCCGACCGCATGCTCGACCTGGGCTTTTCACGCGAACTCGACGCCGTGTTCGCCGCCCTGCCGACACGGCGCCAGACCCTGCTGTTCTCGGCCACCTTCTCCGACGCGATCCGCGCCCTGGCCGGCGCCATGCTGGTCGATCCGCTCAGCATCGAAGTGAGTCCGCGCAACAGCACGGTGCAGAAAATCCGCCAGTGGGTGGTGCCTGTCGACAAGAAACGCAAGCCGGAATTGTTCATGCACCTGCTGGCCAAAAAGCGCTGGGGCCAGGTGCTGGTCTTCGTCAAGACCAGGAAGGGGGTCGAGCAGCTGGTCGATACCCTGGCCGCCAACGGCGTGGCCGCCGATTCCATCCATGGCGACAAGCCGCAGCCGGCCCGCCTGCGCGCGCTGGAACGCTTCAAGGCCGGGCAATGCAAGATCCTGGTGGCGACCGACGTGGCCGCGCGCGGCCTCGATATCGACGATTTGCCGCAGGTGGTCAATTTCGACCTGCCGATCGTGGCCGAAGACTATATCCACCGCACCGGCCGCACCGGGCGCGCGGGGGCGTCGGGCGAGGCAGTGTCGCTGGTGTGCGCCGACGAAGTGGGCTTGCTCGCCGCGATAGAAATCCTGACCAAACAAACCTTGCAGCGCATCGAGGAACCGGGCTTCGTCCCGGAACACCGGGTGCCGGCAACCAATACCGCCGGGGAAGTCGTCAAGAAGCCCAAGAAGCCGAAAAAGCCGAAAGTCACGGGCGAGGTGTCCAGGGAAGACGTGCGCTTCACCCGCAAAGGCTAGACAAGGTCAGCGGTCGGCCTCGATCGCGATGCTGCGCTGGGCCGGCCATTTCCAGCTGGCGGCAAGGCGCCAGTTGGGCGCTTCGCCCTCCACCACCACCTGCCAGCGGGCTTGTTCGAGCATGGGCAGGGGCACGTGGAACCGACCCTGCGCATCGGGCATGGCATGGAGCACGAGGTCTTTTTCCGGCTGGGTCGAATGGGCCAGCCGGATGCGGAACGGCCTTGTCACCGGGCCGGACAGGCCATGCAGGCTGCCGCTCAGGGCGCCGGCCGCCGCGTCGTAACGGGCATCGAAGGACAGGCCCAGCCCGGTCGCCATGCGGTCGCGCCGCAAGTCCTGGTTGATGGCCTTGCCCTGCTTGTAGTAGTCGTCCACCACCATGGCGTCCTGGCGCGTGTAGGCGATCCAGATGGTGATGCAGCCGGCGACGACGACGATCGCCGGCCCCAGCATCAGGAACCAGGGCCAGCGCTGTCGGTACCACGGTGCCACCGTTGGCAATGCGTTCATGCGATGCTCCTTAACGTGGGACGATGAAGACTGCTTTTTCGCGCACCTTGAGCGACGGATCATCGAGCGCGACCAGGGTGAACTCGATCCGGCGCGAGCCCTTGCCTGCCGCTTCCCGGCCCGCCTGCACCCGCGCCGCGACGGCGCGCGTGGCGGCGGCGTCGACTTGCGCTTCGGCCGGCGAGACCAGCGCGACACCGTCGATGCCGCTCACCTCGATCCGGAACCTGTGCGCCGTTTCCGCGGTATTCATGATCTGCAGCCGGTACACGTTTTCGATGACGCCATCGCCCACTTCGCGCCCCATCGATCCGCGGTCGCGGATGACGTCCAGCTTGAGCGGCGTGCGCAGCGCCAGCGCCGTGCCGAAGGCGGCCAGCATCAGCGCCAGCAAAGCGCTGTACACCAGCACCCGCGGACGCAGCACGCGCTCGCCGATCTGCTTGATGCTCCAGCCCAGCGCCATGGCCCTTTCGGTCGAATACAAAATCAGTCCGCGCGGCCTGGAGATCTTGTCCATCACGCCATTGCAGGCGTCGACGCAGGCGGCGCAGCCGATGCATTCGTACTGCAGGCCCTTGCGAATGTCGATGCCGGTCGGGCAAACCTGCACGCACAAGGTGCAGTCGATGCAGTCGCCGCTTTCCTCTGCGTTGCCGCGCGGTTCACCGCGCTTCGTGTCGTAGGTGACGATCAGGGTGTCCTTGTCGAACATGGCGCTCTGGAAGCGCGCATACGGGCACATGTACTTGCATACCTGCTCCCGCAGCCAGCCCGCGTTGCCGTACGTGGCCAATCCATAAAAGCCGATCCAGAAGCATTCCCAGGGACCCAGCGACAGCGCGCCGATCGCGCCGGCCAGAGTGCGCATGGGCGTGAAGTAGCCCACGAAGGTCAGGCCGGTCCACAAGGCGACCGCCCCCCAAGCCAGGTGCTTGGCGCCTTTCCTCATGGCTTTTTCCGGCGTCCAGGGCTGGCGGTCCAGGCGGATGCGGGCGCTGCGCGCGCCTTCGATGCGGCGCTCGATCCAAAGGAAGATCTCGGTGTACACCGTTTGCGGGCAGGCGAAGCCGCACCACACGCGGCCGGCCACCGCCGTCACCAGGAACAGCGACATGGCGCAGATGATCAGCAGCGCCGCCAGGTAAATGAAGTCCTGCGGCCACAGCACCAGCCCAAGGATGTGGAACTTGCGCGCGCCGAGGTCGAACAGTACCGCCTGGCGGCCATTCCAGTTAAGCCAGGGCAAACCATAGAACAGCAACTGGGTCAGCCACACGCAAGCCCAGCGCAGGGTCGCATAGCGTCCGCTGGCCTCGCGTGGGTAGATTTCCTCGCGCGGGGCGTACATCATGATGACTTTCGCCGCCGGGCGTACCTCGCTCATTTTGTCGCCACCTTCGCCGGCTCGGCCGACAGGCTCCAGACGTAGGCGGCCAGCACGTGCACTTTGCCTTCGCCCAGGAAGTCTTCGAACGCCGGCATATTGTTGCTGCGCCCCTTGCGGATGGTTTCCATGATGGTCTCGGCGCTGCCGCCGTACAGCCACACCTTGTCGGTCAGGTTGGGCGCGCCCAGGGCCTGGTTGCCGGCACCGCCGCTGCCGTGGCAAGCGACGCAGGCGCCGAACTTGGTCTTGCCGAACACGGTCTTGATCGGGTCGTGCGACAGGCCGGACAAGCTCTTGACGTAGTGGGCCACATTCTCGATATCCTTGTCCGAGCCGACCGCCGCCCCCATCGGCGGCATGGCGCCGCTGCGGCCCTTCATGATGGTGGCCTTGATCACCGATGGATCGCCGCCGTACAGCCAGTCCTTGTCGGTCAGGTTGGGATAGCCCTTGTTGCCGCGCGCGTCGGAACCATGGCATTGCGCGCAGTAAGTCAGGAACAGGCGTTCGCCAATGGCGCGCGCCTGCGGGTCGGCCGCGACGGTTTTCAGGTCCAGGCTGGCATAGCGCGCGAACAGCGGTCCGTAGTCGGCGCCCGCCTTCGCCAGTTCGTCCTGGTAGGCGCCGCCCGATTTCCAGTTCAGTTTTCCGGCATAGCTGCCCAGGCCGGGGTACAGGAACAAGTAGGCCAGGCTGAACACGATGGTCAGGTAGAACAGCCACATCCACCAGCGCGGCAGGGGCGTATTGAGTTCGGTGAGGTCTTCGTCCCACACGTGACCGGTGGTGCCGTCCTCGCGATCGCCTGCCGCCACGCGCTGGCGCGACTGCGACCACAGCAGGATGCCGCAGCCGGCGATCGACAGCAGCGTCACGACGACGATGAAGGCGTCCCAGTAGATGCTGGTGAAATCAGCCATTGCTGCTCTCCTCCACGGGTTCGTCCGCGAACGGCAGCGCGGCCTGGGTTGCGAAATCGGTGTTGCGGCGCAACGCGTAAGTCCACAGCAGGATGCCCAGGAAGGTGGCGAAACTGACCACCGTCATGACGCTGCTGGCACTGTCAAAAATCTGTTCGATTGCCATGTCAGTTCCTTGTTTTGATCTGGATGCCGAGGCCCTGCAGGTAAGCGACCAGCGCGTCCTGCTCGGTCTTGCCCTCCAGCGCGGCCGGCGCGGCGGCGATTTCCGCTTCGGTGTAGGGCACGTTCAGTCGCTTCAGGGCGCGCATCTTCGGCACTACTTCCAGCGGGATCAGGCGCGCGCTGGCCAGCCACGGATAGCTGGGCATGTTCGATTCGGGCACCAGGTCGCGCGGGTTGTCCAGGTGCGCGCGGTGCCATTCGTCGCTGTAGCGGCCGCCCACGCGCGCCAGGTCGGGACCGGTGCGCTTGGAGCCCCACTGGAACGGTCGATCGTAGACGAACTCGCCGGCCACCGAATAATGGCCATAGCGCTCGGTCTCGGCGCGGAACGGGCGGATCATCTGCGAATGGCAGTTGTAGCAGCCTTCGCGCACATAAATGTCGCGCCCCACCAGGCGCAGCGGCGCGTAGGGTTTCAGGCCGGCCACCGGCTCGGTGGTCGACTTCTGGAAAAACAGCGGAACGATTTCGACCAGGCCGCCGACGGAAATGACCAGCAGGACCAGTCCGATCAGCAGCCAGGGATTCTTTTCGATCCATTCGTGGGAAAATTTCATGGATGGCTCCTGGTTCAGGCGTGTAAAGGTAAAAGCGATGGAATCTTCGCGTCGGCGCTGGCCGTCGCGCGCATCGTCTGGAAGGTGTTGTAGGCCATGAGCAGCATGCCGCTGAAGTACAGCAGGCCGCCGCCGAAGCGGATCACGTAGTACGGATAGGTGGCCTTCACGCTTTCAACAAAGGTGTAGGTCAGCGTGCCGTCGGCATTGACCGCGCGCCACATCAGGCCCTGCATCACGCCGGCAATCCACATCGACGCGATATACAGCACGATGCCGATGGTGGCCACCCAGAAGTGCAGGTCGATCAGGCGCGTGCTCCACATGGCGGTCTTTCCCGACAGGCGAGGAATCAGGTAGTAGATCGACCCCATGGTGATGAAGCCCACCCACCCCAGGGCGCCGGCATGCACGTGGGCGATGCCCCAGTCGGTGTAGTGCGACAGCGCGTTGACGGTCTTGATCGACATCATCGGCCCTTCGAAGGTGGCCATGCCGTAGAACGAGAGCGAGACGATCATGAATTTGAGGATAGGATCGGTGCGTAGCTTGTGCCAGGCGCCCGACAGCGTCATGATCCCGTTGATCATGCCGCCCCATGACGGCGCCAGCAGGATCAGCGAAAACACCATGCCGATCGACTGGGTCCAGTCGGGCAGCGCGGTGTAGTGCAGGTGGTGCGGGCCGGCCCACATGTAGGTGAAGATCAGGGCCCAGAAGTGCACGATCGAGAGGCGGTACGAATACACGGGGCGCTCGGCCTGTTTCGGAATGAAGTAGTACACCATGCCCAGGTAGCCGGCGGTGAGGATGAAGCCGACCGCGTTGTGGCCGTACCACCACTGGATCATGGCGTCCTGCACGCCCGAATAGGCCGAATACGATTTCATGGCCGATACCGGCATCGATGCGCCGTTGACCACATGGAGCAGCGCCACCGCGATGATGTAGGCGCCGAAAAACCAGTTGGCCACGTAAATATGCTTGACCTTGCGCTTGATGAGGGTGCCGAAGAAGACCACCGCGTAGATCACCCAGACCACCGTGATCAGCAGCGCGATCGGCCATTCGAGCTCGGCGTATTCCTTGCCGCGCGTGAAGCCCATCGGCAGCGTGACGGTGGCCAGCACCAGCACGGCCTGCCAGCCCCAGAAAGTCAGTTGCGACAGCGTGTCGGAAAACAGGCGCACCTGGCAGGTGCGCTGCACCACGTAGTAGGACGTGGCGAACAGGCCGTTGATGCCGAAGGCGAAAATGACCGCGTTCGTATGCAGGGGCCGCAGGCGGCCGTAACTGAGCCATGCGGTGTCGAAGTTCAGGGCCGGCCAGGCCAGCTGGGCGGCGATGAGGACCCCGACCAGCATCCCGATCACGCCCCAGAACACGGTGGCGATCGTGAACTGCCTGACGACCTTGTAGTTGTAATTTAATGCGGTGTCCACAAATAGCTCCCCTGGAATATGCGACGATGGGAGAAGAGTATTTTTTTGGAGCAAAAAAATCCTTGATGTGAATCAAATACCGCCGGATGGCCCGGCATCGTCGTCATGCAGGATGCGCGCGCCGGGGCCGTCCAGATCGTCGAACTGGCCGCTGTCGGCGGCGCCGAAAAAGATCCACACGGCCAGCACCACGATGCACAGGCTGAGGGGAACCAGAAGGTACAGGGCTTCCATGTAGTGTCCCTAGCGCAGCCTCAGGGCATTGAGCACCACCAGCGCCGACGAGAGCGACATGCCCACCGCCGACAGCCAGGGATTGACCAGGCCCAGGGCGGCCGCGGGAATGGCCACCAAGTTGTACACGCTGGCCCAGGCCAGGTTCTGGCCGATCACGCCCATGGTGCGGCGCGCGGTGGACGCTGCCAGGCCGAACACGGCCAGGTTCGGATTGAGCAGCACGCAGTCGGCGCTCAGCTGCGCCAGCGCCGCCCCGCCGCCCATGGCGAAGGACACATCGGCGGCGCCCAGCACCGCCGCATCGTTGACGCCGTCGCCGACCATGGCCACCACCGCCCCGCCGCGTTGCAACTGCTGGACGTAGGCCAGCTTGTCCGCCGGAAGCTGCCCGCCCAGCGCCGTGGCGATGCCCAGTTCCGCGGCGACGGACTGCGCCGTGCAATTGTCGTCGCCACTGAGCAGGACGACGGTCTGGCCGCGTGCGCGGATCGCGTCGACCACGGCCGCCGCGTCGGGGCGCACCGCGTCGGCCAGTTCGAAGCGCGCCACGATGCCGGAAAAGCTGCCCAGGTAGACGCCGCCGGGCGCGAGCGCCTGGCCGCACAGCGCGCCGACGAAGCTGGCCCGTCCAAGGCGGTACAGCACGCCGTCCACCCGTCCTTCGATGCCCTGCCCCGGCACATTGTGCACGTCCCTGGCCTGCAGGGTGACGACGCCGGCGGCCTTGCGCAGCGCCAGGCCAAGCGGATGCGTGCTACCCGCTTCCAGCGCCCCCGCCAGCTGCAGGCAGCGCTGCGGTTCGGCGCCGCCCAGCGGGATCACTTGCCGCAGCACCGGCCGGCCTTCGGTCAGCGTGCCGGTCTTGTCGAACACCACGTGGGTGGCGCGGTGCAGTGTTTCGAGCACGTGCGGCTGGACAATCAGCACGCCGTTGCGCAAGAGGTAATCGGTGGCCGCGGCCAGCGCCCCCGGCGTGGCCAGCGACAGCGCGCACGGGCACGACACCACCAGCACGGCGATGGCGATTTCCCAGGCGCGCGCCGGATCGATCACCTGCCAGGCAAAGAACACGGCCAGCGCCAGCACCAGCAGGGCGGCCACGAACCACGCCGCCACCTTGTCCGCCCATTGGGCCAGGCGCGGCTTGGCCTGGCTGGCGCTGCCCGCCAGTTTCACCAGCATGGCCATGGTGCTGTCGCTGGCCGCGCGCGAGACCCGCAGCACGATCGCCTGGCTGATATTGACGGCGCCCCCGGGAACTTCATCCCCCATGCCGCGCGGCTGCGGGCGGCTTTCGCCCGTCAAGAGGGCCAGCGCCAGTTCAGTGCTGCCGGCCACGATGACGCCGTCGGCAGGCAGCGCATCGCCCGCCGCCACGCTCACCAGGTCGCCCGGCAGCAGCTGGCCGGCGGCCACCAGTTCGGTGTCGGCCGACGCGGGCCAGCCGGTCAGGCGGCGCGCCGACGCCGGCAGCGCGTGCTGCAGTGTTTCCAGGGCCCGCGCGGCACGGCGCCGGGCCGACAGTTCGACGTAGCGGCCCGCCAGCAGCAGGAAAATGAACATGGTCACGGAGTCGAAATACACGTCTCCTTCGCCGCGCACGGTCGCCACCACGCTGGCCGCGAAGGCCGCCGCAATGCCGATGGCGACCGGCAGGTCCATGCCGGGCAGGCGCTGGCGCAGGCCGAGCCAGGCGCCGCGAAAGAAAGGCTGCGCCGAATACAGCACCGCCGGCGCGGTCAGCAGCAGCGCCGCCCAGCGCATCAGCGCGCCCATGTCGGCGTCGAGCGTGCCGTCGTCGGCGATGTAGGCCGGGAAGGCATACATCATCACCTGCATCATCGCCAGGCCGGCCACGAACAGCTGGCGAAACAGCGTCTTGCGGGTTTTCTCGCGCGCGGCATCGTGGCGTTCCTGATGGTAGGGATAGGCGCTGTAGCCGATGCCCTTCAGGGCGCCGAGGATGTCGCTCGGCCTGCATTGCGACGCATCCCAGCGTACGGACAGGCGTTCGGTGGCCACGTTCATGTCGACGGCCAGCACGCCCGGCACCCGTGCCAGGCGCCGTTCGATCAGCCACACGCAGGCGGCGCAGCGCAGGCCTTCGACCGAGAACACGGCGTCGCCGGCCGCCGCCACCGCCGGATCGCTGTCGTACAGCGCCAGTTGCGGCGGCACCAGGTCGCCGGTGGCGCCAAATTCGCTGCGGGTACGGTAGTAGTCGCCAAGGCCGCTGTCCATGATGGCCTGGGCGACGGCGGCGCATCCGGGGCAGCACATGGGCTCGTCCCGGCCGTCGATCAGCACGCGCGCGCAGTGGCCGTCGGCCGGCAAGCCGCAGTGGAAGCAGGCGAAGGAAAGGACGGCGCTCATGCCGGCACCAGGCACAGGGCGTCAAGCCACGGCACATGCACGCCGGCGCTGGCGCGCCAGAGTCCCAGCATGCCGAAGGAAAGCACCACCAGCCCGGCGGTAATGCGCATCGCGCGCTGCTGCAGCGCTTCGCGCAGGCGCGCGCCGGCCACGCCCATTGCCAGCAGCATCGGCAGCGTGCCAAGGCCGAAAGCGAGCATCACCGCCGCGCCGCCCGCGGCCGATCCGCTCATCGACGCCGTCAGCAGCACGCTGTAGACCATCCCGCACGGCAGCCAGCCCCACAGCGCGCCCATGGCCAGCAGCTTGGCGGGACTGTCCACCGGCAGGATGAAGCGCATGAGGGGGCGCATGCGCCGCCACAGGCCCTGCCCTGCACGTTCCAGGACGGCGAGGCCGCGCCAGGCGTCCATCAGGTGCAGGCCGAGCGCCACCAGCATCAGGTTGGCGAGCCAGAAGCCGGCCATCTGCAAGCCGGACAAGCCGGCCAGCGCCCGCGTCATGCCGCCCGCCAGCGCGCCCGCCACCATGTAGCTGCCGATGCGGCCGGTGTTGTAAGCGGCCAGGCGCATGACGCTTCCGGCCTGGGCGTTGACGACCGCCACCGGGAACGGGCGCGTGGGCGCCATTGAAAATGCACTGACGATTCCGCCGCACATGCCGACGCAATGGACGCTGCCGGCCAGGCCTACCAGGAACACGGGCAGCAGGTTCAGTGGCGTCATGGCTGCGTCCTAGACGGTGCGCGAATAGCGTACCGCCGGCATGCCCTTGCCCAGGTAGCGGTCGAACACCATGCACACATTGCGGATCAGCAGGCGCCCCTTGGGGCTGACGCTGATCCAGTGGGCGTCGCGCTTGAGCAGGCCATCGGCGGCCAGCGCATCGAGGCGGGCCAGCTCCGCCGCAAAGTAGTCGGCGAACACGATCGGATACGCTTCCTCGATGGCGGGGATCGACAGTTCGAACTGGCACATGAGCATCTGGATGATCGTGCGCCGCAGCGCGTCGTCCATGTCCAGGCGGATGCCGCGTTCGATCGGCAGTTCGTTGCGTTCGATGAGGTCGTAGTAGGCGTCGAGCGTCTTGACATTCTGGCAGTAGGTGCCCGCCACCGCGCTGATGGCCGAGACGCCGCAGGCGACCATGTCCATGTCGGCATGGGTCGAATAGCCCTGGAAGTTGCGGTGCAGCCGGCCCTGCGCCTGGGCCACCGCCAGGTCGTCGCCAGGGCGCGCAAAATGGTCCATGCCGATGTAGGCATAGCCGGCCGCGGTGAGCGTGGCAATCGCCAGGCCCAGCATGGCCAGGCGGGTCTGGGCCTCGGGCAGGTCGGCTTCGTTGATGCGGCGCTGCGGCTTGAACAGGTGCGGCATGTGGGCATAGTTGTAGAGCGCGATCCGGTCCTGCGCGGCGCGGATCACCTTGTCGAGCGTGGCCGCCATGGTGACGCAATCCTGGAGCGGCAGGCCGTAGATCAGGTCGATGCTCACCGAGCGGAAGTTCGCCTCGCGCGCGGCGTCGATGATGGCCTGGGTTTCGTGTTCGGGCTGCAGCCGGTTCACCGCCGCCTGCACCGCCGGATCGTAATCCTGCACGCCCAGGCTGATGCGGTTGAAACCCTGGGCCCGCAGGCTGAGAATGCGCTCGCGCGTGACCGTGCGCGGATCGACCTCGATGCTGTATTCGCCCTTATCGTCGGGCGCGAAGCCGAACCAGCGGCGCAAGTGCGCCATCAGGTCGCCCATCTGCGCGTCGGACAGGTAGGTGGGCGTGCCGCCACCGAAGTGCAGCTGCTCGACCTGGCCCATGCCGCCGAACAGGCGCCCCTGCATCTCGATTTCACGTTTCAGGTAGCCAAGGTACTCGGCCGCCTTGTCGCGGTTTTTTGTCACGATCTTGTTGCAGGCACAGTAATAGCAGACCGACTCGCAGAATGGAATGTGTACGTACAGCGAGAGCGGCCTCTGGCTGCCGCGCGTGCACAGGCTGGCCACCGCTTTCAGGTAGTCGCGGTAGGAGAAGGCATCGGTAAAGCGGTCGGCGGTCGGATACGAAGTGTAGCGTGGCCCGGCCAGGGTCATTTTCTGAATGAGCGCGGCGTCGAATTCTACGCCGGGCGGAAAAACTGATGCATGCATGGGAAATGCTCCTGATCTGACATGCTGCGAGTGTATTGATCAGGGATAGCAAATTCCTTGACGTGCATCAAGTACGGCCAAGGCGGGGAAGTTTGATGGTTGCGTGGGTCAGTTGGCGGGGGCTGACACCCCGCCGTATGGAAAGATCCTGGACGATGGATCAGTTTATCTTGCTGGTTTCGACAACCCATTGCCGGGACGCCGACTTGATCCATTCCAGATCGGCTGATGATTCGAGGCGGCTATAGACAGTCAGGTACACTATTTTTCGTTGCAGATAGATACGTGTGACGACCGATACCATAGGGTAGACCACGGTCTTTCCTTCTACTACGCGTGATGGTTTCGTCACAACGAGCACACCAATCGAATTCGGCGCGTCACTGAACATTTCCCCAATAACGGCTTCACCGGTATTCATGGAAATGGTCGGATCCTGTACCGCTGTGGGGCTGGCGCTGGCGGCGAGCGCGCCGAGCAGCGTTTTCATCCTGGCCCCGTCGCGCGCAATCAAACCGAGATATGCCTTCTTCACCGCCTCGTTACCTATCAGCGGATCGTCCGGGCTGAATTCCTTTGACTCTCTTTTAATTTCGGTCACGACCGTGAAATACCTTCTTGGTGCGGCGGCTTCTCCCGAACGAATTTCTTCGATGTCAGCATCACTAAAGAACAATCCCAGGAATCGTTGCCCGGGCGAGATCTGTGCACTTATTAATGCGGATGCGTCGGATTCAAGCAAAGAAGCGTCCGTGTATCCCCGGGGAGCCTGTACCAGGATATCTTTTCCACCAATAACGATTTTTAGAGGTGCCGCCAATGCCGAATTTGAAAAAGCCAGTGCCAGTAGAAAGCAGAAGTAGATACGAATACGCATAAATGTGGTCAGGCTTTCTTGAAAAATGAATCAGCGAATCAGAAACAAGCCGCATGCTACAAATAGCGCGCCAGCAAACACGCGCTTACCAGGATGCCCGTCACAAAGCCAACCATGCCCAGAAAAGCCCACATCCTGCGACCCATCTTTATCTCGCCGTTACGCGAAGACATCCCAAGTATTCCAAGCAACAGGGCAAATGGAATAGGTTCCCGTCTTTCATTTTTCAAACCCAGGGAGGCAAGCGCCGCTAAAATCATCATCAGCAAGACGCTGTAACCGAGCACGTGCAGGAACCAATCGGAGGGTATGAATCTGGTGCATGCCGCACCTGCCATCACTGCGCCGAACAGGCACAAGGCAGGCATATATCGAAATTGTCTATTGTCGGTCATAGAAAAGCTGGTTGTAGTGATCGCCAGGAAATTCTGAGCAAGCAGTATTGCACAGTCCAGGATCGGGTCCCGGCAAACCGTTCGCCGGGTCTAGGTTTCTTCCCGCGGTGACCTGAGCAGCACTGGACGAACGTCGCGCCGTGCTTGCCGCCAGAAATACCAGATGATCAGCAAGCCACCGATGACTGAAGGCAGGATCTGCGACCACGGTTGTGCGAATCGCAGCGTGTTGCCTGCAAATGCGGACAGCAAGGCGCCGAATGAAGCGATCAATTTATAGATGTGATCGTAGATCCAGAGCCGCCCGAACCAGGTGCGTGGGAACACCCAGCGCACGGTGTCATAGGCCAGCATGACGGCAATGGCAGCCAGCGTTGCATTCACGACTGCGGCATTGCTGCCCACTTCTGCCGGGGCCTGCTGCAAGCGGAACAGGATCAGGCCAGTGGCAGCGACGGCCGATGCCGTCAGGACCGCATCGATCCCGCCCGGACCATCCGCCTTCGTGCGTACAGAACGCCAACCGCTGAGCAATTGATAGAGCACGAGCACGGTCAGCAAGGCAAATACCGGGACGAAGCGGAAGAAGATATTTCCCAGGGTGGCCGTCACGCACACCAACAGCACGCACAGCGCAAAAAGCTGTCCCTGGCGCCGATGGCGGAGCGTGCCTTTCGCCATGAACAATATCCCAATAGCGATCAGGATGCCGATGGCGCCAGCGCCAATGTGAACGCCAAGATTAGCAAGGTGGAACAAGGTCACGTCCTTCCTCGAATCAACAGGGTTGGTTTGAGGAATCCCGGGTTTCATGGACACGCTCATCAAGGTCAGTATGCCTTGAAAAGTTTGCCATGAGTCATGAAATTTCGCCAAGCAATTGCGCAGTGTCTTCCGATGACGTCAAGTGGTTCGCCGCGACTGGCCTTGCCCTATTGGAGCGGCAAGCTCATGTGGACCGTCCCTTCCGCCGCATCCGGCGTCGCGATAAACCCCAGCCGGCGCGCCAGCCTGATCACGCGCGTATTTTGCGGCAGCGCCTCGCCCACGATTTCGCGCGTGCCGCGCGCGCGGCAGTACGCGATCAGCTTCTCCATCAGGATCTGCCCCAGGCCGTGCCCCTTCAGGTCCGACCGCACCGTGACCGCGAATTCGGCCTGGTTGTTGTCGGGATCGGCCACCACGCGCGCCACGCCCAGGGTGACGCCATCGCGGGTGGCTATAAATGCCATTTCGCGGTCGTAGTCGATCTGCGTGAAGCGCGCCAGCTGCGAAGGCTGCAATTCGCGCACCCGCACGAACATGCGCAGGCGCACGTCGTCGGCCGTCAGTGCGTTGAAAAAATCCACATGCGCCGCGCCATCCTCGGGCCGGATCGGCCGCAGCAGCAAGGGCTGGCCGTCCCATTCGATGGTCTCTTCCAGTTCACGCGGATAGGGCCGGATCGCCAGGCGGTCCATGCTGTTGGCCGATTTGTCGGCCAGCGCCACCTTCATGCGCGCATCGAGAACGATGGCGCCGTCGCCGTCGGCCAGCAGCGGATTGATATCGAGTTCGGCCAGTTCCGGCAGGTCGGCCACCATCTGCGACACCCGCAACAGGACCTCGACGATGGCGTCCATGTCGGCCGGCGGCCGGTCGCGGTAGCCGGCCAGCAGTTTCGCCACGCGGGTGCGGCCGATCAGGTCATGGGCCAGCACCACGTTCAGCGGCGGCAGCGCGATCGCGTGGTCGGCCATCACTTCCACCGCCACCCCGCCCTGGCCAAACAGCAGCACGGGGCCGAACACGGGATCGGTCGCCACGCCGACGATCAGTTCGTGCGCTTTCGGACGGCGCACCATCTGCTGCACCGAAAAGCCTTCCAGGCGCGCTTCGGGATTGGCCGCGGCGAGCCGCTGCTGCATGCTGCAGGCCGCGGCGCGCACGGCCTCCACGCTCTCCAGGTCCAGTATCACCCCGCCCACGTCGCTCTTGTGCGTGATGTCGGGCGATAGAATTTTCAGCACCACCGGAAAGCCGATCTCGCCGGCGCAGGCCGCAGCCAGTTCCGGCGTGGCGGCGGACCTGGTCTTCGCCACCGGGATCCCGTAGGCTTCCAGCGCCGCCTTGGCCTCGGGCTCGGTGAGCATGGTGCGCCCGTCCTGCAATGCGCCGCGCACGATGGCGGCTGCCTTCTCGCGGTCCACCGGGGCGTCGCCGCCCGCTGGCGGCACCTGCATCAACAGGTTCTGGTTGCGCCTGTACTGTACGATCTGCAGATAGGCGCCAACCGCTTCTTCCGGCGTTCCAAAACTGGGAATGCCCGCTTCCGAAAAAATCTGGCGCGCGGCGGCCACCGCATCGCCGCCTATCCAGCAGCCCAGGATGTTTTTGGACGACGCCTTCGCCATGGGTGCAATGGCGCGCGCGATCTCGTCGCTGGGCACAATGGCGGTCGGGGCGTGGATGAACAGGACGGCGTCGCACTCGGGGTCTTCCAGCAGGATTTCAAGCGCGCGCACGTAGCGGTCGGCAGGCGCATCGCCAATGATGTCCACCGGGTTCCCGTGCGACCAGGTGGCAGGCAGGACTTCGTCGAGGCGCCGCAGCGTATCGGGCGACAGCTGCGCCATGCTGCCCTTGCCTTCGACCAGGGCATCGGTGGCCATCACGCCCGGGCCGCCGCCATTGGTCAGGATGACCAGCCGCTCGCCATGCAGAACCTTGGCGCGCGCCAGCGTTTCGACGGCGGAAAACAGGTCTTCGGTGGACAGCACGCGCAGCATGCCGGCGCGCCGGAAGGCCGCATCGTACACGTGGTCCGATCCGGCCAGGGCGCCCGTGTGCGACGCGGCCGCGCGCGCGCCTTCGGCCATGCGGCCCGCTTTGAGCACCACGGTCGGCTTGCTGCGCGCCGCCGCGCGCGCTGCCGACATGAATTTGCGCGCATGGCGGACATCTTCGATATACAGCAGGATCGCCGACGTATCCGGGTCGCTCGCCAGGTAGTCGAGGATGTCGCCGAAATCGACGTCGGCGCCCTCGCCCAGTGAAATGAACTTGGAAAAGCCGATGCCGCGCGAACGGGCCCAGTCCAGCACCCCGGTCACCAGCGCGCCCGATTGCGATACGAAAGCAATCCGCCCTGGCAGCGCATTGGTATGCGCGAAACTGGCGTTCAGGCCGATGCCGGGCACCAGCATGCCGACGCAGTTCGGTCCCAGCAGGCGCAGCACATACGGTTTGGCGGCGTCCAGCACCGCCTGCCGGTCCAGGCCCGCGGTCAGCACGATGGCGGCGCGGGTGCCACGCTCGCCCAGTTCGCGCACCAGGCCCGGCACCGTGTCGGGCGGCGTGCAGATGATGGCCAGGTCGGGGGCGCACGGCAGGTCCCGGATGCGGTGATAGGCCGCCAGTCCCGCCAGTTCGCGGTACTTCGGATTGACCGGGTAGACCGTGCCGGCGAAGCCGCCCGCGATGACGTTGCGCAGCACCGTGGCGCCCACGCTGCCGGGCCGCTCGGTGGCGCCGATGATGGCCACCGATGCAGGGGAAAACAGTCGATCCAGGTTCCTGACGCTCATGTGCTGTTTCCTGTTGTTGGGTGGTGTGCAGCGTAGACGGCGCAGGGCGGCGGGAAATTGATGTGCATCAAATTCGGCCGAACATTCCTTTGCGCCGGCCGAATGCGGCTTTACTGGCGCCGTGCCAGGGCCTAATCTGATGATAGTCCCAAAACCCAGGAGAGAGCGCCATGCAGTACAAGACCATCCTCGTGCACGTCGACCAGTCGCGCCAGTGCGAACGCCGGGTCCGCGCCGCGGCGCAGTTCGCGCTGGCCGACGGCGCCCATCTTACCGGCGCCGCCATGACGGGCATTTCGCGCTACATGTACGCCAACGGCGACATCGACCTTGCGCGCACCGTGCTGGCGGCCCATGTCGACACCCTGTGCCAGAAAGCCAACAAGGCGCTCGACCGCTTCGACGCCCAGGCCGCGGCGGCCGGCGTGGCCTCGCACGAACGGCGCCTGCTGGCCGACGACCCGCAGGGCGGGCTGGCCCTGGCCGGCCGCTACGCCGACCTGATCGTGGTCAGTCAGTCCGTCCCCGGCGACCCGGCGGGGCTGACCACTTCCGGCATGCCCGAATACGTGATGCTCACCAGCGGCCGCCCGGTGCTGGTGGTGCCGCATGAAGGCACCTTCGACACCATCGGGCGCGAAGTGCTGCTGGCATGGGATGGCAGCATCGAAGCGACGCACGCGCTGGCGGCATCGCTGCCGGTGCTTGCGCGCGCCGTCCGCGTCACGGTGGCCGTGATCAATCCCGCCGAAGACGAGGGGCGCGAACCGGGCGCCGATATCGCGCTGTACCTGGCACGGCATGGCGTGCGCGCCGACGTGACGGTCCAGCGCGGCGCTGCGGACATCGGCGACGCCCTGCTGTCGCTGGCGGCCGGGCGCGAATGCGATTTGCTGGTCATGGGCGGCTACGGGCATACGCGCTTTCGCGAACTGCTGCTGGGCGGCGTGACGTCGACCATCCTGGCGCGCATGACGCTGCCGGTCCTGATGGCGCACTAGGGATTGGCACGTTCCTCGATGCGTTCGAGCCAGACGCGGGCCTCCGCCATCGTCTCATCGAGCTCGATGCCGGCCTGCTCGAACAGTTCGGCGGCGTCGCCCTGCGCCCGGATCACGTGCTCCAGCGCCAGGCAGGTGCTGGCGAAGCGCTTGGCGCCCACGCTGCCCACCCCGCCGCGCAGCGAATGGAGCATGCGCGCGGCGACCGTCGCATGTCCTTCTTTCCAGTGCCGCACCGCCTCGGCGAACTGCTGTTCGCTGTCGCCCACCATGCGCCGCACCAGCTTGGCGACGGCGGCCAGGTGCTGGGGATTTCCTTTCGCGATGTCCACCAGCGGCGCCAGGTTCAGCAACGGCAGGGATGGCGGCGCCTGGGCTACGCCCGCCGCCGGCAGGGCGCGCTGTGGCGCATGGCGCGCGATGGTGGCCAGCATCTCGTCCACTTCGATCGGCTTGGCGATCACATCGTTCATGCCCGCCTCGCGGCAGGCCTGGCGTTCGCCTTCGGTCACGCCGGCCGTCATGGCCAGCACGGGCAGCTGCAATCCCAGCGCGCTGCGGATCTGGCGCGTGGCGGCATAGCCGTCTTGCACCGGCATCTGGATATCCATCAGCACCAGGTCGTAGGCGGCGGGCGCTTCGGCCAGGCGCTTGACCGCCAGTTCGCCATTGGCCACGATATCGAGCAGCGCGCCCAGGCTTTCCAGCACGCCGCGCGCGACCGCCTGGTTCAATTCATTGTCTTCGGCCAGCAGCACCCGCAAGCCGTCCAGGCGCTGCGCCGGCTGCGTCGGCTGCGGCACCACCGGCGCGGCCAGGCCGCGCTTGACCAGCACTTCATGCAGGGTATCGAACAGGCTCGAGCCGGTCACCGGCTTGGTCAGGATGGCGTCGGCATCCCGCGCGGCCCCGCTGCCCACCAGGCGCCCGCGCCCGTAGGCATTGACCATCAGCGCCACCGGCATGCGGCGCAATCGCGCCTGGCGCAGCGCGGCCATGGTGGCGGCGCCGTCCATGCCCGGCATTTGCCAGTCCAGCATGACCACGTCGTAGGGACGGCCGTCGGCGTCGGCATGCGACGCTGCCGCCAGGGCGGCCTCGCCCGATGCCACGCAGGTCGATTCCCAGCCCCAGCCGGCCACCGTCTTGGCCAGGTAGTCGCGGCTGGTGGCATGGTCGTCCACGATCAGCAGGCGCAGGGGACCGACCATGGCGCTGGTGCGGCGCCGGTCGTCCTGGTCCTCTTCCACCTGCAGCGGCAGCGTGATGCGAAATTCCGTTCCGCGCCCGGCGGCGCTGTCGACGCTGATGCTGCCGCCCATCAGTTCGACCAGGCGCTTGGAGATGGTCAGGCCCAGGCCCGTGCCGCCGAAACGGCGCGTGGTCGATGCGTCGCCCTGCGTGAAGGGCGAGAACAGGCGTGACAGGTGTGCCTGGTCCATGCCGATGCCGGTATCGCGCACGGTGAACTGCAAGGTGGCGTGCGGCCCGTCGCGGGCCAGCAGGGCCACGTGCAGGCACACTTCGCCGCGCTCGGTGAACTTGATGGCGTTGCCCACCAGGTTGACCAGGACCTGCTGCAGGCGCAGGGCGTCGCCGCCTAGCATGCGCGGCACGTCCGGATCCACCCCGATGGCCAGCTCCAGGTCCTTGTCGCCGGCGTTCACGCTCATGATGGTGGCCGTCCCGCCCAGCATGTCGCCCAGGTTGAAACGCGCGCTGGCCAGCTGCATCTGCCCCGCTTCGACCTTGGAAAAATCCAGGATGTCGTTCATGATCCCCAGCAGCGACTGCCCCGACGAGCGGATCATCTCGAGGTATTTCTTCTGTTCGGCCTTCAGTTCGGTGTGCGACAGCAGATAGGTCATGCCCAGCACCGCGTTCATCGGCGTGCGCAGCTCGTGGCTCATGTGGGCCACGAATTCGCCCTTGGCGCGGTTGGCCGCTTCGGCGCGGTCGCGCTCCTGTTCCAGTTCGCGGGCGCGCGCTTGAATCTCGCCGGTCAGGCGGCGCCGCTCGGTGATGTCGCGCATGAAGGCATTGGCCACATAGCCGGCGCCCGTGTGCATGGCCGCCACCGACAGCTCGATCGGGATTTCGCTGCCATCCTTGCGCAGGGCCGACACTTCCAGGCGCGCGTTGATGACCGGCCCGGTACCGGTCTTGGTGAACCGGGCGAAGCCGGAGTTGTGGGCGGCGCGCTGGTCGGACGGGATGATCAGCTCGGCCAGGTTGCGCCCGATCGCTTCCTGCGCGCTCCAGCCGAAGGTGCGCTCGGCTTCGGTATTCCAGTCGGTGATCAAGCCGTCCACGCCCAGGGCGACGAAGGCGTCGTTCGAATTTTCCAGGATCACCTGGGTGCGGCGCTTTTCGCGCACCAGCTGGGCCACCACCGGGCGCACCTGGATCAGCAGCAGCGAAGCACCCAGCACGACCAGTCCCACCAGCACCAGCACCATGGTGTTGGCCTTCTCGCGCAAGGGGCCGTACAGGGTATCGACATTGGTCTTGACCACCACCACCAGGCCGTAGGGGACCACCGGGGCATAGGCGGCGAACACGGGCGTGTCGTGCCGGTCGCGCGTGATGGTGACGCCGCTGCGGCCCGCCAGAGCGTCGACGATCGCCTGGTTGACGCTGCCGTCGGCACGGACCTTGGGGATATGGACAACGTTCGACAAGAAGCGCGTGGGTGCGCAATAGACCGATTCTATTTCCAGAGAACACACCACGATGTCGGACGAGGCGCTGCTCTTGCGGTAGTTTGCCAGCAGCTGGTCGAACAGCGGCAGGTGCTGCTCGGCCACCATGCGTCCCAGCAGGCGCTCGCCATCGTAGACGTCGTTTTCGGTGTACAGCATGTACTTGTCGCGCCACAGCAGCACGGCCCGCTGGCCCTTGACCGTCAGCGGCTGGCGCGAGATGGCGCTGCCGTGCATGAAGCGCCCGATCCCGACACCGAGTTCGCCTTCCACGCTGTAAAAGGCGATCGCACTGCCGCCCACTTCCATGAAGCTCCTGGACAGGCGCAGCAGCGCCGTCTTCGCCGCCTCGTCCTTGGCGTTCCTGGACATGGCCAGCAGAAAGTCGCGCACCGTGCCGCGGCCGGCATACATGTGCGGCACCCACAGGCTGACATCGAGCGTGTTGCGCAGCGACGTGACGCTGCTGGCCGCGGTCTGCCGCATATTGTTGGATATCGATTGCTCGTAGCTGTCGCGCATCACGGAAAAGCCGGCCGCGCCGGCCACCAGCGCGACCACGGCCACCACGCTGATCGCTTGCACCGTGATCCGGCTGGCCTGGTCGAACCAGCTGCCGCTGTGCTGCTCGCGCAGGCGGATGCGCACCGTCCACAGGGCCATGCCCAGCACGCTCACGCCGGCCGCGGTGGTCGGCACCATGGCATTGAAGGCGGCCACGCGGTACAGCGATTGCAGGTTGAGCAGATAGCCCAGCAGCGCGCTGGCGCCGATCAGGAGCACCGCGCCGGAAGCGAGCAATTGCGTCGAGTTGGCAACGCTGCTGCGCCGCCCTTGCCGCATCAGCAGCAGGCACACGCCCGCCAGCAGGAAGGCGATGCAGGTATTCGGTGCGATGCGGCCCGGATGGGGGATGGCCTCGGTGGGCGGGGTGGGCACGCGCACGAAGTCGATGCCCAGGGTCATGCCCGTCAGGTGCTCGAACAGCACCAGCAGCGGCAGCGCCAGCAGCAGGCCGGCGGCCACCTTCCAGGCGGCCGCCAGCGGCCCCGCCACCCTGTGCTGCAGGAAATACAGGCAGAAACCGCTGGCCAGGAACAGGAGCGGGGTGTTCAGCCCCATTTGATCGGAATACGGGATCAGCGCCGTCAGCGCGGCGCTGTTGCTGACCCAGCGCAGCGCGACCACGCCACCGAGCGCGCCAAGGACGATGCCGGCGAATTGCTCGGGCGAAATGCCGATTTTTCTCATATGGAAGTGGGGTCGGATGGTGTGTAAAGATTACCACATGCACATCGTGTCACCTATCCCGGCGTGATGGTTCCCGAGGACGGCAATCGTTGTTTCCGGGCCACTTCCGCGCCTGGCCGGGGCCGACTGTGCGCTACAGCACAAACCCTGCCTGGGGAAGCCGGTTAGACTGGCGTTTATGAACAATTCCAGAAAAGTCGCAGGTGTCGCCGGTGCCCTCAGCCTGCTGTGGGTGGGGCTCACCGCCGCCGTCGCCGCCAGCCAGCGGCGCCTGGTATTCAATCCCACCAACAAGCGCGAAGTGCCCAACCCGCGCAGCAGCGGCCACCGCACGCGCGCCATCGTGCTGCGCGCCACCGACGGCACCAAGCTGTCGGGCTGGCTGATGACGCCCCAGGTGGTCGGACCGCACCCGGCCGTGGTGTATTTCGGCGGCCGCTCCGAGGAAGTCTCCTGGGTGGTGCGCGATGCCGCCCGGCTGTTTCCGGGGATGGCGGTGCTGGCGGTCAATTACCGCGGCTATGGCGCCTCGGGCGGCGATCCGGCCGAGCAGCACATGGTCGACGACGGCCGCCTGCTGTTCGACTGGCTGTCCGAACGCCACCATGTGGACCCGGCCCGGGTGGCCGTGGTCGGGCGCAGCCTGGGCTCCGGGGTGGCGGTCCAGGTCGCGCTCGCGCGCGCCGTGCAGTCGCTGGTCTTGATCACGCCCTACGATTCGATCCTGGCCATCGCCAAGCGCAAGTTCAGCGCGCTGCCGGTGGAATATGTGCTGCGCCACCGCTTCGAATCGGTCAAGTATGCCCCGTCCCTCAAGGCGCCCACCTATGTGCTGCGCGCCGCCTACGACGACGTGGTGCCCCATTCGCATACCGACTTGCTGGTGGCCCAGCTGGGCCGGCTGCACCTGGACGAAATCGTGCCCGATTCCGACCACATGAACATTCCCTACCTCGACGCCACCCAGACCCGGATCGCCAATTTCCTGGCTACCCAGTTCGGCGCCGTCCCCCCGCCGTCCGCCTGATCAGTCCGCGAGCGGCCGCTCCAGCTTCTGTTCGCTGGCGTGGCGCAGCGCCACGTCGAGCGCCTGCATGAATTCGGGCAGCATGATCGGCTTGGTCAGGTAGCGGAAAAAGCCCGCCTCCATGCCTTTTTCTATGTCGCGCGGCACCGCGTTGGCCGACAGGGCCAGCACCGGAATATGCGCCGTGAGCGGGTCGTTCTGCAGGATGCGCAGGGCGCCGAACCCGGACAGGCCGGGCAGGTTGATGTCCATCAGGATCAGGTCGGGCTGCTGCGCGCGCGCCAGCATGATGCCCAGGTGGGCGTCGATCGCGGTCAGCAGTTTCAAATCGCCGCGCCGGTCGATCAATTGCTGCACCAGCGCCAGGTTGGCCGGATTGTCTTCCACGTACAGCAAGGTGCGCTGGCCGGCCAGGCGCTCGGCGCTGACCGGCAGCACCGGTTCGGTCTCCGGCAGCAGGGCGTACGGCGCCAGCGACGGCGCCTCGCAGGACGGCAGTTCGACCCAGAACGCGGTGCCGCGCCCGGGCTGGCTCGACACGCCGATCCGGCCGCCCATCAGTTCGACCAGCTGCTTGGTCACGACCAGACCGATGCCGGTGCCCTCCTCGCCGCCGCTTTCCTGGCCCAGCCGGTTAAACGGCTGGAACAATTGCGCCAGCTGCGGCCCTTCCAGGCCGGCGCCGGTATCGGTCACCGTCACGCGCAGCATGCCGCCTTCGCCTTCGCCGCAGGTGACGTGCACCGCGCCATCGGGACAGTTGTACTTGATGGCATTGGTGAGCAGGTTCAGCAGCACCTGCTTGACGCGGGTGCGGTCGGCGTGGATATAGAAAGGCTTGCGCCCGACCGGGAAGGACAGCACGATGCCGCGCTCGCGCGCCTGGGTGGCCACCAGTTCCTGGCAATCGTCGAACACGTCGCCCATGGCCATCGGTTCGGCCGACATGGTGACCTTGCCCGATTCGATCAGGGCCAGGTCCAGGATTTCGTTAATCAGGCGCAGCAGGTACCAGCCGCCCTTGAGGATCTGGTTGATCGAGCGCAGCTGGCGCGGCGCCGGGGCCGGCTCTTCCGAGGCCAGCAGCTGGGCAAAGCCGAGCACCGCATTGAGCGGGGTGCGCAATTCGTGGCTCATCGAGGACAGGAAGTCGGACTTGGCCAGGTTGGCTTTTTCGGCCGCCGCCTTGGCCGTGGCCAGTTCCACATTGTTCTGCTGCTGGGCCAGCTCGAATTCGCGCCGCTCGGACACGTCGCGCGCGGCCGCGAACACGCCGCGCAGCTTGCGTTCGCGGTCGTAGAAGGTGGTGGCGTTGTACGAAACGAAGGTTTCCTTGCCGTCGCGGGCGCGCGCGGTCAGCTCGTAATTGGTCACCTTGCCCACGGTCAGCACGCGCTTGATGCCCGCATCGGCGCGCTCCGGGTCGGTGAAGTAACTCTTGAACGGCGCGCCGATCAGTTCGTCGCGGGTGCAGCCGGTCAGCAATTCCATCTGCTGGTTGACGTCGCTGATGATGCCGCGCGGGTCGGTCGTCATGATGGCGTCGATATTCGATTCGATCAGCGAGCGGGTGTAGAACTGCTGGTCGCGCAAGCTCTGGTCCAGCACTTCCTGCTGCTTTTCCACTTCCTTGCGGGCCGTGTTGTCGGTGCCGATCAGCAGGTAGCCGATGATGGCGCCCACCGCGTCGCGCAAGGCGGTGACCGACACCATGGCCGGGAAGCTGCTGCCATCCTTGCGGATATAGGTCAGTTCGTAGATATCCTCGATCCCGCGCGAGGCCTTGAACACCAGGGCTTCGAAGCCGGGGGCGATCGGGGTATCGAGTTCCTCGGACAGGCTGGCGGCGCGCGCGATCACTTCGAGCGGCTCGGAAATGTCGGCCGGGGTGATCTTGTCGATGACGTCGGCCGCGTCGTAGCCCAGCATGCGTTCGGCGCCCAC
>JAZKBE010000002.1:0-91388 GCA_040388805.1 Pseudomonadota bacterium
CGCGCTCGAGCAGGCGGCTGTGCAGGTAGAACACGTCGCCTGGGTAAGCTTCGCGGCCTGGTGGACGGCGCAGCAGCAGCGAGATCTGGCGATAAGCAACAGCTTGCTTGGACAGGTCATCGTAGACGATCAGTGCGTCTTCGCCGCGGTCACGGAAGTATTCGCCCATGGCGCAACCGGAGTAAGCGGAGATGTACTGCATGGCGGCGGACTCGGAAGCGGTCGCGGCGACGACGATGGTGTATTCCATCGCGCCGTGCGTTTCCAGCGAGCGCACGATGTTCTTGACGGTCGATGCCTTCTGGCCGATGGCGACGTAGATACAGGTCATGTTCTGACCCTTTTGATTGATGATCGCATCAATCGCTACTGCCGATTTGCCGGTCTGGCGGTCGCCAATGATCAGCTCGCGCTGGCCACGGCCGATCGGTACCATCGAATCGATCGACTTCAGGCCGGTCTGCATAGGCTGCGACACGGACTGGCGGGCGATCACGCCCGGTGCGATTTTTTCGATCGGGGTGGTCAGCTTGGCGCCGATGGCGCCTTTGCCGTCGATTGGCTGGCCCAGCGCGTTGACAACGCGGCCGCGCAGCTCGGGGCCGATCGGTACTTCCAGGATGCGGCCGGTGCACTTGACCGTGTCGCCTTCGGAGATGTGCTCGTAAGCACCCAGAATAACGGCGCCAACGGAGTCGCGCTCCAGATTCATTGCCAGGCCAAAGGTATTGCCTGGGAATTCCAGCATCTCGCCCTGCATCACGTCCGACAGACCATGGATGCGGCAGATACCGTCGGCGACCGAGATAACCGTGCCTTGATTGCGAACTTCAGCGGAACCTTCGAGGCCTTGAATCCGGCTCTTGATCAGTTCACTGATTTCAGATGGGTTAAGTTGCATGCTAACTCCTAATAGTTTCTTGATGCGTAGGGCAAGGGCGGGGTGCCGGCGTGTTCTGTGCGATGCTTACGACGCGAGTGCAACGGACATCTGTTGCAGCTTGGCGCGTACCGAGGTATCGAGCACTTCATCACCGACCACCACGCGCACACCACCGATCAGCGATGGATCCACTGTCACCGTTGGGTTGAGCTTGCGGCCAAATTTCTTTTCCAGCGTCGCGACCAGGTCGTTGACCTGGGCGGCAGTGATCTCGAACGCGCTGGTAATGTCAGCGTCGGCAGCGCCTTCGAGTGCGTTTTTCAGCACTGCGAACTGGGCGCCAATTTCCGGCAGCAGCGAGACGCGGCCGTTTTCGATCAGCATGTTGACGAAGTTTTTCGCTTCAGCGGTCAGCGGTGCCTTGACCAGCGCAGCAAACGCGTCGGCGACCTGCGCCTCCGAAACGTTCGGATTGCGGGCAAAAGCCTGAACGTCCGAATTGGCGCCGACTTGGGCCAGTTCGTCCATCAGGGTCGACCAGGCAGCCATGTCGCCGGACTGGGCGACACGGAACACTGCTTCGGCGTAAGGACGGGCGACGGTTGCGTGTTCAGCCATGATTACAGCTCGACAGCCAGTTGCGACAGCAGGTCGGCGTGGGCCGATGCGTTCACTTCACGCTTGAGGATCTGTTCAGCGCCTTTGACTGCAAGGCCGGCAACCTGGGCACGCAGTTCTTCGCGGGCTTTGGTTACTTGCTGTTCAGCGTCAGCCTTGGCTTGCGAGATGATGCGGTTCGCTTCAGCCTGGGCGTTTGCCTTGATTTCGTCGGCGATCATCTGAGCGCGCTTTTCAGCGTCAGCGATGCGCTTTTGTCCTTCGTCACGGGCGCCGGCCAGTTCGACCTGCACACGCTTTTCAGCGTCAGCCATGGCTTTTTTGCCCTGGTCGGCGGCAGCCAGACCATCGGCGATTTTTTTAGCTCGTGTATCCAGTGCGCCTATCATCGCCGGCCATACAAACTTCGCAACGAAGCCAGCCAGGATGAGGAACACGATGGCCTGCACGAACATCGTAGAATTTAAGTTCACAGCAATTTCCTTCTCAGAAAGACGACTGCCGGGCGGGCAGAAATGCGCGCCCGGCTATTGAGAATTGGCGATTAAGCGCCGAACGGGCTGGCGAATGCGAACATCATCGCGATACCAACACCGATCAGGAATGCAGCGTCGATCAGACCAGCCAGCAGGAACATCTTGGTCTGCAGGGTGTTCATCAGTTCAGGCTGACGAGCCGAAGCTTCGATGAATTTGCCGCCCATGATGCCGATACCGATACATGCACCGATAGCACCCAAACCAATGATCAAACCGCATGCCAGTGCTACGAAAGCGACGTTAGTCATCAAAAACTCCTTAGATAATCAAAAAATGAAAAGTTAAAAACAAAGATACGAAATACTTCAAACTTCTTTAGTGACCTTCATGCGCCTGGCCGATATACACCAGCGTCAGCATCATGAAAATGAAAGCCTGCAACAACACGATCAGAATGTGGAAGATTGCCCAAATCGAACCGGCCGCAACTTGCAAACCAGCCAGCAGGAGGCTCTGGGTGGTGAAGCCAACCCAGGTAGCGCCCAGCAGTGCGATCAACAAGAAGATCAATTCGCCGGCAAACATGTTACCGAACAGTCGCATAGCCAGCGACACGGTTTTTGCTGCGAATTCGATGATGTTCAGGCCCAGGTTGAAGATCCACAGTGCCGGATGCGAACCGAACGGTGCGCAGAACAGTTCGTGGATGAAGCCGCCTACGCCCTTGATTTTCAGGTTGTAGAAAATCATTGCGCCGAAGATCACCAGGGCCATGCCGAAGGTGCCGTTCAGGTCGGCGGTAGGCACGACGCGGAAGAAGGGCTCGTGGCCGCCCGCACCGTGGATGCCAAGGACGCGGAACATTGTTGCGAACATGTCGACTGGCAGGAAGTCCATCGAGTTCATCAGCAGAACCCAGACGAACACGGTCAGTGCCAGCGGGGCGATGAAGGAACGGTCGCCATGGACGATGGCTTTGGACTGGTCTTCGACCAGTTCGACGACCATTTCAACCAGGCCCTGGAAACGGCCAGGCACGCCCGAGGTGGCGCGGCGCGCGGCCATCCACAACAGCAGGCCGGCGACGATGGCCAGGGTGACGGACCAGAAAATGGTGTCGTAGTGAACGATGCTGAAATCGAAAATACCGGTCTGCTGGGCGGATGCATTGTGACCCAGGTGGTGCTTGATGTACTCGCCGGAAGTTGGGGCGTGAACAGCGGCTCCCGCCGCAATATCTGTCGCTGTCGTTGTCATGTCTGCCTAAACAATAAGATGATGTAACTTTTTAGTGCCACGATGAAGCCGCATAACAAAGCGAGCCAGTTCAAATCGCGGTACAGCCATGCGGTCACGCCAAGCAGCGTCACCGTTAATGCAATCTTTATAAACTCACCGACCATAAACGACATCGGGTTTGCCGCACCGAGTCGCTGCGCATTTGCAAACAGACGCAGGGCAAACAGGCCATTGGGCACGACACAACACAATCCACCGAGCACCGCCGAAAACATCGCAGGCCATCCACCCAGCAGTGCAGCGACTACGCCAGCGACTACTGTTGCCATCAATTGCAGGGAGACTATGCGCAGCATTTTTCTTCTTCGCGCCAGCCGTGTGAAAGCTGCTTCGGGTGTTGGGGAAAACGTGAATCAGCGGGATTATAAGACTTTATCTGCATGGCCGTCAAACGTTGCTGCACTGCGGCAGAGGCAAATACCACGAAAAAATCGAGGTATTGCACTAACTTAGGGCGGTTTGCAGTCCCCCGGGACCATTGCAGCCCCGGGGGGAATTACATCACGGCGCGGTGGTAGCGGTGACGGAGAGGGCGGAGTAGCTGCTGTAGGCGTAAATACCCACGTAGTAGCGGCCGGCCGCCGGCGAGGAGATGGTGCAGCTCTCCACGCTGGTCGGACCGTCCGATTTGCAGCCGTAGCTGCTGCTGGTCGGGGTGGCGTTATAGCGGGCAAACATGTCGGCGTCGCCATTGGCGCCGTTCAGCTTGAAGGTGACCGAGGTTTTCCCGGCCGGGACGTCGATCATGTAGTACTTCCATGCGCCCGTGCTGGCCGCCTGGCCGCCCAGCGCCACGCCGCTGGTCAGCGCCGGATAACTGCTGCCGCCTGCCAGCGTGCCTTGCATGGCGTAGTGGCCAAGCGAGGAATAGCTGGAGAAGCCGTTGGCCGGGGTGCCCTCGGCGCCGCCGCGGATCACCAGGCGGTAGGTACCGGCCGGCAGCGACAGGTTGGTGAACTGGGCCGAACGGTGAACCGCCAGGTTGCTGCGCGCCACCTGAGTGCCGGCCGCGTTCAGGATGGTGGCGTCGACGTCGAGCATGCGCAAGTACTCGGTCGGGTCGATGCGCAGGTTCAGGGTCGAGATGCCCGACGTGGTGAAGGTAAAGGTGTCGGTATCGGTATTGCGCTCGATCTGGCCGAAGTTGCTGCCCGGGGCGATGGCGCCGCCGGCGCCGATGACCAGCGCCTTGCTGGTCGCGTTGTCGTCGGCCATGTAGGGCACCTGCTCGCCGACGGTCATGATGTTCAGGTCGTCTTCGCCATTGCTGGCGGTGCTGTATTCACCGCGGCTCCAGGTGAACAGCTGGTTGGCCCAGCTGCCGCCCATCCAGTAGTTGCCCATGATGGGGCCCCACTGGTAGGCCGCGATGCCTTCGAAGTATTCGCCGCCGCTGCCGCCGCCGTCATGGTTCATGCCCATCTGGTGGCCCACCTCGTGGGCGCCGGTCATGCCGATGCCGTAGCCATAGTCAAAGCCGGACGAGGGGTTGCGGAACAGCGTGCCGGCCGCCGTGGTGCCGAAGGAATGCAGGGGCGCGTACGAGCGGCCGTCGGCATTGATGAAATTGATGATGCCGGTGCGCAGCTGGTTGGCGGCGCGCGCGCTGTCGTATACGGCGCGGCTGGTGGTCACGTTCATATTCAGCATGGAATACTGGTCGGCCACGGATTGCCAGGCGCGGTAGATCTGTTCCTTGGTGACGCCGTTCAAGGGCGTGGTGCCGCTCATGACGGCGGTGGTGTTCAGGTAAAACACCCAGGCGCTGCCGGGTTTGCTCTGCAGCTGGGTGACGTCCTCGTTCTGGTAGGGTCCGATATGGCGCGCCTGGCGCAGGGCCATGGGGCTGTACGTGGGCGCGGCGACGGCCATGGCGCGCATCTGCGGGGTGCGCTTGTCGCGGAACTCGGGATCGAAGTCGGGCACGATCTTGGTGATCGGCACTTCCGTGATCACCACGCGGCCGGCGCCGTTGGTGGTGTACTCGAAGGCCTTCATGGTGTCGTACTTGAGCAGGTAGCCGTATACCTTGCTGGCATGGCCCTTCAGCACGAAGACCGAATTGGCCGAATCGATGGCGGTACCGGTGATCGACACCATGCCATCCTTGTTCTTGTGGAAATCGCGGATGGTCGCGGTGACCGTATTGCCGTTCAGGGACTGGGCGAATACCGAGCGCGCATTCATGCGCTGCTGGGTCAGGCCGTCAATGACGGACTGGGGAGTGCCTATGTCGACGGACTGGGCACTGACATTGGAAGCGAAGGCTGCTGACATCAGCAGGAACAGGATGCTGGCGTTTCTCATGGAGTCTCCTTGGTTGGGGAGCCATGGAAGTTAGCATGGTGTTTTTCGAACGCATGTACTGAAAATGGACAATGTTGTCGGCGCGCCGCAGGGCCGCAGCCTCACTCTCGCGGGCGAATTTTATTCGTGGGGATGGCCGGGCGGATTGCGCCAGGCCACGTGCAGCCACGTGAAAGTGTATGCATATGTGGCCCGGCGCTGCAAATACCGTCGAAAATGTTGAGAATTAATTTTATAGAAATATTGCTTATTGCATAATTGTACTGAATGTGCGTAGGAGGGATCTAACGCGGAGGGCGCACGCCTCCTAAACGTTTAATTCCAAATCCAACTCGAAAGATGTCCGGAATGTTTAGTCGATCATCGTCGGTCCGATAAAAAACCGCCAGCTCTACAAGATCCTCGATAAGTGCTTCGGACTTTCCCCGACGAACTGGGTCAGTATTGAATCTTCGTGGAGGTAGCTTTGCGTTTGGATTGTTTCTAATTTTGTCCAAAAGATTTCTTGGCCATTTGTTCGTAATGTCGCTTGCGAAACATGGAACCGTCAGTCCTCGGGCAGCTTCAAGGAGCGGCTTCACCCAAGGATAGTCCTCGGAGATTTCACCGACGCGAATTTCAGAGGCCTTTGCAACCCCCTGTTGAATACCACGGAAGTGAAGCGTATTCTCATGATCCGGCTCATGCTCCTCGGTCCAACCCGCAGCTTCACGATATGCCAATAGGAAACTTCTCGGACTTAAGCGACTTTTTGCGTCAGCGAGGTGCGTTGGAATCCATGTATAGACATAGCCACGCTTCGCCGACGTTCCCATCCACGGACCGGAAAACGCTTCAATTATGGACCTAGTAGGCTGCTCTCCGTTCATCAAAGCTTTCGGCAGTTGGTATGCCCCCGATTGCTCCGCCCATTGAAGTCCAATTACTCTTGTAATTTCCGTTCGGAACTCTTCTCCACTATAGGGATTATTCGCAAGATTTAGCAAAACTAATCCGAAAAGATCCACAGGTCGCCACAATAGTTCGACTACCGAGGCGCGCAATTTCGAGCTGTCAACGAAATCCCAAATCGCCTCATCTTCTTCCATGTCAGGACGAAGAAAGACCTTTATTCGGATGCTACGGCGCGATCTACATTCGAGGCAGATCATGAGCAGTGCTCGGAGGTAGATCCGTATGCTATCCCAGTCTGTTGCAAGTCGATCGAGCGCATCAAACAACACAACTAAATTTCGGCCAGAGGCAGCAATCTCCCTGTCGCAGTCGGAAAAGAGAGAAAGTGCCTTTGTCCGATTGGTCGTCAGCCAGTTCACTTTATTTTCCCAATCGCCACTGCAAGGAAATGCTTTTCCAAGCATCGACAGTGCGTGCTTCAACAATACCGTGTACCAAATGTCTCTGGCGTCAACTCGTTTATTTAAAAGTGCGGCCAGTGTCGGAGCATCCGGAAACTCTTCACTGCTGGGGTCTAGGGCAAAGCCGATGCTTACGGTCGCAGACTCCAAATCCGGTATCCGCGCGGCCTTAGCAATGTGGCGCCGATGACTTTCGCTTGCTAATACTGCTGTCCAGTAACTCTTACCACTTCCGCGCATCCCAACAACAATGCTCGACGACAAATTGAGCGCCTTAATATGGCCCATTGGTAGATAAAGCGTATTTTTTTTCGGTGGCTTCAGTGATTCCTGTGACGTTTCATCGATTTGGGACAAGGCTTCCCTGATAGTCGAGGCCGAAAATTTGAACTTCTTAACTGCCACTGATGTTCTCCTGTTTTATTGGCCAAAGACGTTCTTCTGCACCTGCGAAAAATTCGCTATATATTGCTTGAATGAAGTCCCAATTAGGACGATCGTTATTATTTGTTAAGCATGCAGTTCGGATTCCAGGTTCGAAATTTATGAACAAAGGAAAATGTGGGGCCTCAACGGCGTCCCTAGCGAAAGTTTGAGGAGTAAACTCGGTAGTTACAGGTGCGCTTTCATCATCGTAGAAATCTATCCACTCAGTATATGAGCGGGACACCCAATCGCGTCGTGCTGATTCCACAGGCGCGGTCTGAGCAGCTACCATCTTAAGTTTCCAACGAAGGTCGTCGTCGCTTCCCATTCCTTTCGAGACAGCTTGCGAGACGCGTAAATGCTCGAAAAGCTGATGATATGACCACCAATCTTGATCGTCGTTTCGTGCAAAAAGGAGAACCTCCGCCCCAAGGCGTGTCACAACGGCCGAGCCGATATCATGCAATCCTGCCCGTGAGTCGATCAAGATCGAATCCGGAGGATCTTGCATGTTCGCAATCATGTCCAGAAGTTGAATTAACCGTTCTGCGAGTCCAATTATTTTGCCTTCCATATCCAAGGTGGAGCCGTAAATACGCCCCAATTTTGAAATGTAATTATTGCTATTTTTTCCATAGGCCGCGAGGACACGAATTCGCCCATCTGTATCCTGCGCGAGGAGTGCGTCACGAATTGCTGAACCAAGAATTTCCTCGGTGCCCTGGCTGTTTATGCTCTCCATCAACCAATCTACTAGACCGCATTCAGGAAGCTCATCGAGTAGAATTGACCCAATCCCTGGCGCTTCTAAATCGAGATCTATGACTAAGACATCTTTTCCTTTTCGCGCTAGGTTCCACGCCAGCATAGCCATCGCGGTGCTCCTGCCCACGCCGCCTTTGACGCTATAGGCTACCAACATCGGTATTGTCGTTTGATGAAGCAATGGGGGTCTCACCCAATCTTGATTTGTCAGTACTCTATCCAGCAACCATGAGTTTGGAGCATCTAGGCTAATTTTGTCAGGCGAATCGAGTACATCGGTTGGATCAATAAGGTCGCTTTCACGTAGTAGTACTCTGGCCTCGCCAGGGCTATATGTCTCGAGCAATGAGTGAAGTTCTTTAGCAAATTCATTCCATTCATCAGGCTGCAACGCTTCATCGGGCAGCACAAGTACTAATTGGCCGGCAAGATCCCGAACGATATGGGCGCGCGATATGACAGCCCCAGCCTTAAATTTCTCGTCGAGAGCACCAAGCAACAATGGAATTGCTGTTTCAAATTTAACCATTTCGTGCTCCAGCGCGTGCACCCAGTACTTGTGCGGCCCCTAAAATTCGTTGTGTCATCTTGCGATGCGTGTCGGAAGAGTCTTTCGTTACAACTCCATCTGCCGAGTATCTCTGCGCAACATCCCAGTCAGAGAAAGGATTGTCGCAACGTAGAAGTGCTGCGAGCCCAGGATAGTTGCGCGTAAATTGCTGGGCGGGGATCCTATTCCACAGAATATTAATATGACACTTGAATCGTTCGTCAATGTCACCAACTGGATCCACTTTATTTCCGTGTCTGACTGCTGCCTTTATGGCGCATTCAGCTGCAAACCCAAATAGGTGGTCTGCGTTTTCATACCGCGCGGCTTTGTGTAGGATTTCTCCGTCGCACCAATGGCGTCCAGCGGCTTCAGAAAAATTTATCAACGATGTCTCCGACAGGTTTGAAACGACGTTTCAGCATATCAGAACATCGCAATCCTGATTGGGGCAAATATTAGCAGTTCGCTCATGCGCGCAGGCGGGCCAGCACGCCGTCCAGGATATCGAGGTCGGCGAAGTCGATGATCATCTGGCCCTTGCCCTTGGCGCCCATCTTGAACAGCACCGGCGTGGCCAGCTTGTCGGACAGCTCTTCCTCGAGGCGCACGATGTCGCCCGATTTTTCCTTCACGCGTGCCGTGGGCGGATTGGCCTGCTCTTCCATAGCGCGGGTGACCAGCTTTTCGGTTTCCCGCACCGACAAGCGCCTGGCGACGACCTGGTTGGCCAGGTTGATCTGGCTGGCCGAATCGACCGCCAGCAGGGCGCGCGCGTGGCCCATGTCGATGTCGCCGGCCATGAGCATGGTTTGCACGGGCGCCGCCAGGTTCATCAGGCGCAGCAGGTTGGACACGGCGCTGCGCGAACGGCCCACGGCGGTGGCGGCCTGTTCGTGCGTGAAGCTGAAGTCGGAGATCAGGCGATGGATGCCCTGCGCCTCTTCGAGCGGGTTCAGGTCTTCGCGCTGGATGTTCTCGATCAGGGCCATGGCCGCCGCGGCCTGGTCGTCCACGTCGCGCACCAGCACCGGAATGTTGTCCAGGCCGGCCAGCTGGGCCGCGCGGAAGCGGCGCTCGCCGGCGATGATCTCGTACTTGATGGCGCCGGTCAGGGAATCGGTGCCCACGGGGCGCACCAGCACCGGCTGCATGATGCCCTGGGTCTTGATGGACGCGGCCAGTTCGGCCAGCGCGCCTTCATCCATGCGCGTGCGCGGCTGGTATTTGCCGGCCTGCAGCTGGAATACCGGCAGCGAGGAAGGCGTGCCCGGATCGGGCTGGGGTGCATCGCCATCGCCGCCCAGGAGTGCTTCGAGGCCGCGGCCGAGGCCTTTGAGTTTTTTGGTCGCCATGATGTATGCAGTTCTCTCTTAAATTACATTGTCTTGATTCGTTTGATCATTTCGGCGCCGAAGGCGACGTATGCCTGCGCGCCCTTCGATGCGGGGTCGAACACCACGCCGGGCACGCCGTACGACGGCGCTTCGGCCAGGCGTACATTGCGCGGAATGATGGTCTGGAAAACCTTGTCGCCGAAGTGTTCCTCCAGCTGCGCCGACACCTGCTGCGACAGCGTCATGCGCGGATCGAACATCACGCGCAGCAGGCCGATGATCTTCAGGTCGTGGTTCAGGTTGGCGTGCACCTTCTTGATCGTGTTGACCAGGTCGGACAAGCCTTCGAGCGCGTAGTACTCGCACTGCATGGGGATGATGACGCCGTGCGCGGCGCACAGGCCGTTCAGGGTCAGCATCGACAGCGCGGGCGGGCAGTCGATCAGGATGAAATCGTATTCGCTGTCGACCACCGCCAGGGCGTCGCGCAGTCGGCGTTCGCGGTGTTCGAGTTCCACCATTTCGACTTCGGCGCCGGCCAGCTCGCGATTGGAAGGCAGCACGTCGAAGCGCCCCGCTTCCGAACGCTGGCGCGCTGCGTTCACGTCGGCTTCGCCCAGCAGCACCTCGTAGGTGGACGCCTTCAGGCCCGCCTTGTTGATGCCGGCGCCCATGGTGGCATTGCCTTGCGGGTCAAGGTCGACCAGCAGCACGCGCTGATCGAGCATGGCCAGGCCTGCGGACAGGTTGACGCTGGTGGTGGTCTTTCCTACTCCGCCCTTTTGATTCGCAACGCAAAATATTTTGGCCATGTATGTTCTTTTGGTAGACGCAACAATAACGATTTATACCGTTTATACTATAGAAATCGTTTATTCGATTTATATAATATATATGGTATAAACCATTTATACGGTTTATATGATTTACTCTGTTTTCTGGATAAACACGAGATGACGCTCTGCCTGCAGTCTTGGCACCTCCAAAGGCCTCAGTTCCGTCACTTTCCACGCTTTTGGCAGTCTTTCCTGCTCCTCGGGGGGTGCCGTTCCTTTGAGGGCGATAAATTGTCCGCCCTCGCTTAAAACGTGTCCCGACCAATTGACGAAATCCGACAGGTCCGCAAAAGCCCGCGAGGTAATAACGTCGAATTTCTGTGGCACGTGCAAATTCTCGACCCGCATCGTGTACACCGTGACATTGGCCAGGCCCAGTTCCGCCTTGACTTGCGTGAGGAAGGCCGTTTTCTTGTGCACCGTGTCGATCAGCGATACTTTCATGCCTGGCCGGGCGATGGCCAGCACCATGCCTGGCAATCCGCCCCCTGCCCCGACGTCGAGCACATTGTGCGCGCTGGCGAATGCCGGTACGGCGGCCAGTGAATCCAATACGTGGTGCGTCATCATTTGCATGGGATCGCGCACCGAGGTCAGGTTGTACACCGAATTCCACTTGAACAGCAGCGCGAGGTAGTCGAGCAGTTGTTCGTGCTGCTGTTCGTTCAGGTCCAGCTTCAATTCTTTGATGCCATCGGCCAGGACCTGCGCCAATGCGGGACGGTCGAAAAACTTCATTCAGCCAGCTCCTCGTTCAGGGTGGCGAAGCCTTTCGCGCCGCGTTTCTTCAAATGTACCAGCAAAAGCGAGATTGCGGCAGGTGTCACTCCAGAAATTCTGGATGCCTGGCCCAGGGTTTCGGGGCGCTGCTTGTCGAGCTTCTGGCGCACTTCGATCGACAGCGCGCCGATGTCCAGGTAGTTGAACCCGTCCGGCAGCTTCAGGTTTTCGTAGTGGTCGTGGCGTTCGACTTCCTTGGCCTGGCGGTCGATATAGCCGGCGTATTTCAGCTGGATTTCGATCTGTTCGCGCACGGCGGGGTCATCCACGCCGGGACCAGCCAGCGCCTGGCCCTCCAGTCCGGACATGCTCATCAGCGTGTCGTAGCCCACGCCGGGACGGCGCAGCAGGTCGGCCAGCGAGTATTCGCGCTCGATGGCCTGGCCGATGACACGCTCCGATTCGGCCGCGGCGATGATGCGCGGGTTGATCCAGGTGGAGCGCAGGCGCTCCAGCTCGACGGCCACGGCTTCGCGCTTGCGCTCGAACGCTTCCCACTGGGCGTCGCCCACGCAGCCAAGCTTGCGGCCGATTTCGGTCAGGCGCATGTCGGCATTGTCTTCGCGCAGGCTCAGGCGGTACTCGGCGCGGCTGGTGAACATGCGGTATGGTTCGGCCACGCCCTGGGTGGTCAGGTCGTCGACCAGCACGCCCAGGTAGGCTTCGGAACGGCCCGGAATCCAGGCATCGCGGCCCTGGGTCAGCAGCGCCGCATTGATACCGGCCAGCATGCCCTGGGCTGCAGCTTCCTCGTAACCGGTGGTGCCGTTGATCTGCCCGGCAAAGAACAGGCCCTGCACCGCCTTCGTTTCGAGCGACATTTTCAGACCGCGCGGATCGAAATAATCGTATTCGATAGCGTAGCCTGGGCGGATGATGAAGGCGTTCTCCATGCCCTTCATCGAACGCACCAGGGCGATCTGCACATCGAACGGCAGGCTGGTCGAGATCCCGTTGGGGTAGAACTCGTTGGTGGTCAAGCCTTCCGGCTCCAGGAAAATCTGGTGCGAATCCTTGCTGGCGAAGCGGTGGATCTTGTCTTCGATGGACGGGCAATAACGCGGACCGACACCTTCGATGACGCCCGTGTACATGGGGCTGCGGTCGAGGCCGGCGCGAATGATGTCATGCGTCTGCGGATTGGTATGGGTAACCCAGCACGGCACCTGGCGCGGATGCATGGCGGTATTGCCCATGACCGAGAACACCGGCACCGGATCGAGGTCGCCCGGCTGTTCGGACATGAGCGCGAAATTGATGCTGCGGCCGTCGATGCGCGGCGGCGTCCCGGTCTTCAGGCGCCCTTGCGGCAGCTTCATTTCCTTCAAGCGTGCCGACAGCGAAATGGCCGGCGGATCCCCTGCCCGTCCCGCCGAATAGTTCTGCAAGCCCACATGGATCTTCCCATCGAGGAAGGTACCGGCCGTCAGCACCACCGCGCGGGCGCGGAATTGCAGCCCGATCTGGGTAACGGCGCCGACCACGCGGTCGCCTTCGAGCATCAAATCGTCGACCGCCTGCTGGAACAGCCACAGGTTGGGCTGGTTTTCCAGGCGCGAACGGATGGCTTGCTTGTACAGGATGCGGTCGGCCTGGGCGCGGGTAGCGCGCACGGCCGGGCCCTTGGACGAGTTCAGGATGCGGAACTGAATGCCCGACTCATCGGTGGCGATGGCCATGGCGCCGCCCATCGCATCGACTTCCTTGACCAGGTGGCCCTTGCCGATGCCGCCGATGGACGGGTTGCAGGACATCTGGCCCAGGGTCTCGATGTTATGGGTGAGCAACAAAGTCTTCTGGCCCATGCGGGCGGAAGCGAGTGCAGCCTCGGTGCCGGCGTGGCCGCCGCCGACGACGATGACGTCGAATTCAGTTGGAAATAGCATGATGGAAGTGGAATGCGAGGATATGAGGCCAGATTATAGAGTCTTTTTGCTGCCCCGACTCTTTTTGCCGATAGATAGTCGCCTCTACCCCCATCGATGTTCCACGTGAAACATTACCGAACCAGGGTCAGACCTCGGGTGAGAAACATTACTCGTGCGAGGTCTGACCCTGGTGGAGGAATTGTTTCACGTGGAACAATCTACTTCAGGAATGCGTCGTAGCCCGTCTTGAGGATCAACAGGGAGACCACCACGAGGAACACTTTGCGGACAAAGGCGCTGCCGTGTTTGATCGCCAGCCTGGTGCCGACCAGCGAGCCGACCACCTGGCAAACAGCCATCATCAGGCCAAGTTGCCAGAGCAAGTGGCCGCTGTAGCCGAACCACATCAGGGCCGAGAAGTTGCAGGCCACGTTGACCACCTTGGCCGCCGCCGATGCGCTGAGGAAGTCGAAGCCGAAGAATCGGACAAACAGGAAGATCAGGAAGCTGCCCGTCCCGGGTCCGAAAAAACCGTCGTAGAAGCCGATCCCCGCCCCCATCGCCACCGCGAAGTACCGTTCCGCGTTCCCGCTATGGACAGGCGAGTGGACGCTCCCCAGGTCCTTCTTGCGGAAAGTGTAGACCGCGACCGCGATCAGTATGATGGGAAGCAGGCTCCGGACAAAGTCGGCCGGCACCTTGGTGACGGTGTACGCGCCGGCAAACGATAGGACGAACGCCGCCGCGGCCGCCGGCGCAGCCGCACTCCAGGCCACCCGGACCCGGCGCGCGTAGTTCACGGCCGCCGCGCCGGTGCCGAAGATTCCCGCAAACTTGCTGGTGCCGAGCAACGTCGCCGGCAGTTCTTTCGAGAACACCGAGAACAGCACCGGCACCTGGATCAGCCCCCCTCCGCCAACCACCGCGTCAACCAATCCGGCCAAAAAGGCGGCACATCCAAGTAGGGCGAAATCGATCATGAGGGATACCGGACATGGTGGGAAAACAGCACAGCCATCAATTGTACGGAAGAAAGGCACAGCCTGTTGGCGATGCCCCGGCCTTCGGTGTAAGCTTGTCCATCCAACCACCAGACCGCTCCGACCATGACCTTCACCTTCAGCACCGTCCCCCACCTGGTCTGCACCAGCGGTGCAGCCAACGAACTCGGCACGCTGATCACCGAACGCTTTCCCTGTGCCCGCCGGGCCATACTGGTCACCGATGCCGGCTTCCTGCGCACCGGCCTGGTCACCCAGCCCCTGCTCAGCCTGGAACAGGCGGGCATGGCCGTGATGGTGTACTCGGACGTGGTGGCCGATCCGCCGGAAGGCGTGGTCCTGGCCGCGGTCGAACGGGCGCGCCAGCACGGCACCGATATCGTCATCGGCCTGGGCGGCGGCAGCTCCATGGATGTGGCAAAACTGATCGCCGTCCTGGCCGCCAGCGAACAGCCGCTCGGCGCCATCTACGGCATCGGCAATGTCAAAGGCCCGCGCTTGCCGCTGGTGCAGATTCCGACCACCGCAGGCACCGGCTCGGAAGTGACCAACATCGCCATCGTCACGACAGGGGAGTCGACCAAGATGGGCGTCGTGGCGCCGCAGCTGTATGCCGACATGGCGATCCTGGACGCCACCCTGACCCTGGGATTGCCGGCCCATGTCACTGCCGCGACCGGCATCGATGCCATGGTCCACGCCATCGAAGCCTTCACCAGCAAACACAAGAAGAACCCGATGTCCGACGTGCTGGCGCGCCAGGCCCTGGCGCTGCTGTCGGCCAACCTCATCAAGGTCTGCGAAAACGGGCAGGACCTGGCCGCGCGCCAGGCCATGTTGCTGGGCGCCTGCCTGGCCGGCCAGGCGTTTTCGAATGCGCCCGTGGCCGCCGTCCATGCGCTGGCCTATCCCATCGGCGGCATCTTCCATGTCCCGCACGGCCTGTCCAATTCCCTGGTGCTGCCCCACGTCCTGCGCTTCAACCTGCCGGAAGCTTGCGCCCAGTACGCGGAACTGGCCGGCATCATCGTGCCGCATGCGGAGGGCAGCGAAGAAGCGCGTGCCGAAGCATTGATTGTTGCGATGCAACAAATCGCGCGGACCACGGGAATCGAAACGACGCTGCAGCAAGTCGGCATCAAGGAAAGCGATCTCGACCGGCTGGCCGATGAAGCCATGCTGCAAACCAGGCTACTCGGAAACAATCCACGCACGGTCACGCGCGACGACGCCCGTGCGATCTATGCCAACGCCTTCTGAGGCGCGCTCACTCTGAGCCGCACCTGGCCAGCCAATCCGCCTTGGAAGGGCGCCAGGACCCCTTCAGGGCCCGTCAAACCGATGCCCAGCCTTGATGATCTGGTCGGCAATCTTCTCGGCGATCATCAAGGTTGGCGCGTTGGTATTTCCCGACGTAATGAAAGGCATGATGGACGCGTCGACCACGCGCAAGCCTTCCACGCCCCTGACCTTCCCTTCGCTGTCGACCACGGCCATGGGGTCATCCGCCCTGCCCATCTTGCAGGTCCCGACCGGATGAAAAATCGTGGTGCCGATCTGCCCTGCCGCGCCGGCAAGTTCTACCTCGGTCTGGAATTGCAGGCCCGGCCGGAACTCTTCCGGGCTGTACTTCGCCAGCGCCGGTGCGGCCACGATCTTGCGCGTCAGCGTCAAGGCCGCCGCCGCCGTCTTGCGGTCTTCCGCCGTGCTCAGGTAATTGGGCGTAATGCGCGGCGCCGCATAACTATCCTTCGACACGATGCGCACATGCCCGCGCGATGTCGGATGCAAATTGCACACGCTGGCCGTAAATGCCGGAAACGGATGCAGCGGATCCCCGAACTTTTCCAGCGACAAAGGCTGCACATGGTATTGCAGATTGGGCGTCGCCTGGCCAGGATCGGAACGCGCAAACGCACCGAGCTGCGACGGCGCCATCGACATCGGGCCGCTCTGGAACAGCGCGTATTCCACGCCGATCTTCATTTTGCCAAACCAGCCTGCCGCGCTGGTGTTGAGCGTCTTCGCCTTGCTGACCTTGTAAATCATGCGCAGCTGAAGATGGTCCTGCAAATTTTCGCCCACGCCAGGCAGGTCGGCATGCACGGCGATCCCGTGTTCCTGCAGCGCGGCGCCGGGACCGATGCCGGACAATTGCAGGATCTGCGGCGAACCGATGGCGCCCGCCGCCAGCAAGGTTTCCCTGATCGCCTTCGCGGTCCAAGCCTGGCCGCCACCGGTAAATTCGACACCCTTGCACACCCGGTTCTCGATGATCAGGCGCTCCACATGGCAGCCCGTCATGATAGTCAGGTTGGGGCGGCCAGACGCCGGCTTCAGGAAGGCTTTTGCGGTATTCCAGCGGATGCCGCGCTTCTGGTTGACGTCGAAGTAGTCGCAGCCGAAATTGTCGCCGCCGTTGAAGTCGCTGATTTTCGGAATGCCGGTCTGCTCGGCCGCATCCCGGAAGTCATCGAGCAATTGCCATGACAGACGCTGCCGTTCCACGCGCCATTCTCCCCCGCTACCATGCACCGGACCCGCGCCGCCGTGGTAGTGCTCGCTCTTCATGAAATAGGGCAGCACGCTGTTCCAGCTCCAACCGGCATCGCCCGTCACCTCGGCCCAGCGATCGTAATCCTGGGATTGCCCGCGCATGTAGATCATGCCGTTGATCGATGAACTGCCGCCCAGCACCTTGCCGCGCGGGTAAATCAGCGCCCTGCCGCCCAGTCCGGCATCGGCCTCGGTCTTGTACAGCCAGTCAGTTCGCGGATTGCCGATGCAATGCAGGTAGCCGACGGGAATATGGATCCACAGGTAATCGTCGCGGCCGCCAGCTTCGATCAGCAGCACATCGATATTGCGGTTGCGGGTGAGCCGGTTGGCCAGTACGCAGCCTGCCGTGCCTGCGCCAATAATGATGTAGTCATACTCACCTGCTAAATCCAAGCACTTCTCCTTTAGTTGGTACGCATCTCCGCGACCAGGGTTTGCATCAGTTTCGGCACGCTCAGCGGCCGGGCGCGCCGGATTTCGGCGCCTGCCCATAAGGACATCAATCCCGTATCGCCGCGCTTCGCAGCTTCGGCACGCAAGGCGGTGGTCAGCGCGTTCTGGACAGGATACGCGGGAAAGCGCGCTTCAAGGGCTTGCATCTGCTGCATGAAGCGGTTTTCCAGCCCCCTGGCCAGGCGACCCGAGAATGCCCGGGTCAGGCGGGTAGGCGTATCGCCCGCGTTCAGCAGCGCCGCGCGGTAAGCGTCATTGATGCCGGATTCATCGCACACGAGAAACGCGCTGCCCATCTGGACAGCCTGCGCGCCCAGCCCGAGTGCTTCGTTGATATCGACACCGGTCATGATGCCACCCGCCGCGATCACGGGAATGCGCACAGCAGCGGCCACGTCGGCCCACAACTGGCGCGCGGGCAAGGTCGCATCTTCCTGCGGACCGAGAAAAGTACCCCGGTGGCCCCCTGCTTCGACACCCGACGCCACCACCGCATCGGCCCCGGCGACTTCCCACGCCACGGCCTCGTCGACCGTGGTCACGGTGCCGATGACGAAAATACCGGCATCGTGCAAGCGTTCAACCTGCGCCGGATCGAGTATGCCAAAGGCAAAGCTTGCCGCAGCCGGCCGCAGGGATACCAGCGTATCGAACTGGGACTGGAAATCCTGGCACCACCGATCAGGAACCGGTATCCCGTCCCACCCCAGGCTTTCCCAGGCCGGCCGCAGGAGCGCGATTGCCGCATCGACTTCTTCGACGGCAGGAGCAGGCGTGTCGAGGATGAAAAGATTGATCAGGAAAGGCTGGTCGGTCAGGGCGCGGATGCGTCCGGCTTCGTCCCGCATGCTTGAAGCCGACAGCAAGGAACCAGCCAGGGAACCCAGGCCGCCCGCATGCGAGACCGCGGCAACCAGTTCAGGCGTGCATGAACCTCCCGCCATGGGTCCCTGGATGATCGGAAACTTGAACAAAGCGTGCAAATCCATACTTCCTCCACCTGTGGATAAGCATCTGGATATCCACAGGCATCGATTGTGGATAAACCCGACTTTATGCACAGGCTAATTTTTGTCCAGAATGAGTACCAGCCGGATACAGACTTGGCCACCCTGTTTTACAACGTGCAAGTCCTTGTAAACATTCGCGTAAACAGGCTTATCCACAGAAAAGTACCTGTGTTAACAACTACTACTAAACATATATATATCCTTTCTTAAGTAAACCGTAAACCCTTTGAAAAACCAAAAAGCCCGAAAAACGCAGAAAAATTTCCTGAAAACAAGAAACGGGAAAAACACGCAAAAAAAAGCCAGCGCCAACACCATGTGGATAAGTCATTGGATATCCACAGGCACAGATTGTGCAAAACAAGGACTTTTATACACAGCCAGATTCTTATCCAATACTCGTCCCAAACAGATACAGCGTTTGTCCTAGTACTTTTTTGAACTGCAAGCACTTGATCCTGTTGATAAATAGAGACTTATCCACAGAAAAGTCCGCGTTTACTACTATTACTATTTTTGTATACATACCTTTATATAAAACAGTAAACCACGCGAAAGCTGTGCATATGTATGTGTCGTATCGTTGCCAAAAAAGTTAAACCTTTTAGGCAATATTCCATTTTCTTTGTGCTATTCTCATTCGCGCTGTACAACGGCGCTTACAAAAAAACCACGACAAGCTAGGTAAAAAAGACATGGACCTGACCAAAAATACTGCTGAAACCACGAGCACTTCCCCGATCACCGCACTGGTAACGATGGTCTACGATCCAATGCGCGCATTCGCCATGCTCGAACAACGGCGCGCCGTCTGGCTTCCCTTGCTTCTCGTAATGCTCACTTCGGCAGGCATGCTGATGTTGTACTTCTCTTCCGTCGATTTCGAATGGTTGAAAGACAAGATGGTCGCCAGCATGACCGCTGCTAGCGCGGAAGAACGCCAGCAAGCTGGCGCCATGATGAGCAAGAACATGATCCAGACAACATCGCTTCTGGGCGCCCTGATCGGGATTCCTGTCGTCGCTTGCGTCACCGGCCTGTATTTCCTGATTGCCGCCAAGGTCAAGAAGGTATCGTTTTCCTTCGGCCAGGGCTTTGCATTGGCAGTCTGGGCGTCGATTCCCGTCATCCTGACCTCGCTGATCGGCGTCATTCAAATCCTGCTCAGCTCCACAGGCCAGCTCGATTTCTCGCAACTCAATCCGCTGTCGGTCAACCAGCTGGTTTTCCAGTATGAAATGGGCTCGACCTGGGCTTCTTTCTTTGACGCCCTGAATATCGGCACGGTCCTCAATATCATCCTGCTCGTTTGCGGATTTCAGGTCTGGGCGAAGGTGCCACGTCCTGCCGCCATCGCTGTCGTGCTGACGCCTTACGTCATCATTTATGGTATCTGGGCCGCAATTAACCTGAGCAAGGCAGCATGAAACGTCAATATATCGCAGGCATCGTTGTCGTCGCCCTGCTCGCTGTCCCCGTTGTCCTGAAACTGACCCGCAGCGACCCAGCGCGTAGTGTTGAGATCGAAAAAATCGCTTTCAAGGAAATCAAGTCCTCGATCCTGGCGTCCGGCCACCTGCTCTACCAGGAGCAGGTGCTGCTGTCGCCGGAAGTCATCGGCAAGGTCAACAGCATCTTCGTCGTGGAAGGCCAGAAAGTGGCCAAGGGCGACATGCTGCTGCACCTGGATGACCAGAGCTACCGTGCGGAGGTATCGCAGCAGGAGGCTTCTGTACGCCAGCAGCGCATCAATATCGACCAGCAGCACCTGAATGTGTCGAACAAGGAAAACCAGCTCAAGCGTAAAGTCGAGCTGCACAAGATGAAAATGCTGGCCGATTCGGCCATGGACGATGCCCGCTACGAAGTCGACTTCGCCAAGATCGAACTGCGCAACAGCAGCGCGCGCCTGCAGCAGGCGGAAGCCATCCTGCGCCAATCGAACGAACGCCTGGCAAAAACCACCATCCGCTCGCCGATCGCGGGCACCATCACGTCCATGGATATCAAAGTGGGCGAAACGGCGGTTGCGAGCCAGATCAGCATCGCCGGTTCGAGCCTGATGACCATCGCCAACACGGCCACCATGATCACCGAGGTGAATGTGGACGAAGCCGATATCGCGCGCATCGCTGTCGGCCAGGAAGTGGCGATTCATACCGCCGCCTATCCGGACACGCCGATCAAGGGTGAAGTGCTGGCCATTCCGCTGTCGCCAAAAGCGGCGCCCGCGGCGCAAGCCCAGGGCGCCTCGCTAGCGCGCAATTACAATATCAAGGTCAAGCTGGGCGATACAAAGAACCTGGTGCTGCGTCCAGGCATGACGTGTCGTGCTGAAATCTTTACCGCCAGTTCGGGCAAGTCGCTGGCCCTGCCGCTGCAGGCCGTGCTGTCGAACAATGACGAGAACACGGAAACCGGCGCCAAGAAGGATAAAAAATCCAAAACCACCGTCAAGACCGAGAACTTTGTGTTCGTGAACAAGGATGGCAAGGCCGAAAAACGCGTCGTCAATATCGGCATTTCCGATGACACCCAGCAGGAAATCCTGTCGGGCGTCGCCGCTGGCGACGCGGTCATTACCGGCCCGTACAAGATCCTGCGCCACTTGAAAGACGGCGACAAGGTAACGGTGGCGGAAGCGGCCAAGAAAACCGCCTCGGTGCCGGAAAAAAAGAAATCATGAGCCTGAACGATCCGCTCATCCGCCTTGAAGGTATTGCCAAGCATTACCAGATGGGCGGAGAAACCATTGCTGCGCTCAATGGCATCGACCTGAAGATCGCACGCAACGATTACATCGCCTTCATCGGCTCGTCCGGCTCAGGCAAGTCGACCATGATGAATATCCTCGGTTGCCTGGATACGCCCACCTTCGGTAAATACTTCCTCAACGGCCGCGACGTGGCCGGCATGAGCGAATCCGAGCTGGCGACCACGCGCAACAAGGAAATCGGCTTCATTTTCCAGAGTTTCAACTTGCTGACCCGGGCCACGGCCCTGCAGAACGTGATGCAGCCTTTGATTTACGGCGGCGTCCGCCCGGCCGAGCGCGCCCGGCGCGCCAAGGAAGCCATGAAGCGGGTAGGGCTGGAAAACCGCATGGACCATTTGCCGAACCAGTTGTCCGGCGGACAGCGCCAGCGCGTGGCGATTGCTCGCGCCCTGTGCAGCGAGCCGTCTATCCTGCTGGCCGATGAACCGACCGGCAACCTCGATTCGGCCACCGCGGACGACATCATGGCCCTGTTCGACACCCTGCACGCCGAGGGTCAGACCCTGATTGTCGTGACCCACGAGCCCGATATCGCCGCCCATTGCCGCCGCGTGGTGCGCCTGGCCGACGGCAAGGTGTTGTCCGATGCCATGAATTCGGCCAGGGAGATGGCCCATGTTTAGCGTCATCGAAAGCTTCCGCTCCGCCCTGCAGAGTATCCGCGCCCACAGTTTCCGCAGCTTCCTGACTTCGCTGGGCATCATCATCGGGGTGGCTTCGGTCATTGCCGTGGTGTCGATCGTGCAGGGCTTGTCGGCCTCGATCAGCGATGAATTCAAGGGCCTGGGCTCGAACAGCCTGTCCGTGCATGCCTACACCTCGTTCGAGCAGGCGATGCAAGGCAAGGAAAACGTGCTGAGCCTGAACGATTACGAACAGATCCGCAATCACCTCGACGACGTCAGCAATGTGTCGCCGACCTTCGCTCCTTTCGGCAATTTCGGCACCACCGTGCGGCACGCAGGCCAGTCCAGTTTTTCGCAGGTCTCCGCCGTCACCGAGGCTTACCAGCATGCGAAGCAGACCTTCCCCGCCATCGGCCGCTTCATTCGCGAAAGCGACGAGGTGTCACGCCGCCGGGTGTGCGTGATCGGCCCCAAGGTAATTGAAAAGTTGAAATTGCCTGACGATCCAATCGGTAAATTCATCGAAATTGGTGGCGAGTGGTTCAAGATCATCGGCGTCACCGAAGAAAAGGGCGAATCTTTCGGTTTCAGCCAGGACGACTTCGTGCTGATTCCGTTTTCGGTCGGCCGCTCGATTTCCGGCAATAAGGTCAAGCTGAACATCGCCATCAGCTTCACCGTCAACGACATCGAGCAGATCGACGCAGTCCAGGGCAGGCTCACAGCCTTGCTGCGCCAGATGCACAAGCTCAAGCCGGGCGAGCTGAACGATTTCAAGGTGCAATCATCGCAGGAAATGCTCGAATCGTTCGATAAGATCATTGCCATGATGACCCTGGTACTGGGCGGCATCGTCAGCATTTCGCTGCTGGTGGGCGGCATCGGCATCATGAACATCATGCTGGTGTCGGTCACGGAACGGACCCGCGAAATCGGCATCTGCAAGGCCCTGGGCGCCCAGAAGCACCATATCCTGATGCAATTCCTGATTGAGGCGACCACCCTGTCCATTCTGGGCGGGCTGATCGGCCTGGTGCTGGGCTACGGCCTGGGTATCGCCGCCGCCAGCATGATTCCGAATTTCCCGCCGGCCGTGGTGCCATGGTGGGCGGTGCTGATGTCCTTTGGTTTTTCCAGCGTGGTGGGTATCGTGTTCGGCATCATGCCGGCCGCGAAAGCCGCCAACCTGAACCCGATCGATGCCTTACGGTACGAATAGCATGCGGCTAGGAATCATCAGCGCCCTCGCCGAAGAGCAGCAGGGCCTCGTGGAGGCCATGCAAGGCCCCTCCAGGCTCATGCATGGCATGCGGGAGTACTCGGCAGGCCGGATCGCCGGCGTGGACGCTGTGTGCGTCCTGTCGCGGATAGGCAAGGTTGCCGCCGCGACCACCGCCACCATGCTGGTGGAAAAGTTTGGTGTGACCCACATCCTGTTCACCGGGGTGGCCGGCGCGGGCGATGCCGGGATCCGGGTGGGCGACATCGTGGTGGCCGAATCGCTGGTCCAGTACGACATGGATGCCAGCCCCCTGTTTCCCCGCTTCGAAGTGCCGCTGACCGGCATTTCCCATTTCCAGACCGACGTCCAGCTGAGTACACGGCTGGCCGGCGCGGCCGCGCAATTTCTTGACCTTGATCTGGATGCGGTGATCGAGCAAGCCGAGCGCCGCGAGTTTCGCCTGGAGCGCCCGCGCCTGCACCGCGGCCTGATCGCCAGCGGCGACCAGTTCATCAGCGACGCGCCGCAGCTCCATGCGCTGGGCGCAGCCCTGCCCGGCCTGCTGGCGGTGGAAATGGAAGGTGCGGCGGTAGCCCAGGTCTGTTTCGAGCTGGGCGTGCCGTTTGCGGTAATCCGTACGATTTCGGACAACGCCAATGAGGATGCCGCGACCGATTTTCTGCGCTTCGTGAAAACGGTCGCCGCGCGTTACGCCTTTCACATCGTCACGCGCTTCTGCCAGTCCTACAGCATGCCGTCGGCCGGCGTGTAGTCGTAACCCAGGTCCGACGCCACCGCGGCGTAGGTGACCTTGCCCATGCAGACATTCAGGCCGTTTTTCAAGTGCGGATCGTCCGCCATGGCGCGCTTCCATCCCTTGTTGGCCAGCGCCACCGCATGCCCGATGGTGGCGTTGTTCAGCGCGAAGGTGGACGTACGCGCCACCGCGCCCGGCATATTGGCCACGCAGTAGTGGACCACGCCGTCGACCACATAGGTCGGATCGGCATGGGTGGTCGCGTGCGAGGTTTCAAAGCAGCCGCCCTGGTCGATCGCCACGTCCACCACCACCGCGCCCGGCTTCATGCGCGAGATCATGTCGCGCGTGACCAGCTTGGGCGCCGCCGCACCCGGCACCAGCACGCCGCCAATCACCAGGTCGGCCGACAGCACCGCTTCCTCGATGGAATGCGCGTTCGAATACTGGGTTGAAATGCGGTTGCCGTAAATGAGGTCGAGATGGCGCAGCCGTTCGATGCTCTTGTCGAGCACAGTCACGCGCGCGCCGGTACCGACAGCCATCTGCATGGCATTGGTGCCCACCACGCCGGCCCCGATGATGACGATATGGCCGGCGGCCACGCCCGGCACGCCGCCCAGCAGCAAGCCCATGCCGCCCTTGGATTTTTCAAGGTGGGCCGCGCCGGCCTGGATGGCCATGCGTCCTGCCACTTCGCTCATGGGAGCGAGCAGCGGCAGGCCGCCGCCGGCGCCGGTGATGGTTTCGTAGGCGATGCAGACCGCGCCCGATTTCACCAGCGCCGCCGTCTGGTCCGGATCCGGCGCCAGGTGCAGATAGGTGTACAGGATCTGGCCTTCGGACAGCATGGCGCATTCGCCCGGCTGCGGCTCCTTGACCTTGACGATCATTTCCGCCCTGGCGAAGATCTCCTTGGCGGTATCGACCATGACAGCGCCGGCGGCGACGTACTGCTCGTCCGACAGGCCGATCTCAAGGCCGGCATTTTTCTGGACCAGCACCTGGTGCCCGCGCGACGTGAGCTCGCGCACACTTGGCGGTGTCAGTCCAACCCGGTACTCGTGGTTCTTGATTTCTTTTGGGACGCCTACGATCATATCTTCCTCCAAGGGGTTAAACGGTCACTCTATCTTTACAGACCCAGCGTCATGAGGCTTGCGTTACCGCCAGCGGCCGTCGTGTTCACGCACAGGGCGCGTTCCGCGACCAGGCGCCACAAGGGAATCGCACCTTCTTCCGAGGTGTCGATCATGCCGATGATGGCGCCCTGCCGCGCCGCCAGCACCGGCCTCAATCCATTTGCCAGCGACGCTTCGACCAGCGCAATCTGGAAATCTTCCTGGCAGCCGTCAACGCTGCCAACGAATTGAATGTGTTCCTTCACTTCCGCCGGCAAGCCCTGCGGAATCACGTCCTGCGAGCGCGCCACCACCACCGCGCGGTTGCCCGTGGCCAGTACGGCCGCCAGCTGATTCAATAGCACGCCGATGCTGGCACTGGCGCACAGCACGGCGCCGCGCGGCGCGAACGACAGCGCATTGCGCTCGCCGGTCGGTCCCGGCAGCGCGAGCACGGTGCCGGCAAGGGTGCTGCGCATATACTGTTCGGCCAGCGTCACCACGCGCTGGTGGCCTTGTGTGCGGGCCCACGCCAGCAGGGCTTCCAGGCCCGGCGTGGCCTTGCGTTCGTGCTGCAGCAGGGCCGGCGCGCCGCGCTGCAGGCGCTTGACGTACAGCGGTCCGCCGGCCTTCGGTCCGGTGCCGGACTTGCCTTCGCCGCCGAAGGGCTGCACGCCGACGACGGCGCCCACGATATTGCGGTTCACGTAGATATTGCCCACATGGGCGCGCGAGGCGATGAAGTCGATGGTTTCATCGATCCGCGAATGCACGCCCAGCGTCAGGCCGAAACCGGTGGCGTTGATCGAATCGACGATCTGCGCCAGGTCGCTGCGGCGATAGCGCACTATATGCAGCACGGGGCCGAACACTTCCTGCGTCAGTTCGGCCAGCGAGCCGATTTCCAGCACGGTCGGCGGCACGAAGGTCCCCTGCGCCATCAGCTCGGCCGGCAGCTGCAGCGCGAAATGGTTTTTCGCGGTGGCCTTGGTGCGTTCGATGTGCGCCAGCAGGTTCTTCTGCGCTTCTTCGTCGATCACGGGGCCGATGTCGGTCGCCAGGCGGTCGGGATTCCCGACCCGTAGTTCGGCCATCGCGCCGCGCAGCATCTTGATGGTTTTTTCGGCGATGTCTTCCTGCAGGAACAGCACGCGCAGCGCCGAGCAGCGCTGGCCGGCGCTGTCGAAGGCGGAGCTCATCACGTCCTGCACCACCTGTTCCGGCAGCGCCGACGAATCGACGATCAGGGCGTTCTGGCCGCCGGTTTCGGCGATCAGCGGAATGTCGCAGTTTTCAAGGACGGCACGCTTGGCCAGGGTCTGGTTGATCAGCTGCGCCACTTCGGTGGAGCCGGTGAAGATGACGCCCTTGACGCGCGCGTCGGCCGTCAGGCGCGCGCCCACGATCTCGCCGCGACCCGGCAGCAGCTGCAAGGCGCCGCGCGGAATGCCGGCTTCGTAGAACAGTTCCACCGCGCGGTGCGCGATCAGCGGCGTCTGTTCGGCCGGTTTGGCCAGCACCACGTTACCGGCGGCCAGCGCGGCGGCCACCTGGCCGGTGAAGATCGCCAGCGGGAAGTTCCATGGGCTGATGCAGGCCACGGGACCCAGCGCCTGGATGTTGGCGGTGCCGTCCACCTGGGCCGCGTAATAGCGCAGGAAGTCGACGGCTTCGCGGATTTCGGCGACCGCGTTCGGCAGCGACTTGCCGGCTTCGCGGACCGCGAGCCCCATCAGTTCTTCGGTATTGGCTTCGAACAGGTCGGCCACTTTCGCGACCAGGGCCGCGCGCGCCGAAGGCGACGTGGTCTGCCAGTCCGCGGCATAGGCGCTGGCGCTGTCCAGGGCCGTTTCCACATCGTCGGCGCTCGCTTCGGCCACCAGGCCCACGACATCGCTGCGCAGGGCAGGATTGGTGATGTTCTGCCAGGCGCTGGCCGCGACCGGGCCGTCGATCAGCGGCGCGGCCTTGTAGCTGCGTACCTGCGCCAGGGCTGCGCCCAGGCCGCGCAAGACGTCTTCGTTGGCCAGATCGACGCCATGCGAGTTTTCGCGCTCGGCGCCGAACAACGCGTACGGCAGCGCAATGCCCGGATGCGGCACGCCGTGCTGCGCGCGCGACGCCGCGAACGGATCGGCGATCAGGCTGTCGATGGCGACCTTTTCGTCGACGATCTGGTTCACGAACGAGGAGTTGGCGCCGTTTTCCAGCAGGCGCCGCACCAGGTAAGCCAGCAGCGTTTCATGCGATCCGACCGGGGCGTAGATGCGGCACGGCCTGTCCAGCTTGTCCTTGCCGACCACCTGGTCGTACAGGGTTTCGCCCATGCCGTGCAGGCACTGGAATTCATAATTGTTCACGCCATCCTGTTTGGCCCAGGTATAGATCACGGACAGCGAATGCGCGTTGTGGGTGGCGAACTGCGGATACAGCACGTCGGTCACGGCCAGCAGCTTGCGCGCGCATGTCAGGTAGGAGACGTCGGTATAGACCTTGCGCGTGTAGACCGGGTAGCCGGGCATGCCGTCGACCTGGGCGCGCTTGATTTCCGAATCCCAGTACGCGCCCTTGACCAGGCGGACCATGAACTTGCGGCCGCTGCGGCGCGCCAGGTCGACCAGGTAGTCGATGACGAAGGGGCAGCGCTTCTGGTAAGCCTGCACCACGAAGCCGATGCCGTCGAAGCCGGCCAGGTCGGGGTCGAAGGCCATCGCTTCCATCAGGTCGAGCGAAATTTCCAGGCGGTCGGCTTCTTCGGCATCGATATTGAGGCCGATATTGTATTTTTTGGCCAGCAGCACCAGGCTTTTCAGGCGCGGCAGCAGTTCGCCGGTCACGCGGGCGTGCTGGGCACGGCTGTAGCGCGGGTGCAGGGCCGACAGCTTGACCGAAATGCCCGGGCCATCCTTGATGCCGCGACCGTTCGAGGCCTTGCCGATGGCGTGGATCGCCGTTTCGTAGGAAGCATAGTAATTCTTGGCGTCGGCCTCGGTCAGCGCCGCTTCGCCCAGCATGTCGTAGGAATAGCGGTAGCCGCGCGTTTCATTGTCGCGGCTGTTCTTGATGGCTTCGGCGATGGTCTGGCCGGTGACGAACTGGTTGCCCAGCATGCGCATGGCCAGGTCCACGCCCTTGCGGATCAGCGGCTCGCCGCCCTTGCTGATCAGCTTGGAAATGGCCGACGACAGGCCCGCCTCGCTGCTGGTACCCACCAGTTTGCCGGTGATCAGCAAGCCCCAGGTGGCGGCGTTGACGAACAGGGACGGCGATTCGCCCAGGTGCTTGCGCCAGTCGCCCTTGCTGATTTTGTCGGCAATGAGGCGGTCGGCGGTTTCACTGTCGGGTATCCGCAACAGCGCTTCGGCCAGGCACATCAAGGCCACGCCTTCTTCCGAGGACAGGGAAAACTCGTGCATCAAGGCGTCCACACCCGAGGCGCGGGTGCGCTCGCCGCGCACTTTCGCCACCAGCCGGTGGGCCAGCGCATGGGCGTCCGGATGGGGGCTGGCGCCCTGCTCCAGCAGCCACCCAACCATGTCCGTTTCATTGCGGCGCCAGGCTGCCGTGATGGCCGAACGCAGGGGACTGATGGCGGTCTGGAGTTCGGCCTGGAAGGCGGCGAAAGGGGGGCCGGGGATGGCCGGTGTGGCAGCTGTTTGCATGAAATTCTTTACCTGAAAATGACTAGAAGACAACACGAATCGCGCATCAAAACGGTGCGTGCAAGATGATTCGATTGTAGAGTGGTTTCTTCTGGATTAATTCTGGTAATACAGAAGACTAGCAATAGATAGTTTTTGGTGAGACAATTTCACCAAATAAAATTTATAAGGGAGTCTTCGGAAATGTTGGATAAGATCAGCAAGAAAATCCTCTCGGAGCTGCAGAGCGACGGCCGCATCAGCAACGTCGAGCTGGCAGCACGGGTCAATCTGTCGCCTGCCGCCTGCCTGGAGCGCGTGCGCAAGCTTCATGAGTCCGGTTACATCATGGGTTACACCGCCCAGCTCAATCCGCAGCTGCTCGATGTGTCCTTGCTGGTCTTCATCGAAGTCGTGCTGGACCGCACGACGCCGGAAGTGTTCGATGCCTTCAAGAATAGCGTACAAATCATTCCAGAGGTACTGGAATGTCATATGGTGGCCGGCGGTTTCGATTACCTGGTCAAGGCGCGCGTGAAAGACATGGCGGCCTACCGCGAATTCCTGGGCAAGACCCTGCTCCAGAAAGGCGTGCGCGAAACCCATACCTACGCCGTGATGGAAGAAGTCAAGAACACGACCAAGCTGCCGATCAAGTAAGCGCCCGGTACGCACTTCATGACATCCTGAGCTCATAACGAGAGACAGAGCGAAAGCCAAGGAGACTCATGAAGCAGCTTCTTCCCACCAGGAAGGCGCGGCTGGTACTGGTATGCGCCAGTGCCGCCGGCGCGTCCATCGCGGTTCTCCTGTTTTTCCAGCCCGGCGTGCGGTGGTGGCCGGCGAAGTGCGCCAGCTCGCCTTCCGCACCAAGGAAGCAACCGACGAGATCGGCGCCATGGTCAGGGCGATTACCGAACAGGCCGAAATGGCGTCGCGCGGCATGGCCGCCCTGACCGACGCGGTCGGCGAAGCGGCCGGCAATGTGGAACGGGTGCATGGTTTGCTGGACACGATAGAAGCGTCGTCCGGCGTGTCGGAACAGGAAATCGGCCAGATCGCCCATGCGGGCACCACGCGCGACATTGCCAGGGCATTGACCCCGATTCGCGACAGCATGCTCTCGACCGACGCCCAGCTGCCGCGCGCCACCGGATCGGCCATGGCGCTGGCCGAGAAGGCCGAAGCGATCGCCGGCGCGCTGGGGGAATCGTCGGTGGAAACCGCGCACGACCCGATCCGGATGGCAGCCCAGCGGGCGGCACTAGAGGTGGGTCAACTGTTCAGCAATGCCATCAAGGCCGGGCAGATTACGCGCGAAGCCCTGTTCGACCGCCGCGACAAGCCCATTGCGAATACCGATCCGCCCAAGCACAGCACGCAGTTCGATGCGTTTACCGACCGCGTGCTGCCGGCGCTGCAGGAAGGCTTGCCGGCCGCCATGCCGCAGCTGGCCTATGCCGGCGCGGTGGACGACAAGGGCTATTTCCCCACGCATAACAAGAAGTTTTCACAGCCGCTGACCGGCAATGACGCTGTCGATATCGTCAACAACCGGACCAAGCGCATCTTCAACGACCGCACCGGCGCGCGCTGCGGGTCCAATACCCGGCCCTTCCTGCTGCAGACCGACAAGCGCGATACCGGGGAAGTGATGCACGACCTGTCGGCGCCCATCTATGTGGATGGGCAGCACTGGGGCGGTTTCCGGATCGGCTACCGTTCCAGCGCGCCCTGATCAGTCGCTGGTGGCGACCTGGCGCAGCGGCGTGTTCATGCCCTCGAGGTGCTTGCGCAGCCACTTGTGGGCCGGGCTGCGGGCATCGCGTTCGTGCCACAGCATGTCCAGGTGCACGGCCGGCAGGGCGAACGGCAATTCGCGCCAGACCAGGGCGTCGGTCATGCCGGTGGACGCGATCAGGTGCTTGGGTAGCACCGTGATCAGGTCCGAATTGGCGACCACCCGCCCTGCCGTGAAGAATTGGTTCACGGTCAGCAGGATGCGCCGTTCGCGTCCCAGCTGGGCCAGGGCCTCGTCCACCAGGCCGTGGGCCCGTCCCGAGAAACTGACCAGCAAATGGTTGGCCGCGCAATAATTGTCCATGCCCAGCTCGACCTTGGCCAGCGGATGGCCCTTGCGCATCACGCACACATAGTGGCCGGAATACAGGCGTTCATGGCGGATCGGGGAACTGGTGTCGCTCGAGAGCTGGGCCGCCACGCCCGGGAAGAAGCCGACCGCCAGGTCGATATCGCCGCGCAGCAGCATGGGGCGCGGTTCGCGCGTGGTCAGCGGCACCATGCGCACGTTCACGCCCGGGGCTTCGCTTTCGATGGAACGCATCAGGGAAGGCAGCCAGAACGCGGCCGTGGCGTCGGCCATGGCCATGCGGAAGGTGGCGTGCGCCTTCGACACGTCGAAGGTTTCCGGGGTGACCGCCGCCTCCAGCCCGGCCAGGGCCTGGCGCACGGCCGGCCACAGCGCTTCGGCGCGCGGGGTCGGCTTGACGCCGTAGGCGGTGCGGATCAGCAATTCGTCGCCCAGGCTTTCGCGCAAGCGTTTGATGGCGTTCGATACCGCCGGCTGGGTCATGGCCAGGTGGCCGGCAGCGCGGGTCAGGTTTTGCTCGGTCATGACTGCGTCGAATACGCGCAGCAGATTCAAGTCCAGGGTCAGGAAGCTCATGGGATCCGGAAGTGGTTTTGATGCCTTGATCTTACAGCATTACATTCACAATGCACATAACCACTATTGAATATCGATATTGGATTTATATGTTGCGTTGCACTATAGTGACACATGGAAATACTACTTGCTATGGAAATCCCGTGTACCTGTTCGCAATCCTGATTCAACAAGCCTTTGTGCTGATGGCCCTGGCGGGCCTGTTCCTGTTCTTCAAACCGCTGCTGGTGGGCATGGCGCGCGCCCTGCTGCTGCTGGTGCGTCCGCGCCTTTCCAAGGAAGAACGCATCGCCCGCGCCAAGCTGCGCGACCGCCGCATGCTGCAAAAGATGATCAATTCGTCAAGCGGTCCCAGCCATGCGGCCGAGCTGCAAGCCATGGGCGCGCGCGGCTAGGCGCGGTCCGGACAAAGAAAAGCGGCGCCTGGTTTTCCACCGGGCGCCGCTTTTTTTTTCAGAAGGGAGAACTTATTCCTTCTTGTCTTTCTTGTCGGACGAAGCGAGCAGCTTCGGCTTGAGCGAGCTGTCGACCGGCTTTTCGCCCAGCCAGATTTTCAGGACCGCGTTGTAGAAGGTGATGTCCGGGGTGACTTCGCCTATCTTCTTGCCGTTCAGTTCGCACTGGGTGCCGACGCCCGGGATCCAGTCCAGGTTCAGGGTATCGCCCTTTTTCAGTGCTTCCAGCAGCGCGAACATTTCGCCGAATTTGCTGATCTGGCCGACGATCTTCGATTTCTCGGCCTTGTCGACGTTGTTGTTCAGGCCTGCCATGAAGGCGTCGCCGAATTGCTCGGACGTGATGTCGCGCATGATGACGAGCTGCATGCGGCGCGGGCCATCGGCTTTCAGCACGTCGGCGACGGTCGATTCCTTTTGCGGCAAATACAGGCCGGCGGCATACACCTTGACGATGAACTTGGTACGGAAGCCCAGGCCATTGAGGACCAATTCCTTGCCGGCGACCTTGGTGGTATCGGCAAACTTGACGCCGCCGATTTCGGCTGCGCTGGCGCTCTGGGTGAAAGCGCACGCCAGGAAGGCGGTGGCCAGCAAGGCTTTGAAGCTGATCTTATTCTTTACAAACATGGTGTCTCCGATCTTATTTAAAGTGAAATTTCTACGAATTTAAAATTCTTCCCAATCGCTGCCGTTGGACTGCTTTGCTGCAATCCTCGGAGCGGGTGTGACGGCTACTGCTTTCCTTAACGCGGCAGCAGGCTTCCCGGTAGACATGGCATTTTCGCGCACCACCAGTGCCTGCGCGCCATCGAGCTTGAAGACACTGACCACGCGCGCCAGATTGGCGGCCTGCTCCTGCATCGATGCGGCGGCGGCGGCGGCTTCTTCCACCAGGGCCGCATTCTGCTGCGTAGTCTCATCCATTTCAAGGATGGTATTGTTGACCTTGGCGATACCGGCGCTCTGCTCCTGGCTGGCCGAGGTAATTTCTCCCATGATATCGGTCACGCGGCGCACGCTGGCCACGACTTCTTCCATGGTCACGCCGGCCTGTTCGACCAGGTTGCTGCCCTCGCGCACCTTTTCGACCGAGTCGCCGATCAGTTGCTTGATTTCCTTGGCCGCCGCCGCCGAACGCTGGGCCAGGTTGCGCACTTCAGAAGCGACCACGGCGAAACCGCGGCCCTGTTCGCCGGCCCGCGCCGCTTCGACCGCGGCATTGAGCGCCAGGATGTTGGTCTGGAAGGCAATGCCGTCGATCACGCCGATGATGTCCACGATCTTTTTCGACGAGGCCGTGATCGAGCCCATGGTGTCGATCACGTGCGACACCACCGAGCCGCCGCGCACGGCCACTTCGGATGCCTTGGCGGCCAGCTGGTTGGCCTGGCGCGCATTGTCGGCATTCTGCTGCACGGTGCTGGTCAGTTCGCGCATCGAGCTCGAGGTCTGGCCCAGCGACGCGGCCTGCTCTTCGGTGCGCGAGGACAGGTCCAGGTTGCCGCTGGCGATTTCGCTCGACGCTTCGGCGATCTGGTCGGTGCCGGTGCGCACTTCGGCCACGATCTTGATCAGGCTGGCGTTCATGTGGCGCAGCGCTTCCATCATCTGGCCGGTTTCGTCGCGGCTGTTGACTTCAATGACGCTGGTCAGGTCGCCGTCGGCCACGCGCTGGGCCACGTCCACCGCTTCGTTGAGGGGCTTGGTAATGCTGCGCGTGGCCAGCACGGCCACCGCCAGCGAAATGCCGGCCGCGATCAGGGCCAGCACCATGATCAGGAACTGGGTGCGCTTGCTGACCGCGTGGGCGGCGTCGCCGGCGGTGACCATTTCGGTATTCTGGAAGGCGATGAACTTGTCGAGCTGGTCGAAGTAGCGGTTCTGCTGCGGGCGCAGCGAGAACAGGAACTTGGTCATCGCGTCATCCTTGTTTTCGGCCTTGATCAGGGCCACGAAGGATGCCTGGGAAGGGGTGAACTTGTCGCGGATGGTGGCGATGGCCTTCAGGATTTCCTGGCCCTTGGGATCGGTGGTGCTTTTGCTCAGGCTGGCGAGGGCGGCCGTGGCGCTGGCATTGCGCTTTTCGATGTTTTCCAGTTCCTTGGCGATCTGGGACGGGTCGCTCATGATCAGCACATTGAGCATGCTGCGGGTCGCTTCGCTGACATCGGCCTTGATGCCGTTGGCCGCCACCGTTTTCGGATAGCGCGAATCGACCATGGTGCCGACTTCATTATTGAGGCTGGCAATGCGGACATAGGAAAGTCCGGCAAGCATTATCAAAAGTGCAATTACAACACCAAACCCGAGAGCCAGACGCTGGCCGATGCTCATGTTCTTGATCATGTTTTCCCTGAATCCTGAAAAATAGAATGGGCGTGCTAAAAAACTACACCGAATATACCATCTATATATAACAAAGAATTGCCTCAGGGTCACGAAATCGGGGTAGCGAACAGGTTTTTTAAGACAAAATCGTGGTTCTCTCGCACACCATTATCGATTTTGCAAATATCCCTTATTCACAAAGGGTTTGATCAAGCCTTGGGAGCGGTCAGGCGTTCGTATTTGACGAGCAATTCTTCCCGGGTTTCGCGCCAGGCTGGATTGAAGGGGATGCAGCTGACGGGGCAGACTTGCTGGCACTGGGGTTCGTCGAAATGGCCGACGCACTCGGTGCACTTGTTGGGGTCGATTTCGTAGATTTCCGCGCCCATCGATATGGCATCGTTGGGGCATTCGGGTTCGCAGACGTCGCAATTGATGCAATCGTCGGTAATCAGCAAGGCCATGGAATCGCTTAGCCGGCAGCGTCGGTCAGCGCCATCGCTGCGATCTTGCTCTGCAGCCAACGGTCGACCGAAGGGAAGACGAACTTGGAGACATCGCCGCCGAGCACGGCAATTTCACGCACGATGGTGCCCGAAATGAACTGGTACTGGTCGGACGGGGTCAGGAACAGGGTTTCGACGTCGGGCAGCAGGTAGCGGTTCATGCCGGCCATCTGGAATTCGTATTCGAAGTCCGAGACGGCGCGCAGGCCGCGCACGATGACGCGGGCGTCATGCTTGCGCACGAAGTCCTTGAGCAGGCCGGAAAAGCTCTCGACCTTCACGTTCGGATAGTGGCCCAGCACTTCATTGGCGATTTCCAGGCGTTCTTCGAGCGAAAAGAAGGGACGCTTGTTCTTGCTGTCGGCCACGCCCACGATCAGCTGGTCGAACAGTCCGGAGGCACGGCGCACCAAATCCTCGTGGCCGCGGGTGAGCGGATCGAAGGTTCCTGGATAAACGGCTACAACCATTGCGGCTCCCTAGAGATGCACCAATATAGAACGCGCATTATGCCTGAAAACACGGCGCGGGCTCATTCGGCCAATTTGAGCAACTGGTAAAACACCACCCCGGCCTTGTCGGCGCGCACCGCTTCCCAGCCGGCAAGCCAGTCCGGCGGCGCGCTGCCATCGTCCGGCGCGAAGGGCAGCGGGGCCCCGGCTTCGGCGTACACCAGGCCGCCCGGCGCCAGCAGGTTCTTGCACAGCGGCAGGATCTTGCCCAGGAAATCCTGGTGGAAAGGCGGGTCCAGGAAGATCAGCGAAAAGCGCTGGCCGCGCAGGGCCATGTTCTGGGCCGCGGCCAGGGCGTCGCCGCGCAGGACCGTGACATTGTCGGCTTTCAGCTTGTCCTTGACGGCCTCGAGCTGGCGCACGGCGGGCGTGTGGGCATCGATCATGGTGACGGCTTTGGCGCCGCGGCTGGCCGCTTCGAAGCCCAGCGCGCCGCTGCCGGCGAACAGGTCGAGGCAGGTGGCGCCGGACCAGTCGGCGTTCCACAGGTGGTTGATCCAGTTGAAGACGGTTTCGCGCACGCGGTCCGGCGTCGGGCGCAAGCCTTCCGCGGTCAGGACCGGCAGCAGGGTGCGTTTCCACGCACCCCCGATGATGCGCACCTGTTGCGGCGGCGGCGCCCGGTGGACCGGGACTTTGGCTGGTTTCTTTGGCATGGCGAAGTCGGAAAGCGATGGGCGGCACTATAGCATGCCCGCCCCGCCGCTTTCCCCGCCAGGGCCCTCAGTTGGTCTGGGCCGACAGGTCCTTGAAGTCGGTGATCCAGTCCTGCATGCGCTTGTGGGCATGGGCTTTCTGGGCCGGCGTGGCGATCCTGGTCGCGGTCAGCACCAGGTTCATCGAGCTGTCGATATAGGCGTCGAAGAAGGCCTTGCGCTCGGGCGCATCGAAACGGCCGAAAATGTCTTTCAGCAAGTCGTGCAGCAGGGCGATGGTGGCGTCCTTCTTCAGTTTTTCCTGCTCGATCTTGCGCAGTACCGACACGATCTTTTTTTGGCGGATGATGCGCTCTTCCAGCCACAGTTCGTTGTTCAGGGGCCGCACGTCGGAGACCTTCTTCAGCTGCGCTTCCTGCTCGCTGCTGAAGTTGCCGAACCACAGCTCGAACTGCTCCATCGATTTCTTGTAGCGCACTTTCTGCTTCTTCTCTTCGCTGATCTGCACGAACTTCTTGCGGTAGGTCTCATTGTTCTTGGCGAACTTCTGTTCCATCTTGTTGATCTGTTCGGGCTTCATCGACAGCGCCAGGTCGGCCAGTTCGGGCAAGGCCTTGAAGGCCAGCAGCTCGGTGCGGGTCTTGATGTCGCGGTAATCGGTCTTCAGGTCGGCCATGGTCACCGTGCCGGCCAGCTGGCGCTGCGCCGTGCCCAGGAACTGCACGTAGTCGCGCAGCTGGGTCTTGCGGTGCCAGTTGAAGAGCTGGTCGATGTCCTTCTTGACTTCGCCGGCCTGGTCGGAATCGAGGTCGAGGTAGGCATTGACCCACCAGTAGAGCAAAGTGTCGCCCTGGTTATAGGCAAAGCGCACGCTGCTGCAAGCGGCCACCGCCAGCATGAGGGCAATCAGGCACAGCATGCGAAAGCGGCTGAGGAAGCTGTCTTGCGTGTTAAACTTTTTCATCTTATAACTCTCTGAACGACTGCCTATGAACGTTGTGATCCTCGCCGCCGGCATGGGAAAGCGCATGCAATCCGCCCTGCCGAAAGTGCTGCACCCGCTGGCTGGCAAGCCGCTCTTGCAGCACGTCATCGACACTGCGCGGACTCTTGCACCGAGCAAATTATGCGTTATTTATGGACACGGCGGCGCAGCGGTGCCGGAGATGGTCAAACAACAAAATACCGGCGAGCATGCCCACATCGATACCGCCCTGCAGGAACCGCAGCTGGGCACCGGCCACGCGGTCATGCAGGCCGTGCCGCAGCTGGACGAACATCTCCCTACCCTGATCCTGTACGGCGACGTGCCGCTGACCACGGCCGCGTCGCTCCAGCGCCTGGTCGATGCGGCGGGCAGCGACAAGCTGGGCATCCTGACGGTGGAACAGGCCAACCCCTTCGGCCTGGGCCGCATCGTGCGCGAAGCCGGCGAAATCCGCCGCATCGTCGAGGAAAAGGATGCAACGCCGGAAGAACGGGCGATCCGCGAAATTAACAGCGGCATCATCGTGGCGCCCACCAGGCAGCTGAAGAAATGGCTGGCGGCGCTGTCGAACAACAATGCCCAGGGCGAGTATTACCTGACCGACATCGTGGCGCAAGCCGTGGGCGATGGCGTGAAAGTCGTGTCCAGCCAGCCGTCGGCCGAGTGGGAAGTGGCGGGCGTCAACAGCAAGGTCCAGCTGGCCGAGCTGGAACGCCGCCACCAGTTGAATATCGCCAATGCGCTGCTGGAAAAAGGCGTGCACCTGCTCGACCCTGCGCGCATCGACGTGCGCGGTGAACTGATTTGCGGGCGCGATGTCAGTATTGACGTGGGCTGCGTGTTCGAAGGCCGCGTCGAGCTGGCCGACGGCGTGACCGTGGGCGCGCACAATGTGCTGGTCAATGCGCGCATTGCGGCGGGCGCCACCATCAAGCCTTTCTGCCATATCGAAGAAGCCGTGGTGGGGCCGAAGTCGGTGATCGGACCGTATGCACGCCTGCGTCCGGGTACCGAGCTTGCCGAAGACGTCCATATCGGCAATTTCGTCGAAATCAAGAACAGCCAGATCGCCGCGCACAGCAAGGCCAATCACCTCGCGTATGTGGGTGATGCCACGGTCGGTTCGCGCGTCAATATCGGCGCCGGCACCATTACCTGTAATTACGACGGGGCCAACAAGTTCCGCACCGTGATCGAGGACGATGCCTTCATCGGCAGCGACAGCCAGCTGATAGCGCCTGTGACCGTCGGCAAGGGGGCGACCTTGGGCGCCGGCACCACGCTGTCGAAGAATGCACCGGCCGGCATGCTGACCATTTCGCGCAGCAAGCAAGTGACCATCGAAGGCTGGAAGCGTCCGGTCAAGGTCAAGAAGTAGTCCTCAGCTGGCCAGCGCGGGCGCAATCGCTCCCCGCGCTGCCTTGAACGCCGGCACCAGCGCCGCCAGCAAGGCCACGGCCATGGCCGCCACCACGGCCATCGAAATCCGGTTGAAATCGAGCTCCACCAGCATGGGCGCGTTGCTGACCGCGTGGCTGGCCGTGTACGACAGCGCGGCCCGGTTGACGATCCAGGCGATCACCGCGCTGGTGAGCAGGCTGGCCGCCACCCCGATCAGCGCCATCCATACGCCTTCCATCACGAACATCAGGAATACCGAGCTGCTGCGCATGCCCAGGGCGCGCAGCACGCCGATTTCGCGCCGGCGTTCCAGCGCGTTCATGGAAATGGTGGCGGCGATGGTGGCCGCGATGACGGCGAACACCATGCCGGCCACGCTGTCGAAGGCCAGGTCGGAAAATCCCTGCGGCCGGGCATGCACTTCCGATTGTTCCTGCCAGGTCTTGATGTGCACCGGAATGCCGGCCGCGCGCAGCGATGTGGCGATGTGCGTGCGCAACTCGTCGAGCTTGTGCGGCTCGCTCAGGTAGACCACGAAACGCTCGGTGCGTTCCGTGCCTTGCAGCGATTGGGCCATTTCGAAAGGCATCAGCAGGGGCTTGCGCGCGCCCTCGGGCTGGCCGGCGGTGCTGTAGACGTCGACCACTTCGGCGTCCAGCGGCATGGTGGCATTGTCGAGCGAGGCCCCGCTGAGGGTCACGCTGCTGCCATTGCGCAAGCCCAGCGACCTGGCTTGCCCGCTGCTGACCGCGATACCGTTGCGGATGCCTGGATGCAGCTTGCCCGGCAATTGCTTCGCAGCCACTGCCGTGCTGTCAGGGGCCGCGCTCACGCCTTCGCCATGGAACAGGGTCGAACGCTGCCCGGTCGAGGCCATGCCCGATACGCTCATCTGCGGCACCGCCAGGGCCACGCCGGCAGTCGCGCTCAGCAGGCGCTGGACGCGACCGGCCTGGTCCGCATCGAACATGCGCTCGCCGGCCTGCGCGCCCGGCGGCGTGGCGCGCAGGATGGCCAGGTGGCCCAGCCGTTCGCCGATCACGGCCTGGTATTCCAGGCCCGCGCGCACGCTGGCGACATGGCCCGCGTACAGGTCGAGCACGCACAGGCTGGCCGCAATCAGCACGATTGCCAGCACGCTGCGGGAACTTCCCAGCAGCAGCGTGCGCAAGGCCAGCCGCTGCGCACTCATAGCAGCACCCTCTGCGGGCGGCGTGCGCTTTCGTTCGGCGTCGTCATCAGGCGTCCTTCATTCAATTGCAGGGTGCGGGTGGCGCGGCTGACCTGGCGCTGGTCGCGGGTGGACAAGAGGAAGGCGGTGCCGTGCTCCTGCTGCTGGCGGCCGAACAGGTCCAGCACCAGGCGCGTGCAGCCGCTGTCGAGGCGCGAGGTGGGCTCGTCGGCCACCACCAGGCGCGGCCGGTTGATCAGCGCGCGCGCGATCGCCACCCGCTGGCACTGGCTGGCATCGAGCTTGGGCGGGTAGTGGCCGGCATGGGTGGCCAGGCCCAGCTGGGCCAGCAGTTCGGTGGCGCGCTGTTCGGCCGCGGCCAGCTGGGCGTGGTCAAGACGGGTGCGCAGCATCAGCGGCAGCAGCACGTTTTCGCGCGCGGTCATCACGGGGATCAGGCTGAAGGCCTGGAAAACCAGGCCGATCATGTCGCCACGCAAGTCGGCGCGGCCCTGCTCGGACAGCTTGGAGACCAGCAGGTTGGCGATGACCACGCTGCCTTCGGATGCCTGCTCGAGCATGGCCACCAGGTTCAGCAGGCTGGTCTTGCCGCTGCCGCAAGGCCCGCAGACCACCACCATGTCGCCCACCCCCACCTGCAAGCTGACGTCGTGCAAGGCATGCACGCCCGACAGCCCGCCCCCGTACACCTTGTGCACATGGGTCAGCCGCACCAGGTCGGCCATGGTCCGGTTCACTTCGGTTCCACCACACAGCATCGCATCCATGAGCCACACCCTCGCCTACGCCTGATGAACAGTTGCCAGTAGACACTGTTTCCAAAAGGCATTCATTGCGCGAGCGCAGAAAGTGGGGTCAGACCGCGATGCGGGTCTCGAATTTACTGCGGAAGGTCGAAAAATACGCTTTTACATTGCGCACATTGGTATGGGTAGCGAACAGGCGGTGGGCCAGTGCGTTATAGGACGGCATGTCGGCCACCTGGACGATGAGCACGAAGTCGGGGCCGGGCGCCACGCGGTAGCACTGCAGCACGGCGGCTTCATCGGCCACGTGCTGTTCGAATTCCGCCATGCGTTCGGCGGCCTGCACGTCGAGCGTGATTTCGACCACGGCCGTCAGGCTGGGACCCACCTTTTCGGGCGACACAATGGCCACCTGGCGTTCGATGACGCCGGTTTCGGTGAGCTGCTTGACGCGCCGCAGGCAGGTGGGCGGGGACACGTGGACGCGTTCGGCCAACTCCGCATTGGTATGCGATGAATCAAGCTGGAGCACATTCAAAATGCGACGATCGACATCGTCCAGCGTTGGGATCGCCATAATCTGGTGTTTTAAGAAAATTCTTTAGATGGAATGAAATAATATTTCACGAACTTCAGGCTGTGAAATAATATACCAATAACACAATGATTTAGAAAGCTTATTTCATTGCACCTCATCTACGATCTGTTCCATTCATCTTTCTCATCGAGGTCTTCCATGTGCGGTATCGTCGGAGCAGTTGCGCAACGTAACATTACCCCTATTCTTGTCGAAGGCCTCAAGCGCCTGGAATACCGCGGCTACGATTCCTGCGGCGTGGCGCTGCACGTCGACGGCAAGCTGCAGCGTTCGCGCAGCACCTCGCGCGTGGCCGACCTGGAAACCCAGATCGCCAGCGTGGGCTTGCAAGGTTTCACCGGCATCGCGCACACGCGCTGGGCCACCCACGGCGCGCCGGCATCGCACAATGCCCACCCGCACTTTTCGCCGACCGAAGAAAGCGCCCGCATCGCCCTGGTGCACAACGGCATTATCGAAAACCACGACGAACTGCGTGACGAACTGAAGGGCCTGGGCTATGTATTCCAGAGCCAGACCGACACCGAAGTCATCGCCCACCTGGTCGACCACATGTATGACGGCGACCTGTTCGAGACCGTCAAGCTGGCCGTCAAGCGCCTGGCCGGCGCCTACGCCATTGCCGTGTTCAGCCGCGAAGAACCGCACCGCGTGGTTGCCGCGCGCCAGGGTTCGCCGCTGATCGTGGGCGTGGGCAAGGGCGAGAACTTTGTCGCCTCCGACGCCATGGCCCTGGCCGGCACCACCGACCAGATCATCTACCTGGAAGAAGGCGACGTGGTCGACCTGCAACTGGCCAAGTGCTGGATCGTCGACGCCGAAGGCCGTCCGGTCGAGCGCGAAGTGAAAACCGTGCACGCGCACACCGGCGCCGCCGAGCTGGGCCCGTACCGCCATTACATGCAGAAGGAAATTTTCGAGCAGCCGCGCGTCATCGGCGACACCCTGGAAGGCGTCACCGGCGTCATGCCCGAGCTGTTCGGCGACGACGCCTTCAAGGTCTTCAAGCAGATCGACCGCGTGCTGATCCTGGCCTGCGGCACCAGCTACTACGCCGGCCTGACCGCCAAGTACTGGATCGAGTCGGTGGCCAAGGTGCCTGTCTCGGTGGAAATCGCCAGCGAATACCGCTACCGCGACACCGTGCCGCACCCGGACACCCTGGTCGTCACCATCACCCAAAGCGGCGAAACGGCCGACACCCTGGCCGCCCTGAAGCATGCGCGCAGCCTGGGCATGCAGCACACCCTGACCATCTGCAACGTGGCCACAAGCGCCATGGTACGAGAGTGTGCGCTCGCTTACATCACGCGCGCCGGGGTTGAAGTGGGCGTGGCATCGACCAAGGCCTTCACCACCCAGCTGGCCGCTTTGTTCCTGTTGACGCTGACGCTGGCCCAGGTCAATGGCCACCTGACGGACGAGGAAGAGTCGACCTACCTGAAACAGATGCGCCACCTGCCGGTTGCGATTGCCGCCGTGCTGGCGCTGGAACCGCAGATCATTGCCTGGGCCGACGACTTCGCGCGCAAGGACAATGCCCTGTTTCTGGGCCGCGGCATGCACTACCCGATCGCCCTGGAAGGCGCGCTCAAGCTCAAGGAAATTTCGTATATTCACGCGGAAGCCTACCCGGCCGGAGAGCTGAAGCATGGCCCGCTGGCCCTGGTAACCGATGAAATGCCGGTCGTCACGATCGCCCCGAACGATGCGCTGCTGGAAAAGCTGAAGTCGAACATGCAGGAAGTGCGGGCGCGCGGCGGCCAGCTGTATGTATTTGCCGACGTCGATTCGCGCATTACCTCGGGCGATGGCTTGCATGTGATTCGCTTGCCGGAACACTATGGTTTGCTGTCCCCGATCCTGCACGTGTGCGCGCTGCAACTGCTGGCATACCACACGGCGCTGGCCAAGGGCACGGACGTCGACAAACCGCGCAACCTGGCCAAATCGGTGACCGTGGAGTAAGGCCGTGGGTGAATTTGACTCAAATATTCCGTACAAATTAAGTCGAAAACAGCCAATTAAAGTCGAGAACTGACTGGACAACCTGTTAGCGCGAATAACGTGGGTCGTTCGAATAGCGCGGTGCAGGTAGGACCCGATATTGTTGAATTTTCATCCAGCCGGCCTAGCGCCGGCTTTTTCACGTCCTTACACCTGTGCGTGTCTACGTTGTCTCCTCCAACTCAAGCAGCACGAATTGCTGCCTTGGCCCCATCATCTAGAAATATCCGGCGGGCGGCCGGATTTGCAAGAATTTGTGGAAGGTGACCAAGTTCCCCTTGACCGCAACCCTGCTGGATTGGTTGCAGCACCCGGCGCAGAAACAGCTTGACTGCAAGGCGCAAGACAAACTACACTTGTCGTACTACATTTGTAGTAGGCACCTTAAGCCTCTATCTGAGAGAACAATATGAACGAACTCCCAACCGATGTGTCGCTTAGCGAACCTCAGCTTGCAGTGATGCGTGCGCTATGGGCCAAGCCCGGTTCAAGCGTCGCCGAGGTCGCCGAGGCATTGCGCAGCGAGCGTGCTCTGGCCCACACCACCGTAGCAACTATGCTGACCCGGCTTGAGAAGCGCGCGCTCGTTGCCTCGACCCGTGACGGGCGGCAGTTCACCTACCGCGCCACGGTAACCGAATCGCAGGTGCGGCGTTCGATGGTGTCAGGCTTGCTCACCAGTCTGTTTCGAGGCGATGCAGCGGCGCTGCTGAGCCATCTGGTGCGCGAGGACGACATCGATGCCTCTGACCTGGAACGCATGCGTGCCTTGCTGGGAAATCCGGGAGACCGGGATGTATGATGCGGTCGTCATCTGGCTGGTCACTTATCTCGCGCACAGCACCGTCTTGCTTGGACTGGCCTATTTGATCGAGCGAGCAGGCATCCGGAACCGACCCCGTTTCGCCGAAACCGTCTGGCGCGTAGCCTTATGCGGCGGCCTCGCTACCGCGAGCTTGCAAACGGCGCTGCGCGAGTCACGCGGCGCATTGACTCCGGAAGCGCTGTCGGCATTCGAGCCCATGTTGGCAATCGTGCTACCGCCGCCCGTCCACGATGCCGCTGTGATGATCGCACTGTGCTGGCTTGTCATCGTGGCCGGTGGCTTGCTGCATACCGGGGTAAGCGTCTACCGCCTCAATGCAAGCGCGCGCGGCCTTACCATCTGCGACGATGCTGAGCTGCTCGCGTTCCTGGATCAACTGGCTCTGCAAAACGGCTACGCCGCGCCAACGGTGCGTATTAGCCAGCACTGGGCTAGTCCGCTGGTGCTGCCTAATGGCGACATCTGCGTGCCCGAATGGATCTTCTCAGGTCTGAACCGGGCGCAGCGCGAAGCCGTACTGGCGCACGAGGTTGCCCATGTAATCAGGCACGACCCAGCGTGGCGCATCGCCGCACAATTGATCGCCCGTCTTGGTTTCCTGCAGCCGCTGCATCTGCTTGCACTGCGCCGGCTGGACCTCGCGGCCGAGCTGTCCTGCGACGAGTGGGCGGCGCGCGCCTCAGGTTACAGGCGCGAACTGGCCGAAGCGCTGTATAGCTGCGCACATACCTTGCAAGCCAAGAAAGTACCGGCGCTGACACCGGCCATGACACGCACATCCATGCCGCTGCTCATTCGTATCGGCTCACTTCTCGACGGAGGATCCATGTTCATCCCTAAACAACTGCGCGCCCTAACCATGCTCGCGGCGGCCGCAGTCGCCACGACTATCGGCGCACTGAGCTTGCCCGCGGTCGCCATCGACATCGACGTCGCCAGTTCGCGCTTTGTCATCGACGCCCGTTCCGAACACGTAACGTCCAGGGTCGACGGCGAGCTCGTATTCACCAGCGCCGAGGACGATGTGCGGTTCGCGAGCAAGCCCCTGGTCATTTCGCAGGCATTCGCCAGCAAGACGCTGAGCATGGAATTCACGCCGCGCGGTGGCGCTGACCTAACGCGGCGCTACCTCGTCAATGGCAAGCCGGCCGCACTCGATGCCGATGGCCGGGCATGGCTGGCCACGGCGATTCCAACGCTGTTGCGTGAGACGGGATTGAACGCCGCTCAGCGCTCCCGGCAATTGTTCGACAAGGGCGGCGCGACCTTGTTGCTCGCCGAACTTGAACGAATCAAGTCAAGCAGCGGACGAAGCGCGTACGCGCAGGCATTTTTCAGTCTCGGGGCTGCGAGCGACGCCGAGCTGGGACGCGCCCTCGCCGTGGTTGGCGCCATCAGCGCCGACACCGAACGCAAAGACGCTTATGCGGTCGCCCTGAAGAGCCAGCGCTTCAGTGTTGCGCAACTCGTTACCGTTCTCGCCGGAATCGCCAGCATGGAGTCCGACAGCGCATTGTCCGAGGCCCTGCTCGCTGTGGCCGCAGTGATGCCGGCCGATCCCGCGCTGTTACGGCACTACCGCCAAAGCGCCCGCAAGCTTGGCGAAGTCGAACGCGGCCGCGTCGAGAAGGCGCTGGACCACTTGAACGTCTAAGCCGCGGCGCGCCAACCGCGCGCCTTCCCGGGCCAATCCCTTTACCTATCAACCATGGTGCTTCTGCGGCCAGGACCTGACTCGTCCGCCGCCAGGCAGCAGGTCGTCCCGCAAGACCGTTTTCTGTAAGAACAGTGCACGTCCTTTTAACTTTATCCGGAAGAATACAACATGAAACATTCAAGCAACCGAACCAGGTATTTCGCCTTTGCCTATGCCTGCGCCCTGATGGCTGGCGTGCTGTCGTTTGGTCCGGCCTCGGCCCAGAACGGTCCGCCGCCCCAGATGGACAAGGTCCTCAGCGCCGCCGAACGCAAGGAAACGATAGACTCGATGATTCGCGAGGTTGGTCAGCGCTACGTCCTGCCTGAGGTCGCCGACAAGCTCGCGGCTGGTCTCGCCGAGCGCCAAGGGCGGGGCGACTTCGAGCGTGTCACGAGCGCCAAGGAGCTGGCCCGCTTGCTCGGCGATTACTTGCACAAGCAGAGCCAGGACAAGCATATGGGGGTGCGCTACAGCGAGCGCACGCTCCCGATACGGGTTACCGATGGCAAACCGAACGCTCAGGAAGTCGCGGCCGAACTGGCTGACATGAGGCGCAGGAATTTCGGTATCGAACGGGTCGAACGCCGCCCCGGCAATATCGGCTACATCGACTTGCGCGCCTTTATGCCCGCCGCTGACGCGGGCGCGGCGATCGGTTCGGCCATGGCGCTGCTCAATAATACCGAGGCCTTGATCATTGACCTGCGCAAGAATGGCGGCGGCGAACCAGCGACCGTGGCACTTCTTGTCAGCTATTTTCTTGATGAACGCACACATTTGAACGACTTGTTCTTCCGCTTGGACAACAAAACCGAGCAGTTCTGGACGAGCGAATACGTCTACGGACCTAAGTACGGCAGCAAGCGCGACGTATACATTCTTACCAGCGGCCGCACGTTCTCTGCGGCGGAGGAATTTGGTTACAACATGAAAGCGCTCAAACGCGCGATCGTCGTCGGGGAGACGACCGGTGGCGGCGCCCACCCGGGCGACGTATACCGGCTCAGCGCGCATTTTGAGATGTTCATCCCTACCGGCCGCGCGATCAATCCACTGACCAAAACCAACTGGAATGGCGTGGGCGTGGCGCCGGATGTCGCCGTCCCGCAAGCCAGGGCGCTGGCGGTGGCGGAAGCGACCGCACTGAAGAAACTGATCGCGGCCATGGCCGATCCAGGACGCAAGGCGGGCTTGCAGGAGCGGCTGGCTGAAGTGGAGTTCGATGAGCCAGCGAAGGTATTGGTCAGATAGGCCGTCAGCCGGGCAGGTCGTCAGGTGCCCGCGCGCCGTGCGGGGCACAGGCCCGGCAGGTCCGGCGAAAACGAATGGCGGCGATAAGCTTGTTCTGGCGCTGGATGACGAACCTGAAATTCTCGAAAATGTCACGGCACTGCAACCTGGATGGAAATTGACCTGTTGAGATTATCCGATCCAAGCTCTCGTGAGCGATGGCACCGAGCATCCGGTAGCTTTCCCGGATGCGGGCGGTCGATTTGATGTTTTCGACTCTAATTGCTCAGCAATCGACGATGGCCTTGCCTGGAACTGCAGTTGTTTTCGACTGTGACAGGCCGAGAGAAAATGGTTCCGCTTTTTTAGTCCTACAGTTGTTTTCGACTATATTTGCCAGGAATATCAAAGCAATAGCGTCGCTCGGGCGGTATCCAGCCGCCAAATCACCCCTGCACTTATCCCGCCACAGCCGCTTCACGCGCCGGCATCGACGGCGTACTGCCATCGCCCGGAGCCACAGCGGCCAAAGGCTCATCAAACTGATAAGCACCGGCCTCATGCAGTTTCCAGGCACCTTCACCCAGCAAATGCAGCACATGGGTATGGTGCCGCAGCACGGCGGGCCGGTGCGCGATACTGATCAGCGTGGCGCCGCTCTCACGCAAGCGCGCATACAGCGCCGATTCATTGGCGCTGTCCAGCGCGCTGGTCGCCTCATCGAGAATGACAATGCTGGGCGTGTGGACCAGAATGCGGGCGAATGCATGCGCTGCTGCTCGCCGACCGACAGCAGCTTTTCCCAGTCATGCACCGCGGAGAGTCCTCCCACATGCCCGGCCAGTTGTGGCAGATATACCTGATCCAGTATTTCCAGCAACTGTTCGTCGCTCAGGTCCGACACCGCACTCGGATAAATCAGCTGGCTGCGTAGCGAACCCATCCGCAGATACGGCTGCTGCGGAAGAAAGAAGAAGTCCTTGAAGCCGCAGCCGCGTCCCCGTTGATCAGCAGCGCCTCGCCTGGCTGCAAGGCCAGTCTGAGTTCCTTGATGAGCACCCGTTCCGATTGCGGCGGCCGCAGGGTGAGCGATTCCAGCGCGAAGCGCGTGCCCGGGCGCAGTTCGATGCGCGTGGCCTGCACATCTGGATCAGGTTCGGGCGCCGCCTTGGGCAGCACCAGGTTCGACAATTCCTTCAAGCGGCCAACACCCGCCACAAAGCGGCTCAGGCCCTCAAAGTTATCGGCAATCACCCCCACGGCCCCTAGCACAGCCGTGAACGCCCCGACCGCCTGGGTCGCAGCCCACCGCCGGCTCGCCAAGCCGCGAAGCGACTATGGCGTAAACACGACAGAACAGCGGCGAACTTAACAATCCGCTCGTGCGGCTTTTGACAATGCGTCAAATGTCACAGATACTCATTCGTGGTGGAAGCGCTTCCATGTAGATCGTTGTTGCTGAACTTCGGTTGGAGAGGCTTGTGCCACGCACATAAGAAAACCCAACTATTCATTCGGAGACTTTCAACATGAAGACAAAGACGATTAACGTCTTGCTGGCCTCACTCCTGCTAGCGCAGACCATGGCCGCCGGCGCCGCAAACTGCACGCTCCAGGCGGAAAACTACACGACCGCGTTCGACACCACCGCTGGCAATACGGGTAACGTCTTCCGCGCCGACAACGTCGATATCGAAGCGACGTCCGACGCCGGCGGCGGATTCAATGTGGGCTGGACCGCCAACGGCGAATGGCTGGCACATAACAACATCACCTTCCCGACCAGCGGCGCGTACACCATCGCCTACCGGGTTGCAGCCCCTGCGGCAGGAGGCCTGATTTCTGCCGATCTCAACGGCGGCTCGATCCCGCTGGGTACCACATCGGTTCCCGCCACCGGCGGCTGGCAAAACTGGACGACGGTGCAGCGCACCATCAACGTCAATGCCGGTACCTACAACCTGGGCACCTTTTTCAGCAGCGCAGGATTCAACCTGAACTGGATCAGTATCACCGGCGCAAGCTGCGGCACGACGCCACCACCGACCGGCTGGACGCTCGCCTGGGCGGACGAGTTCAACGGTACCGCGCTGGACACCTCCAAGTGGAACATCGAGGTCAACGGCAATGGTGGCGGCAACAACGAGCTGCAGTACTACACCGCACGTCCGGAGAACATCCGTGTCACCGGCGGCGAACTGGTGATCGAAGCGCGCAAGGAAGCCTATATGGGCAAGCAGTACACTTCGGGCCGCATTACCACCCAGAACAAGGCCAGCTGGCAGTATGGCCGCATGGAAGCGCGCATGAAGATCCCGACCGGCAAGGGTACCTGGCCGGCCTTCTGGATGCTGGGTAACTCCATCGCCACGGTGGGCTGGCCTGCAAGCGGTGAGATCGACATCATGGAGCACGTCAATTCCGAAGCGTTCATCCATGGCACCATCCACTGGTCGAACCAGAACAACGCGTATGCCAATTATGGCGGCCCATCAGGCAGCCTGGACTTCTCGCAGTACCACGTGTACGCCGTGGAGTGGGATGCCTCGGCGATCCGCTGGTATGTGGACGGTAACAAGTTCCACGAAGTCAATATTGCCGGCGGCGTCAACGGCACGTCGGAATTTCATGCACCGTACTTCTTCCTGTTTAACCTGGCTGTCGGCGGCAACTGGCCTGGCAACCCGGATGCATCGACCGTCTTCCCGAACAAGATGCAGGTTGACTACGTGCGCGTCTATCGCAAGTAATCCAGACCGACGGCAATAGAATCAGGTCATATTCACTGCAAGAAAGTCGATCCTTCCTCAAAGTCCTCGCGCAGCAGGGCATAGAGGAAGTGATCGACGTATTCCCCGTTCAGGTACTCCGCCTGCCGTAGCAAGCCTTCCCGCGAAAATCCCAGGCGTTCCGCAACGCGCTGGCTGGCGGCATTGGTGCTCGCGCATTTCAGTTCGATGCGGTTGAAGCCCAGCGTCGCGAAACAATAGCCAAGCACAGCACGTACCGATGCCGTGGCCAGGCCCTTGCCCTGGCGACCTGCGCCCAGGTAGTACGCCACGGACGCCTTGCGGTTACCCTCTTCGATGTGGTTCACGCGGACCGCGCCGCACAGGCTATCGCCGTCGAAAATGTGCCACTCCAGCAGGTCCCCTTCTTCCGCCGCCTTGATGGCGTAGTCAAGATGCTGCTCGGCCGCCGCCATCGTTGCCAGGCCATTGACCTGGGGCAGAAAGGTTTGCAGGTGACCAGTGTTTGCCAGCACCATGTTGGCCAGTTCGGCGGCATGGCTCATACAGACAGGGACGACCCGGATACCAGGTGCAAAGGATAGTACTTCGATTTTCACGTTAATTCCCTGGAAGTTGATTCGTTGAAGATGAAGGCAAACAGCAACAGCGCTGGCGGCAGAACCCGCTAATACGCGCTCACCGCCAGCGCGCGCGTCGACGCCATGAGCGACTGCGCGGCGGTGCCGATATCGCACGAAGGCCGTCCCAGCACCCAGCACTCCACCAATGCCAGCTGCGCATCGGCGATCTGCCGCGCGGTGATTTCCGATGGAATCAAGGGTGTGCCGAAGTGCCCGGATGCCAGCCGCTCGCCAACCAGCGCGGCCAGTGTCTGGCCGAGCACCGGCCTGGTCGGCCAACTGAGCAATACACGCGAAACCTGCTGGTTTTCCCGGAAATGTTTGAGCAAGCCAATGACTGGCTCGGTGCTACAGCCGGGCTGCACCAGCCCGGCCAGTGTCGTAAAAGGCGTACTCAGGGTCGCCCGCAACAAGTCCTGCTTGGTCCGGTAATGCTCGTACAGCGTCGAGCGGCCGACATTGGCGGCCTCGGCGATGGCGCCTACCTTCAGCGCGTCGTAGCCGTCTTTCAGCAGCAGCTGCACGAAAGCAGTTTGCAACGCCGCACGGGTGCGCTGGCTTCGACGGTCCTGGGTTTCTTCATTCATGCGATCCTTTTTTCCCGGGCAACGCTGCGGTTTTGTCCGCTAACGGACGAAGCGCGCACGCGGTCTTCCCTCCTCGCGCGACGCCGGTGATATTACTGGGTTCCCTATCAAAAAGTAAAGGAATCCCATGTTTTTGCAAGCCAATCTTTCGCTCGCGCCAGCCTGCCGCCGTGCCGCCCTTGCCATCGCTGGCACGACCAGCCTGGTGCTGGTGGCCTTGTCGCACCACCCGGTCGCGAACAAGGCGTCAACTGTCCAGGAAAGCCTGGTCAAACTGGCCGAGCTGCAGCTCATGGATGGTGTGGTGCACGGCCTGTTGATGATCATCCTGGCCGTCCTGGCGTCCGGTTTCGCCATGTTCAGCGTGGTCCTTGGGCGCCAGCGGCCCCCGGTGATCGTGGCCATGACGGCATACGGCCTGGGTTGCTGCATCGTGGTGGCCGCCATGCTTCTCGACGGCTTCGTGGTGCCACAGCTGGCAACGAACTTCGTGTCTGCGCCGGAAACCGATATCCAGGTCGTTCATGTCATCCTGCGCGTCATCGGAACCGTCATTCAGGTGCTGACCAAAGCCGGCCTGCTGGCGATGTGCGCCGCCCTGCTTGCCTGGTCGTACGCGCTGGCGACGATGCCAAGCCCGGCCAGCGCTCGCTGGTGCGCGGCAGTGGGCGCCATTGGTGGCCTCGGCTCGGGCCTGGTCATTCTGTTCGGTGACATTCTGCTGACCCCGGGAAGCCTGATGGCGCTGTTCGGCGTCCAGGCAGTCTGGAATTTCGGGGTTGCCGGCTTGCTGTTTCAGTCCAGCCGGACCAGGAATTAGGAACCGCTTTGCGACTGCGCCATTTCGATCGCAGGCAAGGTCACGGTCAGGAAGGACGATACCTGGCCGATCAGCTCGGCGGCTTGCTGGCGCACCTGCCCCATCTGCAGCATCGACAGCTCGGCCTGGCGAACCGCCTGCTGGATCAGCGTGCGGCGCTGCACCAGCACATCGAGCAGCGTCGCATCCGGCGCGCGGCCGGCCAGGTCCGACACCACCGCCAGCGCAACCCAGTGCAAGGTCAGGTTGCGCGCCGACTCGTCCAGGTTGCGGGTAGCCACTTCGCTGTCGGCCATCAGTTGCTGGAGCTGGGTGCGGGCGGCCGTCAGCGCCGGCTTGTACTGGGCGGGCGATTCCCTGCGGCTGAACAATTTGCTGAAAACGCCGGTCGGCGCCCTGGTGCTTTCCAGCGCGTCTTCGAGCAGTGTGGGCACTGCCATTTCCGAAAATTGACGCACCAGCTCGGTCAGGGGCTGCAGCAGGGCGGCCTGCTCCATCAAGGGCGCCTCCGCCCAGTCCGTGACCAGGGACAGCTTGACCGGCAGGATGCGGCGGAACAGGGCAGCCATGCGCTGCTCCGAATGCTCGAACAGCACGGGATAGTCGGTCCGGACGGTGGCCAGGGCGTCGCGCACCGCGGGGTGGTCTTCGCTTTCGAACAGGGCTGCGGGCGCGGCCATGGAAGGAGCGCGCGCCGCTGCCGGCGGCGCCGAAAAAACCTGGTCGTCGCTGAAGTCGAAGGCCTTCGGCGCGACAGGGCTGTCGGGGGCCTGCTCCTCTCCGAAGTCGAATGCCTTGGGCGTCTGATTGGTCATCGGAAAGTTGCGCAGCCCCTGGCCGTCCTCAGACGGTGCCGCCGAGCTTCCGGATGAAGGTCGCCAGGTTCAGCTTGAAGCCGGCGCCCACGGCCTGGAAGCGCCATTCGCCATCCTTGCGGTACAGCGATCCGAATTGCAGCGCGGTCTTGTCCGAGTAGTCTTCGTCCAGGTCGTAACTCGCGATTTCTTCGCCGGTTTCGTCGTTGTACACCTTCACATAGGCGTCATTGACGCGGCCGAAGTTCTGCTTGCGCGCTTCGGCGTCATGGATGGTCACCACGATCGGCAGTTCGACAACGTCGGCTTCGACCCGGGACAAGTCAACGGTAATGACTTCGTCGTCGCCATCCTTGTCACCGGTGCGGTTGTCGCCCGAGTGCACCACGGCACCGTCCGGCGACGTGGTCTGGTTGTAATAGACGAAGTGGGCGTTGCTGAGCATGACCGGTTCGCCGGCCGCATTCTTCTTGCACAGGAACACCGACGAGTCGAGGTCAAACGCCTGGCCGTCGGCCGCGTTGACCTTCCATCCGAGGCCGATACGCACGCGTTTCAAGCCCGGGGCGGTTTTTTCGAGATTGATGCGATGGCCAGTTTCGAGTGTCGTCGACATGGACTATCCTTTTGTTGAGAGATTGATATTTTACGATGCCGCAGGCGAGAATCGCGCAATCAGCTCGCGTTCCAGTTCCTGCAGTTTCGGCAGCTCGTCCTTGCGGCGCTGCTGGCCTTCCTTCGAGATTTGCTCGAGCTTGTCGAAGGCGGTCACGAGCTGCGTCTGCACGTGCTGGGCTGTTTCCAGGCTGACCAGGGAGCGCTGCTTGACGCGGGCCACGGTCTCGGTGTTTTCCAGCAACATGTCGGCCTGGGCGCGGAATGCCGCGTCGGTGGCGTCGTAGGCGGCGTTGGCGATCGCGGCGCTCTGCTTGGCTTCCAGCTGCAGCAGGTACAGCGAAAATACATTGCGCCAGGCAGGAATCGACACATTGACGATATCCATGAAGGTGTCCGTCAGGGCGCGCGCATTGTCCTGCGACAGGCGGATTTGCGGCACCATCTGCGTGGCCATCAGCATGGCGCGGCGCAGGTCGTCCACGCGTTTTTCCAGCCGCTCGAGACGACGCTTGAGCTCGGTAGCCTGCTGCGCTTCGAACGCGTTGGCCGCCACCGCTTGCTGCGCGATCGCTTGCTGGAGCTGAAGCGCCCAGGCTTCGCCCTTCTTCACGTCGGCATCCAGGCCCTGGTAATAGATTTCCAGGCCCTTGTACATTTCATCGAAATCGGTGATGCGGCTCCTGTGCACGGTGGCGTGGCGCGTCATTTCCGAGACCAGGGTATCCATGCGCGATTCGACCACCTGGTACTGCGACAGCATCTTTTCCTTGACCGAGCCGAACAAGTTCGTCACGCGCGACATCAGGCCGCCCGAACGCAGTTTGGCCGGATCCAGGCCCTTCGACGTGGCGATCAGTTCGTTCAGCTGCGTGCCGAACACGTCGGCATCCGAGGCGCGCACGGTGCCCAGCAACTTGGCCGAGACCTTGGCCACGCCCGTGCCCGTATTGCCGCCCAGCGACTCGATCGCCTTGTCATCGATGCCGGAAATATCGACACGGACCATGGGCGCCGCGTTCATCTCGGGAAGCGCGGCCGGCAGCATGTCCGTCGTGACGGAAGGACTCAATAGCGGCGGCAAGCCTGGCGCGGGAGTCGCAGTCGGTGCCGATGCTGCCTGTGCGTCTTCGTCGGAGGAGAACAGCGGTTTCATAGAATTCCTTCAGTTTTAAAGTGACAACAGTAGTAGCTTACCACCGGACATTCCGGCTGAGCGAGGAACACGGCGTCACCCCGCCCGTGTCAAGCAAAAAGCCTATATCGGGCCAATCCTGGATCAATCAATTCGCCCATGGCATCTTCCCGGCGAGGCGCTTTCGCTCATTCCTGCTCGGGGATGGAGTTGACCACCAGAAAGTGGTAAGCCATGGCGCCGCAAAAGGCGATCCCGGCGCCGGTCAGCAAGGCCGGCACGAAAGACCAGGTCTGCGCGATGTAGCCGGTCAGGATGGGCGCCAGCGCGCCGCCCAGGAAACCGCCGAAGTTCTGGATCGCGCCCAGCGAGGCGATGCGGCTTGGCGGCGCCGCCACCGTGGCCAGCGACCAGGCGCAGGCCGAGGACGCGTTGGCGAGGAAAATCACGATCGAGATGCAAGCCACGGCCAAGACATTGCTCTCGACCAGCGCCGCCGGAATCGTGAACGCCACCATGCCCAGCATGGACACCACCACCGCATTGCGGCGGCCGGCGACCGGCGAAGAGGCCACCCGGACCACGCGGTCCGATGCCCAGCCGGCCAGCAAGGCGCCGGCGAAGCCGCAAATGAAGGGAATGGACGAGGCAATGCCCGCGTACGCCAGGTCCATGTGGCGCTCGGTGCGCAGGTAGCCCGGCAGCCAGGTCAGGTACACCCAGTTCAGGTACACCGAGCCGAAAAAGCCCAGCATCATGCCCCAGGTGGCGCGGTGCCGGAACAGCGCGCGCCAGGCGGCAAAGCTGGTCTTCGGCGCGGCTTCGCCCGGCTCGCCCGCTTCCAGGTAGGCCCGCTCCTCGGCGTTCATGTCCGCGTGCACGGGATCGCGGTACAAGCCGATCCAGATGACGGCGGCCACCAGGCCCATGGCCCCGGTGACAAAGAAGGCCCAGTGCCAGCTGGTCGCGGTAATCAGGGGCACCAGGCAGATGGGGGCCAGCGCCACGCCCAGCGGCGAGGCCGAATTGTAGATGCCGGTCGGCGCCCCGCGCGAGCGGGCCGGGAACCAGTTGCTGACCACCCGCGCGGCCGCCGGAAACTGCGGCGCCTCGCCGATGCCCAGAGCGATGCGCGCGATCACGAACCAGCCGAAGGTGGCGGCCAGCCCACCCGCCGCCTGGGCCAGCGACCAGACCACCAGGCCGGCACCCAGCAGCCAGCGCGGCCCGATCTTGTCGACCAGCGCCCCCACCGGGAGCTGGCACAGCGCATAGCTCCACGAGAATGCCGACAGCAGCAGCCCCATCTGGCCGAGCGAGAGGCCGAGGTCGGCCCGGATGTATTCGTTGGCCACGGCCAGGGTGGCGCGGTCCAGGTAGTTGATGACGCCGCAGACCACCAGCAGCACGAGCGCCAGGGTCTGGCTGCGGCGAATTCGGGACGGCGTGGCGTCGCTGGCGGGAAGTTTGATCATGTCTGTATGCGGAACAAGGGGGAGTTGAAGTATATGGAAGAAATCCTCCACCCCAAAGAATATTTCATTGGCATGGTGTCACTTGATTGCTTGCTAACGCCAAGTCCTCCGGCGATACTCTGCTATGCCAAAACTGCCCCCCTCCTGGTCCACCGGCGCCGCCGCGGTCGCCTATCTGTTCACCCTGCCCGCGATGACGCATGTGTACGCTTCCCAGCTTCAAAGGGCGGGCTACGACTACCTGATCATCCTGATGTCGGTCTGGATCGTTTTTCCCGCCCTCATGTTGCCCGTCTTTTTCTTGCTCCACTACATGCTGCGCCAGGTCCAGCCCGCGGTGGCGCGGCTGGCCCTGCTGCTGTCATGCGCCGGCGCCGTCCTGGCCTGGCACGGCATGCCGGGCCTGTGGGCGATCGGCTTCGGCATCTACCTGCTCTGGCATATTCACCGTGAAACTGTGAAGAAGTACAACAACGCCAACGCCCTGGAGCAGTTCGACAGCCATGGCAGTTAAGCTTGCTCCCCCACCGGGATTCCTGGCGCAATTTGCCAACCCGCTATGGCGCGTCGCCGGGCTGATCGAAACGCGCGCCCTGTCCATCGTCCAGGGTACGCGCGGCGGCTATCCGTTCACCGTGCTCGAACTCGAGCACCGCTCCACGCATGTGATGCACGAACGGACAGCGGCCACGACCACGTTCTTCATCATCAAGCTTGGCCGTCCCTCGGACCACTGGCAAAACGATGTGTTCGGTTCGACCGGCGCCTCGGTGTGGGTGGACCAGGACAATTTGTTCCTGGCCCGGATCGGCGCAGACACGCCGGTCGCCGACTGGAATGCGCTGCTGGCGATGGCCATCGCGGCGGCGGGCCAGGCCACCGATGTCGCAAGCCCCATAGCGCGGCCCCAGCCACGGTTGCGTGCGGCCGACGACCAGAAAATGGTGCTGTTCTGGGTGGCCGTGGCCGGCCTGCTGCCGGCGCTTGAAGGGCTGTGGGGCCTGACGGTCCTCGGCCAGGCCATTGCCGGCCGCGTGTTCGGCCTGTGTCAGCAGGACACGGGGAGCGCGGCGTTCATGATCAGGCATGACGAGGTCCTGTTCGGCCTGGCCCTGTGCCTGCCGCTGCTGGGCCAGTTCATGGGCATGCGCGTGATGCATGCCTGGTACGGGCGTCCGGGATTTTCGTGGCGCATTGTCGTCAACGGCGTGCTGGTGGCCGCGCTGGCCATGGGCGGCCTGGTGCTCGCATTCCAGTACACCAGCGTCGACCTGGACCAGCCGGGCAGCCGCCTGCGCTGCAGCCTGAAAAACGTCCCCGCGCGCTGAACCACGGATTTTTTCGCGCCGTTTAACCCCGCTTTGCATCGCCATCCGTTGAAGTAGTCACCCACCTACTCCGGAGACCATGATGAGACCTTCCACCGCCGCCACCCGCGCTTGCTGCGCCCTCACGATCGGCATGACCCTGCTCGCCGGCTGCACCCAGTCGTCGCGCCTCGAAAAACCGGCCGAACCGACACCCCAGGAACGGGTCGTCATGCTGAACGTTGCGCCACCGCCGCCACCGCCGCCGGCCGCCTATATTCCGTCGGCTCCCCAAGTGGAAATGAAGGCGCAGATGAACGAAGTCATGGTCACCGGCAGCAGCATGAAAAGGGTCGCGCCCATGTCGGCCGGGGCGCCCATCATGGCCATGGACAGCTATTCCCAGCTTCCGCCGCCGAAAGTGCAGAGCACCGACAAGTTCCCGGACAAGGAAGCGAACGGCATCACCCTGGTGGCCGACCAGCCCGTTTCCACCTTCAGCGTGGATGTCGACACCGCGTCCTATGCCTTCGTCCGGCGCACCTTGTCGAATGGCACCCTGCCACCGGCCGAGGCCGTGCGGGTCGAGGAAATGGTCAACTACTTCCCCTACAAGTACGCCACCCCCGCCACCCGCTCCCAGCCTTTCGGCGTGGTGACCGAACTGATGCCCAGCCCGTGGAATGCGGAAAACCAGCTGGTCCATATCGCCGTGCGCGGCTATGACATCGCCACCACCGAACGCCCGCGCGCCAACGTCGTGCTGCTGATCGACGTGTCCGGCTCCATGGGCCCGGACGACCGCCTGCCCTTGCTCAAGAAGGGCTTCCGCCTGTTCGCCTCGCAGTTGCGCGACGACGACAGCGTGGCCATCGTCACCTACGCCAACGGCACCCACATCGCGCTGGAACCGACCAGCGGCCGGGACAAGCACAAGGTCATCGCCGCCATTGAAGCGCTCGGCTCGGGCGGCGGCACCGCCGGCGCCGACGGCTTGCAGCGCGCCTACGCCATGGCGGAGCGCAATTTCGATGCGAAAGCCGTCAACCGGGTCATCCTGGCCACCGATGGCGACTTCAATATCGGCATCAGCGATCCCAAGCAGCTGGAAAAATTTATCGCCGACAAGCGCAAGACTGGTGTCTACCTGTCGGTCTTCGGTGTCGGCTACGGCAACCTGAACGATGCGTTGATCCAGCGCCTGACCCAGTCGGGCAACGGTAACGCGGCCTACATCGATTCGGTGCTCGAAGCGCGCAAGGCCATGAGCGAAGAGCTGGGCTCGACCATGTTCCCGATCGCCAACGACGTGAAGATCCAGGTGGAATTCAATCCCGCCCTGGTGGCCGCCTACCGCCTGGTCGGCTACGAAACGCGCATGCTCAAGCGCCAGGACTTCAAGGACGACAAGGTCGACGCCGGCGACATGGGCGCCGGCCACTCGGTGACCGCGATCTATGAAATCACCCCGGCCGGCGCGGGCGGCAAGCTGGTCGACCGCATGCGCTACAACGAGGACAAACGGGGCAAGCCGCTGGCCAATGCCCTTAGCGACGAGCTGTGCTTCGTCAAGCTGCGCTACAAGCTGCCGGGCGAAGCGACCAGTCGCCTGACCGAACACGCGGTGCACGCCGCCGCGGCGCGCAGCTCGATCAACGCGGTGCCGGAAGAGCAGCGCTTTGCCGTGGCCGTGGCCGCCTTCGGCCAGCGCCTGCGCGGTGAAACCCAGATGGGCGACTTCGACTACAAGGCCATCGCCAGCCTGGCCAATGCGGCGCGCGGCGCCGATACCGAGGGCTACCGCGCCGAATTCGTCAAGCTGGTGCGTCTGACCGAGTCGCTGAGCAAGGCCGACAAACTCGGGCAGCGCTGACAGTTTTTCCTAGTAGAGCTTGTGGATTTTCTCGACCTGCTCTTCCTGTTTCTTGGACATGTCGGCCGCCAGCGCGTCCCAGGAACCCTTGTGGCGCGTGCCGCGAATCATGGCCACGCCGGTGCTGCCCATGACGATGGCGACGATGGTGAAAAAGAAATACATGAGCAGCCGTTCTTCCAGGTGGACCGGCGGCTTGAACACGGCAATAAAGCCCAGGCCGGCCGTCGCCAGCAGCAACACGCCGCACACCATGCCCAGCCTGGGAAAGGCCTTGCCGAAGATGAGCGCCAGCGCGGGAATGGCAATGATGCTGAGCAAGAGCGTCATGCCCGGCATGATCAGCGCGCCCACCACCATCAGCAGGATCGAGCTGACGACCAGGCAGAAGACGGGCATTGTGATGTCCGAAAAGCCGGGCGGGCGTACCTGGTCGCGCACGCTGACGGTCCCGGCATCGACGTCGCCGCCACGGGCGCGGCGCTGCTGCAGTTCGTTGTCGGCCACGCCGCGTGCCAGCGCTATCAAGCCATTGCCTGCCAGGCGACGTTCGATCTCGCCGCTGGGCATGGTCTTGTAGATCTGGATAAGGATTTCTTCCTGGGTGCGGGACACTGGACTCTCCGGGTTGTCGCTGCATGGCGCCAGCCATTATACGAGCGCAAGCGTGACTGCGCGGTATGATGCAAGCACTGCAGCGAGGAGACATCATGGACATGAAACGAATGAATGCCGGGAAACTGCGCGCCATCGGCTACGACGCGCGCGAGCGCATCCTGCGGGTCGAACTCGACGACGGCACCGCCATCGACTACGCCAATGTGGGCACGGAAGTGTGGCGCAAGCTGTCGACTTCGGCGTCGGCCTGGAGCTATTACCGCGACAATATCGAGGAAGAATTCGCTGGCAAGCGCGGCCGTGCCGCCACCCAGCAGAACAGGGATGCGCTCAACGACTTGTTCAAGCCCTGATTCTTGTAGCTGCCCAGCGTGCTGACCACGTGCGCCAGCCCGACTTCTTCGGCGCGGCGGTACACTTGCAGGCCGCGGCAGATGCGCTCGGCCTTCGATGAAAACGTATTGAAGCGCACGCTGAAGCCCTTGCCGAAATAGGTAAAGGCCAGCCTGGTCCGGGTGGCCATGTGTTTGATGACGCCCCAATGAAAATTGTCGAAGGCTTCCAGCACGGCCGGACCGACCACCGTGTCCTGTTCCCAGTTGAAGAACGCCAGGAACAGGGCTTCGCGCCGGGCTTGCGAAAATTCGGCCGTCGCATGGCTTTCGCACAGGATGTCGGCAAAATCGTCGCCGATCACGGACCGGATGAAACTGCTGCCGCCATGGACCCGGGTGTAGTGGAAGATCGCGTACGATTCGGCGCACACGCGCCGGTTGATGTCCTTGAACTTGTCGGCGAACATGGCCAGGTCGGCCAGCTTTGCGCGCCGCAGCGACGGGATCAGCAAGTAAGGCAGGGACATCAGCATGCCGCCCAGCCTGCCCAGCCGGAAGTAGCCCACGGCCCACCTTGCGCCATGGGCGGCGATCAGCGGAAACACATTGCGTTGTCCGGAATCCATGAACATGCGCAGGTAGAGATCGGCGCGCTTGCCCAGATCGTCGCGTTCGCCCGCCAGCACATAGCCTTCGGCGCGCAGTGCTTCATATGCTTCAATGGTCATGATGGTTCCCCAGGTTGAGATGCAAGCCGCGCGCCGCCATCAAGGGATCGAGGTGCGCTGCCAGGCGCGCCAGGTTCATGCTTGGCACTTGCGGGTACAGGTGATGCTCGAGGTGGTAAGTCAGGTTCATGAACAGCACCGGAATGATGGCGCCGCGCACCGTGCGGGCTTGTTCCAGCGGTGCAGTCCCTGGCTTGTAGTGCGGCAGATAGGCCGTCGTCAGCGGGTAGGCCCAGCTGCCGGCGTACACGAAAGCGCAGTACAGCAGCGGCCCCGCGTCGATGGCGGCAAAGGCCATGGCGCTGCAGGCGATCAGCAGGGCGCAAGCCAGCTCGGCCATGATCCAGCGCCGTTCGCGCGCACCCGCATCGCGCAGCGCCCTGTGCCACAGCCGGGGCAGGTATGCCGGGCCCGACAGCAGCACTTTGAGCAGGCCCATGCGGGCCGGCGCGCCTTCCAGGTCGTCTTCTTCCAGGCAGTGCGTGTGGTGGAACAGATGCGTGTTGCGGAAGGCATGGCCGCTTTGCAGCATCAGCACGCCGAACAGGAACAGCGTCCATTGCGTTTGTTTCGCGTTCAATCCTGCCGATCCGTGCGCCACGTCATGCAGGTAGGCGACGGTGAACACGAATTGCGCCAGCATCAGCAGCGGCAGCAGCCAGTACCAGCCCGCGCTCCAGGCGGCGCCGAACACGGCCAGCGTGGCGAAGGGCAGCACGGCCGTCACGCCGCGATGAAAGGCGCCGGCGCTGCGCAGCCCTTCGTCGAGCGCGTCCAGGGTGGGCAAGCCGGCGTTGCGGCGGGTAAGGCGGAGTTGGTCGGCGTTCATGATGTGTTTAGCTTGTTGTTGGTCCTGCTCCTCTATACGCAAGCGCTGTGCCACCGCCGGGCTTTGGCCAAGTGCTTGATTTCGCTGCGAATAATTTCCCCGATGCCCCGCTCGCTGTAAGCTTGCTATATAGTGAGCCCGTCCCGGCTATCAACTTCGCTTACAGCGCATCCATGGATCTCTACGGCCTCTACTACTTTTCGCTCGCCCTGCAAGCCGTGGTCAGCCTGGCGCTGGCCGGCTGGCTGTGGGCCAAGGGGCCGCACCAGAGCGGCATCAAGCCGCTGGCCCTGTTTTGCGTGGGCGTCGGTTTCTGGGGGCTGGGCCAGCTGTGCATGCACCTGGGCGATGACCGCACCGCCGAATTCGGCAAGTTCCTGGTCAATCTGGGACCGCTCAATGCGGTGTTCTTCCTGCACTTCGTGTTCCGTTTTCTCGGCCGCAAGAAGCCGCGCCAGCTCCTGACGGTGTATGCGCTCGCGGCCATGACCCTGGCCGGCATCCAGTATTTCGACATGGGCACCATGGCGCCCTGGCTGGAATTCAAGCGCTTCTATTTCTTCCCCGTGTGGGGCTGGATACCCGGCATTTTTGTTTCCGGCGTCAGCCTGTGGGCCTACTACCTGGTGCTGGCCGAATACCCCGCCGCCGTGCCCAAGCGGCGCGGCAAGATCCTGGCGATCTGCTTCGCGGGCGTGTGGGGATCGGCGTCGACATTGATGTTCCTGAATGCATCCTTCGGCATTCCCATCTTTCCCTACAGCGTGATCCTGTTCCCGGGCTACGCCCTGCTGCTCGTCTTCGGCATCCTGCGCTACGACCTGATGGCGGTGAACCTGTGGGCCAACCGCCTGCTGGCCTGGCTGGTGGCGACCGCCGTCACCGTGGCGCTGGCCGGCCTGCTGCTGGGCGTGGCCGCGCGCTACGGCGTCGCTTCCCTGTCCGCCATTCCGCTGTGGCAGATCTGGCTGCTGGGCACCGCCATGCTGGGCGTGATGCTGGTACTCGAAGGCCCGTCGCGGCGCGCCATGGAAAACTTGATTTTCCCCGGCGCCCACCTGGAACCCGGCGTGCTGGCCGACTGGCGCCAGGCCCTGGGCGCGGCCAACAGCTGGCGCGAACTCGAGACGATTGCCGGCGCCACGCTCGGCGCGCATTTGCGCCAGGCCATGACGGTGTCGCTGGGCGCGGTGACGGCGCCGCCGCCGGAAGGCACGCCGGGCATCCATTGCTACCAGGGGCCGCAGCACGACTGGCGCAGCGACCTGATCGGCTTCGAAGGCGCCACCCCGGCCGTGCTGCGCGTGGGCGAAGTGTTCGGCGCCCTGCTGGCCGCCGCCGCCGCCCGCCTGGAGCAATTGCTGCGCTACGCCGAGCAGGAAAAGGAACGCCTGCAAAAAGCCCACCTGCTGGAACTGGGCGGCCTGGCCGCGACGGTGGCGCACGAATTGCGCAATCCGCTCAACATCATCAGCATGGCCGCGGTCGGATCGCCGCCGGAAACGCGGGCCGAAATCCGGGCCCAGATCGAACGCGCCGACCACCTGATCCAGGACTTGCTGAGCTATTCCGGCGAAGTGCGCCTGCGGCCCGAGCCCGTGCCGCTGGCCGACCTGGTGCGCCGGATCGCCACCCCGCCCGTCACGGTCGACATCGACGAGGCCCTGGTGGCCATGGCCGACCCGTTGCGGGTCGAGCAAATCCTGGGCAACCTGATCGGCAACGCCACGGCCATGCTGCGCGGGAGCACTGACCCCCGCATCGAGGTGAGCGCCGCCGGCCAGCCCGACGGCAAGATCCTGCTGCGCGTCTGCGACAATGGCCCGGGCGTGCCCGCCGACCTGGCCGCCGACCTGTTCCAGCCTTTCACCACGCGCCGTCCGGGCGGCACCGGCCTTGGCCTGGCCATCGTGCGGCGCCTGGTCGAAGCCCATGGCGGCAGCGTGACGCTGTCCGCGCGCGAGGGCTGGAATTGCTGTTTCGAACTTACCTTGCCAGGCACACCATGAGCCGCGACCGCATCCTCCTCGTCGACGACGAACCCGCCTTCCAGCGCCTGTGCGGCAACTGGCTCACCAGCCTGGGCTACGACGTCAAGGTGGCCGCCTCGGCCGACCAGGTGAACGCGCTGTGCGCCGAACACACGTTCGACCTGGTGCTGCTGGACCTGGCGCTGCCGCCCTCCTTCCGTCCCGACGAAGGCCTGGCCTTGCTGCCGGGCCTGGCCCCGGCGCCGGTGGTGGTGATGACCGGCCATGCCGACCGCGAACTGGCCCTGCGCGCGATCGGCGCCGGCGCCTGGGATTTCCTGCCCAAACCGCTCGATCCCGAATTGCTGAAAGTGGTGGTCGAGCGCGCGCTCACCAAGCGCCGCCTGGAACGCGAGCTGGCCGACTGGCGCGCCCGCGCGGCGCCCGACGACGCCACCATGGGCTTGATCGGCAACAGCTGCGAGCTGCGTGAACTGCGCGCCCTGATCCGCCGCATCGCGCCGACCGAGGTGCCGGTCATGATCACGGGCCCCAGCGGCACCGGCAAGGAACTGGTGGCGCGCGCCCTGCATGCCAACGGCAAGCGCAGCAGCAAACCCTTCATCGCGGTCCATTGCGGCGCCATACCGCCGGAACTGTTCGAGAGCGAACTGTTCGGCCACTGCAAAGGCAGCTTCACCGGCGCCGACCGCGACCGCATCGGCCTGATTGCCGCCGCCAACGGCGGCACCCTGTTCCTCGACGAGATCGGCGACATGCCGCTGGCCATGCAGGTCAAGCTGCTGCGCTTCCTGCAGTCGGCCAGCTTTTTCGCCGTCGGCGGGCGCAGCGAAACCAGGGTCGACGTGCGCGTGGTCGCCGCCACCAACCGCGACCTGGCCGCCATGGTCGAGGACAAGAGCTTCCGCGACGACCTGTACTACCGCCTGAAGGGCATCCAGGTGCGCACCACTTCGCTGGCCGAGCGCGCCGAAGATATCGCCCTGATCGTGCAGGCGCTGGCGGCGCGCATGACTCCGCCCAAGCGCCTGGCGCCGGCGGCCCTGGAATGGATGGTTTCGCGTAGCTGGCCCGGCAACGTGCGCGAACTGCAGCATTCGATGCAGACCGCGGCGGCCCTCGCCGGCAGCGAAGCGCTCATTTCGGTGGACGACCTGGCGCTCGCCTGCGGTGAAGTGGCGGCGGCGCCGGCCATGGAGACCGATGCGTCGCTGGACGGCCAGGTGGCCAGCCTGGAAAAGCGCCTGATCGCGGCCGCGCTGGAGGAAACCGGCCATAACCATACCCACGCCGCCAGGCATCTCGGCATTTCGCGCGTGGGCTTGCTGAACAAGATGAAGCGCTACAGTTTGCGCTGAGGGATAAATAGATTGTCGTAATAAAACAAAACAGGCGGGTAATTTTTTCTTTGTAAAAAATCAAGATGGTAATATGGATACCAACTATCTATACCCACTTTGAAGAAAGATCCCGCATGAAAATTCGCCCGACGCGTGCGTTCAGCTATACCTTTGCAGCAGCCACGGCAGTTTTCTCCGGCGCCGCCTTTGCCCAGTCGGCGGCCCAGTCGGACCAGATCGAAGTGGTCCGGGTCACCGCGCAAAAGCGCCAGGAAGATCCGAACAAGGTGGCCATGAGTATCTCGACCGTCGGCGGCGCGCAGCTGCAAGCCCAGCATGTGGGCGACTTTACCGACCTCACGCGCCTGGTCCCGAATATTTCCTTCACGGCGGCCAGCGGCAATGGCGGCGCCGGTCCCGGCACCTCGAATATCGAAATCCGCGGCATCAGTTCGGCCGCCGGCGCGGCCACGGTGGGCATCTACCTGGGCGAAGTGTCGCTCACGGTGGGCAATGTCTACACCATGGGCACGGTCGAACCGAAGTTTTTCGACATCGACCGCGTGGAAGTGCTGCGCGGCCCGCAAGCGACCCTGTACGGCGCCAGTTCCATGGGCGGCACCATCAAGTTCATCCCGAACGAGCCGGACCTGAAGGAACGCGAGTTCAACGTCTACGGCGAGGCATCGTCGATCAAGGGCGGCAGCGCCAATTATTCGGGCAATGTGGTCGGCAATTTTCCCTTGATCCCGGGCGAACTGGCGCTGCGCATCGGCGTGCAGGCCCAGCGCAGCGGCGGCTTCATCGACCAGGTCAATGGCGACGGCAGCGTGATCGCCAACAATATCAACAAGATCGACGACCAGGAATTGCGGGTGGCCCTCAAGTGGAAGCCGTCCAGCACCCTGACCGTCACGCCGTCGCTGTACTTCCAGAATGTGGACGCCAAGGATATCGCGGCCTTCAACCTGGAACTGCCCAACTACCAGGCGCAAAAGCAGGTGCGCGAACCGTCGCGCGACAAGCTGCTGACGCCCAACGTCACCGTCAACTGGGACCTGGACAAGGCCGAGCTGACGTCGAGCACCAGCTACTTCCAGCGCAAGTTCGACCGCATCCAGAATGGATCGGCCTACAACAGCTATTCGCTGTCGACTTTCCTGACCTCGACCGAGGATGGCGGCAACGCGCCGCCGGCGCTGATCGACGCCATTGCAGGCCTGCCGTCGGCGGTGTACTTGAACAACCAGGTGCGCCAGCTGTCGCAGGAATTGCGCCTCGCTTCGCGCCCTTACGATGCCGCCGTGTCGCCCTGGACCTGGCTTGGCGGCGTGTACTTTTCGAACCAGCACACCAACATCACGGAGAACGATCCCATCTTCGGCGTGAACGCCACCTTCGCGCAGTTTGGCTTCAGCAGCGCCGACCCCGACCTGCTGCCCGGCGCCTACCCTGGCGCCTTCCCGAACGATAATGCCTTCTCCGGCGAGTTCCACTACAAGGAAAAGCAGGGCTCGATTTTTGGCGAAGTGAATTACTACTTCACGCCTACGCTGCACGCCACGGTGGGCGCGCGCTACCTGAAGGGCGATTCCACGCTGGCCCAGCGCAACGGCCTGTACCTGGCCGGCGCCGGCAACAACGCCAGTTCCAGCCTGTCGTCGAAAGCCTTCACGCCGAAGTACGCCGTGACTTGGGAAGTCAATCCGTCCAACACCCTGTATTCCAGCGTGGCCAAGGGCTTCCGCCTGGGCGGCTCCAACGTATTCGTGCCGCCCACCACCTGCGGTCCGGACCTGGAAGCGAACGGCATCACGGCCGGCCCGCAAACCTATGCGCCCGACAATCTGTGGAGCTATGAAGTGGGCAGCAAGTCGCGCTTCCTGAACAACCGCGTGTCGGTCAATGCCGACGTCTTCTACGTCAAGTGGAAAAACATCCAGCAGGGCGTGTACCTGCCGACCTGCGCCTACACCTACAACGCCAACGCGGGCGACGCCGTCAGCAAGGGCTTCGAGTTCGACATCAAGGCCAAGCCGATGCCGGGACTGACCTTGAGCGCATCGGGTGGCTACGTGAAGGCCGAACTGTCGAACAACAAGGGCTTGCAGAACGGGATCGTGGGCGCGGTCGAGGGCGCGCAGATCCAGGGCGTGCCGAAATACAATGGCGCCGTCAGCGCGGTCTACAACTTCGCGCTGGGCGACAAGACCGCCTTCCTGATGGGCGGCATGCAGTGGGTGGGGGCCAGCAAGGGTTCGCTGGATCCGGACCAGACCGACTACCAGCGGCCGTCGTACCACACGGCAGATTTCAGCGCCGGCGTGTCGCTGAACCGCTATAGCCTGACCGTCTTCATGAAGAACGCCTTCGACACCGATACCGTGATCCAGCACCCGCAGGTGGCGTCCATCGTGCAGGGCTACCGGGTTGCGCCGCGTAGCATCGGCATGAGCGTGGCGGCCAAGTTCTGATCAGCTGGCCTCGGCAAACGCCTTCAGCTTGCCGAGCGCGATATCCCACTGCCTGCCGATCGTTTCCAGCGTGCGCCTGGCTTCCTCGATCTGCACCGGGTCGAGCTGCCAGTGCCGCTCGCGCCCCAGCTTGACGTCGCGCACCACGCCGGCATGGGCCAGCACCTGAAGGTGTTTGGTGACCGCCTGCCGGCTCAAGTCGGTGTTGGCCGTCAGCTGCGCGATCGAGAAAGCCCCGCCCGCGCACAGCACGGCCACCAGCTTCAGGCGCGTGGGGTCGCCCAGCGCCGCGAAAATCGCGGCCGGCGCTTCGCGCGATTGGCCGATGCCCGGCAGGGCGTTGTCGCTATCTGTCCGCGCGTGCGTTTGCCCGGCGTGAATGCCTGGCCGTCCAGTTTTGCACCAAACCAGGTACCGAACTTTTCGGCGTCCGACAAGGCTTGCCACACGCGCTCGCGCGGGGTGTTGATCACGATAGTGCGTTCAATGCGGTCTGTCTCATTCATCACGGCTCCTTTTCGCAACTATTTGGTTGCATTAATCTTCCATCCTTGATTTCACAATGTTCATCCGTGTTTTCGGGGGCGCCATGCCTTTCGCGGCCCGGCATTTGCTCGGCTGGCCCACACTGGACAGATAACAACGATTTTGGAGACGACAATGGTAACAAGGCGTGATGCGCTCTTTCTTGGCCTGGCCAGCTCGCTGCTGACCGCTTGCGGTGGCGGCGGATCGGACGGGCCGAAAGCGTCCCCTGGCATCCCGAAAGACGAGGATGTCGTCCGCACCGCGATCCCGAGCGACGACTGGCCGACCGCCACTCCCGAAAGCCAGCTGATCACCACCGCCGCAGTCAATGCCATGATGGCCGCCGCGGAAAAATTGCCTGCACTGCGCAGCATGCTGGTCATACGCAACGGCAAGCTCGTCGCGGAACGCTATTTCAACAATGCCCTCGCATCGGACCTGCAGCACGTGCGCTCGGTCACCAAGACCGTCAGCAGCTTGCTGGTTGGGCAGGCCATCCATGATGGGAAAATCAGCAGCGCTTCCGCCACGCTCGGCGAACTGCTGCCGACCGACCTGGCCAAGGTGCCCAATTCAGTGGCAGGCAATATCTCGCTCAGGAAAGTGCTGCAAATGCGTTCCGGGATGAAGTTCGACGAATCCGTGAGCTCGGATGTGATGAACAATGCGCATAGCCTGGCCCTGATGGCGCTCGGCCTGCCCAATCTCAATAGAAACGTTTGGAACTACGACTCGGCCATGTCGCACCTGCCATCGCCGATCGTGGCCAGGGCCTATGGTGAGACCACGGCGCTCGCGCTCGCCACGCGCATCCTGTTCAAGCCGCTCGGCATCCAGCAGGTCAGCTGGGACAGCGATCCGAGCGGCGCGAACTATGGCTCGTTCGGCTTGAAAATGCGCAGCCGCGACATGGCCAAGCTGGGCTTGATGGCGCTCGATGGCGGACAGTGGCAAGGCCGCTCGCTGATGACGCGCGAATACCTGGCCGACAGCATGAGCAATCATTCCGAACTCGGCAACGACGGCATGCTGACGGAGATCGGCTACGGCTACCTGTGGTGGACCGGCATGCTGGTCGGTCACCGCGTCTGGACGGCGTGGGGGCACGGCGGGCAATACATCTTGCTGGTGCCTGCGATGAATATGGTGATTGTGTCGACCTCGAACTGGCGTGTCGTGCACGGGCCGGCCGAAGTCAATGCGCGCGCGGCGATGAGCGCCATTGCTGTGTTGATGGCGACCCTGACGAGCTGAAAGCGGGCAAACGGAGATTGGGGACGGACAACTGGTTATACTGGCGGCTTCCGTTCCAAATACCTTTTGCCGTTCGCCATGAAAACCCATCTCGCCGCTTTTGCCGTCCTGGCAACATCCCTCCTTGTCAATACAGCGCATGCGCAAACGCGTACCGCGCCGGCGAGCAATGACGAATGGACGTACCGCCAGAAACAGCAAGGCGCGAACGAGGAAGCGAAGGAATTGCACCCCAGCTTTTCGATCGCCTTCGATCCGAAGCCGAACAAGCTGGTGCTGGCCTCGGCCAACAAGAAGAGCGGCCAGGCCACCATCTGGAACGTCAAGGGCACGCTCGACAAGAACGTGTGCATCCTTGATATCGTGGCCAATGAAGCGCTGGGCATCGCCAATTCCTGCAACATCGCCCTCACGCCGGGCATGACCTGGAACGCCGACGGCACCAAGCGCCAGTTCAAGGTGATCGGCCAGGAATCCGTGCAAACGCCGGCCGGAAAATTTGACGCGATCCGGATCGAATCGAACAAGCAGGTTGCCGACCTGGGCGAAACCAAGCGCTATCGCACGGTGTACTGGTATTCGGCTGAAGTGAAGGGCATGGTGCGGGTTGAGCGCGAAGTCTTCGGGCCGAGTGGTGCACGCGTGTCCAATACCGTGGAAGAACTTGAGTCGGTGAAGTTGGCTAAGTAAGCCATTGTCGTCGCCATCCGCTTTAGCCAAAAGCGCAGACCAGCTTGGCATCTCTATCAATCGTTGGCAGCTTTGCCACACAGGCAGGGTCAGTGTGACCCCGCTACGGATTATCGTCGCAATGGGCGGGTACAATCGGCCAGAAGCAGCCGGTCACATTCCTGCCAGGCTTTGCATCACCATGAGGCTAAGGAAACGAATGTCAGCACAAAATCCTGAACCGTCCATGGGATTGAAACAGCAATGTGCGAGTCCACAAGAGGTTTGCCGCGTCAGACTCATGTTCGAGTGGGGCGGAGGGAGCATTTGGTGTGGAAACGATTTGGCTCGTTCCAAGTTCGACGTCGGGCCGATCGAGGATATGCTGCCAATTTCGGATCCAATCCGCGAACGTCTTTGTGGTCTCAGCAAATGGCATGACACGGCGTTAAATTGGGATTGCCCTCCAGATCCAAGTCCTTGGTCCGATGAGGAACGCACCAGATTTGAATCCGCTGCCAAGATTTTTTTGATTGAGCTTCAAGCGAATCTTGGTCCGTGCTTTGAGGTCATTTATGAGCCCTTGTAGTCCAACACCCCATCTTTAAAAGAATTCTATGGATGTGCTTGATCGCCCCTATTTTAAGCTAATCGTCATAGCTGAACCGCTGGATGCTCTAGTGCAAAAGTTCAGAGAGCAAGGGCCGCCTTCGGTTCTTCCTGCTGTGACACCCTTCGTCTTCCCAAGTCAGCCATACACAGTTGATCCTGATGGGGCCCCGATGATAATGTGGTCGCCGTCTTGTTCCCCACACCTGACCGCGTTTATGCCTCACGTCAAATCGGGAGATTACTTCGTCGTGTAATACGCGCAAAAAATAATGATGCTTGGCGAAGCATCGATACGCAGCACCCTTGATAACGATGAATGGCCGATTAACGAGTTTATCGTGCATGCCGATGGCGCGATCCTGCCCTTTGAGGACGAAACCAAATATTCGGCGCGCCGGATACGCGACCGCCTTTCACGTAGCGATTTGATCAAATACGTCGAAGCCTGGGGCGCCCCGGTGAGTAAGTTTCAATTCTGGACGACCGAGTCGAATTCCTATACGTTCGCAAAGAAGCAGGAGTGTCTTGCATAAGGCCCATAAAATCTCGGGCCATCATGCCTGTTCATTGACGGTCGGCTTAGGGGCGGCAGCGGCTGAGATCGGACATCTTGAAGACGAGCAGTCTGGATATACAAGTTTAAGATCTGCGAAATTATCGTGCGCGATTGCTCCTCCAACGGCAGTGGCTGAGCCCGAGCAATGGATTCAGATAGGCAAATGCCGTGTTTTCAATTAGCATGTATGTATGCCGGCTCTCATTGATAAGAAAGTTCGACTACATCGTCAGCGAAACCGGGTTCAGTGGCGTCCGGACTGTCAGGACGATGAACGGTAGCGGCACCAATTCGTATTTGTGTGCCCGGCATCAGCCACGGTCAACTCCCAAAATCAAAGGTCAAAAAAATGCGGATAATGATTTCTCATCTGACGATAGCAGTGACTCTCACGATACCGATGGCGGTCACAGCCGGGGCATCAGCACCGTCTACAAATTCCGATCAAACCGCCAGCAATGTAGTAGCTTTGCAAGGCATCTGGCGGGGAAGTAAGAAACGCAATACGGTTCTTCTCGTCCGGCCATCGGAAAAAGGTGGGCTCGAAGTTCATGGGCAGGACAGTGTCTCAGGCTGGAGTGCAACATGTTCCCCAGTAAAGCCAGGAGAATTCGAGTGCAAGGGGAGCGGTCAAGACTTCAAACAAGGGCCATTCACGATTTCTTCGCTCATCAAGGCAAACCGTGCCGGTTTCGTTGAAACGTGGAGTGTCGACGGCTTGCGAAACGGCCAGCCCGATAAACTCAGCGGCACCGACCAGTTCAAAAAACTCCACTGATGATATAGCTTTCCTGATGCGTATGCTCATCCGCAAAAGACGCCATCGTTGCGCCATTCATGCGAGTCGTCCAGGGCTGTCACAGATCGTGTGGCCGAGCGCTTCAGCGGCGAGCGACCTGCGGGATCCCCGAGACGAATCGCAGCAGCCGCCCAGGATCAAAAGCTTGGTAGAGGAACGCCACTGCTTACTTGCGCAGTGCCGTTCCCGCGTTCGCCAGCTAGGTAATATGCGCCCAGTCACCCGCCTTCATCGCATCCCTTCGGCGTCTGCCACGACCCGCCCACGGACATTGACGAGTTCGGTATATTATTTTGGCGCCGCATTTGCATTCGCTCTGATCAATCACCGTTTCTTCTTCTCCAAGCAGGCGAGCAATGCCGCGCTCCACGAAATGGCTAAAAATTTAATTGAGCCGAAGCCGCTTCGCGGCTCGACTTAATTCAGGTGTTGCAGTTGGGAAATGAGGGCGGCTTTGGGGCGGAAGCCGACTTTCTAGTTCATATCTTTCGTCACTCCCATTCCGGGCCTCTGCGAATCAGAAGCGCTGAGGACCGCCGCCTTGCCCCGGTCCCGGACCTTGTTTCTGGCGGCCACCGCGCTCGCCAGGCGGGCCCTGTTCCCGGTCGCCTTTCGGCGGACGGTCTCCCTGTTCCACCCGCTCAAGCTGGGTCACCAGGAACTTGAGCGCGACCGCGCGCTGCTGGTCGTTCAAGGCATCGTTCACGGTCAGCCACATTTCGCGCAGCTGGGCTTCCTCGTCCGCGCTGGTGCGCGATTCCTGCGCCATGCCGCCGGCCAGTTCGCGCAGGTCGGCATTGGCGCCGGCCAGGCTGGCCGCCAGCGCGCTTTGCAGCTTGTCGCGCCGTTGCTTGCGCGCGCGCAGCAGCGTTTCCGACTTCGCATTGACCTGCTGCCACAAGACCTGCTGGTTGGGCGTCAGTGCCAAAGGCTCCTTCATGAAGCTGGCCGCGAAGATCAATTGTTCGGCGCGCATGTCGGCCGGATTGACGGCGTACGCGCCGGCAGCCAGCACCGATGCACCCAGGGAGAAAGAGAGCGTGACGGCGAGATGTGGAAGTCGAAATGTCATGGTCATTCCCGAAATTGGATGCGCCGACTATAACGCCGTGGCCTGCAAAATCGCCTGAAATTTACATAACTTTACCGTCGCCTCGCATACACTATGGACACTTCCATCCAGTGAGTGAGCCGATGACGACGCCCGACGAAGCCTTCCACGCCAAGATCAATCCGCTCATCAAGCCTTTCCTGGTGGTGCAGATCGGCTGCGTGATGCTGATGACCATCATCGGCATTCCGGTCGCGATCCTGTGGTTCCTCGGCCTGGGCCGCTGGTGGGCGCAGCATTACTACGACAAGCTCGAATGCCACCTCAGCGACAAGACGCTGCGCTACCGCAAGGGCATCCTGGTGCAGGTCGAAAAGACGATCCCGCTTGAAAACATCCAGGATGTCACTTTTGTCGAAGGCCCTATCCTGCGCCACTTCCACCTCAGCACCCTCAAATTCGAAACTGCGGGCAGCAGCGCCGGGCAGGCCAGCGACATGCACCTGACCGGCATTGTCGACGCCCACGACTTCCGCAACCGCATCCTGGCCGCGCGCGATGCGCTCAAGCAGCGCCAGCGCGGCGACACCACGGTGGCGTCCGACGCCCAGACCGAAGCGCTGCGCGGCATCGAACGCAAGCTCGACGAAATCATCACGCTCATGAAACGTTAAGGGGAAAGAATGCGTCACCTTTTATTTTTGCTGTTGGCCTTAGGCAGTGCCGCGCAGGCAGCGCCGACGACGATGCCCATCCCGGGACAGAATTGGCAAATATCGTTCGATGCGCCTGTCCTGAATAAAATGAAGGAACAGAGCCGGCCCGGTCAATTCGTCTATGTTGGCAACGCAGGCAAATTCAACCTGTCACTCCATGTCGAAGACCCGGGCTGTTCCGGCGGCACGACCCATCGCGCCTACTACGAATGTTTCTGGCCAAAGGCAAGCCGCAATCCCATGATCGCGCAAGAGACGGTCGTGGCGACCGAAGGCCCGCGCTACTATAAGGTCGCGTTCGATATACACGCGCCGTGGCAAGGCCGCATACTCGTCCTGAAGAATTTGAACTACCTCATTGCCTACCGCGGCAAATGGATAGACCTGCATGTGTCTGTCGTCGATCCGCAAGCAGACGACCTGGCCATGCTTGAAGCCCTGGAAAAATCACTGGTGTACGAAGAAACCCCTGCACCCAAATAGATTTCCGACGGAGAGAACAGTGCACGAAATGCTTTCCAATCCCATGTGGACATCCCTGGCCACCACCCATGCGGGGCACGCGCAAACGAGCGGCTTGCTCAAGCGCTTCGTGCCGGACGTGGCGCCCTTCTGCGCGGTCGAGCAGGCCGGCGCGGATATCGGCGGGGCGACTATCCTGCACCAGGGCGAACACATCTACTTCCTCGGAACCATCCCCGCGCTCCCGGCCAACTGCACGGTGGTGTACGAGGCGGCGATCCTGCAAATGGTGTACGCCGGTGAAGCTTTGCCGCCCGCTGGCGACGGCGCGCCCTTGCTGGACAATGCGGCCATCCCTGCCATGCTGGAACTGACGGCGCTGGTCTATCCCGAATTCTTCCGGCCGCGGACCAAGGCGCTGGGCAGCTACATCGGCGTGCACGTGGATGGCAAGCTTGCCGCGATGGCGGGACAGCGCCTGGCGTGCCCCGGCTACCGCGAAATCAGCGCCGTTTGCACCCATCCCGACCACCGGGGACAAGGCCATGCGGCGCGCCTGATCCGGCAGCTGAGCAGCGCCATCCTTGCCGATGGCGATATCCCCTTTCTTCACGTTAGCGCCAGCAACAGCCGCGCCTGGGCGCTGTACGAGAACCTCGATTTCAAGGCCAGCCGCGAACTGCGCTTCCTCGAAGTGCGGGTCGATTGATGACGCCCCTGCCTGTCCGCTTGCTGCCGCAGCAGGACTTGCGCGTTGCGCTGGAAGCCTTGCTCGCCGCGCAGGGCGAAGCGGCGGCCTTCGTGTTGCAGGGAATTGGCAGCCTCAGTGTCGCGCGGCTGCGGCCGGCCGGCAGGAGCGATGCGTTCGAATTGCGCGGCGACCTGGAAATCCTGACGCTGGCCGGCACGCTCTCGCCCGACGGCGCGCATTTGCATGCCTCGGTCTCGGATGCCGATGGAAACGTCACGGGCGGCCATGTGGAACGCGGCTGCATCGTGCGCACGACGGCGGAGATCCTGGTGCTGCTGCTGCCAGGTCACAGCTTCAGCCGTGAAATGGACCCGCTGTCAGGTTTCAAGGAATTGCGTATCGGCTAGAACGTCCTGGTCAGCGAAATGACCAGCGTGCCGGTGGCCGGGTCGGAGCTTTCGATGACGCCCGCCGAATTGGGAATGCCCAGCGTGTAGTGGTCGTAAATGGACGTGGCGCCCTTTGCTTTGGTGTAGGCCGCCGTGCCCAACCAGCCGCCGTCCCAGGCGCGGCTCACGCCGATTTTGTAATCGCGCCAGTTCCATACATCATTACCGGCGCCCGCCACGCGTCCCTCGCCGGCGTGCAGCAGCAGCGTATAGCGGTTTCCCAGGTCGATATTGGCGCCCATGTCCAGGTAGCCGGTGCCGCGCGCATGCGTAATGCCGAAAAAGTCGCGTGTGTAGGTGTGGTTGTACTTGGCGTAGTAGAACTTGTAAGTCAATCCCAGCGACAGCTCGCCATAGTTATAGCTGGTGGCCGTGGCCTTGTATTCGGCGCCCGGGTACAGGTAGTAATAGACAATGGCGCTGTAGCCCAGGCCGCCGGCGGCGCCGGCGTAGCCGCCGTACACATCCCATTCAACGCTGGCATTCTCGACGAAACGGTTGCTCACCGTCGACAGCCAGGTGCCTGCCGACAAACCATGCGGGCCGGTCCAGTCGGCGCCGCCCTGCAGGGCCGCCTTGCCCCAGGTCTGGCGGAAACCGCGCGAAATATATTGGGATGCCAGGGTCGCGTTGACCACCACGGCTGGCGCATCGCCGGCATGCGCCCGGGGTGGTGCGGCGTACAGGCCCAGGGCAAGACAGCCCAGCGGCAGGGTGGCAATGAGGCGCATGCTCGTCCCCTCGTTTGCTTGAATGACATGGATTTCCTGTCATCAAGAATAGATCCGGGAAAATGCCATGTCAATTGATGCCGCAAGCGATGGGAAATCCGTTGTTTCCCGGGCCCTAATTGCCGCGCGGCGTGCGCCGGCGATCCTGGCTGACGTCGAACAGGCTGTTGCGGCGCAGGCGGATGCCGCGCGTGCGGATGCCGCCCAGCCATCCCCATGCGGCGGCCCAGCGCCCTGCCTTGTCTTTTTCGGCGTGGGACGGCGAGCGGATCGCGCGTCCGAGTGCTTCCACCATCCTCAGCATCGCGTACGCCTTCCTTTCCTTGCGATCTGGATACTTCATGCTGCCACCTGCGCGGACACCTGATGCCACCACCCTACGCGCGGCATCTTGGTGGCACCGTACGTTGGTGCACCAAGCGCGCCAGAAAGACGTCTTTACAATACTTTACTGTTGCTTCATCAAGCCGATAGCTCAGCGGTCTATCGTGAGCACATGCACGCACCTCCTGTCCTGCATTCACCTGAAAGGCACACCATGAACGAGAACACCACCGAATCAACCGCCGTCGCCAAGCCACGCTCGGCGCGGCGCTGGATCCTGGGCGCGGTCCTGTTGGCCGCCGTCGCCGCCACCGGCGTGGCCGGCGCGAACGGCTTCGGCATGCACGGCCACGGCCGCGGCCACCATGGACCGGTCGATCCGGCCAGCGCTGCCAGGCACATCGACAAGATGGTCGAGCGCATCCTGCCGGACGGCACGGCGCAACAGAAGGCGCGCCTGGCCGAGATCGCCAAGGCGGCATTCGCCGACCTGTATCCGGCCAAGGCCCAGTTCAAGGCTGCCCATGAAAGCGTCCACGCCCTGCTGATGGCGCCCGCCATCGACCGCGTGGCCCTGGAGCAATTGCGTGCCGAGCAGATCGTGCGCATGGATGCGATGAGCAAGCGCCTGCTGGCGGCGGTGGCCGATGCCGCCGAGGTATTGACGCCCGAGCAGCGGGTGCGCTTTGCCGAGCACATGAAAAAGCGGATGCACTGATTTGGCTGAAGCATTGTATTCTTGGGGCACACGCAACCCGACAGCAACGGCAAACCGCATGGCCCAACGCATACTGATGATTGAAGACGACCATCGCCTGGCAGGCATGGTCGACACCTACCTGACCCAGAACGGTTACGAGGTGGTGCACGCCGACACCGCCAAGGCGGGGCTGGTGCAGCTGCGCGAAGCGCCGTTCGCGCTGGTGCTGCTCGACCTGATGCTGCCCGACGCCGACGGCCTGGAAGTGTGCCGCCGCATCCGCGCCATGGGCGAGCCGCAGCAATCGGTTCCCATCGTCATGCTCACCGCCAAGGGCGATCCGCTCGACCGCGTGATCGGGCTGGAGCTGGGCGCCGACGATTACCTGCCCAAGCCTTTCGAGCCGCGCGAACTGCTGGCCCGCCTGCGCGCCGTGCTGCGCCGTCCCCCGATGGAAAATTCCCCGACCGCCAATGGCATGCAGTTCGGCCGCCTGGCCATCGATCCCGGCGCGCGCCTGGTGCGCGTCGACGGCCAGGAACGCAGCCTGACCGCCTACCAGTTCGACCTGCTGCTGGCCATGGCCGAAAGGGCCGGCCGCGTCCTGTCGCGCGAACAATTGATCGACGCGGTCAAGGGCGAACCGCTGGAACCGTTCGACCGTTCCATCGATGTCCATATCGGGCGCCTGCGCGCGGCCATCGAGGACGATCCCAAGCAGCCCAAGCGCATCATCACCGTGCGCGGGGCCGGCTACGTGTTCGCCAAGGTGCAGGATGCGTAGCCGCCTGTATGTCCGCATCTACCTGGCCTTGCTCGGCAGCATAGCGGTGCTGGCGCTCGGTTTCACCCTGGTGCACGGCTTGTTCGATCCGGACCGCGCGCGCCAGGGTTTCGAAACCTTTGCCGAAGTGGCCGGCGAAGTGCTGCCGCCGCCGCAGGCGCCGCAGGCCGAACAGCAACAGGCGCTCAGGCGCTTGCACCACAAGGTGCACGCCCACATGGCCTTGTATTCGGCGAAGCGGGAGCTGATCGCCGCGGTCGGCAAGCCGCTGCCGCCGCTGCCGGCCACGCAGGAAGCGAGCGGGCGCATCGAAGGACGCGTTACCATCTTCGCGCTGCGCTTGCCCGACGGGCGCTGGCTGGTGGCCCAGCGCCGCAATGCCGGCCGCCTTCCGATCAGCATGTTCAGCATGCTGGCGGTGGTGGCGCTGGTGATCGGCCTGGCCGCCTATCCGGTGGTGCGCCGCCTCACGCGCCGCCTCGAACGCTTGCAGGGCAGCGTGGAAACCTGGGGCGAAGGCTTGCTGTCGACCCGCGTGGCGGTGGAAGGCAGCGACGAAGTGGCGCGGCTGGCCACGAGTTTCAATAATTCGGCGGCGCGCATCGAAGCCCTGGTCGGGGCCCAGCGCAGCCTGCTGGCCAACGCCTCGCACGAACTGCGCTCGCCGCTGGCGCGCATCCGCATGGCGGTCGAGTTGATGCAGGACCAGGCCAGTCCGGACATGCGCGCCGAACTCACCCGCAATATCGCCGAACTGGACCAGCTGATCGATGAAGTGCTGCTGGCCAGCCGCCTCGACGCCATGGCCAAGGATGCGCCGGCCCACAGCCACCTGGCCCTGACCGGCATGGTGGCAGAAGAATGCGCGCACGGCGGCGCGGCGCTCGAAGCGGACGACGTCACGCTCAAGGGCGACGCCCGCCTGCTGCGCCGCATGGTGCGCAACCTGATCGAGAATGCGCGCCGCTATGGCGCCGGTACGCCGGTCACGGTCAGGCTGCACCGGCAGGGCGACACGATCCGGCTGGACGTGTGCGACAGCGGGCCGGGCGTGCCGGAAGCGGAGCGCGAGCGCATTTTCACGCCCTTCTACCGCCTGCCCGGCGCCAGCGAGGCGGCCGGCGGCGTGGGCCTGGGACTGTCCCTGGTGCGCCAGATCGCGCGCCACCACCATGGCGACGTGGTGTGCATGGCCAATCCGCCCGGGGGCTGCTGCTTCCGCGTGAGCTTGCCGGCCTAGCTAGTACTGCCGCTCGAAATTGCCGCGCACATTGTGCTTGATGAAGTGCGCCAGGCCGCGCCCTGCGCGCGCCAGCGCTTTCATCTGCTCGACATTGTCGCGCCCGGTGCTGGCATAGGTGTAGTCGTAGGTCGTGCCGTCGATAAAGCGCACGCTGATCATCTCGTCGCCGATGCAGTAGGCATCGACGCCGGAACCCTTGCCCAGATCCTGGTAGCGGCGCATCCGCATGGCTACACCGGCTTGGCGACCATCAGCCAGAACACCGCCATCATGGCGATGAAGGCAGGTATGCCGAGCGCCACCCAGATGCGCAGGTAGCGCCAGTACAGCGCGGGCAGTTCGGCCTGCGCGCCGGCGGCCTGCTGCGCCATGTCGTGCATCTTGAGCTGGATCCACACCACCGGCAGCCAGCATGCGCCGGCCACCAGGTACAGGCCGATCGACCACACGATCCAGGCGCTCGACAGCGGAAAGCCCGCCAGATAAATCAGGTAAAAGCCGGTCAGCGGCTGCAGGACCACGGTGGTGCTGGTGAAGATCCAGTCGGCCAGCACCACCTGGCGGCTGACCACGGCGATGGCGCGCACGTCCTTGCTAATGCTGGTAAACAGCATGTAGTAGGCCGAGCCGATGCCCGTGCCGAACAGGAAGGTCGACGACAGGATGTGCAGCCATTTGACCACCAGGTACTCCATCTACTTTTCCTCCAGTTCGTACAGCAGCCAGATGGCTGCCAGCATGGGCAGGTTCTTGGTCAGCGGACCGTAGGGGTGCAGCAGAAATTCGGGCAGCTTCCACGCTACCACGATCGTGTAGAAGCCGACAAGGAGCAGTTGCGCCAGCCACAGCCAGCGGCGCCGCCGCAGCAGCAGGATGGCCAGGCCGATCAGCAGGTCGACCCCGGCCGCGCCGTACAGCATCAGCGGCGCCCAGGCCGGCGGCACGCCCGTGCGCTCGAGCAGGGCCAGGCTGTCCTGCACCGGATACAGGCCGAAGGATACCAGCGCCGTGGCGATCCACACCGCCGCCAGCGCGCTGCGCAGCACCGGCAGCAGCCAGCCCAGCCTGGCCTGGCTGCGTTCGGCTTGCGGGTAGTCGATGAAGCCCTCCACCGGCCGCGCGGCGCGCCCGAGCAGACCGGCGGTGGCGGCCGGATCGGCCGTGCTGCCACGGTCGAGCATGCGCAGGGCATCGCGGTCGAGCAGGCCGAAGCCGAGCCGCGCCACCATGCGCGCCAGCACGCCCGGCAGCCGCAGCACGGGTTGGCGTCCCATGCCCATGCCCCGGCGCAGCGCCGCCAGGTAGTCGGTGAACGACAGCGCCCGCGGCCCCACCAGGGCAATGCGCCCCGTTGCCGGCTGGCGCACCAGGGCGCAGATGGCGCCCACCAGGTCGTCCACATGGATCGGTTGCACCAGTTGCGGCGCCGCGCCGAAGCGCAGGCCGAAGGGCAGGCTGGCCAGGATGCGGAAGGCACGCGCGCTGCTGCCGTCGCGGCCGTACACCAGCGAGGGCTGGACGATGCAGGCGCGCAGCGGCAGGCTGGCCAGGAAATCGTCGGCGGCCTTCTTGCTGCGGTGGTAGGCGGTGTCGGCGCCGCTGTCCGCGCCCAGCGCCGACAGCTGGACCACCAGCTGCACATGGCCGGCGTCGGCGCAGGCCGCGAACAGGGCGCAGGGGGTATCGGTATGCAGGGCGGCGAAGGTTTGCCGGCCCGATTCCCGGAAGATGCCGACGCAATTGATGACGGCGTCTATGCCCCGCAGGCGCGCCGTCCAGGCCGATTTGCCGGTGTCCTTGCTGAAGTCGGCCTCGATGAAGGACAGGCGCGGATGGCCGCTGGCGCCCGGCTTGCGCGCGGTGCACAGCAGTTCATGACCCTCGCCCAGCAAGGCCGTTTGCAAGCGGCTTCCAATGAAACCGCTTGCTCCCGTCAGCAAGATGCGCATCCCTACCCCATCCGAAAAGTACCGATGGGGGCGATGCTAGCACGAGGACAGCGCGTCAGAACTTGTAGTTGGCGCGCATGTACACGTAGCGTCCCCCCCGTCCGAACGGCGAATAGTTCGGGAACGGCGCGTTGCCGCTGGCATTGAGCGAGGTCGGATACGATTCCGGGTAGGTGTCGAACACGTTTTCCGCGCCCAGCGCCAGCACCAGCTTGCTGCCCAGGTCGAAACGGCCTTCCATGTCGACGATGGTCTTGGCGCTGGTCTTGAAGTCGTTCACCGCCAGGGCCGCCGGCGTGACCACGCCGCCGTAGCGGGTGGCGCGCAGGGTGGCGCCCATCGCGCCCAGCTTCCAGTTGGCGCTGGCATTGAGCTTGTTGCGCGGCTGGCCTTTTTCGAAGGAATCGATATTGATGCGGTCAAACAGAATGGGCGCCGGCGTCACGGTGGCCAGGGCCGACGTGGTGGGGACGCGGGTCACATCGGTCCGGGTGAAATTGGCCGCCAGCGTGAAGTCGAACTTGCCGATGTCCGAACTCATGGGCCAGCCGAGCACCACGTCCACGCCATCGGTGGTGGTGTCGACCCCGTTGATGAAGAAGCGCCCGCCGCCGGCGCCGATGAAGCCCTTGCTGATCAGGAAATTGCGCACCCCGACCGAGGTCAGGTTTTCCGACAGCACGATGCGGTTTTCCACGTCGATGCGGTAGGCGTCGATGGTCAGGCTGGTCTTGCCCATGCGGATCACCGCGCCCAGCGACATGTTCACCGATTCCTCGGCTTCGAGCGGTTTGGCCCCGAGCGCGATCGCGACCGGGTCGGTCGGGCGGAAGGTGGTCACTTCATACGGCACGCCGAGGATGAAGTTGGTGGACGTGGTGGTGAAGTTCTGCTGCTGCGGCGACGGTGCGCGGAAGCCGTTCTGCACCGAGCCGCGCAGCGCGAAGGCCTTGGAAAAGTCGTAGCGCGCCGCGAACTTGCCGGCCACGCTGCTGCCGAAGTCCGAATAGCGTTCGCCGCGCACGGCGACCGATGCCAGCAGGTTCGACGTCAGGTTCGCTTCCAGGTCGACGAAGGCGCCCACGGCGCTGCGGTGGGTGTCGGACTCGTTGGCGGGACGAAAGCCCGGGAAGACCTGGGCGCCCGGCGCCGACGGCGTGGTGGGGTTGAGCATTTCGCCGCCGAAGCGGTAGGAATCGGGTTCGCCGGCGAACAGCACATAGCCTTCGCGTCGCGCTTCCATGCCCACGGCCACGTTCAGCGGGGAATTGAACATGGCGACGTCGAATTTTTTCACGCCGGTCAGGTTGAACACCAGCTGGTCGTAGGAAAAGCCGCCGGCATAGAATTCGGTCTTGCTGGTGGCGCCGATCGAGCGGTTCAGCGTGTTTTCGATGGTGAAGGCCATCTCATTCTTGCCGTAGCCGAGAGAGGCATCCATGTCCCAGTCGCCGATCGACCAGGTCATGCCGCCGGTGGCGCTGTAATCGTCCACCGCCGGCGCGATGATGGGCAGGAAGCCGTCCGGGTAGATGGACGGCACATTGCGCGCGTCGCTGGCGATGCGGGTGAAGCCGCCCGAGCGCGCGTCGCGCTTCTGGTAGCTGGCCCAGCCGTAGAGCGTCATGCCGCTGCCGAGCGAGCTGCCGGCATTGGCGAACAGGGTGGTCTGCTGCATTTCCGGTTCGCCATACCAGGCATTGAAACGGTTGTAGGTGACTTCGCGCGGGTCGTAGGCGCCGCTGGCCAGCTTGGGATACTGCGGGCGCATGTCGTAGCCGCTGCGTTCGGTGCGCTCCTGGTCCTTGTGTTCGGCGGCGATGGTCAAAAAGCCCGAATCGCCCAGCGCCAGGCCCTTCCAGACGCTGACCGTGGCCACCTGGCCGTCGCGCCGCTTGCGCGAAGTCTGGCGGTCCCAGGTGCGGTCGGCCGGGGTTGTGGCGGCATTGAATTCGTATTCGGTGAAGCGCTTGCCGACGGTGAGCATGCCTTCGCCGCCATCCTTGTTGTTGCGCAGGCGCAGGTTGACCACGCCGGAGATGGCGTCCGAGCCGTACTGGGCGGCGGCGCCGTCGCGCAGCACCTCGATGCTCTTGATGATGGCGGCCGGAATGGTGTTCATGTCCACGGCCGACGAACCGCGCCCGATGGTGCCGTTCACATTGACCAGGGACGAGGAATGGCGGCGCTTGGAATTGACCAGCACCAGGGTCTGGTCCGGCCCCATGCCGCGCAGGGTGGCGGGACGAATGGTATCGGTGCCGTCGGCCAGGCCGGGACGGGGGAAGTTCAGCGAAGGCAGGGCGATCGCCAGGGCCTGGTTGATCTCGGTGGTGCCGGCGTTTTTAAGGGAGTCCGCGGAAATGATGTCGACCGGAGAGGTGGTGTCGAGGGCGGTGCGGTTGGCGACCCGGGTGCCGGTGACCACCACGGTGGCCGTTTCGGCCGGCGCTTCGGTCTGGGCGATGGCGCCATTGCCGATGAAGAGGGAGGCGATCGACATGGCCAGGATGTGCTTTCTTGGCGCGAAGTTTTTATGCATATGACGGTTCCTTTGAGTGAGTCGTAACGGCAGCGTCCTGTCCTCTGTGCCCGGGACTTGTGGACGATACTGAAACGAACCCCTTGCAAAGTCAATACGTGGCGGCCGCAGTGGCGCGGATAACAACACCTTGCGCGGGCGGCGTCAGTTTCGGGTAAGTCAGGCCGGCAGCAGGGGGCGCAGCTTGCCGACGGCATAGCCTTGCGCGAAGTCGATGCCGATCTCGCGCACGACTTTCAGCGCCGCTTCGTCCTCGACGAATTCGGCCACGGTCTGGATGCCCATGACATGGCCTACTTCGTTGATGGCGCGCACCAGGGCGCGGTTGATGTCGTTGCTGGCGATGTCGCGCACGAATACGCCGTCGATCTTGAGGAAGTCGACATGCAGCGAACGCAGGTAGGCGAAGGACGACAGGCCGCTGCCGAAATCGTCGAGCGAGAAGCGGCAGCCCAGCTTGCGCAGGCGCGCGATGAATTCCTGGGCTTCGCCGAGGTTGGCGATGATGGCCGTCTCCGTGATCTCGAAACAGATGCTGGCCGGATCGACGCCATGGGTGTGGAACTGGCGCGTGATGTGATCGAGCATGCCGGAATCGTTGAGCGAGAGGGCGGACAGGTTGACGGCGTACATGAGCGGCGCCGGCGCCGGCTGGCCGGACGCGTCCTGCCGGGGCAACTGCTTGCGCACGGCGGCGATATGGCGGCACACATGTTCGATGACCCAGCGGTCGATCGTTGCCATCAGGTCGTAGCGTTCGGCGGCCGGAATGAATTCGCCCGGCAGGATCAGGCCGCGGCCATTGCCGCTGTCGATGCGCATGAGCACTTCCTCGTGCCCGGCGGGCGCGCCCCGCAGCGGCACGATGGGCTGGGAGAACAGGCGGAAATGGTCCAGTGCGAGCGCTTCGTTCAGGCGCGCGACCCAGCGCATTTCGCCCTGGCGGCGCGCCATGACGGCGTCGGACTCGCGGTACAGCTGCACCCGGTTGCGGCCCTGCTCCTTGGCCACCGAGCAGGCATGGTCGGCCGCGATCATCAGTTCGGTCATGGAGGAACTGTCGGGGTCGATGGGCACGAGGCCGATCGAGACCGACAGTTCGATCGACCGGTTGTCGTAGGGGAAACGAAAGTCGCGCACGGCCTGGCGGATTTCGTCGGCGATGGTGAGCGCCTGCGCCAGCGGGCAGGACGTGAGCAGCACGCCCAGTTCGTCTCCCCCGAGCCGGGCCAGCACGTCGCTGTCGCGCAGCTGGGTGTGCAGCACCTTGGCCAGCAGTTGCAGCAGCAGGTCGCCGGTACCGTGGCCGCAGGTATCGTTGATGAAGGAAAAGCGGTCCAGGTTCATGAACAGCAGGGCGTGCTGCTGGCCTTCATTCTTGGCCGTGGCCAGCGCATGGGCCAGCTGGGCTTCGAACTCGTGCCGGTTGATCAGGCCGGTCAGGGTGTCGTGCGCCGCATGCCAGCTGAGCTGGTGGGTCAGCTGGCGTTCGTGGCTGACGTCGCGCAGCACCGCCACCGCGCCCAGCACCACGCCGTCGCGCGCCCAGATGGGGGCGGCCGAATCGACCACGGCGATGCGCCGGCCTTCGCGCGTGATGAGCTCGTTGCGCGGCCAGCCACCCACGGCCTGGCGCAAGCGCAGGCATTTCCGGGCCATGTTTTCGACCGGTTCGCCGGAGGCTTCGTCGACCACGTGCAGCACGTCGGCCACGTCGACCCCGATGGCGAAGCGGTTGACCCAGCCGGTGAGCTGTTCCGCGATGCGGTTCAGGAAGGTGACCTTGCCTTCCGGGCCGGTGGTGATGACGCCGTCGGCGATGGAGCCGAGCGTGACCTCGGCCAGTTCCTTCTGTTCGAACATCTGCATGGCTTGCAGCTTGCGTTCGGTGACGTCCCAGATGATGCCGATGGTGCGCACCGGCACGCCGCGGGCGTCGCACATGGTTTGTGCGCTGGCATTGAACCAGGCGGTGGCGCCGTCGGCGCGCATGACCCGGTATTCGAGTTCGTATTCGGCGCAGGCCGTCACGCGCTGCTGCATGCGCGTGCACAGCGCTTCGCGGTCGTCGGGGTGAACGAAGGCAAGAAAGGCGCGGAAGGATTGGCGCAGGGCGCGCGCTTCGAGGCCGAGCAGCGCGGCGCCTTCGGCCGACCATTCGACCGTCCCTTGCGCGATGTCGCCGTTGACGATGCTCGAATCCCAGACTGCCATATGCGCCGACGCCAGCGCAAGCTGAAGACGCTGCTGCAGGTCTTCCATGGCCATTCTCCAAAACCTTCCAGATAGCTTGGAGTGCCGCGCCCGCCCGGGGGTTCCGGCCCGCGCGCGGGAATTTGCGTCAAGCCTTGCGCTTGAGCAGGCGCGTGGCGCCGGTCACCAGCAGCAATACCATGCCGCCGGCGATGACGCCGGCCACGGCGTCGACCAGGGTCGGCGCGACGGCGGCCAGGACGGCGCCCACGGCCGGCACGGCGGCCACGCTGGCGGCCGCGGCAACGGACAGATGGTGCAGCGCGGGAACGCCGTGCACCAGGATGCTGCCGCCGACCATGAACATGGCGGCCGTGCCGACCACGGTCAGCAGCTTCATCAGCCTTGGCGCCGTGGCCAGCAGGGCGCGTCCCAGCAGCCGGGCCGCGCCGTTGACTTTCTTGCTCAGGTACAAGCCCGCGTCGTCCAGCTTGACGATGCCGGCCACCAGGCCGTACACGCCCACCGTCATGATCAGGCTGATCGCCACCAGCACCCCGACCTGCTTGGAGAAATCGGCGCCTTCGACCGTGCCCAGGGAAATGACGATGATTTCGGCCGACAGGATGAAGTCGGTGCGGATGGCGCCCTTGATCTTGTCTTTTTCAATGGCCACCAGGTCGACGGCCGGATCGCTCAGGGCTTCGACCAGCGCGGCGTGGTGGGCCGCGTCCTCGGCCGGGCTGTGCAGCAGCTTGTGGGCCACTTTCTCGAAGCCTTCGTAGCACAGGAAGGCGCCGCCCAGCATCAGCAGCGGCGTGATGGCCCAGGGGATGAGGGCGCTGATGGCCAGCGCGGCCGGCACCAGGATCGCCTTGTTGACGAGCGATCCGAGGGCGACCGCCCACACCACGGGCAGTTCGCGGTCGGCATTCACGCCGGACACCTGCTGGGCGTTGAGGGCCAGGTCGTCGCCCAGCACGCCGGCCGTTTTTTTGGCGGCGACCTTGCTCATGACGGCGACGTCGTCGAGTATGGTAGCGATATCGTCTATCAATGCCAGCAAGCTGCTTGCCATTTGCGGTGCTCCAGGATGGTGGAAAACACACATCTTAACCGAGCCGGCGGGCCTGCGGCGACGCCGGTCAGCCCGGATTTCTGCATTTCACTCCCCAAATTCTGCAATTCGTCGCTTTCCCCGCGGACGCGGCCCTGTGCATACGTATAGTGAATTCCATGCCAAGGCCATCGCCTTGCACAGTAGCTTAACCATCCGATGTCGCGAGGGTACTTCCATGAACACAGAATTCGATTTGTCGTCCGCTTCTTCCAACGCCAGCCGCGCCGTCAAGCGCAAGACGCGCATCACCATCTACCTCGACGACGAGGTGCTGCAGAAGTTCCGCTCGCTCTCCGAGCAGAGCGGCAAGGGTTACCAGACCCTGATCAATGCAGCCCTGCGCACCCGCCTGGCGCCGCCGCGCATCGAAGGCGCGCTTGCCGAGTAAGGCGCGCCTGGCGCACCGTCCGCCAGTTTGGCGGACGGCGGACACAGGCAGAAATCCGTCGTGATCCAGTCACAGCGGGGCTTACTTTTGCGTGTCGATGTCAGAATTTATTACACATGGCAATAATTATGCTAATCTTCCCGCTCTTTTAACTCGGGAGGATTGTATGAAAAAAGGCGAACTGATTGCGGAATTTGCAAAGCGTACGGAAATGTCGGGCGCAGCAGCGAACAGTGCAGTTAACACGATCATCGAGATCATCACCGAGCGCCTGAAAAAAGGCGACACGGTTGGTATCACCGGCTTCGGTACGTTCTCCGTCGCCAAGCGCGCCGCACGTAAAGGCCGCAACCCGTCGACCGGCGCCGCGATCAAGATCGCTGCCTCGAAGTCGCCGAAGTTCTCCGCTGGCGCGACCCTGAAAGCCGCGGTCAATCCAAAGAAGAAGTAAGCACCACCTGCGCGCGGCCCGAAGCGCCGGCGCCGGTCACTGACCGGTTTCGCCGCTTCGGGTTCTGCGTGTTGATCCCCCCTCGTTCCCGCATTTCCGCCGCTCCCATTTTCCCGCCATGCCCTTCAGCACCTGGATCACCTTCGTCGTCGCCGGCTGCCTCATTGCGGTCTCGCCCGGTTCGGGCGCCGTGCTGTCCATGGCCCACGGACTGGCCTATGGCGTGCGCAAGGCCAGCGCCACCGTGCTCGGCTTGCAGATCGGCCTGCTGCTGGTGTTCGCCATTGCCGGCGCCGGCGTCGGTTCCCTGCTGCTGGCCTCGGAACTGGCCTTCGGCGTAGTCAAGACGGTCGGCGCCCTGTACCTGGTCTGGCTGGGCGTGAACCAGTGGCGCGCGCCGGCGGCCCCGGTCCTTGACGGCGCCGCCGCGAGCGCCCACCCCTCGTTCGGGCGCCGTGTATTGACCGGCTTCCTGACCAATGCCACCAACCCCAAGGGCATCATCTTCATGGTCGCCGTGCTGCCCCAGTTCATTTCCCAGCACGCGCCCCTGCTGCCGCAGCTGGCCATCCTGGGCGCCACCATGCTCACCATCGATACCGTCGTCATGCACGGCTATGCCCTGCTGGCGGCCGGCATGCAGCGCTTTTTCCGCGATGCCGGCGCCGTGCGCAAGCAGAACCGCTTCTTCGGCGGCATCCTGGTGCTGATGGGCGGCGCCCTGTTTTTTGTGCGGCGCGGCGCCCAGGCGGCCTGATTTGGAAGACAATGTGCAACCTTTTGTAACCCGTGTTGTCCATTTTCGGCCTCATGCGTTGTAATCGGTAAGCGGAAGCCGTCCGCCCGTCCTGCGTTTATTGCGTCCCTTACCGGTCTTCCTGGAGCCAACAATGAGTACTTCCTTTCTAAAAGCCGTGACGCTGCTGGCGCTGGCCGCCTGCGCCGCCCTGGCCAATGCGCAAAACGACGATGCCCCGACCCGGGTCGGCCGCATTTCCCTGGCCCAGGGCCAGGTCAGCATCGGCGGCGAGCCGGGCGAAGAGTCCACGCCCGCCCTGGTCAACTGGCCGGTCACCTCGCGCAACCAGGTCACCACGGCGCGCGATTCGCGCACCGAGATCCGGATCGGCTCGACCGCCATCCGGCTGGATGAAGATACCTCGGTCGACGTGACCGACCTCGATGACGACCAATTGCGCCTGCACCTGCATTACGGCAGCATCAGCGTGCGCGTGCTCAATCCGGAAGTGGTGCGCCATTTCGAGATCAGCACGCCGCAGGGCGTGGTGCAGCTGCAGGAAACCGGGCGCCTGCGCATCGACGCCGGGCGCCGCGCCGACACCACCGTGCTCAATGTATTCGACGGCGTGGCCCTGCTCGACGGCGGCGGCTCGCGCCTGATCGTGCGCGCCGGCAAGCGCGCCGAAATCGGCATGGACGACGTGCGCACCGGCCTGGCCGTGCGCGACGGCTTCGACGACTGGGCCGCGCTGCGCGACCAGCGCGACGACCGTTCGACCTCGGTGCGCTACGTGAGCAATGAAATGACCGGCTATGAAGAACTCGACCAGCACGGCACCTGGCGCGACGACCGGGAATACGGCCCGCTGTGGGCGCCGCGCGCCGTGCCGCTGGGCTGGGCGCCCTACCGCGACGGCCGCTGGACCTTCGTGCATCCGTGGGGCTGGACCTGGGTCGACAACGCGCCCTGGGGCTATGCGCCTTCGCACTACGGCCGCTGGCTGATGGTGAACCAGCGCTGGTGCTGGGCGCCGGGCCGCAATATCGGGCGCGTGGTATGGGCCCCGGCCCTGGTGGGCTGGATCGGCGGCAGCAACTGGAGCCTGACCTTCGGCAGCGGCGGCAACCGCCACAATGCGCCGGCCCAGGGCTGGTACCCGCTGTCCCCGCGCGACCATTTCGTGCCGGGCTACCGCCTGCGCCACGACCATTTGCGCCACCTGAACCGCCATGCCGGCGACGACCGGCGCGACGAGCGCCGCGGCCGCGACTGGCGCGACGGCCGTGGCCGCGACGGCCTGACCGTGGTTCCGCACGACCATTTCAACCGCCGCGGCACGATCGTGGTGCCGGGCGCGCCGCGCGCCACCATCGCCTCGGTCAACCTGGTGAATGCGCCGGCGACGGCGCCGCAAGCCCCGCAAGGCTGGCGCGACCGCAACCGCGATGGCCGTCCCGACGGCCGTGGCGACGGTCGTGGCGATAACCGTGGCGATAACCGCGGCGATAACCGTGGCGATAACCGCGGCGAACGCGACGGCCGTGGCGATCGTCCTGCCACGGTGATCACCCTGCCGTCGCAGCCGGTCCAGCCGCATCAGCCGGGCCGCCGCGATGACGACCGCCGCGCCCGTCCGGCGCCCGTGATCCAGGGGCCAGCCCCGGTGATCGTGCAGCAGCCGGTGACGCCGGCGCCGGCCCCGGCCACGGAAGTTGGCCGTCCGCAGCGCGACGACCGCCGTGGCGAACGTGACCGCGAACGTGACCGCGAACGTGACCGAGGTGACCGTGGTGACCGTGGTGACCGCGGCGACCGCGGCCAGCGTACGGCGGAGCCGGTGGCCCAGCCATGGCAGCCGCAGGCCCCGATCAGCCGTCCCGCGCCGGTGCAGGTGCAGCAGGCGCCGGTAGCGCGCCCGATGCCGATGCCGCAGCAGGAGCGCACCGCCCCGCCGCCGCCGCGCGAGCAAGCCCAGGCGCCGGTCGCCCGTCCGCAGCCGGCCCCGCAAGCCCAGCCGGCGCCGCCGGCCACGCCGCGCAACAGCGACAACGCCCGCGACGAGCGCAAACGCGACCGGGAAGACGCCAAGGATCGCCGCTAGCAGCCTGTCGGACTTAGGATCGTCGGCTGCAAAAATACCTGGGACGGTCCATATTTCGCCGCTTTCTCGGCCCATAGCTCGCTATGGGCACTGCGAAATCGTCAAAATCTGTCCTCGCCCAGCTATTTTTTCGCTTCGACTCCCCAAGTCCGACAGGCTGCTAGCCGACCCCGGGCAGAAATGAAGGCCAGCCCGGTGCTGGCCTTTTTTTGGCTACAATGTGAACATGCCTGCATGCGAAGGCCTTGTTTTCATTCTAGAACTGGATTGTGTATGACCGCCCCCACTGATTCCCTGATTGAGTACCCCAGCGATTTCCCGATCAAGGTGATGGGGGCCACGCACGCAGATTTTGCCGCCACCATCGTCGACGTGGTGCTGGAATACGATCCCACCTTCCATATCGGGCGCATGGAAGTGCGCCCTTCGGCCAAGGGCAACTACACCGGCCTGACGGTGACGGTGCGCGCCACCAGCCGGGTCCAGCTCGACGACCTGTACCGGGCGCTGTCGGCGCATCCGATGGTCAAGATCGTCATGTAATGGGGGCCGCCGTCCGCGACCTGGGGCGCGCCGATTACGAGACCGTGTTCGCCGCCATGCGCGCTTTCACGGATGCGCGCGGCCTCGAGACGCAAGATGAACTGTGGATCGTCGAGCATCCGCCCGTCTTTACGCTGGGGCTGGCGGCCGACCGCGGCCACATCCTGGCCGACCATGGCATCCCCGTCGTCCAGACCGACCGCGGCGGCGAAGTGACCTACCACGGCCCCGGCCAGGTGGTGATTTACCTGCTGATGGACCTGCGCCGCAACAAGCCGGGCGGGAAGTTGTACGCCAAGCAATTCGTCGAAAAAATCGAGCAGGCGATCATCAATGTGCTGGCGGCGTATAATCTCGGTGGCGAGCGGGTCGCTGGCGCGCCGGGCATCTATATCGCCGGCGGGCCGCGCAAGGGCGCAAAAATCGCCGCGCTGGGCCTGAAAGTGCGCGGCAACGGCTGCACCTACCATGGCGTATCGCTCAATGTGGCGATGGACCTGGCGCCGTTTTCCTGGATTAACCCGTGCGGCTATGCGGGCCTGGAAACGGTGGACATGCGCAGCATGGGGGTGGAAGCGGCGCTGGCGGACGTCCAGCGCCGGCTGGCCGCCGAGCTGCAAGTGCAGTTGGCCACAACGAACAATATCAACGAACGCCCTGACGGGCATGCAGCCAAATGACTTCTGACACCGATACCAGCATCGTCCCCGCCTACAATGCCAGCGACAAGCAAAAAGGCGCCAGCAAGACATCGCGCATTCCCATCAAGATCGTGCCGATCACCCAGATCGAGCGCCTGAAAAAGCCGGACTGGATCCGCGTCAAGGCGGCGTCGGCCTCGACCCGCTTCTATGAAATCAAGGACATCCTGCGCGCCAACAAGCTGGTGACGGTATGCGAAGAGGCGAGCTGCCCGAATATCGGCGAATGCTTCGGCAAGGGCACGGCCACCTTCATGATCATGGGCGACAAG
>JAZKBE010000003.1:0-102362 GCA_040388805.1 Pseudomonadota bacterium
AGGATACACGCGAATATATTATAAGTCTTGTTATTTGTGACGCACTACACTAGTACAGCCTCTTGCTGCGGCAGTGAGCAAAGGCTGCTCTGGCTCAAGCTCGGCGCGTCCGAGACGAAAACGCAGCCCAAACGCAGCCACGGCCAATGAAATCGGAAGCAGAGCTATAAGAGACATGGTCGTCACCTCGCGTTGATGGTTGATGCAATGCAGCATACAAACATCAGCCCGCTAGTGCCAATTCTGTTTCACCATATCGTTTATAAGCAAGACCAATATCCCGATTCATGCACCAGGCCGGCGCCTCAATGCATCAATATGGGTCAAGAACGCGCTCTGCCCCACCTTGGTCAGGCAGAAGCTCTGCGGGGCGAGTAGCCATGCCCGCGAGAGCCCATCCATGAGTGCCCATAGAGCCAGCGCGGCCCCGCCAGGGTCGACATCCTTGCCGGCAAGACCGGCGTCGATCGCTGCGCGAATTCTGTTTTCCGCGACCATGCGCCAGCGCGCCGCCATCTCGCCACGACGCACCCTGACTGCCGTCATTTCGTCCACGTACTCAACCTTCAACGTGACAATCTCGTACACGCGACTGGCCTTGGCGTCGCTTTCGACCAGTGTAAAAACCAGGGTCGCGTAGGCGAACAAATCACGAAACGGGTCATCAACAAACGACTGCTCCAGTGTCAGCAACGCCGACTCGAGCGGCATCTTGGCACGTCCAAGCATCGCTTCCAGAACCGCAACCTTGTCGGCGAAGTGCCAATAGATCGCACCGCGACTAACCCCGGCTTCCACCGCAATGTCCAGCAGCGTGGTGCGCGACACGCCCTGGCGGACGAACACAGCTTCTGCGCAGTCGAGGATATTGTCCCGCGTCGCGAGCGCATCTGCTTTGGATCGGCGTGCCATTGTTTGCCTTCAGGCGACCGTGTGCATCCAGGCGTGGAGATCTGGGGCCGCGCCATGCTGAATGTCGAGCAGAGCGTCCCGCAGGCGCATCGCAACCGGGCCGTTTTCCATGGCGTTAATCGTCATCGAAAAGCTTTCAGCCTTCACTTGCCCCACGGGCGTGATGACTGCGGCAGTGCCACACGCGAACACTTCCGTGATGGTGCCGCTGGCAACGCCGTCGCGCCAGTCATCGACCGTGATACGGCGTTCTTCGGCAGCAAACCCTAGCGAGCGGGCAAGCGTGAGCACGGTGTCGCGCGTAATCCCTGGCAACAACGTCCCCGTCAGCGCCGGCGTCACTACTGTCGTCGTGGCACCCTCGCGAAAAACGAAGAACAGATTCATGCCGCCCATTTCTTCGACGAATCGCCGTTCAACCGCGTCCAGCCATACGACTTGCTCGCAGCCCTTTTCCTGTGCTTGCGCCTGCGCCAGCAAACTGGCGGCGTAATTGCCTGCGCACTTGGCCTCGCCTGTGCCGCCTGGCGCGGCGCGCACATAGTCCTGGCTGATCCAGACCGTAACCGGTTTCACACCCTGCGGAAAATAGGCGCCCGCGGGCGAAGCGATCAAAACGAACAGATACTCCAGCGAAGGCCTGACCCCCAGGTAGGGATCAGTGGCAATCATGAAAGGCCGCAGGTACAGGCTCTCGCCCCGGTTCGACGGCACCCAGGCGGCATCGAGTGAAATTAATGCGTCTCCTGCCTCCACGAAGAAGTTCACCGGCAGCGCAGGCATGGCCAGTCGCGCCGCGCTGCGGTTGAAGCGTTCCGCGTTAGCGTCAGGGCGGAATGTCTTGATTGAGCTGTCGGACTGGCGATAGGCCTTGTACCCCTCAAAGATTGCTTGCCCGTAGTGCAAAACGGAAGCCGCAGGATCGAGACTGAGTGGCCGGTATGCGCCCAGGTGCCCCCTGTCCCACTGACCGTCCCGATAGGGAATGGTGACCATATGATCGGTGAACTGCTTGCCAAATTGTAGATTTGAAAGCCGGGCCGTACGATCGCCCTCAGTCACCGCATCCGCTGACGGCACAATTTCAAGCCAGTCAGGCGTTGGCATTGGAGACCCCAGGAACGGCGCGCAGCGCCTCGTCAATCAGTTCAACCCAATGCCGAACGGGAGTAGCAGTCCCGCCCTGCAAGTGCGCCTGGCACCCGATATTGGCCGAAACAAAAGTCGTTGCGCCAGTGGCCTGCAGCGCTGCCAGTTTGTTGTCGCGTAATTGAGTCGAGATGACAGGTTGCAGGATCGAATAGGTGCCAGCCGAACCACAGCACAGGTGACTATCTGCACATAAGCTCGCTTCCACCCCCGCCAATGCCAGCAATTTCTCCACCTTGCCCCGGATCTGCTGGCCATGCTGAAGCGTGCACGGGGGATGGTAAGCCACCCGCGCACCCTGTCCGCCCGCCATCGCTTCTGCCAGCTCTGCGTAAAAGTCTTCCAGCACTTCGCTGAGATCACGCGTCAGGGCGGAGACCCGCGTGGCCTTTTCAGCATAAGAGCTGTCGTGCGCCAGCAAATGGCCGTAGTCCTTGACCATGACACCACAGCCAGAAGCGGTCATCACAATCGACTCCGCACCACGCTCGATATATGGCCACCACGCGTCGATATTGCGCCGCAAGTCATCAAGCGCCTGTTCCTGCTCGTTCAGGTGATGGCGCAGCGCGCCGCAACAACCGGCCTTGGGTGCGGCCAGTAGCGAGACACCCAGCGCGTCGAGCACGCGGGTTGCTGCAGCATTGATCGATGGCGCCATCGCCGGCTGAACACAACCCTCCAACACCAGCATTGTGCGCGCGTGCGACGGCTTTACGGGTACCTGTGCAGGCTCCTTGCGCGGCACTTTGGCCGCCAAGGCAGCTGGCAGCACTGCGCGAAGCAACTGGCCGGTCTTGAGCAATGGCGTAAACAACCACCTGCGCGGCAGCGTTTCCTTGATGGCAGTACGCAGCAGGCGCTGGCCAAGGGGACGGCCAACCTGCCGTTCCACTACCGCGCGCCCGATATCGATCAGGCGCCCGTATTTGACGCCCGATGGGCAGGTCGTCTCGCAACTGCGGCAAGTAAGGCAGCGGTCCAGATGCACCTGCGTCTTGACGGTGGCGGGCGCTCCCTCGAGAACCTGCTTGATCAGATAGATCCGGCCACGCGGCCCGTCCAATTCGTCGCCAAGCAGCTGATAGGTCGGGCAGGTGGCTGTGCAAAAGCCGCAGTGCACGCAGCTGCGCAGGATGGCGTCGGCTTCGACTCCTTCCGGGGTATTCCGGATAAAGTCGGCCAGGTTAGTCTGCATGTCAAAAGTCCTTGTACAAGCGGCCGGGGTTGAAGATCCCGGACGGGTCAAAACTGTGCTTCAGGCGCTGGTGCAGCGCTGCCACGGCCGGCGCCAGCGATTGAAAGCGAGCAGTACTATGCTGCGCCCGCCGGAATAGCGTCGCATGGCCTCCGAGCCGCAAGGCCTCTGAACGGATCCACGCAGCATCAGCGTCGCCACCAATCCAGCGCAGGGCACCGCCCCACTCGATGAGCTGCGGGCCAGCGTAATCCAGTGCGGGTGCAACGCTGGGCAGCGACAACCGCCACAGTCCACGCTCACGCGACGTGGAGAAAAAAGGTAGCTCGTGATCGCGCAGGGCGCGCCAGAACAGGTCTGCATCATCGAGCAGCTCGCCGCCCAGCGCCACCCTGGCTGAACGCACGGCCGCCGCGGCGCCAGAAAGCCGCACGGTTAATCGGCCGCCCTCCCAGGCAGACGCGGAGATGGGCAGCGCCTGCCCTCCCCATTCGTTCAGGCAGCGCAATGCCTGCTCCTGCGGCAGATCGAGTCCCAGCGTCAGCTCGGCTACAGGCTTGGGTAATACCTTGATCGACGCCTGCAGGATCAATCCAAGAGTACCCAGGGAGCCTGCGAGCAGCCTTGACACGTCGTAGCCCGCCACGTTCTTCATCACCTGCCCGCCGAAATGCAGTTCATTGCCGCTCGCATTCATCAGCACCGTGCCCAATACAAAGTCTCGCACCGATCCAGCGGCTTGCCGGCGCGGTCCGGACAGCCCGGCGGCAAGCATGCCGCCCAGCGTCGGCGCGCCGCCGAAATGCGGCGGTTCAAAGGCCAGCATTTGGCCCTGCTCCTCAAGCGCCTTCTCGATTTCCGAGAGCGGCGTACCCGAACGGGCGGTAATTACTAATTCGGTCGGTTCGTAAGCGACGATGCCGGTCCAGGCCCGGGTATCGAGCAGTTCACCCTGGGCCTCTTCGCCGTACCAGTCCTTGCTTCCGCCGCCGCGGATGCGCAAAGGCAGGCCGCCGGCTGCGGCCGACCGGATGCGGTCCCTGAACTGTTCGAGCACTTCGTTCATTGGTCATCCATCCGTATTCAAAAGCGCGGCAGCTCGGGAAACTTGAGCAAGCCGCGTGTGACATGCATCTTCCCGAATTCAGCGCAGCGCTGGAGAGTGGGAATTGCCTTGTCTGGATTGAGCAGCATGTCCGGATCGAAGGCGCGCTTGACGGCAAAAAATGCTTCACGCTCGACGGGAGAAAACTGCACGCACATCGAATTAATCTTTTCGATACCAACGCCATGCTCGCCAGTGATGGTGCCGCCCACCTCGACGCACAGCGCCAGAATGTCCGCCCCAAACGCCTCGGCGCGATCAAACTCGCCCGGTTGGTTTGCATCGAACAGGATCAATGGATGCAGGTTGCCGTCGCCCGCATGGAACACATTGGCGCAGCGCAGACCGTACTTCTTTTCCATTTCCTCAATGCCCAACAAAACATCGGCCAGCCGCTTGCGCGGGATGGTGCCGTCCATGCAGTAGTAGTCTGGCGAAATGCGCCCGGCTGCGGGAAAGGCATTCTTGCGGCCGGACCAGAACCGGAGTCGTTCGGCATCGGAGGTTGACACCGCCAGCGCCCGCGCGCCGGCCTTCTCAAGAACCGCCTTCATCAAAACGATTTCTTCTTCCACTTCGTCAGCTGTGCCGTCGGCTTCGCACAACAGGATGGCCGCTGCGTCAATATCGTAGCCAGCCTTGACAAATGGTTCCACCATGCGGGTAGAAGTCCGGTCCATCATTTCCAGACCCGCCGGAATGATGCCTGCTGCGATAACAGCTGCAACCGCATTGCCGCCGCCAACCACATCGTCAAACGACGCCATGATCACGCGCGCGGCCGCTGGCTTGGGAACCAGCTTGACCGTGACTTCCGTCACGATACCCAGCATTCCTTCGGAGCCGATGAACACGGCCAGCAGATCGAATCCGGCTGCGTCCAGCGCTTCGCTGCCCAGTTCCATGATCTCACCGGCCATCGACACCATGCGCACGCGCATGACGTTGTGGATCGTCAGGCCGTACTTCAGGCAGTGGACACCGCCGGAATTCTCGGCCACATTGCCGCCAATGGTGCAGGCGATCTGGGATGAGGGATCGGGCGCGTAGTACAGAGCGTGAGGAGCTGCGGCATCGGAAATGGCCAGATTGCGCACCCCAGGTTGCACCCGCGCCAGCCGCGCGTACGGGTCTATGGTGATGATTTTGTTCAGCTTTGCCGTGGATAGGACCAGGCCATCGGCGATTGGCATTGCGCCGCCGGACAGCCCGGTACCGGCGCCGCGCGGCACGATTGGCACGCGCAGCTCGCGGCACACGCGCAGAATATCGATTACCTGCTGCTCCGTTTCGGGCAACGCCACCAGCATTGGCATCTGGCGGTAGGCCGAGAGTCCATCGCATTCGTAGGGGCGCGTTTGCTCGGGGTCCGCCAGCAGGCAGTGCGCCGGCAGGACGGTCCTTAGTACGCGCGCGACATCGTCGCGGCGCGCGCCGAGTAGATCGGTGGTATTCACTTTGCCACAGCAGCCAGGGCGGCGATGCCGGCCTTGGCCACCTGGGCATCTTCGCCTGGCTTGACGCCCGAAACGCCGACCGCGCCGATGCACTGGCCATCGACGATCAGAGGCACGCCGCCTTCTAGCAGTCCGTCAATCTCGGGCACCGAGAGGAAGGCGGTGCGTCCCTTGTTGATCATTTCCTCATAGTCGCGGCTCTCACGGCGGCCCAGGGCTGCGGTCTTGGCCTTGGCTCCTGCCACGTATGCCGACACCGGGGCGGCGCCATCCAGGCGCTGTAGCCACAAGGAGTGACCGCCATCGTCGACAATGGCAATGGTCACTGGCCAGTTATTCGCCAGTGCTTCGGCTTCAGCGCCAGCGGCGATGCGTTTGACATCGTCAAGCGACAGGATGAATTTCGATTGCATGGGAATTCCCTCAAGTTGAAAAAATTAGCTCAGGCCGACAACCGGCAGAATCGCGCCGTGCACCGCGCGCGCTTTGTGTGAGCACAGGAATTCGATCGCGTTGGCCAGGTCTTCCAGGGCCACCCATTGACGCGGGTCGGCGTCGGGCATCGCTTCCCGGTTGGCCGGGGTGTCAAGTATGCTCGGCGCAACCGCATTGACGTTAATGCCCTCAGCGCGCAGCTCCTGCGCCATTGACTCGGTCAGGCGCGCTACGGCATCCTTCGCCGCGCAATAGGCCCCCATCGACCGTTTGCCGCTGATGGCCGATGCAGCGGCCACATTGACAACCTTGCCGGCGCCGGCCGCCAGCATGGCCGGCACCACTGCAGCGCACGCGTTAAAGACAGTGGCCACATTGAGATCGATCATGCGGCGCCACTGCCATTCCGCTGTGCCATGAACCGGCTCGCCCATGGTAAAACCGCCAGCGATATTGCACAGCGCATCGGGCGTACCCACCAGCGCCATGGCTTTATCCAGCGCAGATTTACTCGCGGCCGCATCGGTCAGGTCGGCCGCAACGCAATGAATGCCGTCACGCCCCGCGTACAGTCGATCAAGCCCATCCTGGCTAAGGTCGACGGCGACGATTCTCGCGCCCTGCCTGAGAAACAGTTCGGCGACAGCGTGCCCTAATGCGCCGGCGGCACCGGTGACGACAATGATTGATGACATGGCAGTTCTCCAAATCCGGGTGAAGTACGTAAACTAACATATCATCAGTTTTTGTTCAAGCCGCCTGATTTCGTTCCTGCGCATCGCATGCTTTCTTGACTCCAGTCGAAAACTGACATATATTTAGTTTTGACTGGAGCGCCTGTGTGGCGCCCTGCCCTCCACCCCACCGCCGAGGAAAAAATGACCGCAGTGACCTATCCGATCTATGACGCCGATCGCCACTTCTACGAGCCGCCCGAGGCGTTCCTGCGGCACCTGCCAAAGAAGTACAAGAAGGAATTCCAGTACGTTGAAGTCAACGGCCGCACCAAGCTGGCCGTTGGCGGCGTACTGTCCGACTACATTCCAAACCCGACCTTTGATGTCGTGGCAGCGCCCGGCTCGCACGAAAAGTGGTACCGGGGCGACAACCCGGAAAACCTCTCGCTGCGCGAAATCACCGGCAAACCGGTCGCCTCGCAAGCCGCATTCAACAACGGCGACGCCCACATCAAGATGATGGACGAGCAGAACATCCAGGCCGGCCTGTTTCTGCCAACCCTTGCTTCAGTGATCGAAGAGCGCCTGGCCCACAAGCCTGACGTGATCCGCGCGCTGATGCACTCGGTGAATCAGTGGACTGCCGAAGAAACCGGGTTTGCACGGGACGGCCGCCTGTTCCCCGTCCCGATGATCAACCTGTCGGATGTGGACGAAGCGGTCAAGGAACTGGACTTTGTGCTCGCCGCCGGTGCACGGGTGGTCGGTATTCGCCCGGCGCCAGTAACAGGACTGACCGGCGGGCGCTCGATGGGTTTTGAAGAATTTGATCCCTTCTGGGCCCGTGTGAACGAAGCCAAGATTCTGGTGGTGCTGCACGTGTCCGATTCGGGCTATGACAAGATCTACCAATGGTGGACAGCAGGCGGCAAAGGTGAATTCCGGCCGTTCGAAAAAGATCCATTCGGCGAAATTCTCGACTGGATGGGCCGCCCGATTGCCGATTCACTGGCCGCGCTGCTGTGCCATGGCGTGTTCGACCGTTTCCCTGACGTGCGCGTGGCCTCGCTGGAAAATGGCGCCGCCTGGCTGGAACCGCTGCTGCTGCGCATGCAGTCGACGTATCACAAGATGCCAGGTTCCTTCAAACGCAACCCGCTCGATACCTTCCGCAAGCACGTCTATGTGGCGCCGTTCTATGAGGACAAGATCGACAAGGTGATCCAGTTGATTGGAGATGATCGGGTCCTGTTCGGCAGCGACTGGCCGCACCCGGAAGGTCTGGCAACGCCGATGGACTTCTTCAAGGACATCGCCAACCTGACGCCCGAGCAGACCCAGAAGGTCATGAGCAGCAATCTCAAAGGCTTGCTGGAAGGCGTACGCTAAGTATCAGATATCGTCCCGGCCGCAGCCGGGACGATATCGTTCCAAGTCTAATCCCGCACCAAGAGAATCGCGCCCGCCAGCGGCCCGCCGCCGTTACTGGCTACCGCTACTTTGGGCTTGCCAGGTACCTGGCGCGCTTCGCCATCGCCGCGCAGCTGTGTCACCGCTTCGGCGATGTGAATCATTCCGTGCAGGCGGCCAGCCGACAATTGGCCACCGCCGGTTGCCAACGGCAGTTCGCCATCGAGTGCGATGCGTTGCCCGCCTTCGACAAACGCTGCCGCTTCGCCACGCCCGCAAAAGCTCAGTCCTTCGAGCCAGAGTAGCGAAAGGATACTGAAGCCGTCGTACAAGGCCGCCAGATCGACATCGGCGGGCTTGTAGTCGGTGCGGCTCCACAGATGCTGGCCGCAGCCCTCTGCGGCAAAGCGCGTCAGGTCCGGCAGCTGATCCCAGGTGTCGAGCGTATGCAGGGCGCCAGACATGGCTTCGACCCGGATGGGGGTGGATTTCAGGTCGCGCGCCGTATCCTTGTGCGAGATGATGATCGCAATCGACCCGTCGACCGGCACATCGCAGTCGTACAGGCACAATGGCGTCGAGATCATGCGCGAGTTCATGTAGTCGTCCATCGTGATCGGATCGCGATACACGGCAGCGGGATTGAGCCCGGCATTGCGGCGGGCGTTGAGCGCGATCTGTGCCAGCTGCTCGCGCTTGACGCCAAATTCATGGAAGTAGCGGCTTGCGATCAACCCAACCCAGTTGGCGCCGGATGGAGCAAGGAATGGCAGCTGGTATTCGCCAAACCCGGAGATGCGCTGCGCTCCCCCGCCGATCAGGCTGGGACGCGTGCCCGGTGGCCCGGACGTTTCGGTCACGGTTCGAAAACACACCACGTGGCGAGCCTGGCCCGACGCCACCGCCATGCAGGCGTTGAGCACCGCACTCATTTGGGTGCCCTCGCTGCCGGCGTTATACCAGTTCAGCTTGAGGCCCAGGGAGTTTTGCAGCTGGCCGATGCCGACCGGGGAAAAGCCCGGCGAATCGGCTTTATACCCTGGCCAGCTGGATATGCCATCGATGTCGGACGGTTCGAGGCCTGCATCGGCCAAGGCGGCCAATACCGCGTCGAGCGTCAGGTCAATGCCGCTGCGGCCCAGGCGCCGGCCCACCGCCGACTGCCCGATACCGGAGATGATGGCTTCCTGCTCGGGTGCGCGCGGATTGATCATGCGAACAGCTTCATGACTTCGCCGTTGGTCACCGGGCGGCCGTCACGGTTCGACGGGTTATGCCCACCCAGGCCCGACACCGGCGCAGTGCTCACATGCGTCGCTTTGGCACGCAATGCACCCACCGTGCACTGTTCGCGCGGCAGGACCTTGAACGGATCAAACCCGAACTCGCGCATTGCGTTGAGGTGAGTGATCTTGTTGATCTCTTCATGCGTCAGGTGCTGGATGGTCGGCCACAGCGCCTCGGGCGCATTCGGCCAGAGCGAATCGGAGTGCGGGTAATCGGACTCCCAGGTGATCTTGTCGATGTTCATGAAGCGCGTGTTCTGCAGGCCGAACTGGTCATCGATGAAGCAGGTAATGAAATTGCTCTTGAACAGATCGCTCGGCAGGCGGTCGCCGAAGCTGCTGTTGGTCCACGCGCGGTGGTGCTTGTAGGTGAAGTCGGCGCGCTCGAGCAGGTAGGGAATCCAGCCGATGCCGCCTTCGGACAGCGCCAGCTTCAGTTTCGGGAACTTGGTAAATACGGGCGAGAACAGCCAGTCCGTGGTCGCGTTGGCGATATACATCGGCATGTTGACAATCCAGGTATCAATCGGCGCATCCATCGACGAATATGGCGCCGATGCGCCCGAGCCGATATGGATGCTGACGACGATATCGTGATCTTCCAGTACTCGCCACAGCGGGTCCCAGTGGGCGCTATGCACGCTTGGCAGTCCCTTTGGTACGGGATTGTCGAGAAAGCTGATGGTGCGGCAGCCCTTGGCAGCCACGCGCTTGGCTTCGGCCACGCACAAGTCGATGTCCCACAGCGGCAGGATCGACAGCGGAATGAAGCGCCCAGGTGCTCCGCCGCACCATTCGTCAATATGCCAGTCATTGTAGGCACTGATGACGGCAGTTGTCAGTTCCTTGTCCTTGGCGCCCAGAAAAAACGAGCCGGCGAAATGGGGAAAGGTCGGAAAGCAGATAGAGCCGAGAATGCCGTTAACGTTCATGTCGTCGACGCGGTCGGCGATTTGATAGGTACCCTTGCGAATCTGGCTGTACGAAGCCGGCTCCATGCCGTATTCCTCTGGCGGGCGGCCTACCACCGCGTTCAGGCCAAAGTTAGGGACCGTGCGGTCTTCGAAAATCCACGAGTCGGACCCGCTGCGCATGGTCGACATTTTCGGCGCCCTGTCCTGCATGGATGCCGGCAGGTGGTTTTTGAAAAGGTCGGGTGGTTCGATCACATGGTCGTCCACGCTGATCAAAATCATGTCGTTCATTTCCATACTTGTCTCCTGTGCTGGGCCAAACAGCCCAATAACTGTTGTTTTATCATTTCCAGCTTACGCCGAATTGGCATTCGCATCAAGCGCGGCGCGCCTTCCTTACATTCCCGCTGCCATATAGCCGCCATCAATCGGCAACACCACGCCATTGACGAAGGACGCCATCGGAGAACACAAGAACACGATGCCAGCGGCAATTTCTTCCGGCCTGCCCCAGCGTTTCATGGGCGAGCGGCCCATTACCCGGCCATTGCGCTCCGCGTCGTCCTGCAGCGGCTTGGTCATCGGCGTGTCGATCCATCCCGGCGCCACTGCATTCATACGGATGCCAGCTTCAGCCCATCCCACTGCCAGGCTTTTCGTGAACTGCACAACAGCGCCCTTGCCCGCGGAATAAGCGGGCGCAGTCGCCGAACCAAAAAAGCTCATCATCGAAGCGATATTGACGATGGCGCCGCCGCGACGCGACAATGCTTCGCGCGCTGCATAGCAGACACGCATCGTCCCGGTGAGGTTGATATCGATAGAACGGGCGAACCCTTCTTCGGTAAATTCCGCCGGTCCCTGGCCGCCTATGCCGGCCGCATTCACGAGAATATCCAGTTGAGAGAACCTGGCCAGCGCTGCGAGAACAGCCACGTTGTCCGTCACGTCAAGCTCGAAGGCATCGATGCCGGCGCAAACCGGATCGTCCTGAAAGGCTCTCACCTCGCGTGCCGTCACGCCGGTCACGGAGACAATGCATCCATGCGCTGCGAGAGCTATCGCGGCCGCGCGGCCAATTCCGCTGGTACCGCCTGTAATCAAAGCAAGTTGGGAATGCAGGTCGATATTCATGCGGTCTCCGAGAAGTCAACGAAGCAGTTGTCGAGCACGGGCGCGTTGCCGCGCTCAAGCGCCAGCATCCGAAACAAGGCCCGGCCAGGAACAGTGCGCCACATTTCGACGCGCAGCGCTTCGCCAGTAAACATAGGTCCGGTATAGCGCACCGCAAGCTTTTTCAGGCGGTCCGGCTGATTGTCGCAGACCAGCGCCAGCAGCGCACGACCAGCGGTTCCAAAGCAACCGACGCCGCGCATCATCGATTTGCCTGATGGGGCGCCTGCAGCGGCAACAATATCCGCGCTCAGTTTGAACATCGCGTCTGCTTCCACCGCCGAGTACAGGTCGAGCACCGCGTCCGGTGCACGCTCCGCAGGCATTAGCAGGCGATTTGCGAGATACGGTTTGCCGCCGAAGCCACCGTTACCGCGCAAGATGGTGGTGACGTCGATGGTCGCCAGCGGCGTGCCTTCAATATCGCATACCGATTGTTCCTGCAGCATGACGGCTCCCTTGCCCTCACCCCGGTCGAAAATATCGACGATGCGCTGGGTGATCCTGACCGTGCCGGCAGCCGGCAATGCCGCGTGCATGGTGAGCGCCTCTTCGGCATGGATGATCTGGCGCCAATCAATGCCTGTCGCGGGGTGCTGCTGCCAGAAGTCGCCATCGCACAAGGGCACCGCAATCATCGGCATCGCCAGCGGCGTGCCCGGACGCAGGTAGGGCCGGTCGGCCTGCGCCATCTGCCCCCCTGTCCCGGCGCCAAAGCCGCGCGCGAATGCGATGGCTTCATTCACACAGTAGTCCCTGGTCACTTCGGGAAAGGACCAGGCCATCAGCCTTTCGTAATCGAGCGCCACGTGCGGCCCCTTACTTGCCGCCAGCGGCTTTTTTGGCCGTCTCCAGGGATGTCTTCATGCCACCGGACGCCAGGCTGATGTGCTCCCGGGTCGATGTCGACAAAATGTGGGTGTCGAAGTGCGCATTGATCGAATTGCGGAATCCCTGGATGTCGGCGGTGCGGTTGAGCGAACGCTTCATCATGCGAATACCGATCGGCGGCGCCAAGGCGATGTGGTTGGCCAGCTTGAGGGTGAATTCTTCGAGCTCTTCGCGACTCACCACGTGATTGACCATGCCCCACTCCTTGGCTTCCGCCGCCGGCAGCTTCTGGCCAGTAAACAGAAATTCCTTGGCCTTGCGCGTACCCATTACCCACGGATGGACTAGCGCTTCGACCGATGCGGCAGCCAGGCTATGCACCACCGGGTCGCTGAAATAGGCATCGTCGGAGGCGACGATCAGGTCGCACATATTGGCCACCATGAAGCCGCCCGCAATGCAAGCGCCCTGCACCTGGGCGATGGTCGGCTTCGGGAAATCCCAGATGCGGAAGGCATTGCCCAGGTAATGTTCCTGCTCCCACAGCCAGTGCTCCTCCGGTGTAAAATCGCCCCGCGTTTCCATCCCGCCCATCAAATCGTGGCCGGCCGAGAAATGCTTGCCGACGCCGCCAATGATCACGACGCGGATGGCATCGTCCACGCGCGCGCGCTCGAGCGCATGGTCCATCTCGGTCAAGAGATTTTCGGATTCCGCGTTGGCCTGCTTTGGACGGTTGTGGTAAATCCGCAGCACTGGGCCCAGGACTTCGTAGGTAATGTCGGTGTAGTCGATCTTATCCATGTGTGTCTCCTTGATTTAGTTTGATTGGGCGGGCAGCACAAATTCCGCATACCCGTTATTGAGCACAACAAGATCGCGCTCGACTACCTTGACCCTGAACGCCACCTGCCCCGGCGTCAGTTTCCAAATTTCGGTTCGCAGCGTTTCGCCGGGATATACCGGACTGGCAAAGCGTACGTTCAGTTTGCGCAGGCGCGCAGCATCGTTGTCGCAGCACAGTTTGAGGATTGCGCGCCCGGCAATACCGTAAGTGCACATGCCATGCAAGATGGGCTTGTCGAATCCCACTGCGGTTGCGATTTTTGGGTCGATGTGCAGCGGGTTGGTGTCGCCGGACATGCGGTACAACACGGCCTGCTCCGGGCGAGTTGTCAGGTCAATGCTCGCATCAGGCAGCCGGTCTGCAGGCAGCGCGTGCGGCGTGGGCTGGCCGGTGGCAGTGCCGCCGAATCCACCATTGCCGCGCATGAAAACCGACCAGCCGCTGGTGGCGAGCAGGTCACCGGTGGCGGCATTGCGCACTTCGCGGCTCATGTACAGGACCGCGCCCTTGTCGGCGCCCTTGTCGTAAATCTCCTGAACCATCTCGCGCCCGATGACCGCCCCTTCAGGCGGGAGGGGTCGATGGATCGTCAGGAACTGCTCACCGTGGAGCACTTTGTTCAAGTCGATCGCCAGGCGCGGATCGGCCATCCAGTCGCCGCTGCCTGCCAGCAGCGTCGCGAAAGTGGGCAAGGCATTGAGCTTGAGCTCGTAGACAAACTGCAGATCGTCCGCAGCTACCGGGTTGGTGTTTGCTGCACCCAGGCCGAGCGCATACAGAATCGCGTCCTTCCTGGTGTACTGCTGGGTCGCCTCGGCGATCTGCCAGTTTTTAATCAGTGCGTAGTCAAGTGCCACAAGCTGTCCCCCTCCACAAAAATCGGTGCCGCGCACAAGCGCTTCAGATAAAACTGTTAAACCATCAGCTTTTTGATTATAGTAGCAGAATATTGAAGCTGACTGTAAATCAGTTTTCCGAAAAATCGCTTTACCGTTCATCCACCGAAGGGGAATTCACATGGCATTACTAGAGGGCAAGGTCGCACTGATTACAGGCGCAGGACGAGGACTCGGTGCGGCCTACGCCCGATTGCTGGCCAGGGAAGGCGCCGCGGTCGTCATTAACGATATCGGCAAGAACGACGATGGCAGCTTTTCGGCGCAGTCCGTGGCGGCTGAAATCCGCGATGCGGGCGGTCGTGCTATCGCGCATACCGACGATATTTCGACGGTAGCCGGGGGCGCCAGCCTGGTCAAGGCAGCGCTGGACGAATTCGGCTCGGTCGATATCGTCATTAACAACGCCGGGATCCTGCGCGACAAAAGCCTGGTCAAGCTGGAAGAGCCGGAGTGGGACGTGATCATGCAGGTCAACCTGAAGAGCATGTTCGCCGTCACCAAGCCTGCCTTTGCGTGGATGAAGGAAAACGGCCGGGGCGGCGTGATCGTCAATACCAGTTCGGTATCTGGCCTGGTCGGCAATTTCGGACAAACCAACTACGCCGCTTCCAAGGCCGGCGCCTGGGGCTTTTCGAATGTACTGACGCTGGAAGGCGCCAAATGTGGCGTGCGCGTTTGGACGCTTGCCCCCGGCGCGGTGTCGGCCCTCACCGCTGACCTGATGGGCGAAGAACTCAAGCAGCAGCTGGCGCCCGAACACGTGGCCGAAGTGGTGCTGTACATGGTCAGTGACCTTTCCGGAAAACGGACGGGCCACACGCTGTTCGCTTCCGGCCAGGCCGTGCGCGAGCTCAAACTGGTGCCAGCCGTTGGCCTGCCCGGCGGCGGTACCGGAGCCCCGCTGGACGCACGCGCGATCGCTGCCGGCGAGGACAGGCTGTATCGTCCCGAGCCCGCCCTGACTGTCATGGATTTTGCCAAATAATCAAAGGAACGACAATGACTACGAAAACCCTGATCGCCGGTGTCGGCATGGTCAAATTCACCAAGCCTGGCAAGAACGAACAGTACGATGTAATGGGGGCCAAGGCCGCCACCAGCGCACTTGACGACGCTGGCATCGCTTACAAGGACGTACAGCAGGCTTACGTCGGCTTTGTCAATGGCGACACCTGTTCCGGCCAGACCGCCTTGTACGGGCTAGGGCTGACCAGCATCCCCATCATCAACGTCAACAACGCTTGCGCGACCGGCTCGACTGCCCTGTTCCTGGCGCGCCAGGCAGTCGCCAGCGGCGCCGTCGACGTGGCCCTGGCGCTTGGCTTCGAGCAGATGAATTCAGGAGCCCTGTCAACTGGAGACAACAACCGTACTTCGATCACCTTCAGGATCGACGACGCGATGCGCTCGATCCGGGGCTACGACGAGGCGATACCGGCAGGCCTGCAATATTTCGGCGGCGCTGGCGCGGCCTACCTGGAAAAATATAACGTCGGTGCGGACCTGTTTGGCCGCATCTCGGTGAAAGCACGCAGCCATGCAATTCGCAATCCGTATGCGCTGTTCAGCGAGCCGTTGACGCTTGAACAGGTGATGACGGCGCCGCATATCTATGGCCCGCTGACCCGCCTGATGTGCTGCCCGCCCACCTGTGGCGCTGCCGCGGTGGTGGTCGTGTCGGAAAAATACGCCCGCGAACATGGTCTGACCGACACCGTGCAAATTGCAGGCATCGCCCTGGTCACGGATGGTGACGCCAGTTTCCACTCCGGCAGCATGCTCAACGTGGTCGGTGCATCCGTCTCGCGCAAGGCCGCAGAACTGGCGTACGCCGAAGCTGGCATCGATGCGGACGATATCGATGTCGTCGAACTGCATGACTGTTTTTCACCAAACGAAGCAATCTCCTACGAAGCGCTGGGCCTGTGCCCCGAAGGCGGCGCGGAGAAATTCGTCCTCGATGGCGACAACACGTACGGCGGCCGCGTAGTCACCAATCCTTCCGGGGGCTTGCTGTCGAAGGGCCATCCGCTCGGCGCGACCGGGCTGGCGCAAATTACCGAGCTGACCTGGCACTTGCGCGGTACGGCCGGCGAACGCCAGGTCGAAGGCGCCAAGCTGGCCGTTCAACACAATATCGGTTTGGGCGGTGCGGGTGTGGTAACGGTACTGAAGCGCTGATCGCAGTCGTTCCCGGCCTGCCACGCGCCGGGGACGATCACTAGCGATTTGCCTTGTCTTTGAGATCCTGGCCCTGCGCCTTGCGCCTCGAGGCGTCCCAGTCATCGTCGGTCCAGTTGGCCAGCGCTGAGAAATTTTGCCCGCTTGCCTGCCAGGCGCCGCCATCGATCGCAATAGTCTGACCGGTCATGAACTCCATACCGGGCGCCAGCAGGAATGCGACCAGGTTGGCCAGTTCCTGCGGCTCGCCGGCACGCCGCATTGGATTGTCTGGTACAGCTGCCAGCCTCTCTGATCCTTCGGTTGGAAAGACGCCAGGGCACACGGCGTTGAGCCGAATCCCTTTGCCGCCCCACTCCACGGCAAGCGACTGCGTCATGGCATGCACAGCCGATTTCGCCATGGCCGAAGGCGTGGAGAAAGGTCCGCCATTCCAGATCCAGGTCGTCAGGATTGACACCACCGAGGCCTTGTCGCCGCTGGCAATCCAGCGTTTGCCGCAGCCATTGGTAACCAAAAAACCGCCGCGCATGACAGTATCGGTGACAGCTTCGAAACCCCGGATCGATATCGTCTCGGTTCGCGCAATGAAGTTGCCGGCCGCATTATTGACCAAGCCGGTCAACGCGCCACCGTCTGCCCATATGGCTGATAGCATGGCGTCGACTGCGTCGGCTTGGCGAATATCGCAGACAAGGGCGGCTGCCTGCCCGCCCGCCTCACGAATCTGCGCCACTGTCGCGTCCAGCATCGCCTCGCGGCGCCCGCAAATATAGACCTTCGCACCAAGTTCAGCCAGTCCAAGCGCCATGACTTTTCCAAGTCCGGTACCACCGCCAGTGATCAGGATTCGGCCGCCTTGCAGCAAATCTGGTCGAAACAGAGCATTCATGATTGCCGTTCCTTGCCGGAAGTTGTACCCAAGTAGCCTGAAACACCCATTTCAATCTCGTCGCGCACGGCGTTAAGTTGTCGAACGCCAAAATCCATCGTGCCGGCCACGGTGCGAAAAGGCCGCTCGCCAAAAGGCAAAGCCAACACGGTAAGCAAGACATGCGCCACTTCTGAAACGCTGGGTGCCTTGCCGGTCGCGTGCCAGGCTGCCGTCGCCGCAATCCGTTTTTCTGCAATCTGCGCCAAATCCTGGTAAGCCTCAAGCCGGCCGGCGTCGCGCGGCCCCTGCTGACTGTCAAGCAAGTTGGTGGGATACGGGCAAGGCTGAATTACCAGCGAATCGATCCCGAAAGAGCGCAACTCGTGCCGGTAGCTCTGTGCCAGACCCTCCGTTGCCATCTTGCTGGCGGAGTACAGCCCGGCGTAGGGGAATACGATGCTGCCGGCGATCGAGGTAATATGCACGAGCGCCCCGCTGCGATGCTCGCGCATGGCAGGCAGCACCAGGCGATTGAGCCGCACCGCGCTGAAGAAATTCGTTTCCATGATCAGGCGGGCCTGATCCATGTCATACGCTTCGCTCACCCCCTGGTACATGATGCCGGCATTGTTGACCAGCACATCAATCCGCCCTGTCTCCGCGAGAACGCGGCGTACACACAGATCGGCAGATTCGTCGTCGCAAACATCGAGCGCCACCACGCGGATTGACGGCGGCAGGGTTGCCGCCCTCGATCGATTGCGCCCATCCGAATCGCGCATGCCGGCATACACCACCCATCCTGCATCAGCCAAAGCGATGGCGATCTCGCGCCCAATACCGCTACCAGCGCCGGTCACCAGCGCAACGGGGCTTTCAGCGCGCGTCATCCGCGCGCCAACGCCAGAAATTCTGTGCGCAGCGCCAGGTTGGGCTGCAGCTCGCCGAGCATGGCCGACGTCACCGTCTCCTCGCCGACCGAGCGAATGCCGCGGCTTTCCATGCACATGTGGCGACAGCTGACCACGACCCCGACGGCCTTGGGTGCGAGGTGGTCCATCAAAGCGTTGGCGATTTGCGTCGTCAAGCGCTCCTGGACCTGAAGCCGGCGTGCAAAGCAGTCCACCAGGCGGGTGAGCTTGGACAGACCGACTATTTTGCCGTCCGGGAGATAGCCAATGGTGGCCTTGCCAAAAAATGGAGCCATGTGGTGCTCGCAATGGCTGTAGACCGGTATATTGCGCACCACGATAAGCTCGTTATATTCTTCCGCGCCATCCTCGAACACCTTGAGGATCTCGGCCGGGTTTTGCCCATAGCCGCAGGTCCAGTCCTGCCAGGCCTGTTGCACCCGGCGCGGCGTTTCGAGTAGTCCGGTGCGGTCCGGATCTTCGCCAACGCTGCGGATCAGGCGGCGCCAGTCATACTCGGTGAATGTTTTGTCGTCCATGGTCGTCCTTTCAGGAGCGCGAGCGAGGCATGCCCAGCCCCTGCTCGGCAATCAGGCTGCGGTGTATTTCGCTGGTACCGCCGTAGATCGTCATGCCAATCGATTGCCGATATCCGATCTCCACATGTCCCAGTCCATCGCTACTCGCAAACAGTGACCACGGAGCTGCCATGTCCATGAGATCGGAAGCGTCCGCGTGATAGCGTTCGGTGGAAAACAGCTTTGACATGGGACCGAAGGTCGCGCGGCCGGGAATTTGCTCGGCGGTCGCCCAGATACAGCGGTAGCACAGGGCGCGTGCGATTGTCGTATGTACCGCAACTCGGGCCAGGCGGGCGCGAATATCGGGATTGTCGAGCATCGGCTTACCGTCCCGCATGGTGGTTTGAGCCCAGTGCACAGCGTGGCGATACATATTGGCGTAACTGATGCGGTACTGGTCGCCGCCATGCTCAAGCTCCAGGGTGGCAGCCATCACGCCCGCACCGCCGTCAACGGGTCCGATCCTGTAACGGTCCGGCACCCTCACCTGGGACAGGTAAGTAATGTTGGTACGCTCGTCCTGCATGGTATGCACCGCCTGCACCTCGATCCCCGGCGTATCCATCGGCACAAGGAACAGCGTCAATCCGGCGTGCTTGGGCACTTCGGCGCCGGTACGCACCAACAAAAATATGTAGTGGGCCAGATTGGCAGCGGTTGTAAAAATCTTCTGCCCGTCGATAACCCAGTCGTCGCCATCGCGCACCGCACGCGTTTTTGCCGCGAACACGTCCGATCCACATGACGGCTCGGTGAAGCCCAGGCAGGATAGCGCCTCGCCCGAGGCGAAGCGCGGCAGTACCTCATCCTTGACCGCGTCACCGCCAAAGCGCATCACAATCTGCGCTACCTGGTTGGTGATCGGGCCAGTAATGCGCTGCCAGTTGAACTCTTCAAACACTTCACCAAGTGCAGCCATGTCAAAGGGCGACTTGGCGCGACCGCCAAACTCTGCCGGCCAGTGTGGGAACAGCAGTCCCGCATCGGCCAGTTTGCGCTGAAACCCTGCGTGGTAACCTGCCACGGAATGGTGGGCGTGGCGCCGCAATTCATCATCAAGATTGGCGTTGAAAAAGGCCCTCACTTCGGCGCCGAAAGCTTTGGCCGACACGCCGGAGTCAAACCGCATGTCGACCGGCCCTGCATCTGGCAGATGAGTTTCGCACCCGGTACTCCAAAGCCGATCGGCAACGGCATACAATTCCTGTCGTGGATCGCCAGCCAGCAGCGCCCATGCTTTGGCGCGGCGGTAATACAGCTGGATATCGTATTCCACTGATACGCCATATCCACCAAAAGTATGCAGTGCGCGAGCGACAGCGTTCGCGCTCGCTTGTGTCGCCCACCACCAGGCCATCGACACACTGGCCGCAGCATCGGTTTCGCCGCTGCCGATGGCCCACACTGCACGCCAGGCGAGCAAGCGGGCACCATCAATATCGGTGAGCGCGTCGGCCAGCGGATGCGCAATGCCCTGGAAAGCGCCAATCGGCTTGCCAAACTGCAGCCTGTCACGCGCATACTCGGCCGCCATCTCCAGCGCCCGCCTTGCAAGGCCAGCCAACATGGCAGATTTGAGCAGCTTCCACTCTTCAACTGCGGCCAGGAACAACGATCGCGCATGGACACCGTGGCTGACCACCTGGCGCCGCATCGGGCTGTCGTGACCAGACAGGCTGCAAAGTGCCAGCGCAGCGTTGCCCAGGTTGGCTTGTAACTGCGTCGGAATGTTGCGTATTGCGATCACCGCATCACCTTCGAGGGCCAATATGACAGCGCCCGCAATAACGGGTACTGCCTGGCGCTCTCCGCTGCGAAGCAGTTGCGGCAGCAAAATGACGGGAGTGCCTTCCAGCGAATCGGCAAGCAGCCCTGCGGCGAGCATCCCTGGCAGTAAGCCGAGCAGGCGAGTGGCGGCAATTGCTTCGGCCAGCGGAACTGACGCCAGATGCCGCCCCGCCTGTTCGGCGACCAGCAATGCATCGATCAGCCCCAGTCCGCTGCCGCCCTCATCTTCTGTCAGGCGCATGGCAGGAATCCCCATTTTCACCAGCTGCGCCCATAACTCAGGATCAAAACCGGCGGCTTCTGCGGCGCGTACGCGCGCCGGGCTCGATTCGGTTTCGAGCAGTCGCCCGACGGAGTCGCTCAGCATTTGCTGTTCGTGGCTGATGTCCAGATTCATTGATCGATTCCTTTTGAATGAAAGGTAGACTGATGCCAAATCTCATGAACTGACATAATTTCAGTTTTATTGTAACAAGCAGATGGGGCGCTGTCGAACGGAATATGGCCGGTTCGTTTTTTTGCTCGCGACATAACTAACATTTCGTCAGTTTTGTGCTATTCTTGTGTCCAGTAGTCGCCCCACAATGGCGGCCGGAGAACCTGGAGAGATCGCAATGGCAAATTTTGTAGAAGGCAAGGTAGTCGTCATCACCGGCGCAGGCAGCGGCATTGGGCGCGAGTTTGCCCTGGCTTTTGCCGCGCAGGGAGCTAAAGTGGTCGTCAACGACCTCGCACGCTCGGCCGAAGGCGTTCTGGCGGCCGAAACCGTCGCGGCTGAAATTCGCGCCGCCGGCGGCAGCGCCGCCGCCAGCTGCGATAGCGTGGCCGGATGGGACTCGGCACACCACATCGTGCAGGCAGCGATGGATAATTTTGGGCGCATCGACTGTGTCGTCAATAATGCCGGCATCCTGCGCGACCGCTTCTTCTTTAACATGAGCGAAGAAGAATGGCGCCTGGTCGTTGATGTCCACCTGAACGGTTCGTTCTTCGTCGCCCGCGCCGCAGCGCCCCACTTCAAGCAGCAAAAGAGCGGCAGCTATGTGCACATGACGTCCACCAGTGGCCTGATCGGCAACAACGGGCAGGCCAACTACTCGGCGGCCAAACTGGGTCTGGTGGGGCTGTCAAAAACCATCGCGCTGGACATGGCGCGCTACAACGTGCGCTCGAACTGCATCGCGCCTTTCGCCTGGACGGCGATGACAGCATCAGTGCCGACCGATACTCCCGAGGCGGCTGAACGCATGGAAAAGCTCAAACGCATGGAGCCGCGCCTGATCGCTCCATTGGCGGTCTACCTGGGCAGCGACGCCGGCGCCGAGGTGTCGGGTCAGATTTTTGGCGTTCGCGCCAACGAAATCTACCTCTACTCCCAGGCCCGTGTGATCCGCTCGGTTCATCGCAGCGATGGCTGGACGCCGGAATCCATCGCAGAACATGCCATTCCTGCGATGCGCAATTCATTCTACGAAAACGCACCTTCGCCAACGCTGACCACCTGGGACCCGATCTGATGAAGACCACACCGATCACCCCGGAAGCGGACATTGAAACCATTGGCCTGGGTTTTACCTGGGACGAGCTGCCGGTTGGCCGCAAGTTCAAAACACTGGGCCGCACCGTCACAGAAGCCGACATCGTCAACTTCATCTCTGCCACCGGCATGCTGGAGGTTTTATTTACCAATGTCGAATTTCTGACGAAAGAAGCGGGATTCAAGGGTCGTCTTGTGCCAGGCGGCCAAATCTTCTGCTTCGCCGAAGGCCTCCTGTTTCAAACCGCGCTGCAGGGTGTGGGCTTTGCCTTCCTGAACATGGAACTCGATATCAAGGGTCCAACCTTCGCTGGCGACACCATTCATGTCGAGTGCGAAGTGCTCGAGAGCCGCGCCAGTAATGGCAAACCAGGTTTAGGCCTGGTTCGCACTCGTAACCGCGTTTTCAAGCAAGATGGCACCCTCGTGATGGAATACACCCCACTGCGGCTGGTCAAAGGCAAAGACTTCAAGGCGCGATAAGGTGAGCCACCCGTCCGCCCCCGCCTGGTTTGCCGCCGCCCTTGCGCGGCCAGCCAAATCTCGCTTTGCCGAGGTTCACGGCGTCCGGCTGCACTATCGCTGTTGGAGCATGGAGCGCAGTGAGCTGCCGGTGTTGATGCTGCTGCACGGTTATCGGGCGCATGCCCGGTGGTGGGACTTTATCGCCCCCTTCTTCATGGACCACTATCGCGTCTTGGCTCCAGATTTCTCCGGCATGGGCGACAGCGAATGGCGCGCCGAGTACAGTGCCTCAACGTTTGCAAACGATATTACCGGCTTGGCCGACGTCCTCGGTTTGAACGATCTGACCGCAGTGGGCCACAGCTATGGCGGCTCGCGGCTGCTGCGTGCCTGCTCGATGCGTGCGGGCCTGTTCCGGCAGGCCATTGTCGTCGACAGCTATGTACTGTTCGAGGGCGAAGACGGGCCATCGCTTCCGAGAAAACTGCTCGGCAGCCGCGCCTATCCCGACTTCGACAGCGCCGTCGCGCGCTACCGGCTCATGCCTGAGCAGGATACCGCCCTGCCCTTTATGGTGGACCACCTGGCCCGCCACGCCTTGCGCGAGTGTGACGACGGCTGGCGCTGGAAATTTGACCCTGGCATGGCGGCCACCGGCTATCGGGAGCGGGACGGCGCATCGCTGCTGGCGTCGATAGGCAATCGCGTCGACTTCATCCACGCCCAGAACAGCAGCGTTGTCAGCGTAGAGCGCGCGGTGCGCACTGCAGCCTGCCTGCGGCAAGGACGCGGCCCAATCACCATTCCGTATGGACAGCATCACTTGATGCTCGACCAGCCACTGGCACTGGTTGCCGCCCTGCGCGCCCTGCTGGCCGCCCCTTCAACTCCAAGGACCTCGCCATGAACGCGCTTGTCACACTTGAAATGCGCGGCCCAGTCGCCGTGCTGACTCTGAACAATCCAAAAACCCGCAACGCGCTATCTCGCGACCTTCTGCTCGTGCTGGCCGATTACTTCGACCGTCTGGCCGACGACGCAGGATGCCGATCGATTGTATTGACCGGCGCGGAGGGCCATTTCTGTTCCGGTGGCGACGTCTCTGGCATGGCCGCGGAACGCACCCTGATGGTCGGGCGCACCCGCATGAACCTGGGCCACCGGGTGGTGCGCTCGATTGTAGCTGGCGCCAAGCCGGTTATCGCTGCCGTGGAAGGCTATGCGGCGGGCGCCGGGCTGTCGCTGGCCAGCGCGGCCGACTACGTCGTGTCGTCGGAATCAGCCAAGTACGTGTCTTCATTCGCCAAGGTTGGCTTGATACCCGATCTGGGTTTGATGTGGACATTGCCGCAGCGGGTTGGCCTGGCCGAGGCCAAGCGCATGTTCGCAACCGCACGGGTGGTACCCGCGGCAGAAGCGCTGACGCTGGGCCTGGCGGACATGGTGGTAGCACCGGAAAACCTGCTCGACAGCGCAGTCGAAATGGCGCACAGCTTCACGGTCGGGGCGCCCCTCCCCATGGCGCTCATGAAAGCTGCCTATGGCTCGGGCATCGCCAATTTCGAGGACGTGCTGCGTACCGAAAGGGACAACCAGGCAGCTCTCTATCTGACCAAGGATCATCGCGAAGCAGTGAGCGCTTTTCTCGACAAGCGCGCGCCTGACTTCAAAGGCACTTAACTATCCAAGGGGAGCACGGCTACATGGCAATCGATTACGACAAACTGATGGCGCTGCACATTCCGGACACGGCCCACAGCTATACCCGAAAAGACTGCATTCTGTATGCCCTGAGCCTGGGCCTGGGCGCCGATCCAATGGACGCCGCGCAGTTGCCGTTCGTGTTCGAACCTCAGCTAAAAGCCCTGCCAACCATGGGTGTGGTGCTTGCACACCCCGGCTACTGGCCCCGCACGCTCGACACCGGGCTTGACTGGGTACGCATCGTGCACGCCGAACAGGGACTGGAGCTGCACCAGCCGCTGCCGCCTGAAGCGCACGTGACCGGTAAATCGCGGGTGGTCGAGATTATCGACCGAGGCCCCGGCAAAGGTGCGTTCATCAAATACGAACGCAAGATCTTTGAGCGCGACAGCGGCGCGGCCCTGTGTACCATTTCGCAAACCATGCTGGCGCGTGGCGACGGTGGCTTTGGTGGCCCCGCGCGCAGCATGGCCCCGGCACATGCCATCCCCGACCGGACGGCTGATTTTTCCTGCGATATCCCGACCCAGCGTAGCATGGCACTGCTGTATCGGCTCAACGGCGATTGGAACCCGCTGCATGCGGATCCGGAAGTGGCGCGCGCGGCAGGCTTCGAGCAACCAATTCTGCACGGTTTGGCCAGCTGGGGGCTTGCCGGCCATGCCGTTCTCAAGACCGTATGCAGCTATCAGCCGGAATGCATCGCGTCCATTGCGGGGCGATTCACCGCGCCCGTCTATCCCGGCGAGACGTTCCGCACCGAGATCTGGGTCGACGGCGATATTGTCAGCTTTACCGTGCGGGCGCTGGAACGCGACGTCCTTGCCATCAACAATGGCAAAGTTGTCCTGCGCCCGGCGGGTAGCGGCGTTAGAATCGACAACGGAGGTGAGCCATGAACCAGCAAAACACTGCAGACGCAATCCGGCTCGATGGCAAGGTGGCCATCGTCACCGCAGGCGCAAACGGCATTGGCGAGGGCGCTGCGATGGCAATCGCCCGCTTTGGTGGCCACGTTGTCATTGCCGATAACGACGCCGTGAATGGCGAGCGCGTGGCCAATGCAGTCAAGGCGCTGGGGCGCGAAGCCTTGTTTGCGCCGACTGACGTTACCCATACCGATCAGATAGCAGCCATGATTGACGCCACGACCGCACGCTTTGGCCGGCTCGACATCCTGGTCAATAACGCCGGGGGATCACGCCACGTCGATTTCCTGGACCAGAGTGAGCGCAGCTGGCGCCGCCACATTGATCTGAATTTGGTGAGCATGCTGGCCGCAACCCAAGGTGCAGCGCAGGCCATGATCGCCGCCGGCAATGGCGGCACCATCATCAATGTGGCCAGTACCGAAGGCTTGCGAGCGGCCCCCGGCTATGCTGTCTACGCAGCATGCAAGGCGGGCATGGTCAGCTTTACGCGTTCCATGGCGCTGGAACTGTCAGGCCATGGCATCCACGCACATGCGCTGGCGCCAGACATGATCGAGACTCCCGGCCTGAAACCTTATTTCGACAACGCGAGCGACAGTATGAACGCCGCGCGCGACCGCTACATTCCGCTGGCACGCCTGGGCAGTATTGAAGAAATCGGCAACGTAATTGTTTTCCTGGCGTCGCCCATGGCGTCCTATCTGAATGGCCTGACCGTACCGGTCGACGGCGGGGCAACGGCGTCGGCAGGATGGACCCGGTCACCGGCCGACGGACGCTGGAACCTGTACCACGGCTGACTACCAATTAACTACAACGAGAGACCACATCATGAAACAAGTGCGAATGTACGGCCTGCAGGATCTGCGTATCGACGACGTGCCCCACCCCGTCCTGGGACCGCGCGACATTATCGTGAAAGTGGCCGCCTTCGGCATCTGCGGCAGCGACCTCAATTTCGCATCCCTCGGCTACATCGGCAAACCCACAGGGCAGGCGGTCCCGCTGGGACATGAACTGGCGGGGACGATTGCCGAAGTCGGCGCCGAGGTGAGCAATATGCAGGTCGGCCAAAGGATCGTTGTGCATCCGATGAAGGACGGGAATCGTATCGGCACGGGCGACCCCGATCATGGCGGCTTTGCCGAGTATCTGCTCGTGCGCGAAGCCAAACTTGGCGACTCGGTGTTTCCGATTGCCGATGCCCTTGCCTTCGAACGCGCCGTCCTGACCGAGCCAATCGCAGTAGGATGGCACGGACTGAACCTCGGCAAAGTCAAAGCCGGCGAGCGTGCAGTCGTTTTTGGAGCGGGACCTATCGGGCTGGGCGTCGTATCGGCGCTCAAACACCGCGGCGTGAAGGACATTGCGGTGATCGACGTCATCGATGAACGGCTCGAGCGCGCGGTGCAACTGGGCGCCACGCTCACGGTCAATTCCATGAAAGCTGCAGTACGCGAAGAGCTTGAGCGCCACTTCGGTACCGTGCCACGCGTGGTGTCGGGCGAAGCGCTGGTGGACTGCGATATTTACGTCGACTGCGCCGGCCATGGACCGCTGCTGCAGGAATGCGTGGTGATGGCACGGGACGGCGCCCGCATCGTCATCCTCGCAACCCACAAGGATCTCGTACCGCTCGACATCAAGCAGCTCATGACCAAGGAACTGACACTGAGCGGGTCCTTGTCGTACCCGACCGAGTTCGCAGAAGTGATCGGGATGCTCGACGACCAGAGCGTTGACCTGGCGCCGATGGTGAGCCACGTGTTCGAGTTTGACCAGTTTCCCGAAGCATTCAAGATGGCTCAAAATGCCCGGCAATCAGCTAAGGTAATCGTGCGGGTTTGATCTAAAACGTGTGCTGCAATGGTACAGCGCGTCGAGATGATCGACGCGCGATCAACGATATTTCTCTATCCCCGCGCCCACTCTCGCAAGTCCCCCACAAACCACTCTGGCACTTCCATTGCAGCGAAATGGCCACCGGCTGGCGGGCTGCTCCAGCGTGTCACGTTGTAGCGCAGCTCGACCCGGCTGCGCGGCGGCTGCGGTTGCAGGGCATCACCCGGCACGTCCGCAAACGCAGTGGGTGTTTCGCAGCGCACGCCAGCGGGCAGCATGCCGAAACCATCCTTGATGATGCCGGGGTAATACCAGGCCGCCGAAGCGAAGCTGCCGGTCATCACATACAGCATGATGTTGGTCAGGAGCTGGTCTTTGGTAAATACTTCGTCGAAGCTGCGCTGGCGCAGGTCAGCCCAGTCGTGAAAGCGTTCAACGATCCAGGCAGCCTGCCCGATCGGATTGTCGGCCGTGGCGAACACGATAGCGTTCGGCTTCATGGTCTGCACGCCAGCGTAGGCGCCATACTGCCGCTGCGCCAGCTCGGCCTTGCCCTGCCAAGCCTTTTCCTCGTCGTTTTGTGCTGGCTCCATCGAGCGAAAGCCCAGCATGTTGAGATGTATGGCTTCGCAATTGGCGCCGTGGTCCATGCCAAGCCACGATGTAACCAGCGCACCCCAATCGCCGCCCTGAGCGCGGTAGCGCTGATAGCCCAGCACTTCGGTCATCAGCTTGTTCCACAAGGCTGCCGTGCCGCGCTGTCCGATCACTTCCCGAGGCTTGCCGCTAAAGGCGAAGCCGGGCAAACTCGGAATGACCAGATCAAATGCATCTTCTGCTTTGCCGCCAAAGCGGGTCGGGAAAGCGAGTGGTTCGATGACGTCCCAAAATTCGAAGTAAGAACCGGGCCAGCCATGGGTAAGCAACAGCGGTCGCTTACCCTGGGCTTCTCCAACCACGTGAACAAAATGAACGGACAGACCATCGATCTCTGCTTGAAATTGCGGGAAGCGATTCAGGTTTGCCATCGCGGCGCGCCAGTCAAAGCGCTCGACCCAGTATTTTTGCAAGCCGGCGATGAAATCGGCGTCGCACCCGTAGTTCCAGCCAACGCCGGGCATCGATGGCGGAAGCTGGCAATCCTTCACACGCGCCAACACGCGCGCTACTTCCTGTTCCGTCCATGCGACTTGAAAAGGTGTCATGAGTGTCTCCTGTCTATTGTCAACTGCGGTCGATCTTATCGTAAAAACCACCGCTCGAAATGAAGCGGGTGCGTTCGATGAAACGTTGCGGGTATGGCGTGCGCTGAACGCTCACGGCGCTCAGAAGGGCAACCTGATCAGCCGTTAGGGCAAGGTCGAGGCAACCCAGGTTATCTTGCAGCTGCGCCAAGGTGCGGGCCCCAATGATCGGGATCACGCATGGCTGCGCACGCAGCCATGCCAAAGCCACCTGGCTTGGCGTATGCCCAAGTTCGCGTGCCAGCGCCACGACCGCGGCAGCCACATCAAGCGCCCGTTCGTCGGCGCTTGCCATGAACGTATTGATATCGAGACGACGGGTGCCCGCATCGGCGGGCACATTGTATTTTCCGCTCAGGATGCCCGAAGCGAGCGGTGAATAGGCCAGCACTGCCAGCCCAAGTGCACGCGCCATCGGTAACAGCTCATGCTCGACATCCCGTTCAAGCAAGCTGTATTCAAGCTGCAGCCCGGCGAAGCGGGTCCAGTTGCGCAGTTCGGCCATGGTATTGGCCTGTGCTACTACCCATGCTGGTGCATTCGATATGCCGACGTAGTGCACTTTGCCCTGCCGGACCAGGTCGTCGAGTCCGCGCATCATTTCGTCAACTGGCGTGAGCGTGTCCCAGCCATGTACCCACAGAACGTCGATGAAATCGGTACCCAGGCGCTTCAGGCTAGCTTCGACTGAGCGCATCATGCTCTTGCGGTGATTGCCCGCGATATTTGCGTTGGCCGTGCCAGGCAGGTGGAAGCTGAATTTGCTGCCTACAACCACCTCGTCGCGATGCCCGGCAATCAGCTGACCCAGGAACTGCTCGGAACGCCCGCCCGCATAGATCTCGTTGGCGGTATCGATGAAGTTACCGCCTGCCTCGCGGTAGGCGTGGTACAAGCCAGCACAGGCGTCGGCATCCGGTGTGCCCCAGGCCTGGGTACCAAAATTCATGATGCCGTAAGCCAGCTCGGATACCCGCAGTCCGGAGTTCCCAAGTAGCCGGTAGCGCATCATGACCACGACCAGTCAGGGTCGCGCTTCTCCAGATAGGCTGCCCGCGCCTCTTTCGAGTCATTGAACCGGCTAACGCGGCTGGTGTAGTCCTGTTCGAGGCGGTAGCCTTCCTTGACCGGCATATCTTCCACCCGATTCATCGCTTCTTTGCCCAGGCGCAAACCCAATGGGCTGTTGGCGGCGATGCGGCGTGCCAGCGCCCGCGCCGAGTTCATCAGCTCAGCCGATGGCACAACCGTTTCGATCGCGCCGAGGCGATGCAGTTCGCTTGCCGGCACCGCGTCGCCTGTCAGGTACATGACACGCATCTTGTGACTGCCCACCAGTCGCTGCAAGTGGCGCGCGCCGCCCAGTACCCCGGCTTTAATCTCGGGCACGGAAAATGAGGCGTTGTCGCTGGCGACGACGATGTCGCAACAGGCTGCCAGCACTGCACCCGCGCCAATGGCCATTCCGTTGATGGCGCCAATGACCGGAAGTGGGCAGTCCATTACCGCGTTGAAGCAGTCGCGCGGCGAAGCGCCGGCATCGAGCAGATCGATGACGGTGTCATTCTCGTCAAGCTCGCGGGCGTGCCGCCGGGCAGAATCCTTGAGGTCGACTCCTGCGCAGAACAAGCGCTCACCAGGCGCCGTCAGGATCACAACACTTGCCTCGCGCGACTTTGCCAGCTGATTGAAAGTCTCTGTGATTTCGCGGAACATCTGCGCCGTGAGTGCATTGACCTTGGGACGGTTCAGCGTGACCGTTGCGATGCGCTCCGAGATTTCCAATTGAATGAATTCCATGCCGGTCTCCTGATTCGTTATAGTGTGGCCGCGCTACCAAGCAGCATGGTCGCCTGGCTGGACAAGGTGCCGCCGTTGGCATGCGCCAGCGCCAGCTGCGCGCCTGCCACCTGGCGCGCGCCACCCTCGCCGCGCAACTGGACCACTGATTCGACCATCGTAAATAGGCCGTACATGCCTGGGTGGCAGCACGACAGGCCGCCACCGTTCGTATTGACGGGCAGCTGACCACCTGGCCCAATGCCGGCGTCCTGTACGAACCGCCCGCCTTCGCCCTTCGGGCAAAAGCCCAGGTCCTCAAGGAACAGGATCGTATTGATCGTAAATGCATCGTACAGCTGCACGACGTCGATGTCCTTGGGCGTCAGGCCGGCTATGTCGAAAGCGCGCCGGCCCGACTCCACGGCGGCAGTGGTAGTCAGGTCGGTGGCCTGGTCGACCCCCGAGTACCAGGTAGCTGCAGCCCCACCAAGGAAGTAGACTGGCTTTGCGTGCAGGTCACGTGCCCTGTCAGCGCGCGTCATCACGATTGCGGCAGCGCCGTCCGTGACCAGGCAGCAGTCGCGCACGCCCAGGGGGTCCGAAACCAGGCGGGCCTTCAGGCAGTCCTCAATCGTCAGCTCTCCCTTGGCAAAAGCATCGGGATTGAGATTGCCCCACTGCCTGGCCGACACGGCCACCTGCGCCAGCTGCTCGCGCGTGGTCCCGTATTCATGCATGTGGCGCGCCGCTGCAAGGGCGTACGATGATAAGGGGGTCAGTGGCCGGTACGGTTTTTCGTAGGGCGACGCCAAACGCATCGACATCAACCCGCCTGATGCGGTACGCTGGTTACTGCCATACATGATCAGCGCGGTATCGATATAGCCAGCATCGAGCATCATGGCAGCGACCAGCGCATGGGAATGGAAGGCGGAGCCACCGGTGCGGTTGTTTTCGGTAAAGCGCGGGTGAATGCCCAGGTATTCTGCCGCGCTTAGTCCCGAGAGCGCATCGTCAGGCGTGCAAACGAACAGGCCGTCGACGTCGCTCAGGGCCAGGCCGGCATCGGCCAGCGCAGCGAGCGCGGCACGCGCGGCCAGGTCCATCGATCGCATGCCCGGCGCCTCGCCAATTCCATAAGTTGCTGCGCCTGCGATGGCGGTGCGGCCACGGGGAAATCGTTCCATATATGGGTACCTGAGAATGAAATTTCTAAAACTAACAATGATTCAGTTTTATGATACTCTAACGTATGGCCTTGCAAGTAGCAAGCGCAAACTGGGTGGGGAACGAGGATGAGCGAAGCGGGAGCGGAACCGGAACAAGGCGTACCGGCGTGGTTTGCATGGGCTGTAGCGCAAAAGGCGCAGACAGGTTTTGTCCAGGCCAATGGGGTACGCCTGCACTACCTCGAATGGAACCCGGGCGATACGCAGAAACCTGTTTTGCTGTTCGTCCATGGCTTTCGCGCCCATGCAAGGTGGTGGGACTGGATCGCCCCCTACTTTATCGAGACTCACCGCGTGATTGCGCTGGACCTGTCGGGGATGGGCGAGAGCGACCGGCGCGAGGCCTACTCGGCGCCGCTACTGGCGGCCGACATCACGGCCTTCATCGATGCGCGCGGACTTGCCGGTTTCACTGTCGTGGCACACAGCTATGGCGGGCTCACTGCACTGCGGGCCGCGTCCATGCGTCCGGAGTTGTTTGGCCGGGTGATCGTACTCGATACCTTTGTGATCTTTGCCGGCGCAGTGATTGAACTGGACCCGCCTCGCCTCGGCGGCGGCCCGGCCTATCCGAACCGCGCAGCGGCGCGGGCACGTTACCGCCTCCTGCCGCCGCAGCCCGATCCGCTCCCAGTTCTCATCGACCATATTGCCGGACACTCGATGCGGGAGGACGCGGAAGGCGTGCGCTGGAAATTCGACAGCCGCCTGAATGGCCAGGATACCCATCTTTACGATGGCGACGACATGCTGGCCCGGATCACGGCGCCCGTCGATTACGTATATGGCGAATGCAGTGCCCTCGTCGATGCCGAGCACGCACAGCGCATCGTCGCAGGCCTTGCCAGGGCGCGCGGACCGATTGTCATCCCGCTGGGGCATCATCATTTAATGCTCGACCAGCCACTCGCCCTCGTTGCTACCCTGAGGGCGCTGCTGGCCTAAAATGCCTACAGTACCTCGAACAGCCCGGCCGCCCCCATGCCCCCGCCCACGCACATGCTGACCACCACATAGCGCACGCCACGGCGTTTGCCCTCGATCAGGGCATGCCCAACCACACGGGCACCGGTCATGCCGAACGGATGTCCCAGTGCGATGGCGCCGCCGTTGACATTAAAAATTGCCGGGTCGATGTCGAGAAAATTACGGCAATACAGGGCCTGGCAGGCGAACGCCTCATTCAGCTCCCACAAGCCGATGTCCTTTACCTTCAAACCGTTCTTGGCGAGCAGTTTCGGGATCGCATAAATCGGGCCGATGCCCATTTCTTCTGGCGCCAGCCCGCTCACCATCATGCCGCGATAGGCGCCCATCACCGTCGCACCGCGCCGCTCTGCAGTGACAGCGTCCATCAGCACGCAGGCTGAAGCACCGTCGGAGAGCTGGCTGGCATTACCGGCTGTAACGCTCCCGCCTTCTACCACGCTTTTCAGCTTGGCCAGTCCGTCCAGGGTGGTATCACCGCGCGGCCCTTCATCGATCGACATCAGGGCGGTGCGAAAGCTCACTTCTCCACTCTGCCGGTCCGTCACTTTCATCGTCGTTTCAATTGGCGCAATCTCGGCATGAAAGCGTCCGTCCAGCTGGGCTGCGGCGACACGGCGCTGCGATTCGAGCGCGAACAGGTCCTGCTGTTCGCGCGTAATGCCGTACTTTCTCGCTACAAACTCGGCTGTGTCAATCATCTGCATATACGCCGCCGGAACCATCTCGACGAGCCGTTCGTCCTTTTCGCGCAACGACCATTCGCCATATGCAGGCGCCAGTGCGCTCACGTTTTCCGCGCCAGCACCCACAACGATATCCATGCCATCAGTGATGATTTGTTTGGCAGCGATGGAAATGGCCATCAGCCCGGATGCGCACTGGCGGTCCACCGTGGCGCCGCCGGCTCCCACCCCCAGGCCCGCACGCAGACCCGCAGCGCGCGCCAGGTTGCGCCCCGAAGTCCCTGCCACCATGGCGCACCCCAAAATGACGTCTTCGACCTGGTCGGGCGCTATTCCTGCGCGCAGCACGGCATGCTCGATCGCATGGCCGGCCATGGTGGGCGACTTGATGTTATTGAGCGCACCGCGATGCGCTTTGGCGATCGGAGTGCGGGCAGTAGAGACAATGAGGGCTTCGCGCATGGCGGCATTCTTTCAAGGGTTGGAGGCAGCTGTGGCTGCGTGCTGACGGACCAAAAAAATTACAAACTGAAGTACACAAGATCAGCAAAACTGGTAAAGTGTCAGTTATTAGGTCTGAACTATGATGTTATTTGTCCTCGCCGTCAAGCCCGTCACTGCAATATCGACGAGCGCCAAGCCGGGTAGCGGTCAAGAATGTTCAGCTCGGTTGCTGCGACAATAAAACTAGGAGATATGACATGAAGGCAGAAAGTATCAAGTCGGAAATACCGGCGTGGAGTGCGGGCGAACAGGACACGATCAATGCCGTACTGCGGCGCGCGGTCAACAATTTCGGTGACCGGACGTTTATCGAATTCCTCGGCGACAAGTACACCTTCAAGGAAACCAGCGATCAGGCCTGCCGCCTGGCCAACGGCCTGGCAGCGCTCGGTGTCAAAAAAGGCGACACCGTGGTCACCCTGCTCGACAATTCTGCCGATTCTGTCTTTATCTGGCTGGCCATCGACAAACTCGGCGCCGTCAGCGTGCCTGTCAATACGGCACTCAAGGGCGAATTTTTGCGCCACCAGGTGGGCGACGCCAGTGCAGCCGTTATCATCGCCGAAACCGACTATGCGGCGCGCATCGCCCTGATCGAAGATCGCCTCCCCGATTTGCAGACACTCGTCTACCGCGGCGCCCAGCCTGACCTGAGCGGCTTCAAGCACGCCGTGCAGCCATGGTCGGCGATCCTGAGCGACAATACCGCCGACCAGACGGTCGAGGTCATGCCAGGGGACCTGGCCATGCTGGTCTACACGGGCGGCACCACGGGTCCGTCCAAGGGCTGCATGATCAGCCATAACTACACCTGCCACTTCGCGCGCCAGATGCTCCGTCTGACTGGCCGGACCAAGGAAGCCATCACCTGGACGCCGCTGCCGCTGTTCCACATGAACGCGGTGGTCTCGACCATTTTGGTCAACATGATGATCGGCGCCCAGGTCTCGATCTATTCGCGCTTCTCGGTCTCCAATTTCTGGCCCGAGATCGAACGCACCGGCGCCACCGACGTGGCCATGCTGGCTGCTATGTTCCCCATGCTCGCCAAGGCGCCCGACAACGACGCCATGTTGCGCTGCAAAGGCCAGCTGTTTGCAGCCTGGGGCGCGCCCTTCCCTCCGGAGATCCAGCAAATCTGGAAAGAGCGATTCGGCGTCAAATATACCGTCGCGGGCGGTTTTGGTCTCACCGAATGTTCGATCGTCTCGCTGCTACCCTTTGGTACCGAGGCACGCCCGGGCAGCTCGGGTCTGCGCAATGAAAGTTTCGACGTGCGCATTGTCGACGACAACGACGTTGAACAGCCGCCAGGCAAGTCTGGCGAGATCATCGTCCGCCCGCGTCAGCCACACATCATGTTCGAGGGCTACTGGAAGCGTCCCGAGGACACCATGAAGGTGATGCGCAACATGTGGTTTCATACCGGCGACATCGGCATGTTCGATGAAGACGATTATTTCTACTTCGTCGACCGCAAGAAGGACTATTTGCGTCGCCGGGGCGAAAACATCTCCAGCTTTGAAGTCGAAAACGCGTTCCGCAGCCATGAACTGATCCAGGACATCGCCGCTCACGCCGTGCTCGACAAGCTTGGTGAAGACGAATTAAAGGTGACCATCGTCCTCAAGCCGGGCGCCGAGCTCGATGCCGAAACGTTGTGCCGCTGGTGTCTCGACCACCTGCCCTATTACGCCGTGCCGCGCTACTTCGAGTTCCGTGACGACTTTCCCCGCAGCCCGGTCGGACGCATCTTGAAATACGAACTGCGCGACCAGGGTGTGACGCCGACAACATGGGACCGTGAAAAATCCGGCATCGTACTTAACAAGCGATGAGCAAACTCGAACGCTGCAGCTTCGATGGCAGCAACGGCAACAAGCTAGCCGCTGATGTTGGTGGTCCGGCGGATGGGCCACCGGTGCTGCTGCTCCACGGTGGCGGTCAAACCCGCCACTCCTGGGGCAACGCTCAGCGTGAGCTGATCGACGAGGGCTACCGCGTCGTCTCGCTTGATGCGCGCGGACACGGCGAATCAGATTGGGTCGCCGGCGGCGACTATGGCCTTGAGAGCCAGGTTGCCGACGTGGCGCACGTGGCGCGCGCGCTTGGCCGGCCGGCACTGGTCGGCGCATCGATGGGGGGCATCAACGCCGCCATCGCCTGCGGCGACGATGCCGATTTGGCGCGGGCCCTGGTCCTGGTGGATGTGACGCCGCGCCTGGAGCCGGAAGGGATTGACCTGATCGAGCGTTTCATGGGCGCCAACCCGGATGGTTTCGCCAGCATCGATGCTGCGGCCGATGCCGTTGCGGCCTACTATCCCGGCCGATCACGGCCCGCCAGCTCAGACGGGCTGCGCAAGAACCTGCGCTTGCGCGAGAATGGGCGATGGTACTGGCATTGGGATCCCGCCATGTTCAATGGCGGGCGCGAGGCGAAGGTGCAGGCCATGCGCGAGCGCATGCTGGCGGCGGTAGAAAAAATCCGGATTCCCACGCTACTGGTGCGCGGCGGACAAAGCGATATCGTCAGCATGGCAGGTGTCGAGGAACTTCGCGCTTACTTGCCCCACCTGGAGTTTGCCGACATTGCCGGCGCCGGACACATGATTGCCGGGGACCGCAACGACGCATTCAATCACACGGTAGCAAGCTTCCTGCGCCGTCACGCAGGAGCGGCGGCATGAGCATTCAGTTTGTTCTGGTGATCAGCGACTGCGTGGCCGGACGCGAGGAAGAATACAACGACTATTACGACCACCGGCACATCCCTGACATCATAGCGCATGAGCCCGAAGTCATCTGCGCGCAGCGCTTTGCAGTCACCCGCCATTTCGGACCGGATGGCTTGCCCATGTGGCGGTTTTCGACGCTGTACACGGTCGACACCGACGACATGGATGCTTACCTCGCCCGCTCAACGGAATTGATGAAAAGCGGAAAAATTCCGCCTTCCGATGCCGCTATTCCCGCAACGGCAGCAGTATTTCGCCTGCTGCCGCTGGGGATGCCGATTACGCGGCCAGATCCTGCCTGAACTACCAGGCCGACCGGTGCAGGCCACCATCAACGGTCACCAGATTACCTGTCATGTAGGCTGCCTGCTTTGAACACAAATAGGTCGCCAGCGACGCAATTTCCTCCGGCTCGCCCGGGCGGCCAGCTGGAATCAGTCCCTTGAGCATCTCCATCGCACCCTCGCGTCCAAAACCTTTTTCCTCGGCTACGTGGTCGAGGTACTGGTACATGCGCTCGCTGCCGATCCATCCCGTGGCCACCGTATTGACCGTGATGCCATACTGCGCAAACTCGTTGGACAGCGACTTGTTGAGCGACACCACCGACGCGCGCGCGGTGTTGGCCAGAATGTGCTTGAGTTCAGCCGGTGGCTCCTTGGCCGCGCCGCTGCCGATCGTGATCAGGCGCCCCCACCCCTGCTCCTTCATATGCGGCAAGGTAGCGCGCGCGAGGAAAATGACCGACAAGGTCAGGTCGCGGAAGGCCTGCACGAATTCTTCGCCCTTGTGATCGAAAAAATCGCCAGGGCCGGGGCCATGCACGTTGGTGATGACGATATCGGGCGAACCAAAGGCATCACGCGCTACCTGCACCGCGCGCAGCACATCTTCTTCGCGCGTCAGATCGACCGAAACCCCCACCGCCTCACCCCCGGCGGCCTTGATCGCGGCGACTGCCTCGTCGATCGCCTGCTGGCCACGCGCTGCCACAACAACACGGCAGCCTTCCCGTCCCAGCTGCTCGGCGCACTGGCGGCCGATTCCCTTGCTGCCACCGGATACGAATGCCACTTTTCCTGCAATGCCAAAGTCCATGCTTGTCTCCTTCGTTAGAATCGATTTGTTATGTCTTCACCGGCATTTTCAGTACTGACTTGGCCAGAATGTCGCGCTGAACCTCGTTGGCGCCGGCATAAATGGTCACCGGACGCGCCATCATCAGCTGCCAGTGCAGATCGGTGTTCAAACCGTTGACGCAGACGTCGCCCGTCATGCCGCCATCCTCGGCGCCGATGTCCACGCTGAACTCGGTGATTCGCTGCAGCAGTTCAGACACATACACTTTAAGCACGGATACTTCGGGACCTGGCTGGGCATCGCGCGCCGCGATGTCGTTGCAGATCTCGGCATACAGCAGCCGGTAGTCATGCAGGTCGGCCTGCAGCACGCTAAGGCGGTCTGTCACGCCCAGGTCGTCCGACAATCCGCCGGCGGCAACCAGCGCCTGCGCCAGCTCGAGCGCGGTGGCCGCTAGCGCCGGGCTGCCCAGCCATATGCGTTCATGGCCCAGCAAAGCTTTGGCGACGTTCCAGCCCTGATCAAGTTCGCCCACCAGGTTTTCGGCAGGAACGCGCACGGCATCGAAAAACACTTCGCAAAACTCGTCCTCGCCAGCGATATTGGCGATCGGGCGAATGGTGACCCCGGGGGCATGCAGGTCGATCAGCAAAAAGCTGATGCCGAACTGCTTTTTAGGACCGGTTGCGGTCCTGACCAGGGTAAAAATATGGGTGCCCTCGGTGGCATGCGTGGTCCAGATTTTTTGGCCGCTCACCACGAATTCGTCGCCTTCACGGATGGCCTGGGTACGCAGACTGGCCAGATCGGAGCCGGCGCCCGGTTCCGAGTAACCCTGGCACCAGATATCGGTGCAGTCCAGAATGCGCGGCAAATAATAGCTGCGCTGGGCCTCGGTGCCGCATTTGATCAGAGTTGGGCCAAGCTGCGTTTCACCGTTATCGATGATGCGCGCGACCTTGGCGCGTTCAGTCTCTTCATGATAAATGAGCTGCTTGCGAAAGCTCAGTCCCATTCCGCCATATTCGAGTGGCCAGGCCGGCGCGCGCCAGCCATGCTCATTGAGCAGCCGAAGCCAGGTGCTGAGGTGCTCGCCCCGCAGCCGCAGGAAAGGACGCCGATGATCTTGCCGCCACTCGGCCGGATAATACTGCTCCAGCCACGCGCGCAAGCGGGCACGGAATTCTTCTTCGGGCAGCGCGGCCAGGGCGCTACGCAGTGCCAGGTCAGCCATGGTTCACCTTTTCTTGTGCATGCAGTACGAAACGGCGGCGGTGCGCTTGTGGCCCGCCCAGCAATGATGACAAATGCAGAGCCGAACGCAGGTAGAAGCCGATGTCGACTTCCTCCGCGAAGCCCATGGCCCCGTGCATCTGGACGGCTTCGCGCGCAACGCGAATGGCCACCTCGCCGCAACGGGCTTTTGCGGCGCTGACGGCTGCTTCGGTCGCCGCCGACGCAGGCGCCGACTCGAACTGCACGAGTGCGTGGCGCCAGCTTGCCGACGCCAGCCGAACTGCAATATGCAGATCCACGCAGCGGTGCTGTATGGTCTGGAACGCGCCGATAGGATGATTGAATTGCACCCGCTGCCCAACGTAGGCAATGGTTTTCTCAAGGCAGCCATGTGCCAGGCCGGCCAGTTGCGCTGCCAGGGCGATACGCCCTGCCGCCAGCGTCCTGCGTAGTGCCGACTGCGCGGCCTCGCCCTCGAACAGCGGCCCGCCAAACAGGATAGGAGCCTGGTCCAGTGTCACGGTAGCGCTGGCACCAATTCCAGCCGCAGCCTGGGCGAGCACGACGCCCGGACCATCAGCTGCCACCGCAACGATAACCAAGGCACCACGGTGCATAGCGGGCACCAGCAGGATCGCATCTGCCTCCGCGACAGGAACAAATTTTTTGCAACCGCTAACTTTCTCGTCTACGAGCCGGGTTGAGAACTCATCGGGCGCGATTTGGCCAGCGTGCTCCTGCCAGGCCAAGGTGACCAGACGTTCACCCGCCCGCAGCATGTCGGACAGATCGCGGCAGGCTGCAGTGTCAGACTGGCCGAGCAGGTCAGCCGGCATGCTGGCCCCTGCAACAAAGGGCGCGGCAAACAGCGTACGCCCGAACAGTTCCGCCAGCGCTGTATCGCCCGCGAGGCCCAGCCCCGAACCGCCGCGCGCCTCGTCCAGGCCCAGGCCCAGCCAACCCATCTCACCCATTTCACGCCACATCGCCCGGTCTGCCCCGCGCGGACTTAGCGATGCAACCCGCAAGCTCGCGGGGTCGTAGCGGCCGGTGATAAAGTCACCTGCCGCGTCACGCAGCATGCCAAGTATTTCCCTCGTTTCGTCCATTGCTCCCCCTGTTACCGGCATCTGAAATCCGCGTTAACTGACACTGTATCATTTTTTAAAAAATTATGGCATCATTTGTTCAGCCGCCAAAGAGCGCGCCGCGCCCACAGCCGGGATCGACCGAACCAGTGCTTGCGCATCCAAATTGGAGACAAGGTAATGAACCTGAACGACACTGCCGTACCGGTCGCGAGCGCGGCAGAGCAATCCAAGGCGCCAGCGAGCAGCTGGTATGCGCTGGCTATCCTCACGCTGATCTACTCCTGTCACTTCCTCGATCGCACCATGATTTCGATCATCGTGGAGCCGGTGCGGCGCGAATTCATGCTCACCGACAGCCAGATTGGATTGTTGACCGGGCTGGCTTACGGCGCCACCTTCGCGCTGGCCGGAATTCCCCTGGGATTGATGGTCGACAGGGTGGTGCGCGTGCGCCTGCTCGCAGTGCTGGTTGCTGTCTGGAGCGGCATGACTGCGCTCTCGGCTTACGCCACCAGCTTCACTTTTCTGCTGCTCGCACGTATGGGCGTTGGTGCCTCCGAGGCTGGCGGCTCGCCCACCAGCATGTCACTCATCTCCGATTTATTCCCACCCAATAAGCGCTCTACCGCTGTGGGTTGCTTTTTTCTTAGTAATGCATTTGGTGCGACGGCCAGCATCTTCATCGGCGGTTACGTCACCGCGCAATATGGCTGGCGCACTGCCATGCTGGTCGCCGGTGTACCTGGCCTGATACTGGCAGTTATTTTCTTTCTGACGGTGAAAGAACCCAAGCGTGGGGGAACCGACTTGGTCAAGACCAGCGCGAAGCCGGCACCTCTGGGCGATGTGATGCGCTTTTTTGTTGCCAACCCTGCCATGCTGCATTTAATGCTGGGCACAGCGATCCTGACCGCAGGCATTGCCACCATCGGTGCGTGGCTGCCCTCTTACAGCATGCGCTTTCATGACTTGAGCATCAAGCAGGCAGGCCTGATGGCAGCAATAGCAGGCGGATTTTGCGGAGCAATCGGCTCTGTGGTCGGTGGCATAGTAAGCGACCGCCTTGGCAAAGGCAAAGCCAGGCGTCGCCTTGACCTCTGCACTGCCATCTGTCTGCTGGCAACGGCGCTGTCACTGGCCGGTGTGCTCAGTTCTGCCACGCCAGTTGCCATGACCTTGCTCAGCGCAACGATGCTATTTGGATTTGGCTGCTATCCCGCCGCCTTTGGCACCATGCTCGGCCTGGCCGATTCGAACATGCGGGGAATGACAGCAGCGTGCCTGCAAATTTGCGTCAATCTGGTCGGCTACGGACTTGGCCCTTTTATGGTTGGTATCATCAGCGACAAAATCGGCGGCCCCGCTTCGCTGCAAGCGGCAATGGCGATCGTAATGGGGGTATGCTTTCCCTGGGCAGCAGTGCATTTCTGGCTGGGTGCCCGTGCCATCGCACGCCTGAAACCGGCACTCTAATCGAGACACAAAGGAGTTATTTTGAAAAAGTGGCAATGTTTTTTCTGTGGTTTTTTTTATGACGAAGCGCTCGGCATGCCTGACGAAGGCATCCCCGCAGGCACGCGCTGGGAAGATGTGCCGGAGGACTGGCTGTGTCCCGAGTGCGGAGCTGCCAAGGCCGATTTTGCGATGATCGAAGTGTGATGAACAATACTACCGACGTTCTCGTTGTGATCGGGGCCGGGCACGCCGGCGCCGAGGCCGCAGTCGCGGCGCGCCAGGCTGGCTATGCAGGCGAAATCGTCCTTATCGGCGACGAAGCCGCACTGCCGTACCACCGCCCACCCCTGTCCAAGGGTTATCTGCAGGGCACTGCCACGGCCGAGTCACTGCTGCTCAAGCCGCAGGCCGCGTATGACAGGGCCGGGGTGACCCTGCGCCTCGGCGCCCGCGCCACATCAATTGACCGCCAGGCGCGTTGCGTCCACCTTTCGGACGGAGCGCAGCAGTCCTATACGCGCCTGATCATCGCCACCGGCAGCCGCGCGCGCGCATGGCAGCCTCCAGGCCTGGAAGGTGACTCCCGTCCGTCCAACCTGTTCTATCTGCGCACGGCGACCGATGTGGACGCGATGCGCAGTCATTTTGAAGCGGGCAAGCGACTGGTGCTGATCGGAGCCGGCTACATTGGCCTGGAAGTTGCGTCCGCAGCGCGCAGCTGCGGTATGGCGGTCACCGTGCTGGAAGCGGCGCGGCGCGTACTGGCCCGCGTCACCGCGCCGGAGGTATCGGCCTTTTACACCGCACTGCACCGGCAGAACGGCGTCGATATCCGTCTATCGGCCCAGGTCACGCATGTGCACAGCGACGCTGCCAGCGGGTCGATCACCGCTATCGACACTTCGGCCGGTAGTTTTGAGTCTGACCTGGTGATCGTCGGCGTGGGCGTGCTGCCAAACCAGGAGCTGGCCGAGGCAGCCGGTCTGGAGATCGACAACGGCATTGCGACCGACGAATTCCTGCGCACGTCCGACCCCGACATTTTCGCCATCGGCGACTGTAGCAGCCACCCGAGCCAGGTGTATGGCCGCAGGCTGCGACTCGAATCGGTGCCTAATGCGCTCGAACAATCGCGTATCGCAGCGGCCAACGTGTGCGACGGCGGAAAGACTTACGCTTCGGTACCCTGGTTCTGGTCCGAACAATACAATCTGAAACTGCAAATGGTGGGGCTCTCGCAGGGCTACGACGAAGTGGTGATGCGCGGCGACCCGGCAACGCAATCGTTCGCCGTATTCTACCTGCGCGAAGGTCAGGTCATTTCGGCCGACTGCGTAAACCGGCCGACCGACTTTGTGATGCTGAAAAAGCTGGTGACGGCGCGCGCCGTCGTTGACCAGAAACGCCTGGCCAACGAGAGCGTGCCGCTGAAGGAAATTGCAGCTTAAAGGCTTGCCACTGCCTGGGCCACGTCGGCCCCGGTGGTGAGCGTGGCATACAGCGGCAGCAGCTGCTGAACGATGAAGGCATGCGACTCGGCGCTGGCGCCGGCGATGCAATCTTCCGGCACCACCACCTGGTAGCCCAGATCGGAGCCGCATAGCGCTGAACCAGAAACTGCCACATTGGTCGATACGCCGCACAACACCAAAGTATCAACGCCGCGGTTGCGCAGCTGCTGATCGAGATCAGTGCCATGAAACGCGACCAGACTGAATGGACGCGCATGCAAAACATCGCCCGCCATGACCGGCAGACCCGCTACCGAATCCACATCCGGTGTACCGATCGTCATCCTGCCCTGCTTGACCGAGCGCGCCAGGATCACGTTCGTGACCGGCACGTCGGCAAAATCGGGACGGTGCGCCACGTGCAGATGGAATACTGGCAGCCCGGCGGCGCGGAAGGCTGTCGCCAGCGCGTTGATTTTTTCGACAATGCCGCGTTCAGCGGCCTGCTGGGCCAGGGTCGGAAATGGCGACAGGCCATCTTCGATCACACCGCGCTGGCACTCGCTGATCAGTAGAGCTGGCCGGGCGCCTGCGCCAAGGCCGCGCACGCCCATTAAACCTGCTCCAGGAAAGCGAGCATGCCGCTGGTGGGCGCTTTTTTGCCTGGATCATAAAATGGTGAGAGCACGCCGATAATCTTGGGGATGGACGCCTTGCCAACCGCCTTCGACACCACCTTCTGGCGCTCGACCGACGCTGCGGCTTCTTCTGGCGTCATCTTGCTGCGGTCCTGGTTGAGCAGGAAATTCTCGACGCGGGCAGTGTGCGAGCGGATGTGCTTGACCGCGTAGATCAGTCCATACAAACGATACAGATAGCTGAACAGACCGCGACCGTAAATGGCGTGATACACCGAGAATGCGACTTCGCGGTGCTCGAACTCCTCGGCCAGATGCCATTTCCACATCGCGACCGAGTCGGCGTCGGCGCCTTCAAGATACTCGTTCAGACACTCGAAGAACACCTCGGCGCTGCTCGACCCCATCGCTTCGAAGCCTTCCGAATAGGCCAGGTTAAAGCGCAGTGATTTATTCTTTAAGAAATCGTCGTAATCGGCCTTGTAGGGCGCTTCGACCGCGCGCATGCCTTCATAACCCAGCGCATAGAGCGCATTGTTGAAGGCGACGTGCTGCTTGCAGTGCTGAACTTCCTGCTTGATGAAGATCTCCAGCTCGGCGTGGAGTTTGGTGTGCTTCGGATCGAGGACCTTTTTCGCCTGCATCATGACCTTGATGAGGTAGGGCTCGATATGGGCCGGCACCGTGGAAGCCGCGTTGTATTTATGGGAAAACTCGAGACTGGGCGCCCAGTGGGCGCGCATGGTGGAAAAATCCCACTTCGGAAAACGGACTTTCATGATGATCCCCTACAGGCGCCGCGCCGCGCGCCCAGAACACTGCGGTAAGAAAGCTAAATACTCGTCACTTTTTAGATTTAACCATGGCAGGCCGTGCAAGTCAATGCGCCGGCCCTACCGAACCGGGTCACTTACCCGTGAATACCGGCTTGCGCTTTTCACGGAAAGCAGCAATCGCCTCCTGGTGGTCGAGCGTGCGTGCGGCGACGTTTTCGTACGCCATGCCCAGGTCCATCATGCTCGCTGCCATCTGGCGCAGTGGAACGTTGATGGTTGACTTGCTCCAGCGCAGCGACTGCGTTGGCATCGCCGCCAGTTTTTGCGCATAGGCGGTGACATATTCGTCCAGCTCCGCTGCTGGCATTGCCGAATTAATCAAGCCCATGGTCGCCGCTTCTTTTGCGCCGATTTTCTCGCCGGTGAACAGGTAATGCTTGGCGCGTGCATAGCCGATCAGGTGCGGCCAGATGATCTGTCCGCCGTCGCCGGAGGTCAGGCCAACGTTGTTGTGCGGGTCACCAAAACGGGCGTGGTCGGCCGCGAAAATCACGTCGCAGAACAGCGCCACGGTCGAACCCAGGCCAATGGCGTCGCCATTGATCTTGCCGATGATGGGCTTGTCGCATTCGAGCATGCTCATGACCACCCGCTTGGCTTCGCGCACGCAGCGATAAAAAGCGGTCGGGTTATCGTACAGCCACTGCATGTACTCGATGTCGCCACCGGCGGAAAACGCGCGCCCGGCACCGGAGACCACGATGATCTCGCTGTCCGGATCTTCGACAACGTCGTAGAACACATGCGACAGCTCGGTATGCGATTCGCCATGGAAGCTGTTGAGGGTGTCGGGCTGGTTGAAGATCACGTGCAGGACTTTGCCATCGCGCTCGAATTTGATGGTCTTATATTCTGATAATTTCATCGTAGATTCCCAAGGTAGAAATGTGTCAATCGATTCTGCGCGACGACCCTGAACACTGGCCCTGCTACGCTGAATTTTATTATAACTGACGTTTCGTCAGTTTTCAAAGTAAATCTTGGCGTACCTGAAAAGGCGCGGCTGCTGTCAAGTCCCGAAGGTGGCGCTTTGGTGAGCGGAGATGCCAACTGCCTCGGAATTTGGCGGAGGTTCCCGCAACGCGGCGCCTCCCTTGGCTTCCTTGTCGGCCTCGCCGCGCAGCAGAAAGTGCGATAGAGCGGGGATCAGTAGCAAGGCCCCGATCATATTCCACAAGAACATGAATGTCAGCAGAATGCCCATATCGGCCTGAAACTTGATCGGCGACCAGGCCCAGGTCACAACCCCCGCTGCCATCGTCACCCCGACCAGGCCCACGATCTTGCCCGTGAAGTCGAGCGAGCGGCCGTAGGCTTCGGCCAGGGTCGCGCCGCGCCGCTGCATGGTGAGCTGGATGCTGAGCAGGTAGAGCGCGTAGTCCACCCCTACCCCAACGCCGACCGCAATCACGGGCAGCACCGCCACCTTGATGCCGATGTCGAGCCACACCATGAGCGCCTCGCACATGATCGAGGTGAGAATCAGCGGAATGATGGCCACCAGCGTTGCGCGCCAGCTGCGGAAGGTCAGGAAACACAGCAGCACAACGGCGCCGTAGAGCACGAAGTGCATGGTCCAGAAGCTTTTTTGCACAACGATATTGGTAACTGCCTCGATACCGGCATTGCCGGCGGCCAGCTGAAATTCGCGCCCCGGGGCATTATGTTCGGCCGCAAAGGCGTTGACGCTATCGACCACGCGGGTGAGCGTATCGGCCTTGTGATCCGACAGATAGGCAACAATGGGCGTGATGGCACACGCGCGGTCGGCCAGGTCCGGCCGATCCGCCTGAAAGATGGCGAAAGCCTGGTTGCGATTGGTGGTATTGCGCGTGATCGACTGCCACTTTGGATTACCTTCAAACATACCCGAGGTACCGCGCCGGATACCATCAGCCAGCGAGTTCGTGGTCTGTACACCAGGCACCTGGCGCAGCATGGCGCCCAGGCGGTCGATTTCGACCAGGTTGGGGTAGGCGTAGCATTCGCCCGGCGGCGTCTTGAGCATGACTACAAACTGGTCGCTGGCGAGCGCGTAATTGGCCGCCACGAAGGCGCTGTCGCGGTTGTAGCGCGACTCGGGCCGCAGTTCGGGCGCACCGGCGTTCAGGTCGCCGATCTGAATGTCCTTGCGCACCACCATGGCGCCGGCCCCCAGGCCCAGCGCGATGAGCACCATGATGGTGGCATTGCGGCGCTCGCACAGGCGCACTAGCGCATTGCGCATGGTCTGCAGCGGTCCGCCCGCCGGTGCTTCGCCGGTGCGGGTGACAGTGCGGCGCGCAGCCTTCTCGCTCACGCCAATATAGGACAGGGCGACGGGAATCAGAATCAGCTTCGTGAAAATGAGCACAGTGACGCCGATACTGGTGGTCAGCGCCATGTCGCGAATGGCCGGGATGTCGATGATCATCAACACCGCAAAGCCGACGATATTGGTGAGCAGCGCGGCCAGGCCGGCCATGAACAGGCGCCGAAAGGTGTAGCGCGCCGCCACGTACTTGTGCGTGCCGCGCCCGACGTCCTGCATGATGCCGTTCATCTTCTGCGCGCCATGCGACAGCCCGATCGCGAAAATCAGGAATGGCACCAGGATCGAGTACGGGTCGAGCACATAGCCCAGCAGGCGCAGTAGCCCAAGCAGCCACACCACACCCAGCAAGGATGAAAACACCAGCAATGCAGTGCTGCGAATGCAGCGCGTGTACAGCAGCACGAACACCGCGGCGATGAGCACCGAGAGGGCAAAATACTGCATCACGTCGTACAGGCCCTCGATCAGGTCCCCGGCCAGCTTGGCGAAGCCGACGATATGGACCTTGAATTTGTCGCTCTCGAGCGAGCGTACTTCTTTCTCCAGCATGGTCGAGAAGGCGGCGTAGTCGAGCGGCTTGCCGGTTTCGGCATCCTTTTCCAGCAACGGCACCACGATGATGGTCGACTTCATGTTGTCCGACACGAAGCTGCCGACAATGCCTGCCCGGGCGATATTATTGCGCAGCTGCGCGGTCGACTCGGCGCTGCCATCCCAGCGGTCGGGCATGACCGGGCCGCCGCGATAGCCTTCCTCGGTGATTTCGGTCCAGCGTAAGCTGCTGGTCCACAGTCCGCGCATCCAGGCTCGGTCGACGCCAGGCATCAGATAGACCTTGTCGTTGATCTTTTGCAGCGTCTCCAGATACTGCTTGTCGAAAATGTCGCCACTGGTGTTTTCCAGGGATATACGCACCGAGTTACCCATGCCGCGCAGGGATTCCCGGTTATCGAAATAATTCTTGATGTACGGGTGCGAGCTTGGAATCATTTTCTCGAAGCTGGCGTTGACCGGCAGCTGCACCGCATGCCAGCCGAGAAACAGCGACACCAGGCCACACACCAGCACCATCAGGGCGCGGTGATTGAAAATGAAGCGTTCAAGCCAGGAACCGCTATTGCGATCGAACAGGGCCGGGTCGGTAATGACCGGCAGGTCGAACGACTGGTGTGCTGATGCCATAAAAAACTCCGTCTGCTTTGCTACCAGTGAATACTTCTACTTCAGGTCGATCTGCTGCACGCCGCGCAGCCCAACCAGCACGGCCTTGCCAGCCCCGGTATGGGCGACGCCCGAGAACAGTGTCGGCCGCTTGACCTTCTGGGGACGGAAAGAGCTTCCTGCATCTTTACTGAGCAGCACATCGCCACCCTGACTGACCAGCAGCAACTCGCCCGCCGCCGATTGCTCGGCTGCCGTAACAGCGCCCAGAAGGCCGGTCTCAAGCTTGGTCCAGGTTGCGCCACTATCGACAGAGCGCCAGGCAGAACCCCGCAGACCGCCCGCGATGATGGTCGTGCCCTGCCCCGCCAGCGTAAAGAAGCTGCCGGTGTAGCCGGTAGCGATGGGTGCAAACCGCTGGCGCGTCCGGTCGAGCTTGAAGACGATGCCCTTTTCCGAGCCGATATACAGTTCCCCGCCGATCCCACGGATGGTGTTGAGGTGCAACAGCGAGCCGTAATCGACTTTTTCGATCCAGGATTGCCAACTCTTGCCGCCGTCGCTGGTGGCCAGCAAGGTGCCGAAAGAACCGGCCACGAAACCATTGCTGTCATCGCTGAACCAGACGTCGAGCAAGGCTTGCTCGGGGCCGTTCTCGTAGTTCAGCTTCATTTCGTCCAGCAGGCGCTTGCCATTCGGATCGCCCTGCCCTTCCAGCTGCGCAAAATGCGCCTTCAGCTGGGTAGCGGCGGCGCGGCCATCGAACTGCCTTGTCCAGCTCGCGCCGGCATCGGAACTGTGCAGCACCACGCCGTCGTGGCCGACGGCCCAGCCTTTGAGGGAACTTGGGAAGTGCACTGCCAGCAGGTCGGATGACACCGGCGCCTTGCGCTGGGTCCAGGTCGTACCCTGGTCGTCCGACGTGATAATGAGACCGCGAATGCCGACGGCGACGAGCCGTTTACCGGCCAAACCGACCGCGGACAGCTGGGTTGTCGTGGCCAGGCGCGTCATCGCCGCTGGCACATCGATCGGATCCTTGAAATTGGTGGACGCGGCCAGTGCCGGTCCGGCGGACAGCGCGCAGCAGGCCGCCAGTGTGATCAGGTAACGCATTTGCAGCTCCTAGCCGTGCGGAAACGGCGCCAGCGAGCCGGCGCCGCGGTCCATGAAAGCGGGAAGCGTTGCGCTCCCCGCCCCAGCGTTTAACGTACGCCGCTTCCAGCCATCGAATCAGGCGTGAAGTAGTTCGGCGAACGTGGCGGCACCTTGTAGTTGCCCGTGTCTTCCGGGCGTGGACCGGACTGCTTCGACTGATTGCCGTAAATGCCGCGATTCAGATCATACAGGACGTAATTACCACCGCGCGGGGCTGGCTTTTCGTATTCCTGCATTGACGACAGCTGCATCAGGTGATGCGGCTTGCCGGCCTGGTCCAGGCTGTAATAGATCGAAATGAGCCAGCTGTCCTCATCGAAGTAGAACACCTTCTTCTTCTGGACATGGCGCTCGCCTGGCTTGAGCGTTGCTTCCACTACCCACACGCGGTGCAGCTCCCAGCGGAACAGATCAGGATTGGCAAAGTTCTTGCCCATCGTGGCTTCGAGCGAAGCGTTCTGGAACTTGTAGTTATTGTAAGGAATGTACATTTCCTTCTTGCCGACCAGCTTGAAGTCGAACTTGTCCATCTTGCCGTCGAAACCATTGATCTCGTCGTAAATCAGGATGCCGCCCGACGTGGTGGCCACGGTGTCATAGTTGAATTCCGGCGCCAGGCGCACGCGGCGCTGGCCAGGAATGTAACTCCACGCCATGCTGCCCTTCTGGTCAGCGCGCAGGAACTGGTGGCGCATCTGGATCACACCGGCTTGAGCCGTCGGGTAGGTGGTCTTGGCGGTCAGTACCCAGTATGGTTTGTCTTCGGGCACCGATTGCAGGGTGTTATCCCAGTACAGGTTCTGGTTGTCGACTGTCTGGGTCGAGCTGCGCGTGATGACCCCGGCAGTATTGGCCAGGCCGGCGTCGATGGTCAGGCGTGAGTGCGGCAATTCGTAGCGGAGCAGGCCATTCCACATTACCTCGTAACCCGACTTGGGAATTGGGAACGGGATCTGGGCATGTGCGCCACTGATGCCAACGCCGCCAGCCTGCAGCTTCGGATTGTTGATGCGCTTTTCCGTGTTCTCGTAAATCCATTTCGGCAGGCAGGCCGAACGGCGAGTCGGATAAATATCGATGGCATAGGCCGGATAACGGCGGAACAGTTCGCGCGTCGCTTCGTCAAACCTTTCTGCGTGTTGCGCCAGATTGGCGTTCGTGACACGCACGATCGGCTTGTCGTTCGCGTACGGATCGGCGTATGGCGCACCGCCAGCGGCGCCCATGACCGGCTTGTAATTGGCCGGCGGGGTGCACAGGCCGCCATCCCATGCCGGAATGGTGCCATCCTTGTTGCCGGCCTTTTCAGCGCCGACCGGGGTCAGGGTGGTGCCAAGCTGCTTGATCTCTTCCGGAGTGGCGCCGGCCAGCGCCTGCCCGCACCACAAGGTGCTCGCGGCAATAAGTGCCAGGGTCTGAATACGTTTCATGCTGTGTCTCCTGCTGGTCGCCCTGCTGCGGGCGACATGGTTATTGGAACGCGGATGAATTAGAACGATGTCTTGAAGGTAAAGACCAGCCAGTCGTGATCGGACTGGACTGCATTCGAGCCGTTGCCATTGGTGAACAGGCCGGTCAGCGGATTGGTGTTGTAGCGCGAGCTGGCGTCGGCATAGCGCAGCGAGAACTCATACTTCGAGTACAGCTTGCCGGCCACGCCGATCGAGTACGAGAGCGAACCTTCATTGCCGCCACCGAGCGCCGCACCATTGCCGCGGATCTGGTAAGCGAGCGAAGTTGGCATCGAAATGTCCCAGCCGGCAAACAGCTGCGGCCACTCAGGCGTAAAGCCCAGGTTCATGCCGAATGCGGTCTTGGTGGCGCAGCCATTTTTCTTGCTTTGGCCGGCTGGGCAAGCAAAGCCTTCGCCGAAGAAGCGATTCGCATTCCTCGTTACCTTGTTCAGATGGCTGAAGTTCAATTCGCCCTGCAGGGTGCCGCCCTTCCACAGCGAATTCTCGGGCATCAGCCAGATACCGTTGATCAGGCCGTGAATGGTATTGCCACGTGCGCCTTCGGCTTCCGCATAGGTGGGACTGGTCGCGGTCACGTTTGCAGGCAGGACACTAAAGCCGGACGGCGAATTGAGGGCCGTACCTTTGCGGTACGACAGCTCGGCGCCGACGCTGACCGAATTGATGTTCCTGGTGAAGCTCACGCCCAGCAGTTCAGTATCACGGGCAAACGCAAGACGAATCGCTTGCGGGGCGACAAACGGTGCCACTGGAACCCGGCGCAACTGGGTGAAGGACCAAGGCAGCTTTTCGTCGAATTTGCGGTAGTACAGGCCGACGCTACCCTGCAGTGCCGCCGGGCTGTAGCGCAGGTTCACGCCGAAATTGCCGCGTGTTTTTTCAGGACCGAAGTCCTCGCCATTCGCGAGATTGAAGGCACCCGGGAAGTTGGCCGCAAAATCGCTGCGCGAACCGTCCGACGGCGCGAAGTAGGTGCCACCCGGGACCAGGCGGAACGGTTTCCAGTCCAGGCTGTACTGCGCAGCGATCGACAACTCGTCGGTCAGCTGCGCCTGGGCCGAAATCTGCTTGAGCGGCAAAAACAGTTCCTTGGCCTCGGCGCCCGGGCTGGTGGCGGCCTTGATGGTGTCGACCGGTCCCTGCGAGTAGGCCATGCTGTTACCGATCGAGTACAGCGACTCGCCCCAGTACACATTGTGCTGGCCAGCCTTGACGCTCAGCGCCACTGGACCAAGGTCGAAATTACCGAACACAAAAGCATCCAGAATTTCGGCGCCACGGCGGATGTAGCGATCAACGTAGCCGTTGTACTGGTCGTTGATGTAGGCGCCCGAGACCGGCAGCGCCGTATTGCGGCGCGACTTGCCGTCGTACGCGAAATCATTCCATGCGGCGCCGCTCACGCGAAAGCCATACTTGCGCATGTAAGTGAAATCGAGTTCGGACAGCAGGTCGATGCGGTTGGTGACGAAGTCGCCGCGCGTAAAGCGCCCTTCGGTTTCATCGTAGCCTGCTACGCCCAGAAAGGCCGGATTGACGTGCTTCATGCGCATGCCACCCGTATAGCGGATCGTGTTGTCCCATCGGAGTTCGATGTCGGGATTGCCGACATTGAAGGAATCTGCCCTGGCACTGCCACCTGCCAGCGCGGTCAGGCCAAGTGCAATCGAAGCTGCCATGGTGGTGCGCGAAATGCGACCCTTGAATTCGTTCTTCATGTTGCTCAACCCCTAGTTATGTTTGTACGGTGTGGGTGTTGCGTGTATTAACGGAAGCCGGGGTGTCTCCCAGACCGGCTCCAATTACTGACACATAATCAGTTTTCGTAGTAAGCCATAGTTTTGAAGCCGCGTCAACTGCACGCGAACACCTATTTCATCAACCGTGCACGCGCCATATCGCCTGCAACGGCGGGCTTTTCAACTAGTCCTTGCTGATTGCGCCTGCCTCTTTCATAATGAAAAAATAAATGACGGTTCGTCGGTTTTGTGTTGTCCAATCGGCCTTTTTGATTGCTTTTATAGCTCCAAGGAAATTAATATGCGAATTTTTGCCGCCACCTCGCGCTACCTGCAGGGACCCGGGCTGCTCGACGAACTGGGCCGGCACGCGGGCGAACTGGGACCGAGCGCCGTGCTGGTGGCCGACGCCGCCGTGCAGTCGCTGCTGGGCGGGCGCATCGCGGCCAGTTTCGAACGCGCCGGTGTTGAGCTGCTCGCCCTGCCCTTTCCTGGCGAAGTCACGCATGCGGCAATTGATGCACTGGTGGCGGGCGCGCACGAAGCCGACGCGCAGGTGGTGGTCGGCGTGGGCGGCGGCAAGGCGCTCGACGCGGCCAAGGGAGTAGCGCGCAAACTAGGTGCGCGCCTGGTATGTGTGCCAACGGTAGCGTCCAACGATGGCCCGGCAAGTGCCTCGATCGCCGTATATGACGAGCACCACCAGATGATGGAAGTGCTGCAGCTACGCCGCAATCCGGATCTGGTACTCGCTGACAGCGCAGTAATTGCGCAGGCGCCGCTGCGTTTTTTCCTGGCCGGGATTGGCGACGCGATCTCCAAGAAATTCGAAGCCGAGGCATGTCTGAAAGCTGGCGCGCTGACGCTGTTCGGTGCACCGGCATCGCATACCGGCATGATGGCGGCCCAAACGTGTTACGCCCTGATTCGGACGCACGGGCCGGCTGCGGTGGCAGCAGTCAGGCAGGGGCAGATCAGCCCCGCAGTGGAATCAGTGATCGAAGCGACCGTTCTGCTCAGTACCATCAGTTTTGAAAATGGAGGATTGTCGGTGGCGCACGCGATTGCGCGCGGCCTGCCGTGTGTCGCGCGCGCCGCTGGTACCCTGCACGGCGAGCATGTGGCGTACGGCCTGCTGGTGCAGTTGATGCTGGAGGGCCGCAGCGCCGAGATGGTGCACGAACTGGTCGCCTTCTACCGTGAACTCGGATTGCCGGCCCGCCTGGCCGACCTGCTCGGCAGCGACCCAACGTCAGCCGAACTGGACACCATCGCTGAACAGTCGATGCGCAGCCCCAGCGCAGCGCGCTTTACGCCGCCTGTCACCACCGTCGGCCTGCGTGCCGCACTGGGCCGGCTTGAAGGAGAAACGGTATGAGCGGCGCGATGCACCGCAGGGTCATTCTGAACGCTGAGGGTTCCCTGGCAAGCGCCGCGCTGGAAGACGATTTTCATCATTTCGCATTGACCGTCACGCATGACGGCGAGGTTGTGACAGCCGTGGACGCAACGGCGCTACGCAATCCGTGGGCCAGCTGTCCGTCCGCTTCCGCGCAGCTCCAGCAGCTTGTCGGGACGCGCCTTGATGCTGCGAGCGGCAATGGGATTGACCCCTATCAGCAGTGCACACATCAATACGACCTGGCGCTGATGGCGCTCGGCCAGGCGCTGCGCGGCGGGCGCAGGGAGTACCTTGCCATGGTCAGCGATGCGGTTGAGGGACGCAGCCAGGCGACACTGGAGCGCGACGGGACATTGATCATGGCGTGGACGCTGCAAGGATCAGCGATCATGGCCGGCACCCATCTGGTGGGCGCCAATTTGCGCAAGCTGGAGCTGGAGTCAAACATCGATGCCGATACGGCAGAAGCCATCAAGCTGCTGCGCCGCAGCGTGATGGTGGCGGGCGGACGCGGTCACAATTTTGACCAATACGCCAGCCTGGCAGTGTTTGCAGGACGGATGACCGGAGCCTGCTTTGCATTCCAGGGACACCGGCTCGACGAAGGTCTGCGGGTCCGGGGATCGGTACGCGACTTTACTGACAACATTGAAGCGCTGCTGGCGCCGCATCCGTAAACAACCACGCGAAACTCGTCCAGGTATCGAGGCTATTGTTCCGGGTTCGCCTCGGCCACCAGGTGCACAATACGGGGCGGCGCGTCGCCCCTGTGAAGGTCCCACAGTCGCTGTTCCAGCGCCTGGTCGGCAATGGTGGCGCGCCCGCGCTGGCGCAGGTACTGATCCCATGAATCAACCAGGAAGCGTTCGACGTAACAGCCGTCCTGTCCCAGGTCGCGGTACACGCGCCACACGCTGGCGCCGTTCCTGCGCCTGACCTTGCCAACGGCATAGGCCAGGCGCAGGAACTCGTCACGGTCCTGCGCGTCGATCTGATAAATGATCTGTACCGAAATCATCGCATTTCCTGCAATCGACGGCAGGTCGATGCTGGCATGCAGCGCCTCGCTGGCCTCGGTCACCTCCATCAGCTCGCCCTCGCGCGCCGGGAAGCGGCGCATGACAAAGACCACTGCGAACATCATCACGGCGCTCACTGCCAGGGTTTGCGGGGCCCCGGCGTACGTGGCCACGTAGCCCCACACGGCGCTACCCAGCGCCATCGCTCCCTGGAACGACAACATGTACACCGACAGGGCGCGCGCCCGAATCCAGCCCGGCACCGCCGATTGCAGTGCCAGCATGTTGGTATTGCCAACGGCGACCCAGGCGATCCCTGACAGGAACAGGGCAATGCACAGCAGCGGCAGGCTGCTCAGGTATGCGCCGGCCAGCGCGACGGCTGCGTATACGATCGCCGCCACGTTCATCATGCGGTTCATGTCAACCCGGCCTGTCAGCTTCGGTAACAGCACCGCGCCGGCCACCGAGCCGGCACCCATGCTGCCAAGGAGGATGCCGTAACCACCGGCGCCACCGACGGCGAGCAAGGGCAGCAGTGCCCACAGAGCGCTGGCCGCGCCCACGAACAACACGGTGCGCAAAATTTGTACCCGCATCATGTCGGAATGGCGCACATAGCGCAGCGCGCTGCCGATGCCCGACACCAGATTCTCCGGCGGCAGGTTGTGCGAGCGCTTTGGGCTATCCCAGCAGGCCAGGACTACCAGGCCAAACGCCAGCAGCAAGGCGCCAGCGCCGAATACGGCCAGAACGCCAAAGCCGGAAATCAGACCGCCGGCCATCGCAGGTCCCACCGCGCGCGCCGAGCTGTATGAGAGGGCCGACAGCGCCAAAGCCGACGGCAGCACGGATCGCGGCACATTGTCGGCCTGGGTGGTGAAGAAAGCCGGCCCCTGGAGCGCAAAGCCTGTGCCCAGGCAGAAAGTCAGGATCAACAGCGTCCAGGGACCAAGGCCGCCACCGGCCGCCAGAGCGCACAGCAGCAGCGCCGTGACAAACATCGCCGCCACCACGGCCATCAGATAGCGGCGCCGGTCAAGCAGGTCGGCCATGACGCCCGACGGCAGCGCAAATATGAACGAAGGGAGCGCCGTGGCGGTCTGAATCAAGGCCACCATCAGGGGCGATGGCGTGAGCGACACCATCAACCAGGCTGCCGCGACGCTTTGCATCCAGATCGTCAGGTTCAGGGCAACGCTGGCGCACCACAGGCGGCGAAAGGTCTTATGCCCCAGCGCGGTCCAGATGCTACTGTCTGAAGTTGCCATCGATTTCTCCTGTAAATGGCCGGAATGGCGTCCGCCTTGCTTCATACGCTTGCCATGGAAGACGCCATGCGCTATAACGGGAGAAAATAAACTTTCATCAGCTTCACCGACAACGCAACAAGGGTATTTCATGGGCAACGACACTACAACAAACAAACAAGGGCAGACCCTGGGGCGCAAAGGGCTTGAGAGCCGCGCCAAACTCATGGACGCAACCCGCCGCCTCCTCGAGACCCACTCACCGGTCGAGCTGACCGCGGTGGCCATCGCGGCTGAAGCAGGTACTTCTCCGGCCAGCTTCTACATGTATTTCGACGATACCAAGGACATCCTGTTCGCATTGAGCGAAGTGGCCGGCGAGGCCATGGCCGCCATTCATCCCATTTTCGATGAGCCTTGGGTCGACAGCAATCTCGAGGAAAAAGCGACCCTGGTGGTGCAGGCAATCGCCAAGGTGTGGGACGAGCACCGCCAGGTTCTGCGCTTCCGGAATATGGAAGCTGACCGCGGCGACCCGCGCTTTGAAGCACTGCGCATGAGCACCTACCTTCCGTTTATCGAACGCTTCGCCCAGCGCATCCTGACCATTAATCCGGCCACCGAAACGCGGCGCCGGGCCGATGCCTACGCCGAGGCAGCCATTTTCCACGCGGCGATGGAGCGTCTTGCCGCCACCGAGCCAGAGGTCATGGAGCGCGGCCTGGGTGCACGCCGCATCAATTCCAACCTGGCGCGCATGATCTGCCTGGTACTCAGCGCCGGCAAAGGCGTTGCCGCAACCGCCCCCGCGCTGGCCAAAAAATCACCGGCCAGGCGCGCCAAGGCACCCGCCTAAGCCTGGGCGCGCTCGATCACAGCGAGGCGCTCCAGGTGGAAATGCGAATTTCCCAGCGCGTTCTCGATGCAGGTCATGCGCTTGAAATGGTGCCCGATGACGTATTCCTCGGTCACCCCGATTCCGCCATGGAGCTGAATCGCCTGGGCGCACACAAAGTGCCCGCTGCGCCCGATATGGACCTTGGCCGCGGCAAGGGCTTGCGCACGCTGCGTGCGCGAGCCGCCCATCGCCGCCAGCGCCCGGTGGACCATGCCGCGCGAGAGCTCCAGTTCAATCAGCATTTCACTCATGCGGTGCTGGAGCGACTGGAAGGTGCTGAGCGCCACGCCAAACTGCTGGCGCACCTTCAAGTAGTCGCGCGTGATCCACATGGCCTGTTCCATGACTCCCAGCGCCTCGGCGCACAGGCCAAGCAGTGCGTACTCATGCCCGGCTAGCAGGGCGCCAAAGGCGCCGCCCTCCTCGCCCAGCAGACTCGCCCGACCCACTTCGACCGCGTCGAGCCGAATATCGGCGGCCCAATGATTGTCAATCATCTTCACTGGCTGCAGCGTCACCCCCGCGGCTGATGGATCGACCACGAACAGGCTGATGCCTTCCTCGTCACCCGGGGCGTCGCTGGTGCGCGCCGAGACCAGCAGCGCGCCGGCACGGTTGGCGCCAGCGATGGCGACCTTGTGACCGTACAAACGCCAGCCATCACCCGACGCTTCTGCCCGCGTTTCGACATGGCTGACCACGCCGCGCGCCGACGATTCCGTATGGGCCAGCACCGGCCTTGGGCCGCCCCCTATCATGGGATCGAGCAGTTGCGTGGCACGCGCATTGTCGCCGCAGGCCAGCACCGTTTGCGCAGCCAGCATCGCAACGGCCCAGTAAGGCTCAATGCACAGCACGCGTCCCAATTCTTCCATCAGGATCGCGCTTTCCACGATACCCGCGCCCAGACCGCCCACTTCCTCGGGCAGCGACATCCCGAGCCAGCCCATCTCGGCAAAAGCCTGCCAGTGTTGTTCATCAATTTCGGCAGCGCGCTGACCATGGGCACGCTGCTGGAAAGCGCAATGCTGTTCGAGGTAGCGGCGGGCGCTATCCTTGAGCATCTGCTGCTCTTCACTCAGTTGAAAATCCATGTCACAGCTCCAGGAAGGATCGCGCAATGATGGTGCGCTGAACTTCATTCGATCCGCCGTAGATCGTCGTCGCGCGGCGGTACAGGTAGTCGGCCATGACGCCGGGTGCATCGGCACTGCCGGGCGGCCAGTCCATGTCGGCCGGCGCAGTCGCGTGCGGATCGGCGTACAGGTAGCCGGCCTGCTCGCCCAGCACTTCCACCTGCATCTGCCCGATTTTTTGCAGCAACTCCGAGCCGCGCACTTTCAGCAGTGAGCCGACCGGCAGCTTGCTGCCGGCGCCATGGCGTTCATACAGGGCGCGCAAGGTAAGCCATTCGAGCGCAGCCAAGTCCACCTCGAGCTGGGCCAGCCGTGCAGCGAAGCCAGGGCTGTCGAGCAGCCGGCCCTCGCCGGCACGGGCGCGGCCCGCCATGGCCCGTAGCTGGGCCAGATTGCGCTTGTTGCGCGGCCACTCCGCGCTGAAGGCGCGTTCCAGGTCGAGCAAGTGCTTGGCATAGCTCCAGCCCTTGCCCTCCTCGCCCACCAGCCAGCATGCGGGGGTACGCACATCGTCAAAAAACACTTCATTCAGGCTGTAGCCTTCGCCAATATCGATAATCGGACGGATCGTGATGCCAGGCGCGTTCTTATCGACCAGCAGCAGCGAAATGCCGCGCTGGCGCGCCGCCGGATCGGTTTTGGCCAGGACGAAAATCATCTCGGCCGTTTCCACGAACGATGTCCAGATCTTGCGGCCGTTAATGACATAGCTGTCGCCATCGCGCACTGCCGCTGTCGAGAGCGAACCGAGGTCGGAGCCGGCGTTTGGCTCTGAAAAACCCTGGCCGAAAAAAACGTCGCCATTGAGGATACGGGGCCCGAACTCGGCCTTCATGGCTTCGCTGCCGAACGTCATGATGATGGGGCCGATCATCTTGAAACCGGCAGTGTCGATGGCCGGCGCGCCAGCCATGAAGCATTCTTCATCGAAAATGAACTGGCGAATCGGGGTCCAGCCGGTGCCGCCCCAGGCCAGAGGCCAATTCGGTCCAGACCATCCTTTGGCGTTGAGGATGCGGGTCCAGGCGCGGGTATCGTCACGCAGCGGATGAAAGCCGCGCCGGGTGCGCGCTGCCATGTCGGCCGGAAGCGCCGCATCCAGAAAGGCCCTCACCTCGGCGCGAAACGCGTCATTCGAGGGGTCGATGTCAAAATTCATGCACTTCTCCTTCGTTGCACGCTCAACTCTGGTTGAACGGCAAACCTTTATCGGGGCGGTAGTCTTGCGGCAGGCCGAGAATGCGCTCGGCCAGGGTATTGACCAGCACTTCGTCGGTACCGCCGGCGATGCGCAGGCTCGGATCGAGCCAGGCCCGAGCGAAATCGCGCGCTGCAGTAGCATCCGGGTCGAGCCGCATGCCATCGGCGCCCAGCAGGTCGAGCGCCAGCGCACCGAGCCGCTGGCGGGTGCGGCCCAGCAGCAGCTTGCGCATGGCTCCTTCCGCGCCCGGCGCCTTGCCGGCGGCAATAGCGGCGACGGCGCGCCGGTGGATCGAGCGCAGGCCCTGCCGTTCGAGAAATGCCTGAGTCACCACCGACCGCACTTCACCATCTTCCAGTGCTGGCCTGCCATTGAGGATGGCCTGGCCAGCCAGGCTGACAAAAGCGTCCAGGGTCGGACCGTAACCCGATTCATCGGTCACCGCGTAGCGCTCGATCATCAAGGTCTCCACCGCCACGCGAAAGCCGGCACCAACCTCGCCCAGGCGCTGCGCATCCGGGATGAATACATCGTCAAAGAACACTTCGTTCAAGTCCGGATCATCGACCAGGCGCCGGATCGGGCGCACCGTGATGCCGGGCGACTTCATGTCGAGATAAAAATAGGTCAGGCCGGCGTGTTTGGGCACGGTGGGATCGGAACGGGCAATCACCACGCCCCAGTCAGCCACCTGGGCCCAGCTGGTCCACACTTTCTGGCCATTGAGTAGCCAGCCACCTTCGGTACGCTCGGCCCGCAGGCGCAGCGCAGCCAGGTCGGTGCCCGCAGCTGGCTCCGAGAACATCTGGCACCATATCTGTTCGCCGCGCAGCGCCGGGGGTCCGAGCCTCAAGCGCTCATCTTCAGGGGCGTAGCGCAGAAAGATCGGGAGCGGGTTACTGAGACTGACGCTGAAATACACGAGCGGCAGGTCGTAGCGCATTTCGTCTTCGCAAAACACGATTTTTTCAAGTTCGGTGCGTCCGGCGCCGCCATATTCGCGCGGCAGCGTGATGCCGGCGTAGCCATGCTGCGCCTTGAGCGCCTGCCACGCCCGGCCCAGCGTCAGGTCCTGCTCGAAGCCCAGGCCGCGGCGGGCCTCGCCGCAAAAGCGCGGCGCGTGCTCGGCCAGCCAAGCGACAGCCTGGTCGCGATAGTTTTGCAAATCCTGAGGGAGCGACTGGTTCATGGAAGGGACTCTATTGAACGGTTGGGATGAAGGCCGCAGTGGCCATCAGGCGCTCGCGCCAGGCTGCCGATGCCCCCAGCTCGAGGGCCAGCGAACGCGAACGCCGATAGTGATGGTGCGGCATGGCTTCCCAGGTCACGCCAATGGCGCCATGGGTCTGAATGGTTTCGCGCGCGCTGATCTCGTACGCATCGGTTGCCGCGACCCGAGTGGCGGCGGCGAGACTGTGCCAGTCAGGGCGATCGTCTTCAAACGCTGCCAGGGCATCGAGCGCACAGCCACGCGCCAGTTCAACGCGAATGTATATATCGGCCAGCTTGGACTTGATCGCCTGAAAGCGGCCAATCGGCTGGCCAAAGGCTTTGCGTTCCAGTGCAAAGTCGCGCGCCAGGTCCAGGCATGCCTGCGCACCGCCAATCTGTTCGAATGCCGAGCCAATAGCGGCCAGGCCGGCAGCTTGCCACAGCAGCGTCTCGGCAGCTTCGCCTTCGGCCAGCAACTGCGCCGGGACATCCTGAAAATGCAGGGTTGCCGCAGCCCGGCTGTTGTCAATCACCGGCTCGGCCTGGCGCTGCACGCCGGCGTGGTCAAGCTCCACCAGCAGCAATACCAGCGCATTGTTCTGATCCGACCACGCCGGCACCAGCGCCAGCGCGGCGCTCGAGCCGAAGGCCGTGATCGCAGTGCTGCCCGTGATAGCCTGACCCGACCAGCGTACTGCCGGGCGCAGTGCCAACCCCGCAGTACCCGACTGGCACAAGGCCAGGCAGGCATGGCGCGCCCCACTCACCAGTTGCGCCAGCTGCGGCTGATCCTGCGCGCTCGCCGCGAGGATGTGCGCGACTGCCGCGCTGGACACGAGCGGCAATGAAGCGCATTTACGTCCCAGCTCCTCCGCCAGCACACAGACGCCGCGCCAGCCAAGACCCAGGCCGTCGTGCAGTTCGGGCAGCGCTGCCGCCGGCCAGCCCTGCTCGACAGCGCCAGCCCACAGGACCGTATCGAAACTGCCTGGGGCTTCCAGCAGGGCCTTGAGATGCTCGGGCACGGCCGTGTCGTCGAGGTAGCGCCTGGCCTGGTCGCGTACTGCTTCGTATTCTTCAGTATGTTCGGACATGATTTACTCGGCAATGGGACGAAACAGCGGCAACCATACGTCGTCGGCCTGCTCAAACGTCACTTCGACGCGCTGGCCGATGTGCACCTGTTCGGGCGGTACGCCGACAATATTGGTTGTCAGGTTGAGGTTGGCCTGCTCATCGAGCTGGACGATCGCGATGGCGTACGGCACTTCCACGCCAGGCAGCCATGGCTGGTGATTCAGCGTTACCGCCTCGACCGTGGCCTGGCCTGACAGAGCTTCGGGCGCCACGTTGCGGCTGCGGCAGGCCGGGCAGATCACGCCGGCCGGGTGGATCCAGTGCCGGCAGTCGGCGCAGCGCTGCATGCGCAGCACGCCGTCAGCGCCGCCGGTCCAGAAAAACCGGTTCAGGTCTGTCAACTGCGGCAAGGGTCTGGTCATCGTGGCACGCTCTTTCGGTTGAATTTACTTAAAACTGTCATACCGTCAGTTTTATCATAACACAGCGGAACTGGCCTGCGCGGCGATTTTTTTCGCGGCGCAGTCGAACAGATCGGGATTGGCGGGGATATGCGCCAGCATACCGCCATCGATGATGTAAGCCTGGCCGTTGATGTAGCGTGCTTCGTCCGATGCCAGAAAGGCCACCAGGTTGGCAATGTCTTCCGGCTCGCCAAACTGTTTGGTGAGGATATGCCGGCCCATGACCTCAATCACGTCAGCTGCCACCGCGCGCGCGGCCGGGGTCAGGACCAGACCGGGCGCGATCGCATTGCAGCGGATGCCCTGCAGGCCGTGCTGGGCGGCGATCTGGCGCGTGAGGCCCAGAATGGCGGTTTTGGACACGTTGTAGGCAATGCGCGACATGTCTCCGGAAAAGCCGCCGGCGGAGGCGGAATTCACGATCGCCCCCTTTCCGCGCGCGATCATGTGCGGCAGCGCGTATTTGCAGGCCGCCAGGTAGGCCCTCAGATTGACCGCCATGACCAGGTCCCAGGTCTCGAAATCGATATCGATGGCGTTGGTGTCGCGCGCGTGCACCTCGGGCGTACCAATGGCGGCGTTGTTGTGCAGTACATCGAGCCGGCCGAAATGCGCAATACTGGACTCGACCAGGTGCTGTATCGACCCCACGTCGGCGGCATCGAAGCCGGTCGCAATCGCCCCATGCCCGAGCGTTGCGGCCAGCGCCTCGGCTGCGGCGACATTGCGGTCCGCGACCACCACGCTCGCCCCTTCGCTGGCAAGGCGCCTGCATACCGCCTCGCCGATGCCCGATGCGCCGCCCGTAACGATGGCTACCTGTTCAGTGAATCGTTCCATGTCCTGCCTCCTGATTGTTGTTGTAATGAGTGATTCCAGCGCTGGTGCGCGATGGTGCCGCCATCGACGCGCAGGTCGATGCCGGTAATGAAGCTGGCGTGCGGCCCAATGAGCCAGGCCACGGCGTCGGCAATGTCTTGGGGGGTGCCGATGCGACCGGCCGGGCAATCGGCGACGACCCTGGCAACGGCCGGGTGCTCGCGCAGCTCCTGCAGACCCTGCGCCGTCGAGATGACCCCAGGGCTGACCGACACCAGGCGCGCCCCGATCTCGGCCCAGGCCAGCGCCGCCGATTCGACCCGCAGCTGGTTCCCGCGCTTGGCGACCAGGTAGGCAAAATTCTTGTCGTCCCAGCCAGGCATGTCCTGGACCACCTCGCCCAAGTCGCCGGGCGGGGCCAGCGCCAACGCGCGCTCGATTTCCTCAGGTACGCTGATGAACTGCGCGCCCATGCTGGCGATGACCACGCCAACACTGCCCGGCCCCGCTACTCCCAGCATCGCCTCGAGCAGCAGTGCGGTGCCGTCGAGATTGACGGCATAGATGCGCGCCGCGCTGGCGGCCTGGGACTGCGAGATTGCCGCCGTGTGGACAAAGGCGCGCAGCACGCCGATGGCCTGGGCTTGCGCCGCCAGATCGGCTGCGGCCAGCGGGTCGCCCAGATCGAGCAGGCAGCCCGTGACCTGGTAGCCTTCATGACCCAGTGTGCCAACGGCCTGCTCGAGGCGAAGCGGATCATTGTCGGCCACCAGCAGGCGCACCCCGCTGCCGATGGCGCGCGCGCAGGCCATGCCCATGGCGCCCATGCCGGTCACGACGCTTACCTCCCGGATTTTTTTCTTCACTCTCATGCTGGCCCTTTCAGGTGCCGGTCCAAAGTGCCGGCCGCCCTTCGATAAAGGCGGCCACGCCTTCGCGCGCGTCGGCGCTGGTGGCGAGCGCACGGCTGGCCGCATCCGTGCGCGCGCGCAGCTCCGGTTCGGATTCTTCCGCGGCGGCGCGGGCGATGGCCAGGGTGGCGCTGACGGCCAGCGGCGCGTTGGCAGCGATGCCTGCCGCCAGCGCGAGCGCGCAAGCCAGGACTTCGGCACCTGGCACGAGATGATTGAGCATGCCAAGCGCGTGCGCCCGCGCAGCCGGCAATGGCGCGCCCGTGAGCAGCATTTCCAGCGCCACCGCGCGCGGCAAGGTCCTTGGCGCACGGTAAGCTCCACCTGCGCCCGCGATCAGACCGCGACGCACTTCCGGCAGCGCGAACGTGGCTTCATCGCTGGCCACGATCATGTCGCAGGCCAGCGCCAGCTCCAGGCCACCGCCCATGGCCATGCCGCGCACTGCAGCAATCCACGGCTTAGAGCGCGCCGCAAATACAAAGCCGCCCAGACCATCGCCATTGACCATGAGTTGTTCGCCCAGCCCTGCCGCTACATCAGCCAGGTCAGCCCCCGCACAGAAGCAGCGCGCGCCGGCGCCGGTCAGCACCACGGCGCGCACTGTGCTGTCCTGCTCGGACTGGCGTACCGCCGCCGCCAGCGCCTGGGCGGTGGCGACATCGATGGCATTGCGCTTGTGCGGACGATTGATCGTCACCTGAAGCACATGCGGCCCTGCGCGTCCGACCAAAACGGGAAGTTCTCCGCTCATTTTTCAGCCAGCACGCCAGCCAGGTTGCCCAGCGACGCCATGCTCGCGCCGCCGTCGACCAGCAGCGAGGTGCCCGTGATATAGGACGCCTCGGGCGACGCCATGAACAGGACTGCGGATGCGATTTCGTCCGGGTGGCCTGGGCGCGGGACGGCGAAGTTGGACGAGATGGCGGCAGCCTGCTGCTCGTTGACGCCGGCCTTCATGCGATCGGACGCGACCATGCCCGGCTCGACGACGTTCACCAGAATGTTCATGGGGCCAAACTCAACCGCCAGGCCGCGCGCGAACGCATTCATGAACGCCTTGGTGGAGGCGTATGGAATCAGGCCAGGAATGAAATTGCGGTTGGCAGAGCCTGACGAGATGTAGATCAGCCGGCCCTTGCCCGGCGCCTGGGACAGGTGCGGCGCCGCATCCTTGGCGATCCAGAACAAAGAATTGACATTGCTTTTGATGAGATAGTCGAAGTCGTCGTCGTTCATGTCCACGATCTTGGAGTGGGCGTTGTCGGCAGCGCAGTGCACCACGACATCCAGCCTGCCATGAGCCGCGATGGCCTGGCTGAACATGGCTTTCACCGCCGCCCGGTCCGAAATATCGCCGCCCACCAGGCTGGCCTGGCCGCCGCGCGACTCGATGGCCGCGACCGCTTCCTCGCCATAGCTGCTGGTGCGCGCCGAAATGACCACAATTGCGCCTTCTGCTGCGAAAGCATCAGCGATCGCGCGGCCCATGCCGCGTCCCGCTCCTGTTACCAGAACCACTTTGCCTGCATAACGCTGCTGCATTTGATGTCTCCTTGATGTATAGCTGACTGTTTTTCATTTTTTAGGTTGACGGCTGCCTGGTTTTGTATAAAACTGACACATCATCATTTTTTGATCTTGATCCTATTTGCTTCGGGTGTCAAGCAAGCGATGCAGGCGGTTTAAAAGACGTGCAACCGAGACAAGCGATAAAGATAATGCAAAACACGCCCTACCCCAATTTGTTCCTACCGCTGCAAATCGGTGCCCTGACTTTGCCCAACCGGGTTGTCATGGCGCCAATGTCGACCAACCTGTCGGCGCCCGACGGCAGCGTGACGCCGGCGCAGATCGCGTTTTACCGGGCGCGCGCGGCCGGCGGCACGGGCATGATCATTGTCGAATTTTGCTGCGTCGATGCCGCCACTGGCCGCTCGGAGCACCGCCAGCTGATCCTTGAAAACGAAGCCAGCGTGGACGGTCACCGCCAGCTGGTCAAGGCGATCAAGGATGCCGGCGCGGTGGCGTGCCTGCAGCTCCAGCATGGCGGGCAGGGCGCCAAGCGCGAACTGCTGGCCGACGGCGTCGCATGGGCTCCAAGCGATGTCCCGTCGCGCAAGGACCCGTCGCTGCTAAGTGCGCGCGCCATGACCGTGGCCGAGATTGAGCACACCATCGAAGCGTTCGGGCGCACCGCAGAACTGGCCGTGCAGGCCGGGTACGACGCGCTTGAATTGCACGGCGCCCACGGCTATCTGCTCACCTCCTTCATTTCACCGATGACCAACCAGCGTGAGGACGCCTTTGGCGGAGATGAAGATCGCCGCCTCGAGTTCTCGCGCCGGGTAATCGTCCGGGTCAAGCAGGCGCTTGGCGCACGGCCCCTGATTTACCGCTTCTCGGCCGACGAATTCAGCCCGCTTGGGCTGTCGATCGACGACATGGTGCGCATCGCGCCCAAGCTGGTCGCGGCCGGCGCCGACGCCCTGCACGTATCGATCGGCACCGGCTGGACCAGCTTTGACAAGGTAGTCGAGCCGATGTCGATGCCCGAGGGCTGGCGCATTCCGTATGCGCGCCGCATCCGCGAAGTGGTGAGCGTGCCGGTGATTGCGGTGGGCCAGATTCGCTGGCCAGCCACCGCGGAAAGGGCCATTGCCAGTGGCGACGCCGATTTGATCGCCCTGGGCCGCACCCTGCTGGCCGATCCTGAATGGGCCAACAAGGCGCGCGCCGGCGTTGACGCAGAAATTCGCCCGTGCACCTCCTGTAACTACTGCGTCACCATCAGCTCCGGCCCGGATGGCGCAATCGGCTGCGCGGAAAACCCCCGCACCGGGCATGAACTCGACGCCCTGCCCGACGCCGGCCCCCTGCGCGGAGCGCGCGCCATCGTGGTTGGCGGCGGCCCTGGCGGCATGGCTGCCGCCCTGATGCTCGACCAGGCCGGTTTTACCGCGGAACTGTACGAATCGCGCGCCACGCTCGGCGGCGGCCTGATCGCCTCCGCCGCGCCTCCGCTCAAAGACAAGCTGCGCTGGTACCAGGACTATCTCGAATACCGGCTGGCGAACAGCAAGGTTGCGGTCCGGCTGGGCAAGCGGATTGGCATCGAAGACCTGGGCGGCGCAGCGCCTGCCATCGTCGTCATCGCGGTGGGTGGCCGCGCGGTCGGCATGCCGATCGACGGCATCGGCAACCCCAACGTGTTCGACGCCTACCAGCTGCTCATGGGCGACGGCCCTGCCCTGCCCGCACCCGGCGACATCCCTTTCGTGGTCTACGGCGGCGGCGAAACGGGTTGCGAGTCGGCCGAATTTTTGAGCGAACGAGGCTACCAGGTGGTGCTGGTATCGCGCTCGCCCGCGCGCCAGCTGGCACGCGCTGCCGAAATGGTCTACCGCAGCGTGCTGCGCAAGCGTCTGGCCGCCAACCCCCACATCCGCATCGTTGACAACAGCACCATCACCTCCATTGGGGCCGATGGCCAGATCACGCTGCGCGACAAGGCTGGCAAGGAAAGCACGATCGCTGCGGCCGGCGTGCTGATCGCACAGGGCCGGGTTCCGGAGAAAGAGCTGGTCGGGCAGCTGCGCCTGGCCGGTATCCCGGTAGTGGCGATCGGCGATGCGCGGCAGGGCGGGCGCATCGGCGACGCTGTGCACCACGCTTACGCCGCCGTAAATGCCGTGTGCTCGGCCGCAGCACCGCTCAAGCAGCTGGCCTGCTGACCAATCAACAAGACAGGAAACCGCATGGATCTGCAATTTACAGCCAAAGAACTCGAATTTCGCGACGAAGTGCGTGCCTTCCTGGCCGCCTCGGTGCCGGCCGACGTGGCCCGGCGCAGCATCACTGGCATGCACCCGCCCAATGAGCAGGACCGGCGCTGGTGGAACCGCACGCTCAATGAACGCGGCTGGTCCGCGCCCCTGTGGCCAAAGGAGCATGGTGGTCCCGGCTGGAGCCACGTGCAGAGCCACATCTTTGAATACGAGTGCCGTATGGCCGGCGCCCCGGAACTGCGCTGGCAGGGTCTGCGCCTGATTGGTCCGGTCATCTACACCTTTGCCAGCGCCGAACAGAAGGCACGCTACCTGCCTGGCATCCTGTCGGGTGACGAAATGTGGGCCCAGGGTTTTTCCGAACCGGGCGCCGGTTCCGATCTGGCCTCATTAAAAACCACCGCCGTGATCGACGGCGACGACTACATCGTCAACGGCCAAAAGCTGTGGACCACCGAAGGACATTATTCGGAGATGGGTTTCTTCCTGGTGCGGACCGGCAGCGGCGGCAAGCCCCAGGCCGGTATTTCGATGCTCGTTTTCCCGATGGATTCGCCCGGCGTTACAGTGCGCCAGATCCCGATGATCAATGGCGAAGGGTCCACTTGCGAGGTGTTCCTCGACAACGTGCGGGTCCCGCGCGCCAACCTGATCGGCGAAGAAGGCACCGGCTGGAACCAGGCCAAATTCCTGCTGACGAACGAGCGCACCTCCAGCGCCGACATTCACAAGGCGTTCGGCGATCTGGCGCGCATTCGTCACATTGCCAATCATGAGATCAAGGATGGTCGTCCGCTCATCGAAGACCGCGCTTTCGCGCGCCGCCTGGCCGAGCTGGAAGTGGACGTCAATGCCCTGAACTGGTCGGTGCTGCGCGTGCTGTTCGAGGCCCCAAGTGCATACTCGATCGGCGCCTGCGCTTCGGTGCTCAAGGTGCGCGGCTCGGAACTGCAGCAGCGTTTAACCGAGCTCGCCGTTGATGCGCTGGGTGCGCGCTCACTGCGCATGTACCGGCGCGAAGAAGCATTTGGTCCGCCTTCGACCGACCCGCTGTGGCCCGATTACACCCCGGGGGTCATGACCGATTTGCTGTACCTGCGCTCCTGCACGATCTACGGGGGCGCCAAGGAAGTTCAGAAAAACATCATCGCCAAGCTGGCGTTCGGACTCTAATCATGGATTTCACTCTCTCTGACGAACAAACGATGCTGGTGGACGGCGCCCGCCGCTACCTGCGCGAACGCTACAGCCTGGAGTCGCGCCGCGGCGTGTCCCGCACCAACGATGGCTTCTCGCGCCAGCACTGGGAGCGATTCGCCGAATTCGGCTGGCTGGCCCTGCCGATTTCCGAAGAATGCGGCGGCATGGGCGGAACACCCGCCGATGTGGCGCTGCTGATGGAAGAACTGGGCGCGGCCCTGGTCGCCGAGCCGGTCATCGACAGCACCATCTTGTGCGGCACGCTGCTGGCCCACGCCAGTTGCTCCGAGCTCGCCGGAGAGCTGCTGACAGCCCTGGGCAGCGGCGCCTCGATTGCCGCGCTGGCCCACGTGGAACAGGGCGGGCGCTGTGAATACAACACACCGGTCGCGACCTGCGCCACGGCGACCGCCGACGGATGGAAGCTGTTCGGCATCAAGCAGCGCGTCTTCCACGGTACCAGCGCCGACCGGTTGCTGCTGACCGCACGCCTTGATGGCACGGGTGAACTTGGACTTTTCGTGGTTGATCCGCGCAGCACTGGCATCGCCTTGGCCGCATACGAGCTCATTGACGGCACCCGTGCCGCCGATGTGCGCCTGGAAGGCGCGCGCGTGCCGGCTGCCGCGCTGATCTTACGCGGCGCGGCGGTACAGGAAGCACTGAACAAAAGCTGCGACCAGGCGGTGCTGGCGATGAGCGCGGCGGCCTTGGGTTCGATGGATGCGGTGATGCGCATGACGTCCGAATACCTCAAGACGCGTGTGCAATATGGCCAGCCGCTGTCGCGCTTTCAGGCGCTGCAGCATCGCATGGCAGAAATGTTTATCGAAACGGACCAGGCCCGCTCAATCGTAACCCATGCACTGGCCAGCTTTGACAGTTGCGACGGCGAGCAGATACGGCGCGCGATCTCGGCGGCCAAGTCGCTTGTTACCCGCGCGTGCCGGTTTGTCACCAGTCAGGGCATCCAGCTGCATGGCGGTATCGGCACCACCGAGGAATACGCGGTTGGCCACCACTATCGGGCCATGCTCATGTACGACATCCGCTTCGGCGATACCAACTTCCATCTGGACCGCAGCGCTGGCTTGCCGGCGCTGTCCTGAACCACATTTTCGACCCGGAACTCACATGCACCAGTACATGCCCCTCTCGTTTGCCGATGACCTGGAACAGAACGCGCTCTGGCACGGCGACCTGCCCGCTTACACCCAGGACGAGCGAGTACTGACGCACGCCGGCCTGCTCGCGCGGGCACGCCGGCTATCCTCGGCCCTGTACAAGGCAGGGGCACGGCGCCAGGACCGGATTGGCGTACTGTCGATGAATTCCATCGAATATGGCGAACTGATTGCCGCCACCCAGTGGGCCGGCTTCATTCTTTCGACCGTCAACTTCAGGCTGGCGGCAGCCGAGATGGAATTCATCATCAACGATGGTGCGCCAAAAATTCTGGTGTTCGAGGCGCAGTACCTGCCGGTCATAGAGCAGCTGCGCCCTCTGTTGCGAAGTGTAGAGACCTATGTCTGCATTGGCCAGTCGACCCCATGGGCGGCTTCCTACGATGACTTTATCGCCACCGGCGAGGCTGGAGGCCCACCACTGCGCTCGCGCGAAGACGATATCGCCTGCCTTATTTACACCAGCGGCACAACCGGGCGGCCCAAGGGTTGCATCTGGGGCCACCGTGAATTGCGCCAGCTGGCCCAGGTCGACAACTGGCTGGCCTCGATGGAGCCGACCGACCGCGGACTGATCGTGATGCCCATGTTTCACATCGGCGGGCTGGTAATCAGCCTGTCGCTGCACTTTCGCGGCGCGTCCGTCTTCCTGCATCGCCAGTTCGAGCCGGCGGCCGTGCTGCATGCCATCGAGCGTGACCGGCTGACCTTCCTGCTGCTCGCCCCGACGATGGTACAGATGGTCCTGGAACAGGACAATATTGGACAAACCGACACCTCGAGCGTGCGCATGATCATGTACTCGGCTGCGCCGATGCCGCTCCCCGTGCTGAAAAAAGCGATCGATGTTTTCGGCTGCGGCTTCCTGAACCTGTACGGACAGACCGAGATCTGCATGTTTTCGCTCTCCCCCGGCCAGCATCTGCCGCACGGTACCGACGCCGAGCGCGCGCGCCTGGGATCGGTCGGCAATCCGTACCCGAACCTGCGCGCGAAAATCATCGATGACGATGGCAATGAAGTGCCGCGCGGGCAGCCAGGGGAAATTGTCGCCAGGAGCAGCGCCATGTTCCGCGGCTACTGGAACAACCACCCGGCCACGATCGCCACCCTGCGCGACGGATGGTGCCACACAGGCGACATGGGCAAGATCGATGCGGACGGCTTCCTGTTCCTGGTCGACCGCAAGAAAGACATGATCATATCGGGCGGGGAAAACATTTATTCGCGCGAAGTCGAGGAAGCGATTCTGCAGCATCCGGCGGTGTCGGAATGCGCGGTGATCGGCCAGCCTGATGAGAAATGGGGCGAAGTGGTGTGCGCGATCATCACGCAAAAGACGGGACAGGCGGCTACGCAGGACGACATCATCGCCCACGTTCGCACGCTCATCGCCAGCTACAAAAAACCAAAGAGCGTGATCACGGTGACGGAACTGCCGAAGCTTGTCACTGGAAAGGTCAACAAGATCGCACTTCGCGAGCAGTACGGAAAGTAGGCTTCAGGGCCGGCCATGTGGGCGCTTGTGAGACTCCCGCGTTTGTCTTGACGGTTCTTGTTGATCGGGTTGTTGACGTTACCGGGAAATACTCCGGTTCTAGTCTTGTATATTTCACTATATGCTTGCTCGAGTCCCCGAGTTTGCGTCTATATCCAGGTACCGGGGCTAGGCACATATGCGTGTAAATTGATGCCGCCATCAACCCAATCGAGCGACCCTGCAGCATCCGGCGGTGTCGAAATGCGAGGTGATCGGCCAGACTGATGAGAAATGGGGCGAAGTCGTGTGCGCGATCATCACGCAAGAGGCGCCTATGAGCATAGGCGGTATGGATCCTCGCCTTCGCGAGGACGACGTTGGTCAGGGGTTCCGAGTCGCCACATCACGAATTCGGTACTGTTGCAGCTAAAACCGTCGACCCTCGTTGGCGCACTGCTTTTCGGGATAACCTGCTTGACATGAACGTTACATCAAAAACCGTCGTCCTCGCGAAGGCGAGGACGACGTTGGTCAGGGTTTTCGAGTCGCCATATTATCGCCAGCTACAAAAAACCGAAGAGCGTGATGACGGTGACGGAACTGCCCAAGCTTGTCACTGGAAAGGTCAACAAGATCGCACTTCGCGAACAGTACGGGAAGTAGACTTCAGGGCAAGCCAGGCCCTGTCACACTTCCAGGTTGTCGATCAGGCGCGTCTTGCCCAGTTTGGCCGCCGCAAGCACCACCAGCGGCGCGCCCTGGGCCAGGTCACCCGCCGACGGTGGCTGCAAGTCGGCCTGGCGCCGGATGGCCATGTAGTCCGGCTCCCATCCGCGCTTCGACAGCACCGCCATCGCCGCACGCTCGAGCTCAAATACATCGCCCTGCCCGTCCCTGAGCCTTGCCGCCATATTCTGCAGCTCGCGGTACAGCACAGGCGCCTCGTCGCGCTCCTGGGCGGACAAATACATATTGCGCGATGAGAGCGCCAGGCCATCCTCGGCGCGGCAGGTATCGGCGGCCACGATTGTCGTGGGCAGCGCAAACTGCCGGCACATATTCCGAACAATCATCAGCTGCTGATAATCTTTTTTGCCGAACACCGCCACGCGGGGTCCGACACAGGAAAACAGCTTGAGTACCACGGTGGTCATCCCACCGAACATGGCAGGCCGAAAGTGTCCTTCGAGCGTGCTGCCGATGTCGTCGGGCGGGCGCACCCGGAATTCCTGCGGCTCGGGATACAGCTCTTTTTCGGTGGGCGCGAACAGGACATACACGCCCTCCTTCTCAAGCTTTTCAACGTCGGCCTGAAAGGTGCGAGGATACTTGTCGAAGTCTTCGTTCGGACCGAACTGCAGGCGGTTGACGAAAATGGAGGCCACCACGGGATCGCCATGCTTGCGCGCCAGGCGCATGAGCGACAGGTGACCTTCGTGCAGATTGCCCATCGTCGGCACGAAGGCGGTACGCAATTGTCCGCTGAGCTGGTCGCGCAATTCTTCAATGGTGGAGACGATCTTCATGCGGCGTGCACCGCCAGCGCCGGCCACAGAGCAGCGCCGCCCGCATCGATCGCCTGCCGGCCGAGCCACGCCGACCATTCATGTTCGCTACCCGCCTCGGCGCGCCATTGCCACAGGCGGCGCGTGAAGTAATGCAGCTGGTGCTCGTCGGTGACGCCAATGGCGCCGAAAACCTGGTGCGCAATGGCGCTGGAGCGCGTGGCAGCCCCGCCAAGGCGGGTTTTAGCCACCGCAGCGCCAAATTCAGCGCGCGCCGGTTGGCCGGAATCGATCTGCCGGCAGGCATACAGGCCGGCCACCTGGGCAGCCGCTGCGTGGCCTGCCAGCTCGGCGATCATGTGCTGGATGGCCTGGAATTTGCCAATCGGTTTGCCGAACTGGACCCGGGTATTGCCGTAGTCGACGCACAAGGCCAGCATGCGGTCCAGCAGACCGGCCATTTGCACGCAGCGCAGCGCAGCCAGATGCGGCAGCAAGCCTAGTGCTCCGATGCCTGCAGCCCTGGCGGCGCGCACGGGTGTTTGCGCGGCCAGCACAAGCGACGCGGCCGGCGTACGTTCGATGGTTTGCGCCGCCTGCAAAGGCAGCGCGGCGCGCTCGAACAAACAGACATGGTCGCCATCGGCACCGCGCGCAACCAACAACAGGTGATCACAATCAGGTAGCCAGGCGATCAGGGAATCGGCACCGCTGACGGCGCCGGCCGCGTCGATCGTCCATACAGCACCGGAAACGGCCACTGCGCCCTCCGGCCTGTCCAATCCGGCCTGGGACAGCGCCCAGGCTGCCAGCATCGTCTCGGCCAGCGGAATCGGCGCGGCGTGGCGCCCGCAGGTGCGCACCACCGCTTCGATATCGGCCCAGCCCAGGCCAGAGCCGCCATTGGCGTCACTGGCCAGCGCTTCGACCACGCCCATTTCGCTCACCTGCTGCCATAGGGCCGCGGGAAAGCAGCCCTGCTCGGATTTCGCCAACAAGGTCGAGGTGACTTCGCGCGCGAACAGGCGCTCAAGCTGGTCGGCCAGCATGTCGCTGATATTCATGTCGTCGCTCATCGCAATCCCAGTCCTTTGGCAATGATCCCGCGCAGGATCTCGCGCGTTCCGCCGCGCAGTGAAAATGTGGGCACCGTCTGGGTCAGGAAGCCCTGCAGTTCGCTCAGTTTGTCGCCGGCATGGATGACCGATGGCGTGTCGAGCAGGCTGCGCACCAGTTCGGGCATCCGTTGTTCGTAGGTGTTGCCGATGTCCTTGACGAGCGCCGCTTCCAGCGCCGGGGCGTGCCCGCTTTCGAGCTGGCCAAGAATTGACAGCGACATTTCGCGCAGTACCACCAGTTCGGCAATCGCCTCGCCAATGCCGCGCTGGGCCAGGCGGTCATCGAGCGGCGTGCCCCTCACCGCATCGATGGCCAGCGGCAGCAGCGGAAAGCAGCTCATGTAGCGATCCGGCTGGCTGCGCTCGAACGCCAGTTCGGCGGTGGCCTGCATCCAGCCATCGCCTTCACGCCCGACGATCATCGTTTCGGGCACGAACACATTATCGAAGGTGACCTCGTTAAAATGCGCTTCGCCAGTCAGGTCGTAAATCGGGCGCACTTCGATGCCGGAACTGCGCATGTCGATGACAAACTGCGAGAGCCCCTTGTGTTTTTCGGTGTCTGCAGGGCCGCCGGTCCGGAACAGGGCGATCATGAAGTCGCACAGGTGGGCGTTGGTGGTCCAGACTTTGCGTCCTTCAAGCCGCCAGCCGCCATCCACCTTGATGGCGCGCGAACGCAGCGAGGCCAGGTCGGATCCCGAGTCAGGTTCGGACAGGCCGATGCAAAAAGCCGCCTTGCCCGCTGCGATCTGGGGCAGCAGCAGGCGGCGCTGATCTTCGCTACCCATGCGCAGCAAGAGCGGTCCGCTTTGGCGGTCGCCAAACCAATGGGCGCCTACCGGCGCACCAGCCGCCAGCATTTCTTCGACCATCACGTAGCGCTCCAGGCCCGAGCGCTCATGGCCACCGTACTGCTTGGGCCAGGTCATGCCAATCCAGCCGCGCCGCCCTACTTCCAGGCTGAATTCACGGTCAAAGCCGGTCCATGAATGGCCAATGTCGCGGCCCGACCAGGCATGGCCTGCGTTGGCCAGAAAGGACCGCACCTCGCGTCGCAAGGGCATCAGCTCAGCTGGCAGCGCCAGCGGCTGAAAATTGAATGGAGATGTCACTGCAGTTCCTCAGATGATTTTGCGCTCGCGCAGCGAAGTGCGCTGCTGGGGACCGAGACCGAGCCACTCTTCCAGCACCTGGTCGGTATGCTCGCCCACCCGCGGCGGAGCATTACGGTAGACCACGGGGCTGGCGGACATGCGCAGCGGGCTGGCAGCGGTGCGTATCGTGCCATTGACCGGGTGTTCAAGTTCCACGACCACGCCACGTTCGCGCACGTGCGGGTCGCGCTCCAGGTCCGGCATGCCATTGATTGGCCCGCACGATACCGTGCCCTCGTTGAGCAGCTTCTCCCATTCGGCCTTGGTGCGGCCGCGCAGTGCCGCAGTCAGTTGCAGGGCCAGTGCCTCGCGGTTGGCGACGCGGCCAGCGTTCCTTGCAAAACGCTCGTCTTCCACCCAATCGGGGCGGCCCACCAGACGCGCCAGGCGTCCGAACTCGCGGTCGTTGAAGGTGGCGATCAGAATGAAGCCGTCATCGACCGCGTACACGCCGTACGGCGCGGCACTCGGGTGGTCATTCCCGGTGCGACCGAGTTCCTTGCCGCCGTTGAACCAGGCGGAGAAGGTATTGCACAAAGCTGCCACCTGGGCGTCAAACAGGGCGATGTCGATGTGCTGGCCCTCGCCCGTCGTATTGCGGTGATTCAGTGCCGCCAGGATGCCAATGGCGGCGTACAGACCACCGCACACGTCGGCGATTGGCACGCCTACCCGGCCCGGTCCCGCGCCCGGATCACCGTCGCGCGCTCCGGTGACGGACATGACGCCTGCCATGGCCTGCACCAGGTAGTCGTAACCCGAGCGGTCCGAATAAGGTCCCGTCTGGCCGAATCCGGTAACCGAGCAGTAGATCAGGCGCGGATTGATTTCCTTGAGTGAGGCATAGTCAAGGCCGTACTTGGCCAGGGTGCCGGTGCGGTAATTCTCGAGCAGGATGTCGCATTTCGCGACCATGTCGCGAATTAAGGCCGCACCCTCTGGCTGCGCATAGTCGACGGTCAGCGAGAGCTTGTTGCGATTGACCGACTGGCCGTACGTAGACTCGTCGCGGTCGCGCCCTTCGCTATCCTTCAGCCAGGGTGGGCCCAGGCGGCGGATGTCGTCGCCTTCGCCCTGCCGTTCGATCTTGACCACTTCGGCGCCCAGGTCGCCCAGGATCTGGCCCGCGAAAGGACCGGCAATCACGCGCGTCATGTCCAGCACGCGCAGGCCGGCCAGCGCGCCTTGAGGAATGGTTGGCATGTTCATACGGCGATGGTGTAGCCGCCGTTGACCGACAGGACCTGGCCGGTGATGTAGGAAGCGCCTTCGGACAACAGAAAGCACACCGGTACCGATACTTCGTCAGGCTGCGAAAAGCGGCCGAGCGGAATCTGCGCCATGTAAGTCTCCATGAAGCGCTCGTCGCTGCGCACCTTTTCCGTCATTGCCGTCTCCACCATGCCGAAGCAGACTGCATTGGATCGGATATTGTGGCGGGCCCACTCGCGCGCAGTGCTCATCGCCATGCCGAACATGCCGGCTTTGGCAGTCGCGTAATTGATTTGGCCAATAGTGCCGCGGCGGCCGGCATCCGACGAGATATAGACAATCGACCCAGGACGCTGTTCGCCTTCCTTTGCCTTGGCGATCATTTTGCGTCCGACCGCCTGGGTGAAGTAAAACGACCCGTTCAGGTGTACGTCGAGCACCTGCTGCCACTGTTGCGCAGTCATTTTTTCGATCATGGCCGGACGGCCGATACCTGCGTTGTTGACCAGGCCATGCACAGCGCCGAAACGTGCGCAGGTCTGTTCGACCGCATCTACCGCAAATGCTTCGTCGGCCACATTACCCGCCAGCGCCAGAAAGCGCCCGTCGAAGGATTCGGCAGCCATGTGGAGCGACTCGGCGTTCATGTCGACGCCGGCCACATTGGCGCCCAGCTCAATGGCCAGTTTGCTGATGGCCAGGCCGATACCCTGGCCCGCGCCAGTAACAATAATGGTGCGGCCCGCGAGGGACATTGGATTCATGTGCGTTCCTATTGAATAGTGTTAGCTCAGGCAACTGGCCCAAACACCACGTAGTACTGTTCGTCTTCCTGGATGATGCGTGCCTGCACGTCCATGCCAATACGGACCTGGTCGAATTCGACGCCATCGACCCGGGTCATCAGGCGTGGCCCCTCGACCAGATCGACGAGGGCCACGTTATAGCTTGGCTGCGGGGGCTTGGCGCGAATCACCGTGACCGAGTAGACCTTGCCGCTTCCTTGTGCCTCTACCCACTCAAGATCGGTATTACCGGTGCCCGGTTCGGCCACGCGAGGATAAAAGAAGCAGCCGCCACTGCTGCGGCTGCGCAGCAGCATGAAGCGGCCGGCCTTGAGGTGGGTCTGGTAGTCGGCATCGGGTCGAATTTCCATGCTCGGTACCGGTCAGGCGAACAGCTTCATGACTTCGCCGTTGGTCACCGGGCGGCCATCGCGGTTGGACGGGTTGTGCCCACCCATGCCCGATACCGGCGCAGTGCTCACATGCGTCGCCTTGGCGCGCAGCGCGCCCACTGTGCACTGGTCGCGCGGCAGGACCTTGAACGGATCAAACCCGAACTCGCGCATTGCATTGAGGTGGGTGATCTTGTTGATCTCTTCATGGCTCAGGTGCTGAATGGTTGGCCACAGCGCCTCGGGCGCATGCGGCCATAGCGAATCGGAGTGCGGGTAGTCGGACTCCCAGGTGATCTTGTCGATGTTCATGAAGCGCGTGTTCTGCAGGCCGAACTGGTCATCGATGAAGCAGGTGATGAAGTTGCTCTTGAACAGATCGCTCGGCAGGCGGTCACCGAAGCTGCTGTTGGTCCAGGCGCGGTGATGCTTGTAGGTGAAGTCGGCACGCTCGAGCAGGTAGGGAATCCAGCCAATGCCGCCTTCGGACAAGGCCAGCTTCAGTTTTGGGAACTTGGTAAATACGGGCGAGAACAGCCAGTCCGTGGTCGCATTGGCGATATACATCGGCATGTTGACGATCCAGGTATCGATCGGCGCGTCCATCGACGAATATGGCGCCGATGCGCCCGAGCCGATATGGATGCTGACGACGATATCGTGATCTTCCAGTACTCGCCACAGCGGGTCCCAGTGGGCGCTATGCACGCTTGGCAGTCCCTTTGGTACGGGATTGTCGAGAAAGCTGATGGTGCGGCAGCCCTTGGCAGCCACGCGCTTGGCTTCGGCCACGCACAAGTCGATGTCCCACAGCGGCAGGATCGACAGCGGAATGAAGCGCCCGGGCGCCCCGCCGCACCATTCGTCAATATGCCAGTCATTGTAGGCACTGATGACGGCAGTGGTCAGCTCCTTGTCCTTGGCGCCCAGAAAAAACGAGCCTGCGAAATGGGGAAAGGTTGGAAAGCAGATAGAGCCGAGGATGCCGTTGACGTTCATGTCGTCGACTCGGTCGGCGATTTGATAGGTACCTTTGCGAATCTGGCTATACGAAGCCGGCTCCATGCCGTATTCCTCGGGCGGGCGCCCGACCACTGCATTCAGGCCAAAGTTGGGCACGGTGCGGTCTTCGAAGATCCACGAGTCCGACCCGCTGCGCATGGTCGACATTTTCGGCGCCCGGTCCTGCATGGATGCCGGCAGGTGATTCTTGAAAAGGTCTGGCGGCTCGATGACGTGGTCGTCCACGCTGATCAAGATCATGTCGTTCATTTCCATGCTGGTCTCCTTTTGGCTGGGCGGCACGCCCAATAACTGTTACTTCGTCAGTTCTATAACTTTGAACTGATTTTCCAGTGCCGTCAAGGCAAACCTGCAAAACCGTGCAAGTGCTTCAGCCCTGTCGCTGGCGCGGCACGAACAGACATTCCTGAGCCACCGATGCGAGCAGCACCCCGGCGTGGTCGTAGATGCGGGCCTGGCTCAATGCCCGGCCATGCTGCATCGCCGGGCTGTCGCATTCAAACAGCAGCCAGCCGTCCGCGCGGCCGGGGACGTGAAACCAGACTGTGTGATTCAGACTGGCGATGTAGCTGGCGGCATGCGCGTCGCGTGCAGGGATATGGTGAGTGATGGCGGCGCTGTTGATCCAGTAATCGCTCAGATAAGCCAGCGCCGCCACGTGGGCTTGCGGCGTATCGTCCAGAGCGCCGCGCAGCCGGACCCAGAACGCCATTTGCGGCGCAGGGCTGCAGCCCGTCAGGTGCTGTTCGGGCGCGATGATGCGCAGTTCAATGCAAGGCTTTTCATAGGTCATCCAATCGATGCCTTCAAACCCTAGCCTGGTGTGCAACTCGTGCATACCAGTTACCTGTTCGGGTGCAGGGTAATGAAGGCGCGGCCGGGCGGTATGGCTCGCAGCCTCGAAGGGGCTTGCGAAGCTGGCATGCGCGCTGATGACGTCCACACCATCCTGGAGCGCCACCACGCGGCGGCTGGAAAAGCGCTTGCCGTCCTGCAGCGGCTCAACCTGGTAGTCGACCGCACTGCCAGTCGCCGCACCTTGCATAAAGATCACCTGCAGCGACGAGGGCGTTCGCTCTTCTGGCACGCTGCACTGAGCGGCGATCAGCGCCTGCGCAATCAGCTGGCCACCGAAAACCCGGCCATTGCGGTTGTCCTCACTGCAGCGGTTGCGGAAAAGCCCGGCCGTGACGCAGTCCAGCGCAAGCAGATCACCAAGGTCGATCTGTCCCCAAACCTGTAGTGGCGGCGTTGTCGCATCATGTCCAAAATGTTTTTCCTGTTTCATCATTTGTCCTTGCTGTCCAGGCGTCGCTTCCATAAACTGTAAATGTATCAGTTTTTAACGACAATAAGGGAGACCTGCACAATGAAATTAAAAAACCTGAAAATAGGCCATCGCCTGGGCGCCGGATTTGGCCTGATCATCATGCTCATGATCGGCATGACGGCGCTCAGCGCATTCCAACTGTGGCAAGGCGACAGGCGCATTGGCGTCATCGTTCAGGAAAAGTATCCTGCCACGGTACTGGTCAACACCATCAAGGCGGATCTGGCAGACATGGTTGGCAATATGCGCAATATCCTGATCATCAATGACGCACGCTCGAGCGATACCGAACTGTCGCTGATGCAGCAAAGCGCGGGCTTCGTCGAAGAAAATAGCGCCAAGCTGGCCACGATGATGAACGGCTCCGACGAAGAGCGCCAGCACATCGCCACCCTCAACGGCAGGCGCGCGACGTTCAACGAGCAGCGCGACCGTTTCGTGGCACTGGTCAAGCAGGACAACATGGCCGAAGCGAAGGATCTGATGCTCTCGCAGATCCGTCCTTTCGCCGAGTCGTACACCGCCGCCGTCGACACTCTGATTCAATACCAGGGCAAGCAAGCCGAGGACGCGGGGCAAATGGCGGCGGCAGCCACCACCCGCGCCCTCAGGCTCATGGCCGCCGGCGTGCTGGCCGCAAGCCTGACCGGCCTGGCACTGGCGGTGCTGGTCACGCGCGGGATCACCCGCCCGCTCAATGAAGCGGTCTCCATGGCGGGCAAGGTGGCCAATGGTGACCTTAGTTCGGCCATCACGGCCACCTCGCAGGATGAAATCGGCGCCCTGATGGCATCATTGAGCAATATGAACAGCAGCCTGGCGCGCATTGTCGGGGAGGTGCGGGGCGGGACCGACAGCATCGCTACCGCATCGATCGAGATCGCGTCCGGCACGGCGCAGCTGTCGGCCCGTACAGAGCAGCAGGCGGGCGCGCTGCGCGACACGTCGTCCGCCGTTGGCGAACTCGATGAAACCGTGCGCCAGAATGCTGCCAACGCCGAACTGGCAAACCAGCTCGGCACGAGCGCGGCGGCGACCGCCCTCAAAGGCGGGAACGTGGTCGGTCAGGTCATCGCCACCATGGACCTGATCAAGAATGCCTCGCGCAAGATCGGCGACATTATCGGTGTCATTGACAGCATCGCGTTTCAGACAAACATCCTGGCGCTCAACGCGGCCGTGGAGGCGGCGCGCGCCGGGGAACAGGGTCGCGGCTTCGCCGTTGTTGCGGCAGAAGTGCGCAGCCTCGCGCATCGCTCCGCCGGCGCCGCCCGCGAAATCAAGGCGCTCATCGGTGACTCGGTCGACAAGGTCGACAATGGTCACGTCCTGGTTGAACAGGCCGGCAAAACCATGACGGAAATCGAGCTGGCGGTCAACAAAGTAACCGCGATTGTGGCCGAAATCAGCAAGGCGACGCGCGCCCAGAGCAGCGGCATTCACGCAGTGAACGAAGCGATTGTGCAGATGGATGATATGACGCAGCAGAATGCTGCATTGGTCGAGGAAGCAATGGCGTCGACGGAATCGATGCGCGATCAGGCAGCGGCCCTGGCAGGTGCGGTGTCGGTGTTCAAACTGGAAGCGGGCGATGCTGTCACGATCGCGCTGGAGGAAACAGCTGCGCCACCGAAGCCTCAAAAGGCTATGGTGACGCGCTGGAAGCAGGTGCTGATGCTGGGGACTAAAAAAGCGGCTTAAGCCTCTACGGGCGTGTGCTCCCAGGCCTCGTCCTCCGCCGTTGCCTCGGGGTGGAAGCGCCGGATCCAGCTGCGCGCCTTGCGCCAGCCCGGCCATTCTCCCGCCGTCAGCGCCGGGTTGTCACGAAATATCTGGTTGTGCCAGATGTTGACGTCTTCGGGCAGCGCCGTCATCGCTTCGGCCAGGCGCGCTTCATAAACCGCCTGGTCTCCTTCGGTGCGATCGATATTGTAGGTCGCGAAGATCTCGGCGCTATCGTCATCAACCGGGGTCGAATTAATAAAGACAACCCGCACGCCGGCCGCCGTGTGTTCGGCATTGATGCTCACGCCCGGGCCAGACCAGTGGATCGTGATCGTATTCAGGGTTTCGCTGAGGGCGTTGCGGCCCTCGACCCAGCGGCGCCCAAAGCCGACCCGCGCACGCCACTCCCATTTGCCAATCTGCTCGTCGATGACCGTCGGGCTATCCTTGGTGCCATGGGTGAACTTGAAGTGGTGTGGATCGACGATATTTTCGACCAGCATTTGCGGGTGAAGATGGAGATTGGGCCAGTGGCTGCGCGCTTCAGGTCCTGGAGGATCGAAGCGGCGCTGGGCGACCTGGTCGCCGAAGTCGGCGAATGCATCGGGCACCTCCCACAACGGGTCGCGTCCGCGTACGTCATGCCAGAGATAGATGCAATTGTTCAGTTCCCGCACATGACGCACGCGCAGCTGGCGGGTGCGGTTGGGCGCCCCAATCTGATATGGAATGCGTGCATTGCGTCCGTCCGGCCCCCACACCCAGCCGTGAAACGGACACTGTATGCCATCGTCGACAACGCAGCCGCCATGTCCCAGGTGGGCGCCCAGGTGATGGCAGTGCGCGTCCATTATCCGCACCTTGCCGGCCTTGCAGCGGAACGCCACCATGTCTTCGCTAAAATAGCGCAGTGGTTTCACGCCACCTTCGGGCAGGTCGGCCGACCAGGCGATTTGAAACCAGCCGGTCAGTTTCATGCTCAGGGTTGGATGAATCATGTTGTCCCCGTATTGTTGGCTGTTCGTTCAAAAATGGCGGCAATACCCTGCCCGCCGCCGATACACATCGTCACCAGGGCGTAACGGCCACCGGTGCGCTGCAATTCATACAGGGCCTTGACACAGATGATCGCGCCGGTAGCACCAATGGGATGGCCAAGTGAAATGCCTGATCCATTTGGATTGACCCGCGCTGGATCGAATGCCAGTTCCTGCGCTACTGCGCAGGCCTGGGCCGCAAATGCTTCGTTGGCTTCGATGACGTCGATATCGGCCATGGTCAAACCGGCTTTGGCCAGCGCCTTGCGTGTTGCCGGAACAGGGCCAATCCCCATATAGAGCGGATCGACGCCGGCATGGGCGTAGCTGACCAGGCGCCCCAGAACCGGAAGACCCCGGCTCGCGGCAAGTCCGGCTTCCATCAACACCAGGGCGGCCGCGCCATCGTTAATGCCCGAGGCATTCGCGGCGGTGACGCTGCCAGTCTTGCTGAACGCAGCGCGCATGCCTGCCAGGCTCTCAACGGTAGTCCCGGCGCGCACGTGCTCGTCGGTGTCGAACACCACCGGTCCCTTGCGGGTATCGGTCGTGACGGGAAGGATCTGGTCTTTGAAATAGCCTTGGGCGATCGCATTGGCGGCACGCTGGTGTGATTCCAGTGCCAGCGCATCCTGCTGCTCGCGGGTGATGCCGTAGCGTTCAGCCACGTTTTCAGCAGTGACGCCCATGTGGATCGCATGGAACGGGTCGTGCAGGGAGCCAAGCAGCATATCGGTCATGCTTGCGTCGCCCATGCGTGTCCCCCAGCGCGCACCGCGTACCATATGGGGCGCCCTGCTCATTGACTCGGCTCCTCCGCCAATGGCAATGTCCGAGTCGCCGAGCAAAATGCCCTGGGCCGCAGTGATCACGGCCTGCAGGCCGGAGCCGCAAAGGCGGTTAAGCGTGAGCGCGGGGACATGTTCGGGTACGCCGCCGTTGATGGCGGCAACCCGCGACAGGTACATGTCTTTCGGTTCCGTATGGATGACGTTGCCGAAGACGACATGACCCACTTCTTCGCCTGCCACACCGGCGCGGCGCAGTGCTTCCGCGACCACCTTCGCACCGAGCTCAGTTGGCGAATAGTCCTTCAGGCCGCCGCCAAAATCGCCAATCGCGGTGCGCACGGCACCAACTACGACCACTTCTCGTTTCATGCACTGCTCCTCGATTAAAGTTGTTGGACCAGCTGAGGCACCACCTCGAACAGATCGGCAGCCAGGCCGTAGTCGGCAACCTGGAAAATCGGCGCTTCCGGGTCCTTGTTGATCGCCACGATGACCTTGGAATCCTTCATGCCCGCCAGGTGCTGAATCGCGCCGGATATGCCAACTGCCACGTAGAGCTGCGGTGCGATAATCTTGCCTGTCTGGCCAACCTGGTAGTCGTTTGGCACATAGCCAGCATCCACAGCCGCGCGCGATGCCCCGATGGCCGCACCAAGTTTGTCGGCCAGTGGCGACAGCACGGCCTCGAACTGCTCGCCGCTACCCAGGCCGCGCCCACCCGACACCACGATCTTCGCGCCGGCCAGTTCGGGACGGTCGGACTTGCTAACGACACGCGAAACAAAACGTGCCTGGCCAGTATCTGCAACCGCATCGATCCGCTCCACCCTGGCATGGCCACCAGTGGCTGCCACGGCGTCGAAACCGGTACCGCGAACGGTCATGACCTTGACGGTATCGGCACTGCGCACAGTAGCGATGGCGTTTCCGGCATAGATGGGGCGCTCGAACAGATCGGGCGCGAGCACTTTGGTGATCTCGGATATCTGAGACACGTCCAGAGTTGCAGCAACGCGCGGCATGACACTCTTTCCGGATGCAGTGGCAGGCGCCGCGATCGTGTTGTAGCCTGAAGCGATTGCAAGTATTTGCGCCGCCAGGTTTTCGGGCAGACCCGGTCCGAGGTAGGGTGCATCAGCAATGAGTACCTTGCTGACCCCGGCCAGCGCCGCCGCGGCTTCTGCGACGGCGCCGCAGTTGTATCCGGCGACCAGAATGTGGACTTCCGCATCGCACGCAAGCGCTGCGGCGACGGTATTGAGCGTCACGCCTTTGAGCGCAACGTTATCGTGTTCGGCTATGACGAGAGCGGCCATTCAAATCACCTTCGCTTCAGTTTTGAGTTTGTCGATCAGGGCGGCGGCATCAGCCACCATGACGCCGGCCTTGCGGGGCGCGAGCTCGGAGGTTTTTACCAGGGTTAAGCGGCACGCAATATCGACCTGCAGCTCAGCTGGCGTCAGCACGTCCAGCGGCTTCTTTTTGGCCTTCATGATGTTGGGCAGAGTGACGTAGCGCGGCGTATTGAGGCGCAGGTCGGTCGTGACAACCGCAGGCAGGCTGACCGCAACAGTTTCAAGGCCGCCGTCGACTTCGCGTTCGACGATGGCTTCGCCGTTTTCAACCTGAATTTTCGATGCGAAGGTCGCTTGCGGCCAGTTGGCAAGCGCAGCCAGCATCTGGCCGACCTGGCTGGCATCGTCATCAATCGCCTGTTTGCCCAGAATCGCCAATTGCGGCGTCTCGCGATCACATACGGCCTTGAGCAGCTTTGCCACTGCGAGAGGCTGCAAATCAGCGTCCACCTGGACGAGGATGCCGCGGTCAGCGCCCATCGCCATTGCCGTGCGCAGCGTCTCCTGGCAGGCAGTGCCGCCGACCGATACAACCAGTACCTCGCTGACTACGCCGGCTTCGCGCAGCTGCAGCGCAGCTTCCACCGCGATCTCATCGAACGGGTTCATCGACATCTTGACGCTGGCGATATCCATACCGCTGCCGTCGGATTTCACCCGGACTTTGACGTTGTAATCGACTACCCGCTTAACCGCTACCAATGCTTTCATGCTGGCCTCTTCTTGAAGCGCGCCGCGTTGCCGGGCTGCGTTGAACAAATTGCGCCACCGGAGTGGCTTTAAAACTGATGATATATCAGTTTCGATTTATTCTCAAGAATTCGCTGCGTTGCAGCCCTACGCCGCCTTCGATTCTGCGAACGTCACACCGAGCGCGGCGAGCGCGCGTTCGCTGATCTGGTCTACGTTGCCCACACCTGAAATCTTCCTGTACGCAGGGGCGTGGGAGCCACCCGCCGCTGCCAAGTCGCCGTAGTAGTGCACCAGTTGCTCGGTTTGCTCGTGGTACAGCGCGAGCCGCCGCGCCACAGTTTCAGCCGCATCGTCGTCGCGCTGAACGAGGGGCTCGCCGCTCACATCATCGATGCCGGGTCTGTTGGGAGGGTTAAAGGCGATGTGGTAGGTTCGACCCGACGCCGGGTGCACGCGACGGCCGCTCATGCGTGTAATGACTGCCTCATCAGGCACGTCAATTTCCAGAACGTAGTCTACGGCCACGCCGGCAGCCTTCATAGCATCAGCTTGCGCCAGGGTGCGAGGAAAACCGTCGAACAGGTAGCCGTTGTCGCAATCGGACTGGGTGAGCCTGTCTTTGACCAGGTCGATAATGAGTTCGTCCGACACCAGGCCGCCATCGTCTATGACCTGCTTGGCCGCCAAACCAAGCTGTGTTCCTGCCGCCACCGCCGCGCGCAGCATGTCGCCGGTCGATATCTGAGGAATTTTGAAATGCTCTTTGAGGAACGCGGCTTGGGTGCCTTTACCGGCCCCAGGTGCTCCTAACAGAATGATGCGCATTGTAATTTCCCGGTTGATTACATATTGGGGTAGTTGGGCCCGCCGCCGCCTTCGGGCGTCACCCAGACGATGTTTTGGCTAGGGTCCTTGATGTCGCACGTTTTGCAGTGCACGCAGTTTTGGGCATTGATCTGCAGGCGGTCCTGGCCATCGTCGTTTTTGACGTACTCGTACACCCCTGCCGGACAATAGCGCGCCTCAGGACCTGCGTATCTGGCTAGGTTGATGGCCACTGGTACGCTGTGGTCCTTGAGTGTCAGATGGATCGGCTGGTCCTCGGCGTGGTTGGTGTTGGAAATGAACACGGATGACAGCCGATCAAAGGACAGCTTGCCGTCCGGCTTGGGATAGGCGATCGGTGCGTAATTGGCGGCTGGTTTCAGGCATTCATGGTCGCCGTAGTTGCGGTGCAGCGTCCAGGGCGCCCTTCCCCGTAGTACCAGCTGATCGATCCCCGTCATGATCGAACCCAGGTACAGCCCCTTCGAGAGCCATGGCTTCACATTGCGGGCCACGTGTAGCTCGTCATGCAACCACGATTGTTCGAAAGCGCTCGGGAAAGCCGTCAGTTCGTCGTGTTGACGCTGCTCGCCGAGGGCGGCGAACGCTGCTTCGGCGGCCAGCATGCCGGTTTTTATGGCGGAGTGGCTGCCCTTAATGCGGCTCATGTTGAGAAAGCCGGCGTCGCAGCCGATCAGTGCGCCGCCTGGGAAGACCAGCTTGGGCAAGGCCTGCAAACCACCGGCAGTGATGGCACGCGCGCCGTAGGAAATGCGCTTGCCGCCTTCGAAGAACGTGCGGATTGCGGGGTGCGTTTTATAGCGCTGGAATTCTTCGTAGGGCGACAGGTAAGGGTTTTCGTACGACAGGCCGATCACGTAGCCCACGACCACCTGGTTGTTCTCCATGTGGTACAGGAAGGAGCCCCCATAGGTGTCGCTCTTGAGGGGCCACCCGGTGGTGTGGATCACCAGGCCGGGCTTGTGCTTGGCCGGATCGATCTCCCACAGTTCCTTGATGCCGATGCTGTACGACTGCGGGTCCTTGCCCTTGTTCAGGTCAAACCGCTCCATCAGCTGCTTGCCCAGGTGGCCGCGCGAGCCTTCGGCAAACAGGGTGTACTTGGCGTGCAACTCCATGCCGAGCTGGAAGTCGGGACCGGGCTGGCCGTCGCGCTTGACGCCCATGTTCCCGGTTGCGACGCCCTTGACCGAGCCGTTCTCGTTGTACAGAATTTCGGAGGCAGGAAAGCCGGGGAAAATTTCCACGCCCAGCGACTCGGCCTGCTGGCCCAGCCAGCGCACCACATTGCCAAGAGAAATAACGTAGTTGCCGTGATTTTCGAAGCAGGCAGGTACCATGAAACCGGGGGTTTGATACGCTTTCGTTTCGGTCAAAAACAAGATCCGGTCTTCGACGACTTCGGTGTTGAGCGGCGCGCCTAGTTTCTTCCACTCCGGAATAAGCTCGCTGAGCGCGCGCGGGTCCATCACGGCGCCAGACAAGGTGTGGGCGCCAAGCTCCCCTCCTTTTTCCAGCACGCAGACGGCCAGGTCTTGATTCAGCTGTTTCAGGCGAATTGCCGCCGAAAGCCCGGCCGGACCGCCTCCGACGATCACTACGTCGTACTCCATTGCCTCGCGCTGGGTTTGTTGCTGGTCCATGCTTGTTATTCCTCGTTCAACTCGTGAGCGAAAAATAACACATCGTCAGTTATTGCGCAATCACGAGCTTGTGAGGTCACCCTGCCTTTGCGCTAGCCGCAGCTTCGATGGACCTGTTCGACCGCTAATTTTTCGCCAGCTCGGCATCAATTGCTTCCATCAGCAGCGGGTCGTCTGCTGCAACATCCGGCGCAAATCTGCCGACGACCTCGCCGCTACGGCCGCTTAAGAACTTTTCAAAATTCCATCGCACGTCTTCCTTGCGCGCCGGCTGGACGCCGTGTCCTGCGAGCTTCTCGCGAAACGGGCCTTCGCCGGTGGTTTTCCGGCGTGTCTTTGATCAGGGCCGCATACAGAGGATGCATCGCCTCGCCCAGCACGAAAATTTTCGAATACAGCGGAAACGTGACGTCGTAGTTGAGGGAGCAAAACGAATTGATTTCTTCATCCGTCCCAAGCTCTTGCCCCTTGAAGTCATTCGACGGGAAAGCCATAATTTCGAGGCCATGAGCACGCTTTTCCTTGTACAGCGTTTTAAGGCCAGCGTATTGCGGCGTCAAGCCGCACTTCGATGCCACATTGACGATCAGGAGCACCTTTCCAGCGTGGGAAGCTAAGGAGTCTTCGGCTCCATCACTACGTTTCAGTGGGATTTTATTCAGCTCGCTCATGCTGCATCCTTTCCGGAAGGTGAAAAGACATGCTACGCGATCCCAACAATTAATGCCCGCAGTGTAGAAGTAGCTCCATTGTTTTCTTATTTAGAACAGTGATGCCAATGCCGCCATCTTTATCCGCCCTCTTCTTCACAATATAGTGTCTCTACCGCGCCGTGATTTGCACAGCGCTTCACCCAGGGAGAACACCATGATTAAGTCCAACAACAAAGTCGCCATCGTCACTGGCGCCTCGCGCGGCATCGGCGCCGCCATCGCGTACTGTGGAACTGGACGTGCAGTCGCAAGAGTCGGTGGATGCGGCTGTCGCCCAGGTGATCGCAGAGACCGTCGCATTGGTTCATATGCCGGCATATGGCGTCCGGCCCGCCGAGGCGTATACTGCGGAGCAGTTCGCGCAACTGTACGACGTCAATGTGCTCAGCGCCCAGCGCGTCAACCGGGCAGCACTGCCGCACATGCGTGAGCAGCAGCAGGGCTTGCTCGTGTGGGTCTCCTCGAGCAGCTCGGCGGGCGGCACGCCGCCTTACCTGGCGCCATACTTCGCCGCCAAGGCCGTCATGGATTCGATGGTTGTTCAGTACGCCAGGGAGCTGTCAAGCTGGGGCATCGAAACGACAATCATCGTGCCAGGCGCGTTTACCGGCGGCACCAATCACTTCACGCACGCCGACCGTCCCGCCGACACCGCGCGCAAGGCTGAATATGAAGCCGGACTGTACGCAGGCTTGCCAGCGCAGCTGCAGGAAGCCTTCGGCGCAATCGTACAGCCCGACGCCGACCCATCGACAATCGCCACCGCCATTGTCGACGTGGTCGCCACGCCCTTCGGCAAGCGCCCGTTCCGCGTGCACATCGATCCGAGCCAGGATGGCGCCGATGTCGCCTTCGCGGTAGTGGACCGAGTGCGTGCGGAAATGCTCAACCGGATCGGCCTGGCCGACCTGCTGCGGCCACGTAAGCTGGTTTGATCCGCCGCCACCGAACTAACCCATTCGTTCTGTTGTCAATTCTTCCGCCAAATGGACAGGATTTTATATTCGACTAGCAGAACATCATGCTTCTACAGACTGCTTCATTGATAACGAGAGCAGACAGGCCAGTGTCCTTAATCAACGAGCGCACAACCTGCCTCAATTATCAGAACACATTGGCGGGAATCGATTTCTTTACTCAAAACGCGCGCAATCATCTTGCTCGATGCCCCAGCATTCCACAGAAATGCCCAGGCGAGCACCGAACCGCCGTGTAGAAAGGCCATACTGATCGAAAAATCAGGCAGGCAGGTAATGCCCCAACTGTCGTGCATTAAGAAGCGCAATGATTCGAGATCGCTTACCAGTCAAACATAGCGTCAACGAGTCCACGAAAAAAAATAGCCCGCTCGGAAGTGGGCTAAGTCTTTGAAAATACTACTATATTCTGGAGGCGAGGATGGGAATCGAACCCATCTAAACGGCTTTGCAGGCCGCTGCATAACCTCTTTGCTACCTCGCCAGAGGACTTGCGTTTTCCCCATCAGGGTGCAAGGGGAAAAAAAGGAAGCCAGGCTTCCCTTTTGAATTCTGGAGCGGGAGAAGAGTCTCGAACTCTCGACCTCAACCTTGGCAAGGTTGCGCTCTACCAACTGAGCTACTCCCGCGTCGTCACAACAGGCAGGCATTATAGACGATCTGAGCGGGTTGTCAAGGTTGGTTCCGCACGCGGTGTCGACAGCCGGTTTCGCCGGCCGATCGGGCGCGCCGGGCTAGGCTTACGCCTGGCTTGCGAGCCATGTCCGGGCTGCCGCCACGGTGGCATCGAGCTCCCGCACGGTACGCTCGAACAGCGCATCGGCTTGCGCGGCATTGTTTTCCAGAATGTCCGCTTCAATCTCACGCGTGGCGGCCACGAAGCGTCCCGCCCCCAGGGCGCCGATGGCGCCGCGCATCCCATGGAAAATACGCGCCGCTTCCTCGTGGCGCCCGGCCAGCAAGGCCGCGCGGGCGTCGGCGATGTGGCTGGCGCTGTCGTCGATGGCGCGGCAAATCTGGGCGACCAGTTTGTCCCGGAAGTCATCCCTGCCCTCCGCCAGTGCCATCAATGTGCCGACATCGAAGGTATCTGGCGCGTTGCTAGGCGAGGGGGCCGGCGCGATCGTGCTTGCGCCGCTTGAACCGGCAGCTAAATGCCGGCAAATCACGGCAGTCATTTGCTCCACAATGACCGGTTTGCCAATGAAGTCATCCATCCCGGCCGCAAGGCATTTACCGATTTCCACTTCCAGTACGCCGGCCGTCATCGCGATGACGGGCAGCGTGAGGTGGAGCTGCTGCCGGATCAGGCGTGTCGCGCTCAAGCCATCCATGACCGGCATCTGCACGTCCATGAGCACCATGTCATGGGCGTCGGGATTGCCTTCCAGGTGCTTGACCGCCTCGTCGCCGTTACCCTTCACCGTGACGATGGCGCCATACTGCTCGAGCATCCCCCTGGCCACGACCTGGTTGAGCAAGTTGTCTTCCACCAGGAGGATGCGCAAGCCCTGCATGCCGGGCACGCTGCTCGCCTCGGGGGCGCTTGCCGCGAGCGCGCGCTGTTCCGCGCGCCCGGACAACAGCACCTCATGCAAGGTGTCGAACAAACTCGATCCCGTGACCGGCTTGACCAGGATCGCATCGGGCGCGATCGCCCCGCTTTCGTGGCGCAGATGGTCCCGGCCATGCACGCTGACCATCAGGATGACCGGCGTCGCCAGGCCGGGGTGGGCTTCGCGCATGGCCGCCATGGTGTGCAAGCCATCCATGCCGGGCATGTGCCAGTCGACCAGGACCGCATCGTAATCCTTCCCTGCCGCCCGGGCGGCCCGGATACGTTCGAGCGCTGCCGCACCGCTGGCGGCGCTATCCGACTCCCAATGCCAGGCTGCGACCGTCTGGCTTACGTAGTGGCGGCTGGTGGCGTTGTCATCGACAATCAGCACCCGCAAGGCGCCGAGGGAAGCTCCCTGCGGCAGCGGCAAGCAGACGACAACCTCGCTGCCTTTCCCGAGTTCGCTGTGCACCGTGATGCTACCGTTCATCATGTCGATCAGACGCCGCGAAATCGTCAAGCCCAGGCCGGTGCCGCCAAAACGGCGCGTGGTCGACTCGTCCGCTTGCGAAAACGCCGAAAACAGCCTGGATTGTTGCTCGGCATTCATGCCGATCCCGCTATCGCTGACCCGAAAGCGCAGCATTGCTGCGTTCCCGTCCATGGAAAGCGCATCGACATACAGGGCGACTTCCCCGCGTTCGGTGAACTTGATGGCGTTCCCGACCAGGTTGATCAGGATCTGCTCGATCCGCATCACGTCACCAAGGTAGGCATGCGGGAGAGCCGGCTCCACGCCGATCGCCAATTCCAGCTCGGTATCGCCGCCCTGGATCATCATGATCGTCGCGACCGACTTCAAGAGTTCGTCGAGCGTGAAGCGGCCGGACACGATGGCCAGCTGCCCGGCTTCCATCTTTGAAAAATCCAGCACATCGTTGATGATCTGCAGCAGCGATTCGCCCGCGCCCCGGATCATTTCCAGGTATTTGCGCTGGTCGACCGACAGCGCGGTCTTGTTCAGCAGGTAGGTCATCCCGAGCACGGCATTCATGGGCGTGCGGATTTCATGGCTGATATTGGCAACGAACTCGCTCTTGGCGCGGCTGGCCGATTCGGCGGTTTGCTTGGCCTGCTGGCTGATCTGGTAGGCCAGCGTCAATTCCGCGGACTGCCGCTCCAGCGTGCTGGTCATGATATTGAACGCCCGCGAGACATCGCCGAACTCGTCGCGCGCGCCTTCGTCGAGCCGCTGGCTCAGGTGGCCGGCACTGACCGCACGGGTCGCCGTTTCCAGGCGGGCAAGCGGCATGATCAGCCGGCGCACCGTGACCCAGACCACCGTCGCCAGGGAGCCGCCCAGTATCAGTCCCAGCGTGACGACCGACCAGCGGAACACCCTTTGGCGCGACAGGCGCTTGCTTTCGATCACCAGCGACCAGCGATAGGCATCCTCGCCCAGGCCTTCGACTTCGCTGATCAACTGTCCGACCAGCATCGCGCGGCGGCGTTCGTTGAGCTGCGAATTGAAGTCGCTTTTCACGTCCGTGATCAGCCTGAAAATGTCGCCCAGGCGTACGTGCCGCTCGAGCAGGTCGCGCTTGATCTGGATGGTTTCGGCCTGTTCGGACGCGCCCGAGGCCAGCGCCGCGCCCAGATCCGCATGCCGCAACCACCATTGCCTGGACGAGCGGACATGGTCGTTGATGAGGTATTCCTGCGTCAGCACCAGCAGGGCCGAGGCTTGCCGGACCGTCAACTGGGCCTGGTTTTTCTCCTGGTGAATGCCGTCGAGGCGCATGACGACCGCATACAGGATGGATGCCCCCGTCATGACGGACAGCGCACTGATGATCGCGACGAGGTACAGGAGGCGGCGTACACGCATCAGGCTTGCCTGCCTTCCATCGCGACGATGTGCGCCGGGATGAACACTTATTTCACCACGGTGACGTAGGCGGGGCGCACGGTGGCGAGCGGCCGGGTGTCGATCAGGTCCAGGTAATCCGGCACTTTCTTGCCGGCCACCAGTTCCTGTCGAATGGCCCAATGCGCTTGCGACTCCAGGGTTGTCAGCAAGGATTGGTTCAAGGTCAGGTTGAACCGGTAGTCCGCCCAGGCCCAGCCAACGAAGGATGCGTCGACCCTGAGGCGCTCGACCAGGATGGCCTGGGCCTTGTGCGGATCGGTTTCGATGAAACGGACCGCCTTTTCCAATGCCCGGAAAAGCTTCGGCATCTGCTCGCGCCGTTGCTCGATCACGGCATGCAGGCCGGCCAGGTTGAAACTCATGGTGTAGATGGTCGGCAGCGGGACGACGAAGCCGTCATCCTTCAATGCCTTCATCAGATTGAAGCCGCCGGGCTCGAATGCGGCGAACACGTCGACGCTGCGGTTCTTCACCGCCGCTTCCATGGCCTGCGCCGTCATGTCCACCACGGTGACCGAAGCGGGGTCGATGCTGTAGGTGAGCAGCACGAGGTCGAGAAAATACTCGCCCGCCGCGCCGCGCACCAGGCCGATGCGCTTGCCGGCCAGGTCCTTGGGAAGCCGGATGCCGGCGCTCTTGCGGGTCACCAGTTTCACGTTGCGGTTGGTCGTCGCAAACGTCGCCAGGATGCTGAAATCCTTGCGCGAAAAACTGTTGAACATGAGGGGAAGTTCGGAGGCCGTCGCCAGGTGCTGCTCCCCGGACAGCGCCCAGGCATTGCTTGCCGCCGCTGCAATCCTTGATCGTCACCTGCACGCCTTCCTGGGCGAAGTAGCCGAGCTTGTCGGCGACGTAGAATGACGTCGAGAGCGGGGTCGTGCTCACGGCGATGGTCAGGTTGGCCGCCTGCGCCACTGCCGCCGGCAGGAGCGACAGGACGACGATCCGCGCCAGGCGGTCAACAGCATGCAAACACCAATTCATGGGGCCCCTTTCGTTGACGGTCGCCCGCACTTCCCAAGCACCCGGCCGTCCGTGCGCAGCGCCGGCTTACATCGCGCCGCCCTTTTCCTTGATCAGCGGCCAGGCCAGGCGCATGTAGTAGAACATCGACCACACCGTCAGCACGGCGGCGATGTACATCAGGTATTCGCCGATCACCTGGGTGTCGAACACGCCCCACAGCAGGTCATGGAACAGCAGCATCGGGATCGCGGTCATTTGCGCGGCGGTCTTGATCTTGCCGATCGAGCTGACCGCCACCGAACGCGAGGCGCCGATCTGGGCCATCCACTCGCGCAGCGCCGAAATGGCGATTTCGCGGCCGATGATGATGAAGGCGATGAAGTGGTCCACGCGGTCCAGGTGCACCAGCACCAGCAGCGCGCCAGCCACCATCAGCTTGTCGGCCACCGGATCGAGGAAGGCGCCGAAGGCCGACGTCTGGTTCCAGCGCCGCGCCAGGAAGCCGTCGAACCAGTCGGTGACGGCGGCGACGATGAATACCAGGGTTGCCGACAGGTCCTGGTCGGAACGCGGAAGCCATGATTCGGGAAGGTAGTACACGCCAACAACCAGGGGAATCAGGGCTACTCTCAGCCATGTCAGGAGAATCGGAATATTAAGAGGCATAGAGGCGCGTGAACTGGTTATGCTGAAAAAATGCTTGCGCCACTAGTCTACCTTGCTAATGCATATTTCACCAGTTCACCGGCTAGTGCAGTTGTTTGTAGATCTCTTCGGCCAGCTGGGTGGAGATGCCTTCGACCTGCATCAGGTCCTCGACGCTGGCGTCGACCACCCCGCGCAGGCCGCCAAAGCGCGCCAGCAGCTTCTGGCGGCGCTTGGCGCCGATACCCTCGATCTCTTCCAGGCGCGAGGTCTGGCGCGTCTTGGCGCGCCTGGCGCGCATGCCGGTGATGGCGAAGCGGTGCGCCTCGTCGCGGATCAGCGCCACCAGCATCAGCGCCGCCGATTCCTTGCCCAGTTCCTGCGGCGCGCGCCCGTCCACGAACATCAATGTCTCCAGGCCGACCCGGCGCCCTTCCCCCTTGGCTACACCCACGATCAGGCTGATGTCGAGCCCCAGCTCGGCGAACACCTGGCGCGCCATTTCGACCTGGCCCTTGCCGCCGTCGATCAGCACCACGTCGGGCATGACGCCGTCGCCATTGGCCACTTTTTCGTAACGCCGCATCAGCACCTGGCGCATGGCGGCGTAGTCGTCGCCCGGCGTGATGCCGTTGATGTTGAAGCGCCGGTATTCGCCGTTCTGCATGGCGTGGTGATGGAACACCACGCATGACGCCTGGGTCGCTTCGCCCTGGGTGTGGCTGATGTCGAAGCATTCCACGCGCAGCGCGTCCAGGTCCTCCGTTTCAAGCGCCAGCGCCTCGGCCAGCGCGCGCGTGCGCGACTGCTGCGAACCCTGCTCGGACAGCAGGCGCGCCAGCGAAATGTCGGCGCCCTTCTGGGCCAGTTCCAGCCACTGGCGGCGCTGCCCTTGTGGCTGGAAAATCAGGTTGATGCGGTGGCCGCACTGTTCGGTCAGCGCCACCATCAGCGCCGGCTGGTCGAATTCGATATTCAGGATCAGGGTGCCGGGCACGAATTTTTCGCTGTAATGCTGCGCCAGGAAAGCGGCCAGCACTTCCACTTCGATCGGTTCCTCGGCGATCGCTTCGGCGTCCATGACGTGCACCGGGAAGTAGGCGCGGTCGCCCAGGTGGCGCCCGCCGCGCACCATGGCCAGGTTGACGCAGGCGCGCCCGCCCTGCACCACCACGGCGATGATGTCGACGTCGGCGTCGCCGCCCGTTTCCATGCTTTGCTGGTGCAGCACCTTGGCCAGCGACTGGATCTGGTTGCGTACCGACGCCGCCTGCTCGAATTTGAGTTCACCGGCATAGGCGTGCATCTTCGCTTCCAGGTCGGCCATCACTTCGCTCTGGCGTCCGCGCAGGAATTTGGCGGCATTGTCGACGTCGACCTTGTAGTCTTCCTCGGTGACCAGGTTCACGCAGGGCGCGCTGCAGCGGCCGATCTGATGCAGCAGGCAGGGACGCGTTCGATTCGCATACACGCTGTCCTCGCAGGTGCGCAGCATGAACACCTTCTGCAGGATCTGCATCGATTCCTTGACCGCCCAGGCGCTCGGGAACGGGCCGAAATACTGGTTCTTCTTGTCGACCGCGCCGCGGTAGTAGGCCATGCGCGCAATGGCGCCGCCCGTGATCTTCAGGTAGGGATAGGACTTATCGTCGCGAAACAGGATATTGAAGCGCGGCTTGAGCGTCTTGATCAGGTTGTTTTCCAGGATCAGGGCTTCGGCTTCGCTGTGCGTGACGGTGGTCTCGAGCCTGGCGATGCGTTCGACCATCATGGCGATGCGCGGGCTGGACAAATTCTTCTGGAAGTAGCTCGACACGCGCTTTTTCAGGTCGCGCGCCTTGCCCACGTAAAGCACCGCGTCGGCGGCGTCGAAATAGCGGTACACGCCCGGCAGGTTCGGCAGCTTGGCGACCGTGTCGAGCACCTGGGCCCGGGCGATGTCGTCGGACATGGGCTAGGCCTCCTGGGTCACGATCACGAAAGCGACGCCGTATTCGGCTTCGTCGCTGATCGTCACCTGCGCGGAGAGCCGGTTGTGGCGCATGAATTCGTCCAGCGCGCCGCTGCAGACGATCATGGGCTTGCCGCTGGGGGCATTGAGCATCTGGGCGGTGCGCCAGGTCATGGGCATGCGCAGGCCCAGGCCGATGGCCTTGGAAAACGCTTCCTTGGCCGAAAAGCGGGTGGCCAGGAAGCGCATGCCGCGCAGTTCGTTCTTGGCGCGGCGCGCGTGGAACTTGACCAGCTCCTCCGGCCCCAGGATCTTTTCGGCGAAGCGGTCGCCATTGCGCGCGAGGGCAGCCTCGATGCGCGAGATCTGGACGATGTCGGTGCCGATCCCGTAAATCATGTGCGTCCCAGCGCCACGCCAAGGCGCGCGGCGACCATGATGGCTTTCATCTCGCGCACGGCGTTTTCGAAACCCGCGAATACGGCGTGGCCCACGATCGCGTGGCCGATATTGAGTTCGGCGATGTCGGTGATGGCGGCAATCGCCTGCACATTGGTGTAATGCAGGCCGTGGCCGGCGTTCACGCGCAAGCCGCGCGAGACGCCGTAGCGGGCGCCGGTCTTGATGCGCGCCAGTTCATGCGCCAGTTCGTCGCCTTCGGCTTCGGCGTAGCGGCCCGTGTGCAGTTCGATCACCGGCGCTCCCAGGTCGGCGGAGGCGGCGATCTGCCGTTCGTCGGCGTCGATGAACAGCGACACGCGGATGCCCTGCCCCTGCAGCTGCTTGATGGCAGCTTCGACTTCCTTGTAGTAGCGCACCACGTCCAGGCCGCCCTCGGTGGTCACTTCTTCGCGCCGCTCCGGCACCAGGCACACGTCCTGCGGGTTGATGGTGCAGGCGAAGTCGATCATTTCCTGGGTCACGGCCGCTTCCAGGTTCATGCGCGTCATCAGCTGCGGGCGCAGGGCCACCACGTCGGCATCCTTGATGTGGCGGCGGTCTTCGCGCAGGTGCAGGGTAATGACGTCGGCGCCGGCCTGCTCGGCCAGCAGGGCCGCGCGGATCGGGTCGGGATAGGCGGTGCCGCGCGCGTTGCGCAGCGTGGCCACGTGGTCGATATTGACGCCCAGGTCGATGACGGGGCCGTTCGGTTGGAGAAAGCTCATGGCGGTCTTTTGTGGTTAAAGCTGCATCAGGTCGATCAGTATCTGGCGCGTGTTCAGCGGCGCGCCGCCCAGTTGATGCGCCAGCAGGAAGCGCATCAGTTGTTTGCTCTGCGCCTGCGTGGCCGCGTCGGCGTAGTCTTCTTTTTCCATGTCCAGCAGCGTCTTCCCGCTGACCACGGGCCAGCTGTCGGCCGCCGCTACCCGCCGCGCGCCGCGCTCGGGGTCGACCACGTAGTCCACGCCGGGGTCGACCGGGGCGCGCGTGCTGGTGCAGCGCGTCAGGTCGGCGGCCACCCCCGTCTCCTTCAGCAAGGCCCGTTCGAATTTTCGCAAGACGATGGGCGCGGGCTCATTGTGCGCCAGCTGGTTCAGGGTGGAGACGTAATGGTCGAACAGGGCCGGATGCGGATCGTCCCGGGCCAGCAGCTTGACCAGCAGTTCGTTCAGGTAGAAGCCGCACAGCAGCGCGGTCTTTTCGAGAGGGAGCATGCCGCCCACCCACTCGGCGTCGATCATGGTGCGCAATTCGGCCTTGCCGCTCCAGGAAGCCTGCAGGGGCTGGAAGGTTTGCAGCACGCCGCGCAGTTTCGAATGGGGCCGCTTGGCGCCCTTGGCGACCAGGCCGATGCGGCCGTAATCGCGCGTGAACATGTCGACGATCAGGCTGGTTTCTTTGTAGGGATAGCTATGCAGCACGAAGGCTGGCTGGCCGGCGACGCGCCCGGCCAGGGCCGGGCTGCGTGCCGGCGCACGGCCGCGCGGCGGCGCCGGCAGCGGTGCGGTGGCCAGGTCGGCGTCGGTGGTAGACATGCGTGGCCGGTGCAGCTCCGCGCTTACTCGTAGCCGTAGGCGCGCAGGCCCGCTTCGTTGTCGGCCCAGCCCGATTTGACCTTGACCCAGATTTCCAGGTACACGGGACCGCCGAACAGTTTTTCCATGTCCAGGCGCGACTGGCTGGACACTTCCTTCAGGCGCGCGCCCTTGTTCCCGATGACCATGGACTTGTGGGTGTCGCGTTCGACCAGGATGGCCGCGAAGATGCGGCGCAAATCGCCCTCCTGTTCGAATTTTTCGATCAGGACGGTGCTGGTGTACGGCAGTTCGTCGCCCACCAGGCGGAACAGCTTTTCGCGCACGATTTCCGACGCCAGGAATTTTTCGCTGCGGTCGGTGATGTCGTCCGGGCCGAACACGGCATCGTTCTCGGGCAGGAAGCGCTTGATTTCGCCTTGCAGGGCGTCGAGCTGGAACTTGAGCTTGGCCGACACCGGCACGATGGCGGCGAAGTTGTGCTTGGCCGAGATCTGCTGGGCGAACGGCATCAGGGCCGCCTTGTCCTTGACGCGGTCCGACTTGTTGATCACCAGGATCACCGGCACGTCGGTCGGCAGCAGCTCGATCACTTGCTGGTCGGCCGGGCCGAAGGTGCCCGCTTCGATCAGGTACAGGATCACGTCCGCCGAGATGAGGGTATTGGTCACCGTCTTGTTGAGCGTCTTGTTCAGCGCATTCGAGTGGCGCGTCTGGAAGCCCGGCGTGTCCACGTAGATGAACTGGGCGTCGTCGACCGTCTGGATGCCGGTGATGCGGTGGCGCGTGGTCTGCGCCTTGCGCGAGGTGATCGACACCTTGGCGCCGATCAGCTGGTTCATCAGCGTCGATTTGCCCACGTTGGGACGGCCGACGATGGCGATATAGCCGCAACGGAAGGGGACTGGGGTGCTTTCGGTATTCATGCTGACTTCGATTCAGGGTGCGGGTGTTTGGGAGCCTTGGTATCGGCGGTTTTTGCCGGCGCCGGTGCTGCCTCGGCCACTACGACTGGTTCTTCTGCTTCGCCTTCACCGTCGCCATCGCTCTGGATGGTGGCGATGCCGGCCAGCTTGAGCTGGGCCGCGCGCGGCTTGGCCTTGCGGGCGGTGCCCGGGGTTTTCAGGAGCGCCTGCTGGGCCACGTCGAGCGCCAGCTTGGCCGCCGCCTGTTCGCCGGCGCGGCGGCTGCCGCCACGGCCGTAGACCTGGATCCCCAGCTTGGGCACCAGGCATTCGATTTCGAATTCCTGGCTGTGCGCCGCGCCGTGGGTGGCCACCACGTTATAGGTCGGCAGCGATATTTTTTTACTCTGCAAAAATTCCTGCAGCAGCGTCTTGGCATCCTTGCCCAGGGTGCGCGGGTCGACCGAATCGAGGATGGGAATGTAGAAGGCGCGGATCACGTCGCGCGCGGCATTGAAGCCGGCGTCGAGGAAAATCGCGCCCAGCAGCGCTTCGAGCGTGTCGGCCAGGATCGACGGACGGCGAAAGCCCCCGGACTTGAGCTCGCCCTCGCCCAGGCGCAAGAACTGCGACAGCTCGAGCTTGGTGGCGATTTCGTACAGCGACTGCTGCTTGACCAGGTTGGCGCGCAGGCGCGACAAATCGCCTTCGTCGATGCTGGCGAAGCGTTCGTACAGGACCGAGGCCACCACGCAGTTGAGAATCGAATCGCCCAGGAATTCCAGGCGTTCGTTATGCAGGCTGCTATGGCTGCGGTGCGTCAAGGCTTGCTGCAAAAGGCCAGCATCCTGAAACGTATACCCTAAGCGTGTCTGCAATAACTGAAGATTCATTATTCTTTTCTAGTCTCTGCCGCCTTATTGGGGCGTCTCGGCCTTCGTCGGAATTTCTCCGTTCGGATTGGTCGTTGCCGAAAAATCGATCACCAGCTTGACGTTGGTGAACAGGGGAATGTCCTTGGAGTAGGCAAACGCGATTTCGGTCTGGCCGCCATCCTTGGTAATGATCAAGTCTTTCGGGCTGAGCGAATGGATTTCGTTGATCTCGGAGTTTTTCCCGAAAGCAACGCGCATTTCCTGCGGCGTGCCATTGGTGGCCTTGGCCAGGATGATCGCGTCCTTGGCCGATTTGTATTCGAGCAGCGAGGGAATCAGTTTCAGGGCGAAAATGGCCAGCAAGGCGATGACGCCGAGCACGAAAATCAGGCCCGACAGTGAAACGCCGCGCTGGTGATGGAGGGCTGCTTTCTTCGATCCGTGCATGTGCTTATCCCTTGTAGACTAGTTGATGCTGCCGATACGATCCAGGTTACCGAAATTCATCCAGACGAAAAATGCCTTGCCGACAATATTCTTGTTGGGTACAAAACCCCAGAAGCGGCTGTCCTGGCTGTTATCCCGGTTATCACCCATCATAAAGTAATTGCCTTCGGGTACGGTACAGCTAAATTTATCCTGTGAAAAATCGCACGCCGCGCGATGCGGGAAGTTTTCGACGTTGGCGACATTCACCGAGGCAAAACCTTCGCGATTCAGGATCTTGTGGGGCACCGCCGTGAGGTTCTCCACGTATTGCTTATGATACGCCAGTGCTTCGTCATCGAGGTAATCATCGAGCGCCGTATAAGTAACTGCTTTACCGTTGACCGTTAAGCGCTTGTTTTCATAGCTTATTTTATCGCCGGGGATGCCAACGACACGCTTGATGTAGTCCTGGCTCATGTCTTTTGGATACTTGAACACCATCACGTCGCCGCGTTGCGGATCGTTCACATCGATGATCTTCTTGTTCAAGATAGGCAGGCGCAACCCATAGGTGAACTTGTTCACCAGGATCAGGTCACCCACGAGCAAGGTCGGCACCATCGACGACGAGGGGATCTTGAAGGGCTCGTACAGGAAGGAACGCAGGAAAAACACCAGGGCGATCACCGGGAAAAAGCTGCCCGAGTATTCGATCCAGGTCGGCTGGCGCATGATGGCCGCCTCCACCGAGGCGCGCGTGGTGTAGTCCACCTTGACGCCCTGCGAGACCAGCTTGGCATTGCGCTCGTCGAACGCGGCCAGGGCCTTGTCGGCCAGGGCCCGGCGCTGCTTGGCGAAATAGAAAATGTCGAGGAACCAGACGATTCCCGTCACCACCATCAAGACAAACAGGATCAGTGCAAAATTGGTCAGAATCGTTTGCAGGGTCATTTATCATCCACTTGTAAGATTGCCAGGAATGCTTCTTGTGGAATTTCCACCGAGCCCACCTGCTTCATGCGTTTTTTACCGGCCTTCTGCTTCTCGAGCAGTTTCTTCTTGCGGCTGATGTCGCCGCCATAGCACTTGGCCAGCACGTTCTTGCGCAGCGCCTTCACGTTTTCACGGGAAATCACGTTCACGCCGATGGCGGCCTGGATGGCCACGTCGAACATCTGGCGCGGAATGAGCTCGCGCATCTTGGACGCCACCTGGCGGCCGCGGTAGATGGCATTGGCGCGGTGCACGATGATGGCCAGGGCGTCGACTTTTTCGCTGTTGATCAGCATGTCGACCTTGACCACGTCCGAAGCCCGGTTTTCCTTGAACTCGTAATCCATCGAGGCGTAGCCGCGCGAGGTCGACTTGAGCTTATCGAAGAAGTCGAGCACGATCTCGGCCATCGGCATTTCGTAGATCAGCTTGACCTGGCGGCCGTGGTAGCTCATGTCCATCTGCACGCCGCGCTTGCCGATGCACAGGGTGATGACGGAGCCGACATACTCTTGCGGCATGTACAGGTTGACGGTGACGATAGGTTCGCGGATTTCCTCGACCTTGGTGGTCTCGGGCATCTTGGACGGATTGTCGACCTTGAGGATGCTGCCATCCTTCATCACCACTTCGTACACCACGGTCGGGGCCGTGGTGATCAGGTCCATGTCGAATTCGCGCTCCAGGCGCTCCTGCACGATTTCCATGTGCAGCAAGCCCAGGAAGCCGCAGCGGAAGCCGAAGCCCAGCGCCTGCGACACTTCCGGCTCGTACATCAGGGCCGCGTCGTTCAGTTTCAGCTTTTCCAGCGAATCGCGCAGGGCGTCGTACTGGTGCGAGTCGACCGGGAACAGGCCGGCGAACACCTGCGGCTGGACTT
>JAZKBE010000004.1:0-45249 GCA_040388805.1 Pseudomonadota bacterium
GAGGGCTGTGGTGTCGAGCTTCTTGTGACCAAGCAGCACCTGGATGACACGGATACGCGGCCTTGTCCGGCGCGGACCATACTGGGGAAGACTGACTTAGCGACATAATCAGGTAGCGTTAAATGAAGAGGGACTATTCGGTCCCCGACGGTTTTCACCCAGACTTTCGCCCCCCCTCCCACCTGCCGTGACAACTATTCCGGCGCCAGTGGCGAATGGGTTGGAGCATCGCGCAAGTCGCTCGGTACCGCTCCCCAAATCCTTTCTCCGATTCGGTCCATTGCACGCGCAGCGGTCGGTACGCTGACTTCAAGATAATTCATCGTCGTCATCGGATTCTTATGTCGCATGACCTTTTGAATTGTTTGAATTGGAACCCCTTCCTCGGATAGCAGTGTCGCGAACGTCCCACGTAGCCGATGAGGGGTGATTCCTGTGACCTTGCAAGCTGCGTTCGCGCTACGGATCGCTGGGCGCGCGTAGCCAGGGAAGAGAACACAATCCGAAATTGGCCCTTCGGGTTGCCACAAGCAATTCGCATTGCATTCCCCTTGCCCTTTATGTTGGAAGCCATGCCGGCAGAGTAAAGGGGCAAACTCTGTTTTCCCGCCGTCGCGGTAGGCATGGCTAAACTTTGAATCTATGCGGTACTGTGCAGCGGAATAACGCTGACACCGCAGCGAAGCTTGTCCAGATAGTCGGCCCAGCGCTGCATCATTTCGCGGCGCGCCGGAAGATGGCTGGTGCGGTTATACGCGCGCCCAAGTGCATCTCTCACCGTGTGCGCGAGCTGGTGCTCGATCAGGTCGACGCGCTCACCCAGTACCTCATCCAGAATCGTCCTTGCCATTGCCCGGAAGCCGTGACCGGTCATAATTTCCTTCGGGTAGCCCATTCCGCGCAGCGCGGCATTAATCGTGTTTTCGGACATGCAGGCCTTACTGCGCAGGCTTGGAAAGACGTACTTGCCGTGGCCGGTAATGGGCTGAAGTTCGCGCAGGATCGCCACGGCTTGGGTTGAAAGCGGGACCAGGTGCTCAACCTTCATCTTCATTTTGGCGCCGGGTATCCGCCATTCAGCAGCATCAAGGTCGATTTCTAGCCACTCAGCGGCGCGCAATTCGCCGGGCCGCACGAACAGCAAGGGGGCAAGCTTTAACGCAGCCAGGGCGGCCGGATGGCCGTTGTAGTCGAAAATCGAGCGGAGTAGCGCGCCGACCTGCTTAGGTTCGGTTATGGCCGGGTGGTGCGACTTCACCACTGGCGCAAGTGCGCCGCGCAAGTCCGCGGTAACATCGCGCTCTACTAGGCCCTCCGCCACAGCGAACCGAAATATCTGACCACAGACTTGCTTTATCCGGTGCGCTGAGTCTATTGCGCCGCGGGCCTCGATCTTGCGCACGGCTGCCAATACGTCGCGGGCGGTTACTTGGGCAATCGGGTTTTTACCAATCCAAGGGAAAATGTTCTGCTGCAGCCAGCCGGTCACCTTCTCTTGCGTGCTGGCTGAACGACTTGGCCCGATATTGGCGAGCCACTGGTGGGCTACAGCCTCGAAGGTCTGCTGAGCGGCAGCGGTATCGGAAATTTTTTGGCTTCGCTTTGCCGCGGCCGGATCGATGCCTTCCGCCAAAAGAACGCGGGCCTGGTCCCGACGCTTCCGCGCACTCGCTAATGTCACAGCGGGGTAGACACCCAAGGCTAACGTTTTACGCTTGCCCAGGAAACGATAATCCATTCTCCAGTACTTGCCGGCCTCTTTTACCAGCAGGTACATGCCCCCGCCATCGGAGTGCTTGTCTCCAACCGGCTTGTTCGGCTTTGCTTGTTTGATAAAGGTGTCGGTTAGTGCCATGGTCGCCTCTGTGACGGTACTTTTTCTGACGGCAATTCGGAGTACCGTCTGAAGTACCGTCAAATATCTACCATGCCATGCTACGCCGTAACACAGAACAAGACAATAAAAAACCCGCGCTCCCTGGGAGGGAGGCGGGTTTTAGCACTTCTTAACACTTCTTAATGCACCAACTTGGTGCCGCTTGCCGGAATCGAACTGGCGACCTTTTCATTACGAATGAACTGCTCTACCAACTGAGCTAAAGCGGCGAAGACGCGTATTCTAGCAAAGAAGTTCGCCATTTCGCTAGTCCGAATCGCCAATCTTTCGGCTTTTGGGCCGAAAAACCGCTATTTACTCCGCATGGTAGCGCGTTACGCGCTCAACTTCGGCCTTCGAACCGAGGAACACCGGCACCCGCTGGTGCAGTTTTTGCGGCGGAATGTCCAGGATGCGGGTGCGTCCGTCGGTCGCCGCGCCGCCCGCCTGTTCGACGATCATGGCCATCGGATTGGCTTCGTACATCAGGCGCAGCTTGCCCGGCATCGAGGTGTCGCGCAGGTCGGCCGGGTACATGAAAATGCCGCCGCGGTTCAGGATGCGGTGCACATCGGCCACCATCGAAGCGATCCAGCGCATATTGAAGTCCTTGCCGCGCGGGCCGGTGGAACCTGCCAGCATTTCGTCCACATAGCGCGTGACCGGCGCATGCCAGTGGCGCGAATTCGACATATTGATGGCGAATTCCTTCGTTTCGGCCGGGATCTTCATGTCGCGCTGGGTCAGTACCCAGGAACCCATTTCGCGGTCCAGGGTGAAGCAGTTCACGCCATTGCCGGTGGTGAGCACCAGCATGGTCTGCGGTCCGTACACGGCGTAGCCCGACGCGACCTGCATGCTGCCCGGCTGCATGAAGTCCGCTTCGGTCGGCGCGCCCATGCCGTCCGGCGCCTTCAGCACCGAGAAGATGGTGCCGATCGAGACATTGACGTCGATGTTCGACGAGCCATCCAATGGATCGAACAGCAGCATGTATTCGCCCATCGGGTAGCGGTTCGGGATCGGGTGGATCGATTCCATTTCTTCCGATGCCATGGCCGCCAGGTGGCCGCCCCATTCGTTCGCTTCGAGCAGGATCTCGTTGGAGATGACGTCGAGCTTTTTCTGGACTTCGCCCTGGATGTTTTCCGTGTTGGCGCTGCCCAGGATGTCGCCCAGGGCGCCCTTGCCTACCGCGTGGCTGATGGTCTTGCAGGCGCGCGCGACCACTTCGATCAGCAGGCGCAGTTCGGCGGGAATGGAATTGTGGAGCCGTTGTTCTTCAACCAGGTGCTGCGTGAGACTGACGCGTTTCATGGACTTCCTTTGTTGTTTTGAATTCTTTAATTGGCGAGGGCTTTGCCGACGACCTCGCGCACATCGTTCGAGAGCTTCTTGACGGCGGACACGCGCTGCAGCGCTTTTTTCATTTGCGCCTGCAGCTTGGGCGCGAACCTGCGCCAGCGGTCCATCGAGCGCGCCAGGCGGCTTGCCACTTGCGGGTTGATGCCGTCAAGCGAGATCACCTGCTCGGCCCAGAACGCATAGCCGCTGCCGTCCGGCGCATGGAACCGGGCCGGGTTGCTGGAGCAGAAAGCGAAGATCAGGCTGCGCGCGCGGTTCGGGTTCTTGATGTTGAAAGCCGGGTGCCGCATCAGCGCGCGCACGGCGGCGACATCGGCCGTCGGCGCCGCTGCCTGCATGCTGAACCACTTGTCGATCACCAGCGCTTCGCTGTCGAAGTCGGCGTAGAAGTGTGCCAGTGCAGCCGGCGCACCGGGGGCGCCGGCGTGGATCAGCGACACCAGCGCGGCCACGCGGTCGGTCATGTTGCCGGCCTGATCGTACTGCGCCTGCGCCAGCGCCAGGCCTTCGGTGTCGGAGGCGGCGGCCAGGTAGGCCAGGGCCAGGTTCTTCAGGCCGCGGCGGCCGGCGGACAGTGCGTCCGGGCTGTACGCGCCCGGCGTCTGGTTGGCGTGATACTGGTCCAGCAAATCGCCGCGCAGCGCTGCGCCTATGGTGCCGCGCACGAACTGGCGCGCCAGGTGGATGGCCTGCGGATTGACCACGGCCAGCTGGTCGGCGATCATGCTTTCCGACGGCAGCAACAGGGCCTGTTCGCGGAAAGCCGCGTCGAGCGATGCGTCGGCCAGGATCTTGCGCATGGCGTCGATGAAGGTGGCGTCGAGTTCCAGCGTGCCGCCCGCGGCGGCGGCGGCGCTGAGCTTGAGCAGGCGCGCCATGGCCAGGCGCTGGCCAGCTTCCCAGCGGTTGACCGGATCGCTGTCGTGGCTGAACAGGTGCAGCAGTTCGGCGTCGCTGTAATCGTATTCCAGCACGACGGGCGCGGAGAAGTCGCGCAGGATCGACGGCGTCGGCGCTTCCTTCACGCCAGTGAAGCGAAAGGTTTGGCTCGCTTCGGTCAGTTCCAGCACCCGCGTGCTGATGATGTCCTTGCCATCGCTGTCCAGCAAGCCCACGGCCACCGGAATATGGAAAGGCAGCTTGCGCTGCTGGCCCGGCGTTGGCGGGCACGATTGGGTGAGCGTCAGTTCATAGACTTGCGCCTGGGCGTCGTAGCGCGTTGCGGCGCGCACCACCGGGGTGCCGGCCTGGCTGTACCAGCGCTCGAACTGAGCCAGGTCGCGGCCGCTGGAATCGGCCATCGCGGCGCGGAAATCGTCGCACTCCACGGCCTGGCCGTCGTGCCGTTCGAAGTACAGGTCCATGCCCTTGCGAAAGCCCTCGCGGCCCAGCAAGGTCTGGTACATGCGCACCACTTCGGCGCCTTTTTCGTACACGGTGACGGTGTAGAAATTGTTGATCTCGACGAAGGAATCGGGACGCACGGGATGCGCCATCGGGCCGCCGTCTTCGGGGAACTGGGCCTGGCGCAGCGTGCGCACCTGGTCGATGCGGGTCACCGCGCGGCCGCTGTCGGTGCCGATCATGTCGGCGGAAAACTCCTGGTCGCGGAAGACCGTCAAGCCTTCCTTGAGCGAGAGCTGGAACCAGTCGCGGCAGGTGACGCGGTTGCCGGTCCAGTTGTGGAAGTATTCATGGCCCACCACCGCTTCGATGCCGGCGTAGTCGATGTCGGTGGCCACGCGCGGATTGGCCAGCACGAACTTGGTATTGAAAATGTTCAAGCCCTTGTTTTCCATGGCGCCCATGTTGAAGTCGCCCACGGCGACGATCATGAAGCGGTCCAGGTCCAGCTCCAGGCCGAAGCGTTCCTCGTCCCAGCGGATCGAGTTCTTGAGCGACTGCATGGCGTAGTCGGTCTTGTCCAGGTTGCCCTCTTCCACCCACACCTGCAGCAGCGCATCGCGCCCGTCCTGGAGCCTGAAGGTCTCTTCCTGGCACACCAGGCTGGCCGCCACCAGGGCGAACAGGTAGGATGGCTTCTTGAACGGGTCTTCCCACTTGGCGTAATGGCGGCCGTCGCCCAGCTCGCCTTCCTCGATCAGGTTGCCGTTCGACAGCAGCACCGGATAGGCTTGCTTTTCCGCGCGCAGCATGACGGTGTAGCGCGCCATGACATCAGGGCGGTCGGGGAAATACGTGATATTGCGGAATCCCTCGGCTTCGCACTGGGTAAAGAAATTCCCATTGGAAACATAGAGGCCGTTCAGGGTGGTGTTCTTGACGGGCGCGGTGCGGGTTTCGATTTCCAGCGTGGCCGTTTCCGGCGCGTTGGGAATGCGCAGCAGCTTGCCGTCGATGCGGTAATCGCGCTTGCCCAGCGTTTTTCCATTCATGCGCAGGGCGACCAGCTCGATATGTTCGCCGTAGAGTTCGATCTCGCGCTGGGCGCTGTCCGGGTTTCGGCGCATGGTGAGCCGGCTGGCGACGATGGTGCAGTCCGGATCCAGGTCGAATCCAAGCTCGACCGTGTCGACCAGGTAGCTGGGCGGGGTGTAATCTTTCCGGTAGATGGTCTGGGGAGTCTCTGTGCGCATGGGATATTCGGAAAGGACGGTGGGCAGGCCGCTATTTTACCAACTCGGGATGCGGACCGCGTACGTATCGGCGTGTTTCCCGGCTAAATCCGGGGTAACAAATCGTAAATATTCTGCGAGAATGCCGGACGGGAAGTAAAGTGTATGAGGGCAAAGGAGATTGACATGAAACGCATAATGATGATTGCCGCCGCGACGATGACGCTGCTGCTGGGTGGCTGTGCAACGACAATCAGCAGCAATGTGACGACCTTCCACCAGTGGCCGACGGATCTCCAGGACAAGAGCTACGTGCTGGAAGCGGCGCCCGCGCAGGACGACACGCTCGAGCTGCGCAGCTACCAGGCCCTGGTGCGCACCGAATTGAACCGCCTGGGCTTCCAGGAAGCGGCGGCCGGCAGCAAGCCGGCCCTGACGGTATCGATGCGCTTTACCACCAGCGACATTCCGGTGCGGGTGCTGGAACCGGCCTTTACCGGCTTTTACCCGAGCGCGCGCTTCATGTTCGCCCATCCCTACAGCCGCGGCGTATGGGGCGGACGCCGCTACTGGGGTGGCGGCTGGTACAGCCCGTTCTACGATCCATTCTGGCACGGGGTGCCGGCCTACACCGAAGTGGTCAAGCACTACTACAAGCGCGAAATGCAGGTGGCCATCAAATCGGCCGCCGACGGCAAGCGCCTGTACGACGTCACCGTGCACAACACCAGCCGCGAAATGTCGACCCCGGTCCTGATGCCGGCCCTGGTGCACAGCGCCTTCACCGAATTCCCCGGCGTGAGCGGCGTTGCCCGCCGCGTCGAACTAAAGCGCGAAGGCTAAACCGGGGTCAGACCTCCAGCGTGCAATGTTTCTCCACCGAGGTCTGACCCTGGTTGTGCAATTCAAGGTAAGAGGATGGACGAGCCTGTCGTCTTGCGCGCTTCCAGGTCCTGGTGCGCGCGCGCCACGTCGGCCAGCTGGTAGCGCTGGCGCACGTCCACCTTGATCTTGCCGCTGCCGACCATTTCGAACAGGTCGACCGACATGGCTTCCAGTTCCGCACGCGTGGCCGCATAGGCAAACAGCGTGGGCCGCGTGAGGAACAGCGATCCGCGCGTCACCAGTTCTTCCAGCGCGAACGGGGGCACCGGTCCCGATGCATTCCCGAAGCTCACCATCAGCCCCAGCCGGCGCAGGCAGTCCAGGGAACCCGTGAAGGTATCCTTGCCGATCGAGTCGTACACCACCGATACCTTTTCGCCCTTGGTGATGTCCTTCACACGCTCGACGAAATTTTCGGTGTTGTAGTTGATGACGTGGGAGCAGCCGTGCTCCAGCGCCAGCGCCGCCTTCGCTTCCGATCCCACCGTGCCTATCATGTTCACGCCCATGGCGCGCGCCCACTGCGCCGCGATCAGGCCCACGCCGCCCGCGGCCGCGTGGAACAGGATGGTGTCGCCCGCCTTCAAGGTGGTGGTGCGCTTGAACAGGTATTGCACCGTCAGGCCTTGCAGCATCATGGCGGCGGCGGTCTCGAAGGAGACGGCATCGGGCAGGCGCAGCAGGATGGCGGACGGCATGTTGCGCACCTCGGCATACGCGCCCAGCGGTCGCCCGGCATAGGCCACGCGGTCGCCCACGGCCACTTCGGTCACACCCTCGCCCACCGCTTCGACCACGCCCGCGCCTTCCATGCCCAGGCCCGCAGGCAAGGGATGGGCGTACAAGCCGCTGCGGAAATACACGTCGATGTAGTTGATGCCCATGGCGTGCTGGCGCACACGCGCTTCGCCCGGGCCCGGTGCGCCCACGTCCACGTCGACGTATTCCATCACGTCCGGGCCGCCGGTACGGTTGATGCGGATTGCCTTTGCCATGCCGTGCTCCTTATTTTTTCGACGCCAGCTTCAGCTGGCCCAGCACCAGGTGCGCGGTCGATACATTGGTGGCGCAAGCCACGTTGTGCACGTCGCAAGCCCGCACCAGGGCGTTGATGTCCGGTTCGTGCGGCTGCGGCGTCATCGGGTCGCGCAGGAAAATCACGGCGTCGATCAGGCCGTCCACCAGCTGGGCGCCGATCTGCAGGTCGCCGCCGAACGGACCCGAATGCTTGCGCTCGATGGTCAAGCCAAGCTCGTTGGCCAGGCGCCCGCCCGTGGTGCCGGTGGCGGTCAGGTGGCAGCCGCGCAGGAAATCGATGTATTGCGCCGCCAGCGTGATCATGTCGTCTTTTTTCTTGTCGTGCGCAATCAGGGCTATCCTGGGTTTCATCTCGACTTTCCTTGTCATATGGTTTTTCTCGATAACATGTAAATTCCGGCCATGACCAGGGCCGTGCCGGCCAGCTGGATGGCGGTAATCGCTTCGCCCAGCACCATCGCCCCCAGGAACAGGGTCGACACCGGCCCCACCATGCCGGCCTGCGATGCGGTGGCCGCGCCGATGCGCTGCACGGCGATCATGGTCATGAATACCGGCATGATGGTACAGAAGATGCCGTTCACCAGCGACAGCCAGTACACCGGCGCCGGCTGGACCAGCAAGGCCGCCGGGCGCAGCACCAGGAACTGGACGATGCAGGCCGCGCTGGCCACGCACATGGCATACGACACCAGGCGCATGAAGCCGATTCTTTGCACCAGCTCGCCCGAAAACAGCAGGTAGACCGCGTAGGCAATGGCCGAACCGAGCACCAGCAGCGAACCCAGCACCACGGAACCCTGTCCGCTGTGCAAGTCGTGCGCGAACACCAGCACGATGCCGCAGTAGGACGTGGCCAGGGCCGCCCATTCCAGGCGCGTGATGTGGCGTTTCAGGAAAATGGAGGTAAACAGCAGCACGAAGGTCGGCGTCAGGAACAGGATCAGCCGTTCCAGACCCACCGAGATGTATTGCAGACCCAAAAAATCGAGGGTGCTCGACAGGTAGTAGCCCACCAGCCCCAGGCCCAGCAGGCGCCAGCGGTCCGGCACCGACAGGGCGGGACGGGTTTTCATCTGCCATAGCGCGATTGCCGCAAAAACAGGCAGCGAAAACAGCATCCGGAAGGCAATTACGGTGATGGCGTCGATCTGGTAGCGGTACAGCAGCTTGGCCACGATGGCCTTGGTGGAAAACAGCACGGCGCCGCCGATCGCGATGGCCAGGCCGGCGACCAGGGCGCGGCGTTGCATGGCGGGGGTGGATGATGATGCGGCGATGGCGCTTTTGCTCATGCAGCAATTGTAGAACGAAACGCGCAAGCGGGCCCGGGCCCGCCCGATTTTGACATGGCCGCTATGTTAAAATGTTGGCCACTCTTGCATACCGTCTAAGGAAATCCCGACATGGCTGGACACAGCAAATGGGCCAACATCAAGCACAAAAAGGCCGCCACTGACGCCAAGCGCGGCAAAATCTGGACCCGCCTGATCAAGGAGATCACCGTGGCGGCCCGCATGGGCGGCGGCGATATCGCGGCCAATCCGCGCCTGCGCCTGGCGGTGGACAAGGCGGCGGACGCCAATATGCCGAAGGAAAACGTTACCCGCGCCATCGCCCGCGGTTCGGGCGGCCTGGAAGGCGTCAACTATGAAGAAGTGCGCTACGAAGGCTATGGCATCGGCGGCGCCGCCATCATCGTCGACTGCATGACCGACAACCGCGTGCGCACGGTGGCCGAGGTGCGCCATGCCTTCAACAAGCACGGCGGCAACATGGGCACCGAAGGCTCGGTGGCCTTCATGTTCCAGCATTGCGGCCAGTTCCTGTTCGCGCCGGGCGTCAATGAAGACAAGCTGATGGAAGCGGCGCTCGAAGCGGGCGCCGACGACGTGGTGCAGGATGAAGAAGGCGGTTTCGAGGTCCTGTGCGACCCGTTCGCCTTCGCCAACGTCAAGGAAGCGCTGGAAAAGGCTGGCTTCAAGGCGGAAGTAGCGGAAATAATCATGAAGCCGGCAACCGAGACTGTATTCTCGGGCGAAGACGGCCTCAAGATGCAAAAAATTCTCGACGCGCTCGAGAACCTCGACGACGTACAGGAAGTCTATACCAACGCCCTGATCGAAGAGTAAACAACCCATGAAAATCCTGGTAGTCGGCTCTGGTGGCCGTGAACACGCACTGGCCTGGAAACTGGCCCAATCCGAACGCATCCAAATGGTCTACGTTGCCCCGGGCAATGGCGGCACCGCGCGCGACATCCGCCTGGTCAATGTCGACCTGACGGACCCGGCCGAACTGGCCGACTTCGTCCAGAAGGAAGGCATCGGCCTGACCGTGGTGGGCCCTGAAACGCCGCTCGCGGCCGGCATCGTCAACCTGTTCCGCGGACGCAACCTGAAGATCTTCGGGCCGACCAGCGAAGCGGCCCAACTGGAAAGCAGCAAGGACTTCGCCAAGGCCTTCATGCAGCGCCACGGCATTCCGACGGCCAAGTACCACAGCTTCACCGACGCCGAACTGGCGCACGCCTATATCGACCAGGAAGGCGCTCCCATCGTCATCAAGGCCGACGGCCTGGCGGCCGGCAAGGGCGTGGTCGTGGCCATGTCGCTGGAAGAAGCGCACCAGGCGGTCGACCACATGCTGTCGGACAATCGCTACGGCGACGCCGGCGCGCGTATCGTCATCGAAGAATTCCTGGCCGGCGAAGAAGCGAGCTTCATCGTCATGTGCGACGGCAAGAACATCCTGCCGCTGGCCACCAGCCAGGACCACAAGCGCTTGCGCGACCAGGACGAAGGCCCGAACACGGGCGGCATGGGCGCCTATTCGCCGGCCCCCATCGTCACCCCGGCCATGCATGCGCGCGTGATGCGCGAGATCATCAACCCGACCATCGCCGGCATGGCCAAGGATGGCATCGTGTTCACCGGCTTCCTGTACGCCGGCCTGATGATCGACGACAAGGGCAACCCGCGCACGCTGGAATTCAACTGCCGCATGGGCGACCCGGAAACCCAGCCGATCATGGCGCGCCTGAAAAGCGACCTGGTCACCGTCATGGAGCACGCCGTGGGTGGCACGCTCGATACGGTGGAACTGGAATGGGACCGCCGTACCGCCGTGGGCGTGGTCCTGGCCGCGGCCGGTTATCCCGACAGCCCGCGCAAGGGGGACGTCATCGACGGCATTCCGGCCGACACCGCCGAATGCACGACCTTCCATGCCGGCACCGTGCTGGCCGGCGGCAAGCTGACGACCAGCGGCGGGCGCGTGCTATGCGTCGTCGGGCTGGGCGACAGCATCAAGATGGCGCAAAAACAGGCCTATGACGCGGTCGACAAGATCCACTTCAACGGCGCCCAGTTCCGCCGCGATATCGGCTGGCGCGGGCTGAAGCACTAGGCGACGGCACCCGCCATATCATAAAAGTGCAGGACAGTGTACAATCTGTCCTCACTTTTTTATTCCCCGATCCCACCCGAATGTCATCCCCCTCCCCTGTGGCCGTCAAGGCCTGGCTCCTCGATCTTCAGTCGCGCATCGTTGCCGCGCTCGAAGAAGTCGACGGCACGCCATTCCTGCGCGATGCGTGGAAGCGGCCCGAAGGCGGCGGCGGCATCACGCGCCTGGTCGAGGAAGGCAATGTCATCGAACGCGGCGGCTGCAATTTCTCGCACGTGACGGGCGCCAGCCTGCCGCCTTCGGCAGCGGCGGGACGCCCCGAACTGGCGGGCCGTGCGTGGGAAGCGATGGGCGTGTCGCTGGTGATCCATCCGCGCAATCCGTACGCGCCGACGGTGCACATGAACGTGCGCTTTTTCACGACCACGGCCGAAGGCCTGGATCCGGTGTGGTGGTTCGGCGGCGGCATGGACCTGACCCCGTACTACGGCAACGCGGACGACACGCGCCATTTTCACCAGCGCTGCCGCGACGCGCTGGCGCCCTTCGGCGACGATCTGCACGACCGCTTCAAGAGCTGGTGCGACGATTATTTCTACCTGAAGCACCGCAAGGAGCCGCGCGGCGTGGGCGGCATTTTCTTCGACGACTTCAATGCCCCGGGCTTTGACGCCAGCTACGCCATGACGCAAAGCGTGGGCGAGAGCTTCCTCGGCGCCTACCTGCCGATCCTGCGCGCGCGCAAGGACCAGCCCTACGGCGAACGCGAACGCGATTTCCAGGCTTACCGGCGCGGACGCTACGTCGAATTCAACCTGGTGTTCGACCGCGGCACCCTGTTCGGCCTGCAGTCCGGCGGACGCACCGAGGCGATCCTGATGTCGATGCCGCCCATCGTCAAATGGCGCTACGACTGGAAGCCGGAACCGGGAACGCCTGAAGCGGCGCTGTACACGGACTTCCTGGTCCACCGCGACTGGCTGGCGACGTGACATTTTGCGCCCTCCTGCTGGGAGGCAGTTTCGACCCGGTCCATGAAGGCCATGTGGCATTGGCCACCATGTTTGCAAACCTGTTCGAACCCGATGAACTGCGCATCATCCCGGCCGGCAGCCCGTGGCAGAAAAGCGGCTTGCGCGCGCGCGCCGACGAGCGCGTGGCCATGCTGGAGCTGGCGTTCAAACATGTCCGTTTGCCGGTGACGCTGGACCTGCAGGAAATCGAGCGCGCCGCGCCGAGCTACACCATCGATACGCTGCGCTGCGTGCGCGCCGAGCTGGGACCGGAAGCGTCGATCGTGTTCCTGATGGGCGCGGACCAGCTGCAGCAGCTCGACACCTGGCGCGACTGGCAATCCCTGTTCGACCTGGCCCATATCGGCGTGGCTGCGCGCCCGGGTTATGCATTGGCCGATGCGGCGCTTCCGGCAATCGTGGCAACCGTATTTCAGCAGCGCCTGGGCACCCTGGCGCAGCTGCGTAATCAACCGTCTGGCCATGCTTACCTGGCGCAGGCTTTGGATGTGGATATCTCCGCCACCCAGGTTCGTGCGGCATTACAACGGGGAGAACCGGCAAACTCGCTTATCTCACCGGTAGTGCTAGACTATATTCAACAACATAATTTATACAAAATCTAATGGATATTAAAAAACTTCAAACCCTCGTCGTCGACGCGCTCGAAGACATCAAAGGCCAGGACATCCAGGTGTTCGACACCGTGCACCTGACCAGCCTGTTCGACCGCATCGCGGTCGTGTCCGGCACCTCGAACCGCCAGACCAAATCGCTGGCCGCTTCGGTCCGCGACAAGGTCAAGGAAGCCGGCGGCGACGTGATCGGCGTCGAAGGCGAAGACACCGGCGAATGGGTACTGGTCGACCTGGGCGACATGATCGTCCACATCATGCAGCCGGCCATCCGCCAGTACTACCGCCTCGAAGAAATCTGGGGCGACAAGCCGGTCAAGCTGGGCGCCGCCAAGCGCAAGAACACCCCGGAAAATGCCGACGCCGTGGCCGCCAAGCCGAAGTCCAAGCACCTCGCGTCGACCCAGGAAGCGCCTGAAGTCAAGCCTGTGCGCGAGCGCAAGGCCGTGACCACCGCAAAGGCCCCCGCCAAGAAAGCCGCCGCCACCACTGCCGAAGCCAAGCCGAAACGCGCCGCCGCCAAGAAGGCAGCTACGCCGGTCGGCAAGGTCGTCAAGGTCAAGGCCACCAAGACCGAGGAAGCCGCGGTCAAGGCGCTCAAGGCATTGCCGCCTAAACGCGTGGCCAAGGTCGCCAAGGCGCCAGCGGACGCGGTGCCGGTCAAGAAGGTCATCAAGCGTACTGTCAAAAAAGCGGCAGACGAGTAAGCGCCTGTGCAGCTCATCATCGCTGCAGTCGGCCATAAAATGCCGGCCTGGATCGAGGCCGGCTTTTCCGAATACACGAAGCGCATGCCCCCCGAGCTGCGCATCGTGCTCAAGGAAATCAAGCCGGTCGAGCGGTCCGGCAGCAAGACCGCCGCCACCGCCATGGCGCTCGAACGCGAGCGCATCGAAGCATCCCTCCCCAAGCATGTCCGCATCATTGCCCTCGACGAGCGCGGTAAGGATCTGACCAGCGTCGGCCTGTCGCAGCAGTTGATGACATGGCAACAGGATGGCCGGGATACCGCCTTCCTGATCGGCGGGGCCGACGGCCTGGACCCGGCGCTCAAGGCCAGGGCCGAGGGCTTGATCCGTATTTCCTCGATGACGCTCCCACACGGCATGGTGCGTGTTATGCTTGCCGAGCAGTTGTACCGTGCGTGGTCGATCACGCAGAACCACCCTTACCACCGGGTCTGAACCACCATGAAACCGATCGACAAGAAGATCTTTCTCGCTTCCAAGAGCCCGCGCCGGCGTGAATTGCTGCGCCAGATCGGCGTCGAATTCGAACTGCTCATGCTGCGCAACGACACCCCGCGCGGTCCCGACGTCACCGAAATCGTCCTGCCCGGCGAAGACCCGCTGGCCTATGTGGCGCGGGTGGCCACGGAAAAAGCCGCCTTCGCCTGGAACATCGTGCAAAGCCGGCGCCTGCCGCCGCGGCCCGTACTGGCGGCCGATACCACCGTCACCCTCGACGGCGACATCCTCGGCAAGCCGGCCAGCAAGGACGAAGCCATCGCCATGCTGACCCGCCTGTCCGGCCGCACCCACCAGGTCCTGACGTCCATCGCCGTGCACCATACCAGCATGGCCGAAACCATCACCCAGGTGTCGCAGGTGCGCTTCGCCCCCCTGTCCGAGGCCTCGATCAAAGCCTATTGCGCTACCCAGGAACCGTACGACAAGGCGGGCGGCTATGGCATCCAGGGCCTGGCGGCGCTGTTCGTCGAACATATCGACGGCAGCCATTCGGGCATCATGGGACTGCCCTTGTACGAAACGGCCTGCCTGCTGCGCAAGGCCGGCGTTCCGCTCGCATAGACCCGCACGCGTATTGCTCCCCTGTCAACGCCCCGCCGTTGTATGATCATGCCTCAGACATCACGCGGCATCGACACATGAACGAAGACATCCTGATCAACATCACCCCTCAGGAAACGCGCGTTGCGCTGATCCTGCAAGGCGCCGTGCAGGAACTGCACATCGAACGTACGCTCACGCGCGGCCTGGCGGGCAACGTCTACTCCGGCAAGGTGGTGCGGGTGCTGCCCGGGATGCAGTCGGCCTTCATCGACATCGGCCTGGAACGCGCGGCCTTCCTGCACGTGGCCGACATCTGGGAAGCGCGCAACCACGACAGCCCCAACGTGGCCCCGACCCCGATCGAAAAAGTGCTGTTCGACGGCCAGGTGCTCACCGTCCAGGTGATCAAGGACCCTATCGGCACCAAGGGCGCGCGCCTGTCGACCCAGATCTCGATCGCCGGGCGCATGCTGGTCTACCTGCCGCAGGACTGCCATATCGGCATCTCGCAAAAAATCGAAAAGGAATCGGACCGCGAACTGCTGCGCTCGCGCCTGCAAAGCCTGCTGCCGACCGAGGAAAAAGGCGGCTACATCGTGCGCACCATGGCCGAAGACGCGTCCGATACCGACCTCGCGGCCGACGTCGACTACCTGCGCAAGACCTGGGGCGCCATCGTCCACGGCGCCAAGACCCGTCCCGCCACCAGCCTGCTGTACCAGGACCTGAACCTGGCCCAGCGCGTGCTGCGCGACTTCGTGCACGACGAGACGGCCACCATCCAGGTCGACTCGCGCGAGAACCACCTGAAGCTGGTGGAGTTCGGCCAGACCTACACCCCCAGCGTGCTGGCGCGCCTGCAGCACTACACGGGCGAGCGCCCGCTGTTCGACCTGTACGGCGTGGAGGAAGAAATCCTGCGCGCGCTCGGACGCCGCGTCGACCTCAAGTCGGGCGGCTACCTGATCGTCGACCAGACCGAGGCCATGACCACGATCGACGTCAACACCGGCGGCTTCGTGGGCGGGCGCAATTTTGCCGACACCATTTTCAAGACCAACCTGGAAGCGGCGCATGCCATCGCGCGCCAGCTGCGCCTGCGTAACCTGGGCGGCATCATCATCCTGGACTTCATCGACATGGACAACAGCGAGCATCGCAATGCGGTGCTGCAGGAGCTGAAGAAAACCCTGTCGCGCGACCGCACCAAGGTGTCGGTGTCGGGCTTTTCGGCGCTGGGACTGGTGGAGATGACGCGCAAGCGCACGCGCGAATCGCTGGCCCATATCTTGTGCGAACCCTGCCCGGCATGCTCGGGCAAGGGCCAGGTCAAGACCAGCCGCACCATCTGCTACGAAATCCTGCGCGAACTGATGCGCGAGGCGAAGCAGTTCAATCCGCGCGAATTCCGCATCCTGGCCTCGCAGGAAGTGGTCGACCTGTTCCTGGAAGAAGAATCGCAGCACCTGGCCATGCTGGGCGACTTTATCGGCAAGCAGATTTCACTGCAGGTCGAAACGGCCTACCACCAGGAGCAGTACGACGTCATTTTGATGTGAAGCAGGTGTCATTCGGGTCGTCGCGCTCGATGCGCGCAAGCAGCGCTTCGAGGTTGCCGCGGGTGCCGGCCAGCCTGGCCTGGATGATGGCGATGTCGGCCAGCTTGGCCTTCAGGCTGGCGGCCAGGCGCACGCGGTCCCAGAGCGCGCCTTCGGACTGCGGCAAGAGATTGCGGATCTCGTCGAGCGTGAAGCCCGCATCCTGCGCCGAGGTGATGATTCCCAGGATGTGGCCCGCTTCCGGCGCATACACGCGGTAGCCGTTCGGCGTGCGCCGCACCGCCCCCAGCAAGCCCTGCGCCTCGTAGAAACGGATGCGCGACTGCGCCAGTCCTGTCTGTTTTGCCAATGTTCCGATATTCATGCATTCTCCGCTTGACCTTCAAGTTAAGTTTAACCTTAAACTCGGGTCAATACAAACAGGAGTTCCCATGCATCCCTTCCAAGAACTGCAGCTTCCCAATGGCAGCACCATCCCCAACCGCATCGGCAAGGCGTCGATGGAAGAGAACATGGCCGACGCCGCGCACGGGCCCTCGTCGCGGATCAAGCGCCTGTACCGCGCCTGGGCCGAGGGCGGCGCCGGCCTGATCCTGTCGGGCAATGTGATGGTCGACCGGCGCGCCATGAGCGGCCCGGCCAGCGTGGTGCTGGAAAATGACGACCAACTCGATTCCTTCAGCGAATGGGCCCGTATCGGGCGCGCCAACGGGGCGCAGTTCTGGTTGCAGCTCAACCATCCGGGACGCCAGATGATGAAGGGCCTGGGCCAGACTACCCTGGCCCCCTCGGCCGTGGCGCTCGACCTGGGCAAGCATTCCGGCCTGTTCGGCATGCCCAGGGAAATGAGCGAGGCCGACATCGCCGACGTGATTGCCCGCTTCGCCACCTCGGCCAGGCTGGCGCAGCGGGCCGGCTTTTCGGGCGTGCAGATCCACGCCGCCCACGGCTACCTGGTCAGCCAGTTCCTGTCGCCGCTGTCGAACCAGCGCCAGGACCGCTGGGGCGGCAGCCTGGAAAACCGGGCGCGCCTGCTGGTCGAGATCATCCTGGCCGTGCGCGCCAGCGTGGGCGCTTCCTTCAGCGTGGCCGTCAAGCTCAATTCGGCCGACTTCCAGCGCGGCGGCTTCGACGCCAGCGACGCGCGCGCCGTGGTGCAAATGTTGAACAGCCACGCGGTGGACCTGGTCGAACTGTCCGGCGGCAGCTACGAGGCGCCGGCCATGCAGGGCCAGACGCGCGACGGCAGCACCCTGGCGCGCGAAGCCTATTTCCTCGAATTCGCGCGCGACATCGCGGCCGTGGCCAGCATGCCGGTCATGGTCACCGGCGGCATCGGCCGCCTGGAGATCGTCAAGCAGGTGCTGGCGGGCGGCGTGGCCATGGCCGGCATCGCCACCGCGCTGGCCGTCAAGCCCGACTTGCCCCTGGCCTGGCGTTCCGACAAGAGCGCGGTGGCAGGCCTGCCCCCGGTGCGCTGGAAGAACAAGACCATGGCGGGGCTGGCGACCATGGCGCTCGTCACCCATCAGCTCAGGCGCCTCGGCGACGGCGCGCGGACGGCGCCGGGCGTCTCGCCGCTGTGGGCCTTCGTGGCCGGGCAATGGCGCTCCATGCGCCAGGCGCGCCAGTACCGGGCGTGGATGGCACGCTCGCCCGCCTGAGCGGGGCATTTATCGGTAAACAGTGCCGCTTTCGCTTGAAACCGCTTATCATCAGGGTCACGTCACACGTAACCATCGAGCGAGCGGTCCATGCGACTAGCGGTCAATACCGTCAGCCTGAAGTTCCGCCTCTCGGTCCTGGTGGTCGCTCTGGTATTGCTCGCCACCGGGCTGGTCGCCTTTTCGTCGCTGTTCCTGGCCGAACGCCAGATGCGCGCCATCGTCGGGGCCCAGCAATTTGCCCTGCTCTCGTCGGCCGCCGCCTACATCGACGCCGACCTGGGCGCCAAGAAAACCCTGTTGATGACGCTGCGCGAAGAGCTGGCCGAGGAGCCGGCCTCGCTGCAGGCTTTCCTGGAAACCCACGGCACCTTGCGCGATGAATTTTCCAATGTGGTGGTCTACGACCGCGATGGCATGGTCCTCGCCAGCCTGAACGCCCGCAATGTGTCGAAGGATCTCAATTTTTCGCAGCGCGATTATTTCATCGACACGGTGGCCGCGCGCGAAGGCATCATTTCGCGCCCTTTCAAGAGCAGCCTGTCGCAGCGGCCGGTGGTGCTGGTGACCGAACCCGTGTTCGACGAAGCGGGCAAGCTGCGCTTCATGCTGGCAGGCGCGATCGACCTGCAGCGACCGCGCTTTTTCGGCCAGCTGGCGTCGCTCAAGTCCGGCTCGAGCGGCTACCTGTTCATGCTCACCCGCGACGGCACCATCATCCACCACCCGGACCGGGAACACATCCTGCGCAAGGCCAGCGACGGCCCGGGCGGCGTCCAGAGCACCGTCGTGGCGGCCATGAACGGCTTCGAAGGCTGGACCGAAGGCCCCACCAAGCGCGGGGTGCCGGCCCTGATCACCTACAAGCGCCTGGCCAGGACCGACTGGATCATCGGCGGCGTGTATCCGCTCGACGAAGCCTTCCGGCCCATGATCCGGATGCGCACCAAGGCCCTGCTCGCGTCGGCGGCGGTGGCGCTGCTGGCCGGCGTGGCCGGCTGGCTGGCCATCCTGCGCCTGCTGCGCCCACTGGCCGCGCTGCGCAAGCACGTCGCGCGCATCTCGGACGGCAGCGCGCCGATCGAAGTGTTCGATGTCGACCGGCGCGACGAATTCGGCGAACTGAGCCGCGCCTTTTTCGACCTCTCGCGCCAGCGCAGGAACGCCGAGATGAATCTCGAAGCGCTGGCCCGCACCGACTCGCTGACCGGCATCCACAACCGCCGCATGTTCGAGGAAATCTTCGCGCTCTCGATCCGGCGCGCGCAGCGCTCGCGCCGCAGGCTGGCGCTGGCCTATCTCGACATCGACCACTTCAAGGCCATCAACGATACGCTCGGCCACGGCATGGGCGACCAGGTCCTGGTCGAATTCGCATCGCGCCTGAAAATGGCGGTGCGCGCGACCGATACCGTGGCGCGCCTGGCCGGCGACGAATTCGTGATCATCTTCGAGAGCACCAAGGGCGATGCCGACACCACCACCCTGGCCGAAAAAATCATGGAGCAGATCCGCCCGCCCTTCGTGTTCGCCGATGTCCGTGTCAAGGTCACCACCAGCGTCGGCATTGCCATCGGCGGCTGCGACCTGACCATGGACGATTTTTTGAAAGCGTCCGACGCGGCGCTGTACGATGCCAAACGCAAGGGGCGCGACGGCTATTCCGTGCGCCAGCTGTGCCCTCCACAATTTCCCCTCTGAGAAAGCCGCCGCATGCCGTTTCGCACCCTGTTTATATTTCTGTTGATGCTGGCCCCGGCCGGCAGCCAGGCCAGCCCCCCGAAGGACGCACCCGGCCAGTTCGACTATTACGCCGTCGCCATGAGCTGGTCGCCGTCCTTCTGCGCCACCAATGACGATCCAGACCAGTGCGCCAGCGGGCGGCGCCTCGGCTTCGTGCTGCACGGGCTGTGGCCCCAGCACGAAACCGGCTATCCGCAGCACTGTTCGAACGAAGCCTTGCCGGACCAGGTCCGCAAGCAGTACGCCGCGCTCTTCCCGTCGCCCAGGCTGGCCCCACACGAGTGGCGCAAGCACGGCAGCTGTTCGGGGCTGGCGCCGGACGCCTATTTCGCGCTCTCGGCCAGGCTGAAAAGCACGCTGATCATCCCGCCTGCATACCAGCAGCCCGCGCAAAGCCTGCGCACCAGCCGGCGCGACTTCGTGCACGCCTTCCGCACGGCCAATCCGGGCCTGGCCGAAGACAGCGTGCTGCCCTTTTGCGCCGGCGGCGGACGCTTCCTGCGCGAGCTGCACGCCTGTTTCGACAAGGCCGGCCGTTCGCGCGCTTGCGGCGCCACCCAGGTCCGGCGTTCGCACAACAGCTGCCGCGACGCAACGTTCTTGCTGCAGAGCGTGCGATAGCTGCCCCGATGCTTGTATTTCGGCAAAATTTAATTGACACAATTTCCCCTTCACCGTAATGTCGGGGAGGCATCCGCCGGGCGTCTTCGCACCCCATGCCCGTGCCTTCATTTCCGGTGGGAGAAACACGGTTGTCCCCTTTTGTACTTATCGTCAATGCCGCACAGGAAGCGCCCGACTGGATAGGGCAAGCGCTCTGCGCACACGGCTGCCGTACATACACGCTTGAACTCAAGCCGGAGTCCTTTCATGACGTGTCCTCTGCCGCCCCCGACCTGATCGTGCTGCACGCGAACGGCAATGCCCCGGCCAGCCTGGCGCAACTGCGCGCACTGCGCTGCGACAGCGCGGTGCCGATCGTGGTGGCCGGCGCCGGCGACAGTACCGCATGCTGGGAAGGCGGCGCCGCCGACGTGCTGGCGTGGCCGGCGACCGCGGCCGAACTGCACGGCCGCCTGGGCTTGCACCTGTCCCTGATCGGCAGCCGCGAAGCCGAACGCAAGCTGGGCGAGGCGCTGCAAGCGACCATGTCGCACCTGGACCATTTGCGCGTGCGGCTCGACCATGAAGCCGGCCCCGCCGCCACGCCCGCGCCGCCCGTGGCGGCCGGCGCGGCGCCGCTGCCGAAGATACTGCTGGTCGACGATTCGCCGGCCAACATCCACCTGCTGGTGCAGTTCCTGCGCGACGACTACAAGACCCTGGCCGCCACCAGCGGCCCGGCCGCCCTGCGCATCGCCCAGAGCGAAAAGCCGGACCTGATCCTGCTCGACGTGGTCATGCCCGACATGGATGGCCACGAGATCTGCCGCCAGCTCAAGGGCGATCCGCGCACCGAACCGATCCCCGTCATTTTCATCACCGGCAAGAACGAAGTCGAAGATGAAATGGTGGGCTTCGAGCTGGGCGCCATCGATTACATCGTCAAGCCATTCAGCTTGCCGCTGGTGCAGCGCCGCATCCGCACCCACCTCGACCTGAAGCATTATCGCGATGAACTCGAACGCCAATCCATGCTCGACGCCATGACCGGCATTCCGAACCGCCGCTGCTTCGACCAGACGCTGGCCCAGGCCTGGACCCAGGCGGCGCAGGCGAACGAACCGCTGTCGCTGGTGATGATCGACATCGACCATTTCAAGGCCTATAACGACCACGGAGGCCACCCGGCCGGCGACGCCTGCCTGCGGCGCGTGGCCAATGCGCTGGCCATGGCCGGCCTGCGCAGCCGCGACCTGGTGGCGCGCTACGGCGGCGAGGAATTCGCCTGCATCCTGCCCGGCGCCGACATCGCCGAAGCGGCCATGGTGGCCGAGCGCATGCACGCGGCCATCGCCACCCTGCACATCCCCCATCCCAGTCCGGCGGTGAAGACCCTGACACTGAGCCTGGGCGCGGCCTGCCATTATCCTGGCACCGGCACGCTGCCGGCCGCCCTGCTCGAAGCTGCCGACCAGGCCTTGTACCGCGCCAAGCAGGAAGGACGCAACCGCGTCGTGAGGCAAGCGTGATGCGCCGGTTTTCCCCGCCCTTGCTGATTCGCGCCGCGCTGGCCTGCGTCCTGCTGGCCGCCGGCATGGCGGTGGCGGCCCAACGGCCGCTCGACGTCGAACGCAGCCGCACGCGCTGGGCGCCGCTGACGTCGACCCTGTTCGAGCACATGAGCGTGGACCACGGCTTGCCGCACTCCCCGCTGATCTCCGTTGCGCAGGACGGCGACGGCTTCATCTGGGTTGGCGCCCAGGCCGGCCTGGCGCGTTTCGACGGCTACCGTTTCCGCCTGTTCCCGCATGACCCGGCCAGGGCCGATACCGCGCCGGCCGGTTTCGTACAAACCCTGCATGCCGACACCCGGGGCCGGATGTGGATCGGCAGTTCGGGCGGCGGCGTGGCCCGCTACGACCGCAGCGAGGACAAGTTCGTCCGCTTCGGTCCCGGCAAGGACGGCATCGGCAGCGGCGCGGTGGCCGCCCTGGCCAGCGACGCGAAGGGCACCTGGGTGGGCACGGGGGCCGGCCTCGACTACATTGCCGATGCCGGCAACCTGATCACCCGCTACCGCAGCGATGCGAGCGCGGGCAGCCTGCCCGACAACCAGGTCCGCGCCCTGCTCGTGGACAAGCGCGGCCGCCTGTGGATCGGCATGGCCTCGGGCCTGGCGCTGCGCGAACCGGGCGGCGCCTTCCGCCGCATCGCCATCGCCGGCGACGCCGATGCGCCCATGGCCGACAGCGTGCTGTCGCTGTACGAAGACAGCGACGGCACGATTCTGTTCGGTACCCTGAAAAGCGGCATCGGCAGCGTGCCCGCCGACAGCCAGGGCGGCCGCCTGCTCAACGACCCGGCCGTGCGCGACATGCGCTCGCACATGCTGCTGTCGATCATCGAAGCCAGTCCGGGGCGGCTGTGGATCGCCAGCTACGGCGGCGGCGTGATCGAATACGACCGCGCCGGCGGCCACATGCGCCGGCTGCGCCATAGCGCGGCCATCGCCACGAGCCTGGCCCATGACCGCACGGCCGCCCTGCTGCGCGACCGCAGCGGCCTGGTATGGGTGGGCACCGAACGGGGCTTGAACCGCTACGATCCGAACACCGTCGCCGTGCGCAATGTCTTCGGCGGACCCGGCGAAACCGACGCCGACGTCACCGCGCTGATGACCGCCAGCGACGGCCGCGTATGGTTGGGCGTGGCCGACCGCGGCGTGCGCATCGTGGAGCAGGATGGCCGGCGCTCCGTGGCGCTCACGCCCGACCCGACCAAGCCCGATACCAGCCTGCCGAGCCGCCCGGTGCTGTCGATGCTGGAACAGGGCGACGGCAGCGTCTGGATCGGTACCCAGTTCGGCCTGTACCGCAGCACGCTGGACGGCGGCACGGTACGGCGCGTGCCGCTGGCGCGGCCCAATCCCTTCCCCCGCATCGGCGCGATCCTGGCCAACGGGCAGCGGCTGTGGATCGCCACCGGCGAAGGCTTGCTCGACTACGACCCGGCCACGGGCGACATCCGTCCCTGGATGCAGGGCCCCGCCAAATCCGGCGGCCTGATCGACAACCGCGTGTTCTACATGATCCATGGGACCGGGCGCCAGATCTGGGCAGCGACCATGATGGGCCTGAACCGCATCGATCCGGATGCCGGCACCGTCGAACACATCCTGCCCGATCCGGCCAATCCGGCCGCGCTGCCGGGCGGGCTGACGGCGGGCCTGGCCTTCGACCGCCAGGGCCGCCTGTGGGTGGGCAGCATCGGCAGCGGCGTCAGTGTCATGGAAGGGCGCGCGCCCGACGGCAAGCCGCGCTTCCGGCGCTTCGGCCTGGCCGATGGCGTGCCCAACGAAAACGTCATCTCCCTGACCACCGACCGCGCGGGCCTGATCTGGGCCGCGGGCAACGACGGCTTGTTCAGCGTCGATCCCGCCACCTTCAAGTTCCGCAAACTGGACCGCTCCGAGGGCCTGGCCATCAGCGGCTACTACCTCGGGTCGATCGCCACCACGGCCGAAGGCGACATGCTGTTCGGCGGCACCGGCGGCCTGACCATCCTGCATCCGGAACTGCTGGGCGAATGGACGCTGCGCCCGCCGCTGGTGATCAGCAGCGTGCGCCTGGGGACCACGGCGGTGCCGGCCGGGCGCTATTTCGGTAGCGGCGGCGCGCCGGCCACGCTGGTGCTCAAGCCCGACGTCAGCGGCTTCGAAGTCGAATTTTCCGCGCTCGATTATTCGGCGCCGCGCAGCAACCGCTATGCCTACCGCCTTGACGGCTTCGACCAGCAATGGATAGAGACCGACGCCACGCGCCGCATCGCGGCCTATACCAGCCTGCCGCCCGGGACCTACACGCTGCAGCTGCGCGGCTCGAACCGGCATGGCGTGTGGAGCGAAGCGCTGGCGCTGCCGGTGCAGGTGCTGCCCCCCTGGCACCGCACCTGGTGGGCGTACGCCGGCTATGTGCTGGCCTGGGGTTTGCTGGGCCTGGGCCTGTTCCGCTGGCGCGTGCGCAACCTGGAACGTGAAAAAGCGATGCTCGAAGCGCGCGTGCGTTCGCGCACCGCACACCTGGAAAAGCTCAATGCCATCGTCAAGTCGATCAACGCCCACCTGGCCTTCGACGCCCTGCTCGACGCCATCCTGAAGGAGTGCGCGGTGATCGCCGGCGTCGATACGGCCAGCGCGCTGGTGCGCGAAGCGGGCAGCGGCCTGTTCCTGGCGCACCTGGCCGCCGGCCACGCCGACGCCGGCCGCATGCGCGTGGCGATGGATGCGCGCCAGGCCGCCGAAACCTATACCGACAAGGCGCAAGCCCTGTCGTCGGACGTTTTCCTGACCACCGGGCAGCGCCAGGCGGACGGCAGCATGACGCCAGCCATGCTGGCGGTGCGGGTGCGCATCGAAGACCATGTGGAAGGCTATTTCATCTTCGAGAACACGCAGGGTTCCTCCAGTTTCGACGACAACGACCTGGAACTGCTCAAGAGCCTGCAGGAACACTTCGTGACGGCCTTCCAGAAGGCGCGCGCGCTGCGCCTGCTGGAACAGGCCCGCGCCAGCGCCGAAGCGGCCACCGTGGCCAAGAGCGAATTTTTGGCCAACATCAGCCACGAGATCCGCACCCCGATGAACGCGATCCTCGGCTTCGCCGGGCTGGGACTGGCGCTCGAAGGTCCGCCCCGCCCGCGCGACTACTTCCGCAAGATATCCACCGCCGGCCACGGCCTGCTGGGCATCATCAACGACCTGCTCGATTTTTCCAAGGTCGAAGCGGGCAAGCTGGAACTGGAGACGGTGACCTTCAACCTGGCCGACGTGCTGGGCCAGATCGCCGACCTGTTCGCGGTCCCGGCCGCGCACAAGAAGATCGAACTGATGATCGAAACCGGTGCGGACGTGCCCGGGACGCTGTCGGGCGATCCGCTGCGCCTGGGCCAGGTGCTGGCCAACCTGGTGGGCAATGCCATCAAGTTCACCGCGCGCGGCCACGTGCACCTGCTGGTGGAACTGGCCGGCCCCCTGCACGCGCCGGAACACACCTGCCTGCGCTTTTCGGTCAGCGATACCGGCGTGGGCATCAGCGATGCGCAACTGGCGCGCCTGTTCCGCCCGTTTTCGCAGGCCGACGCCAGCACCACGCGCGAATTCGGCGGCACCGGGCTGGGGCTGACCATTTCGCAACTGCTCATTGCCCAGATGGGCGGGCGGATCGACGTGCGGAGCGTGCCGGGCGAAGGCAGCTGCTTCAGCTTTGAAGTGACCTTCGCCTGCAAGCCGCAAGGCGCCGCGCAAGAAGGCGGCATGCAGCACGGTCCGGAAATGGACCTGAACGCGGCAGCTGCGCGCACGGCAGGCCGCCTGCGCGGCGTGCGCGTGCTGCTGGTCGACGACAACCTGATCAACCAGCAGGTGGCCACCGAAATCCTGCAGACTGCCGGCGTACGGGCCGACATCGCCGGCAACGGCATCGAAGCGGTGCGCATGGCCGACCAGGCCAACTACGACGCCGTCCTGATGGATATCCAGATGCCGAAAATGGACGGCTATGAAGCGACCGCGCGGATTCGCCAGAAGCGGCGCCACCGCGACCTGCCCATCATCGCCATGACCGCCCACGCGATCGCCGGCTACCGCGACAAATGCCTGGCCGCCGGCATGAACGACTACGTGACCAAGCCGATCGAACCGGAGCGCCTGTTCGCCGCGCTGCTGACGGCCGTGGCCCGCAACCCAACGCGCGCGGGCGGCGCAGCGGCGGCCGAAGTTCCCGCGTCACCGCCGGCCGTGGTGCTGCCTGCCACGCTGCCCGGCATCGATGCCAGGGCCGCCCTGAAGCGCCTGGGCGGCAACACGGCCTTGCTGGTGCGCCTGCTGGGCAGCTTCGATACCGAACACGGACGCGCGCCGCAACACCTGCGCGCCATGCTCGCGAACGGCGACATGGAAGGCGCGCAGGCGCTGATCCACACGCTGAGCGGCGCGTCGGGCAATGTGTCGGCGATGGAGCTCCATGCCGCGATCTCCGCGCTGTCCGACTGCCTGGCGACGGGCGAGCCCGGGGAACTTGAAGACCATCTTGCCAGGTTCGACAGCGCGTTCGCGATCGTGCTGGGAACGGGGCGCGAGGTGCAGCCGCTCCTGGCGGCCAAGGCCCCGCAAGCGCCGTTCGATCCGTGCGCGCTGGCCGGTGTCGATACGCTGATCGACGACTTGCGCGTACAGCTGCGCATGCACAGCCCGGACGCGGAGCTGCCGCTGGTCGAACTGCAGAACAGCCTCAAGGGCCACCCTGCCTTCGCCACGCTGGCGCAGATCCAGATGGCGCTGGACCGCTTCGATTTCATCGCGGCCCTGGCCGAACTCGACGCGCTGGCCGACGCGCTGGCCGGCGAAACGAGTCAGCGTTCGTAGCGCAATTCTTCCACCACGGTGCCGGGCAAGGCCGGCCCGCATCCGCATACCGCGATCACAGCGTCCTGCAGTGGATCGAGCCCCAGCGCCTGTTCGATATCGGCCTCGTTGATGGCGGCCGTGATAAACGCAGGCAGTCCCGCTTCGGCCGCCAGCAGGTAGAAGGTCTGCGACAGGTGGCCGGCGTCAAGCGTGATGGCGCGGTAGGCCTTGGGGTGATTGCGGTACTTCCAGAAATTGCGCGCCACGCGGGCCGCCAGCACCACCATCACGGGCGCGTCGGCAAACCAGTGCTGGTTGGCCACCGCCTCGAGACCGAACGCGCGCGCCTGCGCCGCATCGAGCGCGCATACCGGTTCCAGCACATGGTCTCGCGTGTGATAGTGATACAAGCCCGGCGCCACGCCGTCGACGCGCTGCACCAGCACATACGCTTCGATAGGATGCAGGCCGCCCGCTGAAGGACTGGTCTTCTTGAGCGCCACCAGGCCGGCGGCGATTTCGCGTTCCTGCTGCGCGCCGAACGTGCGCTGCAGCAGCCGTGCCAGGCCTGCCTGCGAGATTGACGCCGCGGGATCGAAATTGCGCCCGGTGCGGCGTTCGAACAGGGTCTCGTCGAGCTTTCCTGCCGGCGCTGCCGGCAAGCTGAGCGCATCGGCGGCAGCGGCGCGCGAAATGGCTTCCGGCGGCGGCAGGCCGCGCGCGGCGACCAGGTCGTCGAGCGTGCCGGCGGCGGCCTGCTTTTCGTTGGCGCGCACGCCGCGCCAGCGGCTGAAAACATGCATCAGCGCCGACACGCCCTGCCAGTGGCCGGCGCGCAGCGTGTCGTCGCGCTCCTGTGTAGCCGCATACTTCCGGTCATCGCAAATCAACAGGCCATCGGTAAGCAAACGGTCGATGACGGCCGCGCCATGCCGCAGTTCGCAGGCGCCGCGCTCCATCCACAGGGTGCAGCTGATGGCGCCGAGCGCGGCGAGCGCATCGGCATCGAGCGCGACTTCCCGTCCCAGATGGGGCGCGAGCGCCACCCAGCCGGGCGTGGCGCGCATGGGTGCGCCGCCCGAGAGCAGGCTGACAAAGTCCATCGCCAGCGTCTCGCGCGGCTCGACAAATACAGTAGCGCAGCGGCGCAGCAGCATGTTCTTCCATTCCTTTACACGTGGAGTGACGCACACAACTTTGAATGCTAGACTTTACACGACACATACCGTGTGCCACGCAAAAACACAAATGGGGAACCGAATATGATCAATCCAACATCGCAACAAGTGGACGAGATTCTCGACAAGCTCTCAACGGATGACGCGTTTCGTGCGCAATTTGCGGCCGACCCCGCAGGCACATTGAAAGCGATGGGCATCACCATCGACCCTGCCATGGTATCGGCCTCGTCGACGCTGGCATCGAAGGACGACATTGCCAAGGTGCGCGATTCGGTACGCGCCAGCGGCGACGGCGAAGACGGCTTCGTCATCTTCTACCTCAAGGGCTGATCCCCTAAGCCTGCCAGACCCCATAGCCTGCTTCGCGCAGGGCGATCGCCAGCTCGACTTCCATGTCGCGCGCGCCACGGTAGGGCATGGGGTTATACACGGCATACAGTTCAGGCATCAGGCGCAGGCCATACTGCTGCGCGAACTTGTTGGCCTGGATCCCGGCTTTGTGCTTGTCGAAGCGCAGGTCGGGGCTCAATCCCGTCATCCCCACATACACGCACGGCTTGCCCGTCACATAGTCCGGATTCGATTTCCTGAACCGGGGTTCATAGATCACGTCGCCCGACAGTTCGATCACGTATACGTTGTGGTGCCAGCGACGCGCCATGTGCGCCTCAGGCGGCGTCGCGGCCCAGGCGCGCGATGTCCGCGCTTTCGAGCACGCGTTTCTGCGCACCGTTGCGCACCACGGCCAGCATGGCCTGGCCGACCTGGCGCGTGGTCAGTACCTGGTTCGGCAGCGCGGCGCGCAACAGCGGCAGCAGCGGCTTGGCCAGCGAGTAGAAGATGCGGTAGGCCGAGGTCTTGGACTTGATGCCGTCGAGCGGCTGGATCATGCCGGGCCTGAAAATGTACACGCCGCGAAACGGCAATTTGAGCAGCGCGTTTTCGGTCTTGCCGCGCACGCGTTCCCACATGATGCGGCTTTTCTCCGTGCTGTCGGCGCCGGCGCCCGACACATACACGAACACCATGCGCGGATTGAGGCGCGCCAGCACGTCGGCGGCGGCCAGCGTCATGTCGTAGGTCAGGTGGGTATAGGTTTTTTCGTTCATGCCCGACGAGGTGACGCCGATCGAAAAGAAGCAGGCATCGAAATCGGCCAGGTCGGCATCGACGGCATCGTAGTGCCACATGTCGGCATGCACCAGCTCGCGCAATTTCGGGTGCTGCTGCCCGGTCGGCGTGCGGCCGACGGTTTGCACCATCTCGACATCGGCGGCGGCAAGGCATTCGCGCAGCGCCGCTTGCCCGACCATGCCGGTGGCGCCAAAGATCAATACTTTCACGGGATGATTCCTGGGTGATAAGGAGGAAGCCGTATTATGCCTTGCCACGACAACGTGCACACCGCTTCCCGTTCCAGCCCACCGTCATGAGCGAGGGAAATATTCCAGTAGGTTCTTCCAGCGAGCTTGGGGTGTCCCTCTCCAGGGTCAAAAAAGGTGACGCCTATTTGGGAGCCTCGTTTCACCATACTTGAACTCGAATCGTCTTGAAAAGTCCAATCTGCATGGACTTCACAAAACAAGCGAGGCTAACATGGCAAATACAATCGCACTTACCATTTCCATGCCGGTCTTTCTCGAACTGGCAGCCTACTTGCGTGAGTACGGCGATGCGCGCGATCCGTCGGAAGTCGCCAATACCGCCATCACAAGCTGGCTCGCTGCCGCCAAAGGCCAGATTGACGGCGAGCATCAGCCCGGCGTGCGCGGCTATCAATGGAAGAACCTGTTCCTGCCCGAGGGCTGCGACATTCGCATGGCGCACCGGGGTGTGTACGCATACGCGCGCGTGGTCGGCGATACCATCGTCTATGATGGACAAGTAATGTCACCGGCTCAATTGGCCAATACGATAGGCGGCGGTGTTCGCAACGCCTGGCGCGATCTCTGGATCCGCCTTCCCGGCTCGAAACAATGGAAAACCGCCGCGTTCCAGCGGCGCGAGCAACTTCGTCCCACAGCCCCAGCCACACGGATACTGCAAGCTGCTGATCCGGCCAATGCGTCGGCCGTAGTGGCGGAAAGCTTGAAAAATGCCCTGATCCTGATCGAGAAAGCGTCGGCACACCGGCAAGGCCGGCGCGACCGCCGTACCGATTTCCACCCTGACGATTAAGTGGCAACTTCAAGACAAGGAAAGGCAGAATCAAACTAGAAAAGACGCGAAATAAGGCGACAGGTATTTGCCCCTCGAACGAGCATGGGTCCCGCGCGCGCTACCGTTCGCAACAGGATGGCATATTACCCGGGCACAAGAATGTACCAATCAAATCACCGGCCGACAAGCTTAGTACTCAGCTGGAAACTGGCTGTCTGTCTCGCGTTAAAAAAAATTCTTCACCTTTTTCAAATGCCAGCAAGCGCGCTTCGTCCCTGGAGAGCACAGCGTTCAAGAACGCTCTTATTGCCTGGCGCTCTTGAACTTGCTCAGCAGTGGCCGAGCCATGAAAAACCACTACGCAGACCAGTACCAGCATCCACAGGCGGGATTTCATGCATGTTCCAGCATCGGACGCAGCGCCTGCCATACGAGGGGCGCTTCCAGCTTTTCCATGCAATCGTGGTGACCCAGCGGGCATTCGCGCTGGCGGCACGGCGCGCATTCCAGGCGCAGCGAAATCGACCGGGCCAGGTCCGAGAACGGCGGCGCGTGGTCCGGGTCGGTGGGGCCGTACAGGGCGATCACGGGCCGGTTCAGCGCGGACGCGATGTGCAGCAGGCCCGAATCGTTGGCCACCACCGCAGCGGCGCGCGCGATCAGCGCGATGGCATCCGGCAGCGAGGTGGCGCCGGCCAGGTTGAAGATCGCTTCGCTGCCGGTGATGGCGATGATCTCGTCGCAGGCTGGCTTGTCCTTGGGGGAGCCCAGCAAGGCGATTTGCGCTCCCGGCACCGCATCGCGGATGGCCTGCGCCAGTGCCGCGAAGTGGCGCGCGGGCCAGCGCTTGGCGGCGCCGAATTCGGCGCCCGGCGCGAACACCATCAGCGGCCGCACGCGGTCCAGCGCGAGCCGTGCGCAGACCGCGGCGATCTGTTCTTCGTCCACCCGCATCGCCGGCCGCGGCACCTTGGCGCGCAATGCCGCTTGCGGGTCTTCGGCCAGCGCGGCGTAGAACGGGACCATGGCGCGCTTGGGCTTGTCGTCATGGTGCATGACGTTGATCAGCCCATGCCGCATCTCGCCCTTGTAGCCAACGCGCCTGGCGATTCCCGCCAGCAGCGGGATCAGGGCGTACTTCAAGGTATTGGGCAGCACGTAGGCGGCCGCGTAGCCGCGCTTGCGCAGCACCTGCGCATACTTCCAGCGTTCCTTCAGTTGCAGGGCGCCGTGGCGGAACGGGGTTTCGAGGACGGTGTCGACTTCGGCCATCGCGCGCCACACGGGGGCCACCGATGGCGGCGCCAGCACGTCGATGGGCCGCTCGGGATGCTGGCGGGTCAATAGCTGCAGCAGCGGCTGCGCCATGACCGCGTCGCCTATCCAGTTCGGCGAAATGACCAGGGTGCGCGCCTGCGTCATGCTTCCACCTTCGCGAACTGCAGCTGGTACAGCTTGGCGTAGATGCCATTTTTGGCCAGCAGCTCGTCGTGCCGCCCTGCTTCGACGATGCGCCCCTGGTCCATCACCACGATGCTGTCGGCCCGTTCAACCGTCGACAGGCGGTGCGCGATGACCAGCGTGGTGCGGCCCGCCATCAGCGTATCGAGCGCGGCCTGCACGGCCCGTTCCGATTCATTGTCCAGCGCCGACGTGGCTTCGTCGAGGATCAAAATAGGCGCGTCCTTGTAGATGGCGCGCGCGATCGCCACGCGCTGGCGCTGCCCGCCCGACAAACGCATGCCGTTTTCGCCGATGCGCGTATTCACGCCTTCCGGCAGACCGGCCACCACCTCGTCCAGGTGCGCCGCGCGGATGGCTGCGGCCAGGCGCGCCTGGTCCACTTTTTCGGCGCCGTAGGCGATATTGGCGCCCAGCGTGTCGTCGAACAGCACCACGTTCTGGCTGACCATGGCCAGTTGCGCGCGCAGGCTGGCCAGGGTAATGTCTTCGTACGGCACGCCGTCGAGCAGGATGCGGCCGCTGTCAGGCGCATAGAAGCGCGTGACCATGTTCACGAAGGTCGACTTGCCGCCGCCCGACATGCCGACCAGCGCCACCGTCTTGCCGGCCGGGACGTCGAGCGTGACCTTGTCCAGCGCCAGCGGGTTGTCCTTGCTGTAGCGGAAAGAGACGGCGTCGAACTGCAGGCTGCCCTGCGCGCGCTTGATCTCGATGGTTCCCGGATCGGCTTCGATCGGCGTGTCGATCATGGCGAACACGGTTTCGGCAGCGGCCATGCCGCGCTGCAGGGGGCCGTTCACGCCCACCAGCGACTTCAACGGCGCCAGCAGCATCAGCATCATGGTGATGAAGCTGACAAATTCGCCCTGCGTCATGCCCGAACTCATGGCGATCACGATCACCACCGACACGGCCAGCGCCGTCGCCGTCTGGGTGATGGGAACCGTGGCCGCGCTGGCCACCGTGATGCGCTGCGAGTAGCCCAGCATGGCGTCGCTGCGCTGGTCGAAACGGCGCTGCTCATAGCGTTCGCCCGAAAACACGCGGATCACCTGGTGGCCGCGCGCCGCCTCTTCGACCACCTGGGTCATCTCCACCGTCACGCGCTGGTTGTCGCGCGACAGGCGGCGCAGGCGCTTGGCGGTGGTGCTCACGATCAGGGCCGTCACCGGCATGACCACCAATGCCACCAGCGTCAGTTTCCAGTTCAGCAGCAGCAATCCGATCAGGAGGCCCGTGATGACCAGCACGTCGCGCACATAGGCCAGGAACACCGACCCGATCATGTCCACCACCTGGCGCACGTCGCCGATGACGGTGTTGATGATCTTGCCGGTCGATTCTTCGTGAAAGCGCGCCACGGGAAGGCGCAGCAGGCGGTCGAACACCATGGCGCGCAGGTCGTTGAGCACGCGGCTCATGACCCAGTTATTCAGGTAAGCCGTGGAGAAGGTGAAGATGCCGCGCCCGACGAAAATCGTCAGCAGGATCGCCGGCACCAGCCACAGGGAAAACTCCACCTTGTTGGGGCCGAAGCCCTTGTCGATCAGGAGCTTCATGGCATAGCCGAGCGACGGTTCGGTGACCGCCGTGCCGGCCATGGCCACGAAGGACAGCGCCATGCGCGCCCGGTATTTTTTGACGATGGCCAGCAGGCGACCGACGATGACCTTATTTTCCATCATTTTCTTTCGCGTTCAGGCACAGGCCCATGAGCATGAATACCATCAGGGCGTAAAACAGGCTGCCTTTGACCGACCAGAATATCACCTCGGTCAGGCCGAAGGCGAAGTAGCTGGACACCACCAGGATGCCCGCCAGCGCCAGCCCGAACTGCTGCCGGTTCGGCTTGTCCTGCGGGCGCAGCTTGCGCGCAAAAAACAGCAGCGGCGCCACCAAAATCGACAGCCAGGCCAGCGCGCCGGCCACGCCGCCGGTCACCATGGCTTGCAGGGCGTCGTTGTGAAAATGCGGCATCGGCAGCACTACCGGATCGATCTTGCCTTCGCTGACGTAGCGCTCCATGTCGGCGATGACCACCGCCCTGTCGGCGCCCAGCAGCGGACGTTCGGCGATCATCAGCGAGGCCGCTTTCCACAGTTCGAGGCGGATGCCCACGTTGGAAAAAGCGCTGCCGCCGGCGAAGTAGGTGGAGACGTCGACCGCGCCCTGCTTCACGCGGTCGCGCACGCCGCTGTCGGGCACGAAGTAGCTGGCGGCCACCAGCGCGAACGAAATCACCAGCAGTGCGCGCACGCGCTTGCTGCTGACCGCGTGACTGTAGCGCACGAACAGCAGCGCCGCCAGAATGAGCGCGAGCCAGCCGCCGCGCGTGCCGGTCAGGATGGTGCCGGCCAGGCCGGCCAGCGCGCCCAGGCCCGCCCAGATGGCGCGGCGCGAGGTGCGCAGGTCGACCGCGCCGGCCAGGCACACCAGGCCCAGGCACATCAGCATGTCGCCGTAAGTGATCGGGTTGATGCCGCCGCCCGGACGTTCGACGCCGAGCACGAAGCGTTCGTAGGCCACCACCAGCGCGCCGGCCACGGCGCCGCCGATCACGCCCCACCACATCGCGTTGCGGCCCGGCCTGAAGGCGAGCACCAGCGCCAGCGCGGACACCGCCAGGAACATGCGCAGCGGCTTTTCCAGCGTGGCCAGCAGCGCTTCGGGCCGCACCAGGTAGCACAGGAAAATAAACAGGAAGTTGAACAGGAAAGCGCAGACGACCCAGCGCGCCACCGTCCAGTGGCGCCGCAGCGCGTCGCGCGCCTCGGGAAACAGGACCAGGGCGGAAATGAAGATGATGAAACTGAACGCGCTGACGCCCCACACCGTGACCAGGCTGAGGAAAGGAAGCAGGAAGACCAGAAGGCCGACGAAGCCCTGCCTGGTCCCCAGCTTTTTGATCAAGTTAGTGTTCATTCAGCTGCAATTGCCTTATTCTTGATACCATGTGCGTCCGAAGGCGTTAGTAGAGACTCATGCAGCAAGCACCATTCATTTCGGTTGTCATTACGACCTATAACCGGCCCGACGCGCTGGCTGCCGTCGTTGAGGCATGTTTTGCCCAGCACGATAAAAATTTTGAAATCATTATCGCTGATGACGGCTCCACTGCCAACACGAAGCAGGCCATCGACGCCCTCAAAACCCGCTCTCCCGTCGCCCTGCATCACGTGTGGCAGCCGGACGAAGGCTTTCGCGCGGCCATGGCGCGCAACCGCGGCGTGGTGGCGTCAAAGGGCGACTATGTCGTTTTCCTTGACGGCGATTGCATTCCGCAAGCCGATTTCATTTCACGCCATCGCGCGCTGGCCCGGCGCGGCTACCTGGTCACCGGCAGCCGCATCCTGCTCACCGAAGAACTGACCGCGCGCATCCTTGACAAGAGCGTCGACATTCTTCGCCTCGGCGCCCTGCAAAAACTGCGCTACCGCCTCCAGGGGCACAGCAACAAGCTGCTGCAATGGCTGTTCCGCTGGCCCGACATCGGCCGCGAAAGCAGGCGCTTCACCTGGCGCCGCATCAAGAGCTGCAACCTGGGCGTGTGGCGTTCGGACCTGGACACGGTCAACGGCTTCGACGGCAGCTTTGTGGGCTGGGGCTACGAAGACTCCGACATCGTGGTCCGCCTGTTCAACGCGGGCGTCATGCGCAAGGACGGCGCTTTCGCCACCGAAGTGCTGCACCTGTGGCACCGCGAAGCCCAGCGCAACGACGAAGCGAGCAACCGCAAGCTGGTGCTCGAACGCGCGCGCAACAAGACCATCGTCGCCACCCTCGGCCTTACGGCCGCAGGCAACTCCTGTACAGCGCCAGATATTCCGCCCCCGCCTTCTCCCACGTAAATTCCGCCGCGCGCGCCCGCACCTTGTCCGCTCCGCCGTTCGCCGCGAAATCGGCCAGTCCTGCTTCCAGCACCTGCGCCATGTGGTCCGGTTCGAAGTTGTCGAAGTAGTAGGCCGCGTCGCCCCCCACTTCGGGCAGCGACGTCAGCGCGGACAGGAACACCGGCTTCCCGTGATGCATGGCTTCGATCACCGGCAGGCCGAAGCCTTCGGCAAGCGACGGGAACAGGAAGGCTTCGCAGTTCGCGAAATACCAGTCCTTGTCGTGCTGGCTGACCGGCCCCGTCACGATCACGCAGCCGCTCACCCCATGCCTGGCCGCCTCGGCCAGGATCTTCTGCTTGTACGATTCCTTGACGATGCCGGCGACGACCAGCGTGCGCGCATTGTTGCGCAGCAGGGGCACCAGCACGTGGAAGTTTTTCTTGGGGCAGACCATCCCCACCGTGAACAGGAACGCGCCTTCCGGTTCGAACTGCGGCCGGTGTCGCGACGGCGCGGTGGTGAAGTCGGTGCCGCAGTAGATGACCGATATCTTGCCGGCCGCTTCGGGGAAGTGGCGCAGCACGTCGTCGGCCACGTAATTTGAAATGGTGACGATCCGGTCGACGCCCGCGATCTTGGCCTGCATGCGCCGCATGTAGCGCGCCAGCTTGCGGCTGCCCGGCGGGTATTCGTACAGCTGGTTCAGGTCATGCACCGTCATGATGGTGGGCGCATCCACGCGCGACGGCCCGAAACGGCAGTACTGGTCGCCGAAATGCACCAGGTCGTAGCGGCGCCGGTGCGGGAACAGGAAGCGGTGCAGCCTGCTGTGCTTGATGTAGCGCACCGCCGTGCCCAGGAAGCCGTGCTGCGCGGGATAGGTGTAGGCGTTCAGGTCGAAACTGTCGCCGCCCTGGCGCAGGATCTCGCGCGTGAGCTTGTCGCCGTAGGTGTGCAGGCCGGTGTTCGCGAACCGCATCGAATCGAGGGTTATGAGGACGGACGGTTTCATGGTTCAGGCTTCCCGCAGCACTTTGCTGCGCCAGCCCCGCGCCACCTGCGCCACGTCGGCGGCGCTGATGGCCTGCATGCAGGTGCATGCCTGGGCGCCGGTGCAGGTGGCGCAGCGCTGCGGCGCGGCCAGCGACGTGGCCCTTGCGCCCAGGGCGCCCCAGCGTGCGGGGTCGATCGGTTTAATGGGTGGGAACAGGCCCAGCGTATTCTGTCCAAGCGCGGAGGCCAGGTGCAGCGGTCCGGTGCCGCTGGCGACCAGGCCGTCGGCGGCGGCGATCAGCGACGCCAGTCCTTCCAGGTCGAACTGGCCGCACAGGTTGCGCACATGCGGCAGCGCCAGCAGCGCCGGCATGTCGCGTGCAAGCAGCTCGCCTTCGGCCGCACTGCCGGTAATCCAGATGCAGGTGCCGGCGTCGGCCTGCAGCAGGCGCGCCAGTTCCAGGTAGCGCTCCAGCGGCCATTCGCGGCCATTGCCGTTGGACTTGGGATGGAGAATCAGGTTGAACTGCGCCTCGGCGCGCAAGGCGTCGACGCGGGCCAGGTGGCGCGCGGACAGGCCGTACAGGGCGGGAATATCGGCCAGGGCCGGGATATGCCGGATACCGAGTGGGCGCAGCAGTTCGAAATTGAGCTGGGCTTCATGCAGCGGCGAACGCGCGCGGCTGAAATGGGCCAGGCGGTTGCAGGTGAACCAGTGGTACAGGCGGTGACTGGTGCCTACCCGGTTGGGCACGCCCGCGCGCCGCGCGGCCTGCGCCAGCCGGCGATTGGGAAAGGCGAAGATGACAGTGTCGTAGGCGCCGTCCGCAAACAGCTGCGAAAAATCGCCATGCGCTTCGACCGTGAGGACGTTGTCGACGAAGCTGCACTTGCGCACGGCCGGCGCCGCGTAGTCGCGCACCAGGAAGTCGACCTGCACGCCCGGCACATGCTGCTTCAGGTAGCCTGCAAGCGGCAAGGTCAGCACCACGTCGCCGATGTTATCGGTGCGGCAGACCAGTACACGCTTCAGGGCACGTATGGCGGCCATCAGTATTCGACCGCCACTTCACGGGCGCCGAGCGCCTGCTCCAGCGCCAGCGTCAGGGCGTCGGACGGCGCCACGCGCCATTCGTCGCCCAGTTGCAGCGTGCAGTCCACGCCCTGCGGCCTGATGCGCATGGCCACCGGCAGGCCCCCGCCATCTTGCGCGCGGTGCGGCTTGAGCACTTCCACGATGCGGTGCGACGCCACGGCGCCAGGCAGCATGAGGCCAAGCTGGCGGCCGTACTGCACGCGCGCCAGGGTAAGGTCGAACACTTTTTCGGCCGTGATGCGCAGGCCGCCGTTGAAGCGGTCTTCCGACACCTTGCCGACCACCGCCAGGAATTCGTCTTCCTTGAAGATGTTCTTGTTGGCGTCGAAGACTTCGTTGTAGACGGTGACCTCAACCACCGACGTCTTGTCGTCCAGCGACACGATGAGGATCTTGCCGCGCTGCGTCATCTGGGCGCGAACGCCGGTGATCACGCCGCACATCATGCGCGCCTCGCGCGACGGTTCCAGGTCGGCCAGCTTGGTGCGCGCGAAGCGGCGCGCCTCGACGGCGAAGGAGTCGAACATGTGGCCCGACAGGTAGAAGCCCAGCGCCACTTTTTCTTCGGCCAGCTTCTGGCGGTCGGTGAAGGGCGTCGCTTTCACGTAGTCGGGTGGCGCCACCAGGTCGCTGTCGTCGCCGCCGAACAGGCTCACCTGGTTAGCCGATGCCAACGCCTGGTCCGCCACTTCCACCGCGAAGGCCACGGAGGCCAGCAGGATGGCGCGGTCCACGCCGAAGCAATCCATGGCGCCGGCGCGGATCAGCGATTCGATGGTGCGGCGGTTGATCTGCTTGCGGTCGACCCGTTTGCAGAAATCGAACAGGTCCTTGAAATTGCCGCCGTTTTCGCGCGCGGCGATGATGGCTTCAATGGCCGACTGGCCCGAACCCTTGACCGCGCCCAGGCCGTAGCGGATGTTGGTGACGCGCTTGCCCGTAACCGACGGCGGCGGGCCTTCCGGCACGAAGCGGTAGTCCGAATAATTGATATCGGGCGGCAGCAGCGTGAGCTTGCAGACCTCGATGGCGTCTTCGACCAGGATCTTGATCTTGTCGGTGTCGTCCATGGCCAGCGACAAGTTGGCGGCCATGAACGCTGCGGTGTGGTGGGCCTTCAGGTAGGCCGTGTGGTACGACAGCAGCGCGTAGGCGGCGGCGTGCGACTTGTTGAAGCCGTAGCCCGCGAACTTTTCCATCAAGTCGAAGATTTCGTCGGCCTTTTCGGCGGACAGGCCGTCCTTGGCGGCGCCGGCGCGGAAGATTTCGCGGTGCTCGGCCATTTCTTCGGCCTTCTTTTTACCCATCGCGCGGCGCAGCATGTCGGCGCCGCCCAGCGAATAGCCGCCGACGATCTGCGCCATCTGCATGACCTGCTCCTGGTAGACCATGATGCCGTAGGTCTCGGACAGAATGACTTCGGTGCGCGGATCGGGATAGTCGAAACGTTCGCCGTGCTTGCGTTTGCAGAAGTCGGGGATCAGGTCCATCGGGCCCGGACGGTACAGCGCCACCAGCGCGATGATGTCCTCGAAGCGGTCGGGGCGTGCGTCTTTCAGCATGCCCTGCATGCCGCGCGACTCCAGCTGGAAGATGGCGACCGTCTTGGCCTTGGTCAGCAGGTCGTAGGAAGCCTTGTCGGTGAGCGGCAGCTTTTCCAGCGCGAAGTCGGCATTGGCCGGATCTAGCTGCTTGATGTAGCGCACCGCGCGGTCGAGGATGGTGAGCGTGGTCAGTCCCAAAAAGTCGAACTTGACCAGGCCCACGGCCTCCACGTCGTCCTTGTCGTATTGCGACACGACGCCGGAGTCGCCGCCCTGGGTGTACAGCGGGCAGAAGTCGGTGAGCTTGCCTGGTGCGATCAGCACGCCACCTGCGTGCATGCCGATGTTACGGGCGATGCCTTCCACCTGCTGCGCCAGGTCGAGCAGCTGCTTGACCTCGTCCTCGTTCTCCAGACGCTCCTTGAGCATCGGTTCTTCTTCGATGGCGTCGGCGATGGTGACGGGTTTGCCCGGCTTGAACGGGATCAGCTTCGAAATGCCGTCGCAGAAGTTGTAGCCGAAATCGAGCACGCGGCCCACGTCGCGGATGGCGCCCTTGGCGGCCATGGTACCGAAGGTGGCGATCTGCGAGACCGCTTCCTTGCCGTACAGGTCCTTGACGTGCTGGATGACGCGGTCGCGCCCTTCCTGGCAGAAGTCGATGTCGAAGTCGGGCATCGAAACGCGTTCAGGATTGAGGAAGCGCTCGAACAGCAGGTTGTACTGCAGCGGATCGAGGTCGGTAATGAGCAGCGAATACGCCACCAGGGAACCGGCGCCCGAACCCCGGCCAGGGCCGACCGGCACGCCGTTTTCCTTGGCCCACTTGATGAACTCGGCCACGATGAGGAAGTAGCCGGGGAACTTCATGTTGCAGATGGTATCGGTCTCGAACTTGAGGCGCGATTCATAGCGTTCGCGCTGCGCTTCGCGCTTGACCGGATCCGGGTACAGGTGGATCAGGCGCTGCTCCAGGCCGGCCTTCGATTCGGCGACCAGGAATTCGTCGATCGTCATGCCGGGCGGCGTGGGGAAGTTGGGCAGCTGTGGTTTGCCCAGCGTGAGCACCACGTTGCAGCGCTTGGCGATTTCGACCGAGTTTTGCAGCGCGGCCGGCATGTCGGCAAACAGCGCGGCCATTTCGGCCTGCGACTTGAAGCGCATCTCTTCGTTGAAGCGCTTGACCCGTTTGGCGTTGGCCAGCATTTCGCCTTCGGCGATGCAGGTACGCGCTTCGTGGGCGATGAATTCGTTCGGCGAGATGAACTGGATCGGGTGGGTGGCGACCACCGGCAAGCCCAGTTTGGCCGCCAGCGCCACCGCGTGGCGCACCTGCGCTTCCTGGTTCGGCTGGCCGGCGCGCTGCACTTCGACGTAGAAGTGGCCCGGGAAGATGGACGCCCAGCGCTGGGCGCAGCGTTCGGCCAGCGCCAGGTTGCCGTTTTCGATGGCGGTGCCGACGTCGCCGAAATGGGCGCCTGAGAGCACGATGAGGCCATTGGCCTGGTCCTGGCCGGGATGCAGGGTGGATTCGCTGGTGGCCAGCGCTTCAAGCCATTCGGGACGGATTTCGGCGCGGCCCTTGTTTTGATTGGTGAGCCAGGCGCGCGAGATCAGGTCGCACAGCTGCAGGTAGCCCATGTGGTTCTTGGCCATCAGGAGCAGGCGGGAAGGCTTGTCGCGGTTGTCGTCGTTAGAGATCCAGGCGTCGACGCCGATGACCGGCTTGATGCCCTTGCCGCGCGCGGCCTTGTAGAACTTGACCATGCCGAACAGGTTGGACAGGTCGGTGATGGCGAGCGCGGGCTGCTTGTCCTTGGCGGCGGCGGCGACCACGTCGTCGATGCGCACCAGGCCGTCGACGATGGAGTATTCCGAGTGCACGCGCAGGTGGACGAAGGCGGGTGCTGGGGGTTTGGCCGGGGCGACGGGCGCTACGCTGCCTGCTTCTAGGACTTCCATGTTCATGTTCCGATACGCCTGCTGGACAAAGACGCTATTTTACCGCGCCCGCAGGTCCGCACAGCCAAAAACGATGTGGGGGCGGGTTCAGGTTTTCCCGGCAAGCTGTTCGGCGCCAGCCATCAGCGATTCCACGGCGCGGTCGAACACCGGCGCGTATTCCAGCGGCCGCAGGTTGCCGCTTTCCAGGGCTTCGAGCAGAGGTCCGCGCAGGTAGATGCTTTGCCCATCCGCCCGGCCCATGGAAAACAGGAAAGCGCTGTCGCCCCTGCTCACTGCGCATAGCAGCGCCGGCACATAACGCCCTTCGACCTTGATTTCAAAGCCATTGCCCGGCCGCGCCCACAGCAGCCAGTCGTCGTCCGACGATTGCAGCTGGCGCGCCGCGGCCTTGGCGTGGATGGTGCCCACAAGTCCGCGCCGCTTGAGCGCCGCTTCCAGCTCGAATTTGCCGACCCAGCCCTCTTTCCCGGGCGGGACCACATAATTGGGATCGATCTCGAAGTCTTCGAAGTGCTCGCGCAATTCCTCGAGCGTGAGCAGCTTGCCGCCCGAAGCGAGCTTGCCACCCAGGACATCCATGTGCACGGCCACCAGCTTGTCGAAGGCGGCCTTGGACGGCCCTTCCGGCAAGGCGATGGTGGCCAGGCCCGTGCGCACCCGCTTGACGATGTCGGGCAGCATGCGCATCAGGACGGTGCGGTCTTCGGCCGACGTTTTTTCCTGCGCGCTCCAGATCAGTTCCGGCAGCAGGCCGCGGCTCATTTCGCTGCCCTGCCCCGGATGGCTGAGCACACGCGCCCAGGTACCGAGAATGAATTCGGACACGCTTGGATGCACCTTCAACGGCAGCAGCGCGTTGGCCAGCGCGGCGCCCGCCCCGGCGAGCCGGATGCTGGAGCTGACAGCTTCGCCGATGGCTTCGAGCGCGGGACCGATGCGCGCGTCATGTTCGACCAGCAGGGCCGTCACGTGCGTATCGAGCGTGACTTCGGCATCGGCGAACATTTCCATGTCGTCGTCGAACAAGTCCAGCACCGCACCGACCACGGATGCGATTTCCTTTTCCAGCGCAGCGAAGCAGGCCATGTCGGGCGTGATGGCGATGCCGACCGAGCCAAGGCGGTCGAGCAGGCGCCGCGCGGGATGGTCGGATTCGTGCAGCAGCGAGTGCTTCATGACGGCGGCGCGCAGGAACGGCAGGTACAGGCGCAGGAACTGGAAGCGCAGCGATGGCGAGAGCATGTCGTCGTGGACCATCGAATCGAACAGCAGGGCCACCAGGTCGACGGTGTCGCGTTCGGCGCCTTCGAGCGTGAGGTCGGCCAGGCTGGTACGCAGTTCAAGCGGCTCGGGCGGCGTGGCGCCGGCGGCGATGTCTTGCTGGAGCTTGAGCAGGCGCGTGTCGAGCGCGGAGCGGCCGGCTGCTTCGGCCGGCAGCAACGGAGCGCAGTCGTCGCGCGCGCGGCGTGCATTTTTCGGCTGGTGGAAAACGTTCCACACCATGTCCTGCAGGTCGACCGGCTTGCTGGCCATGCCGCCGCCATTGGCATTGCCCTGCAGTTCGCGCAGGCGCTGCAGGCGCGGCAGCATGCGCGCCATGTGCAGCTGATCGGGATGGTTGGCCGGCAGCGTGGTCGGAATATGGTCGCCGATCAGCTGGTCGGCGGCGCGCTTCCATGCCAGGCGGTCGCGTTCGGCGCGCGTCATGGCGGTGGGGCGTGCGGTCAGGCGCGCGGTGACGCCACCTTCTTCGAACACTTCCTGGATGCCGACGTAAAAGCCCGGCAGCCGGCTGGCCATGGCCACCGACAGGGCGTCGAACAGCAGCTTGGCGTGCCCCTCTTCCCACAGCAGTTCGCGCAGCGCTTCGTACAGCGAGCGCGCCAGCAGATAGGGGCGGAAAGGGTTTTCGCGTTCCTTCACGTCGCTGTCGTCGTGCAGGATGGCGATGGTGAGGTTGACGCGGCCAAGGCTGATCGGTTCGGCGTCGCGCAGGCGCGCCACCAGGCGGTCGACTTCGATCTGGCGCGTGACGACGTCGTCGTCGATCAGGGTGAGGGTGTCGTAGCGGATGTTTTCCAGGCCGGGACGCACGTCCGAGTGCATGGTTTCCATGGCCCGTTCGAGATACACGGCGAAGTGCTTATCCATGCGGTTGCGCAGGGTGCGGCCTTCACCGCGCAGGAAGTTGCGGATCACGCCCAATTCGCGCATGTCGTCGCCGGCGGCGGTGGACATGGCCTTGACTACCCGGGTATCCGCCTCGACGACAGTTTGCTCCGCCAGCGCAGAAAAACTCGCTAGCGCGCGTTCCTTGGCAAGGCGGAGAAGTCGTTTTGGTATATGCATTGTTGAGCTAGCCTGATATTCCTGCCCTTATCATAGCGCAATGCCATCAAAAAGACCGCGCCGTAGGCCCAATTGTTGCACATTACCACGGCTTGTTACGCTGCGGTAGCCAATGGCGCGTCATAGGTAAATACCCCCACGTCATTCCCGGGCTCTGCGCCCCCCCCCTTGGCGGGAATCCCAAGGATTTCATTCCCCCATCGCTACTGATTTATAATACGGCCTGTCCCTCTGCATTGAATTCGCCATGTCATCCGCTACATCCCACGTCAACATCGCCGCTTATAAATTTGTCACTTTTGACAATACGGAAGAAATGCGCCCGCTCTACCAGGAGCTGTGCAAGGAACTTGGCCTGAAAGGCACGATCCTGCTGACCCCGGAAGGCATCAACTTGTTCCTGTCCGGTCCGCGCGACAAGATCGACCACTTCCTGGCCTGGCTGCGCAGCGATGCCCGCTTTGCCGACATTGAAGTCAAGGAAAGCTATTCCGAAGAACAGTCGCACAAGCGCATGCTGGTGAAGATCAAGAAAGAGATCATCACCATGCGCATGCCGCTGATTCAGCCCGAGCTGGGCCGCGCGCCTGCGGTGGCGCCGACCACGCTCAAGCGCTGGCTGGACCAGGGGCATGACGACAACGGCAAGCCGGTGGTGATGGTCGATACGCGTAACGCGTTCGAAGTGGATGTGGGCACCTTCGACAACACGGTCGATTACCGCATCGCCAAGTTCACCGAGTTTCCGGACGTGATAGCCGCGGCCAAGGACGGGCTGGCTGACAAGACTGTGGTCACCTTTTGCACCGGCGGTATCCGCTGCGAAAAGGCGGCCATTCACATGCAGAATATCGGCTACGAGAATGTGTACCAGCTCGAAGGCGGAATCTTGAAGTATTTCGAGGACGTGGGCGGCGCGCATTACACGGGCGATTGCTTCGTGTTCGATTACCGCACCGCGCTCAATCCGAAGCTGGAACCGACGGTGACGGTGCAGTGCTTTGCTTGCCGTGCGGTGGTGACGCCGCGGCAGCAACTGTCGCCTGAGTATGTGTATGAGGTGTCGTGCCCGCATTGCTACAAGCGCGCGGAAACCGAGACCGGATCGGCGGAAACGGCTGTCAGCTGAGATCAACAGGGCAAGCGCGAGTGCTTGCGCGCCGATTGCCACCGCCAGCCGTCACCCTGAACGCGGCAGTTCCTGGGCTTGACGATGTGACGCCCCGGCAGCCGGCGGTATCGCCGTGGGTCTCATCAACTTGGCGTACACTGGAAACGATACTCCTGGAAAGGCCTTATGCAAATACCGCTGTTTATCGCAGGCCTGCTACTGTCTGCGCCCTTGATGGCCGCGCCGATTGGGGTCTATGCGCCGGTGGAGGCGCCGTATCAATTGCTCGACAGCCAGCAACGCCCCGACGGCTTCGCAGTGGCGGTGGTGCGCTTGGTGCTGCGCGAAGTCGGCTTCGATGCCAGGATCGAGCTTATGCCCTGGATGCGGATCAAGGCCACCAAGCTGTCACTGCCCAATCAGCTGGTCTTCACGGTCTACCGCAATCACGACACCGAACACGCCTTCAAGTGGGTGGGCGCGATCGTGCCGTTCCGGATTTTCGTCTATCGGCTCAAGTCGCGTCCGGATATCAGCATGACCGATGTGCAGAGTCTGGCGAAATACACGATCGGCGTGGTGCGCGGTGGCGGGCGCTTTCAATACCTGAGCGCCAAGGGAATGACAGGGAGCCTGGATATCGCGTCTAGCGACGAATCGAATATCCGCAAATTTTTCGCCGGCCGCATCGATATCCTGCTGGAAGACCCGGTGATGCTGCGCTACGCCGCCAGATTGTATGGACTCGATCCCGCCAAGGCAGAAATCATCTCCGAATTGACGGAAATCGCTGGCGAAGGGCATCTGGGTTCACGCTGGGTACGCCGGATGAACTGGTGCAAACCTACGCTGCCGCGCTGGAAAAAGTGCAAGCAGGGAAAGCCTATGCCGACTTGCTCAAGCAGTATGGACTTGCCCGCGTCGGGCACCGCCTTCAACGCTAGTGTGGTGAGTTAGAAATTCGCAGACAAAATCGTTCGATGCTTGCGAGG
>JAZKBE010000005.1:0-69442 GCA_040388805.1 Pseudomonadota bacterium
GATCAAAACCCTTCGCGAAATGGGCTTACTGTCGAGTTGTGTATAACGAGGTGCACCGAAAGGTCTACCATTCCGGCGGCATGACTGCGTTTACCACCGACTATATTCGTTATGTCGACGATGGCCTGAGCGTTATTGTGTTCACCAATATCGATGGCGAGTATTCGAATGCGGAAACGGCGTCGCGGCAGGTTGCGAGGTTTTTTAATTCGGCTTTGTAGCCCTACAATGGATTGATGCTCAAGTGTTCCTGGACGCTGGGGGATTCGGAGAGACCTATGACAGCACAAATGCCGGAATCAGAACTATCCATAGCGGGTCCCCCTGTCCACCGCATGGTGTTTAATGCTCAGCGGCTCATGCGGTCTGTTGAGGAAACTGCCGCCGACCAGCCAACCGCTCAGCAGGAAAAAGACAAGCACCGACACGCCATCTTGTTCGCCGACAAGCCAATACCCGGTCCGTTACATTACAAATTTGTAATCAAGCAGACTGCTTGTTGTCAGCAACGATTAGTTAAACTTCGGAAAAATCGTCATTCGAGCGGCGCTTCGCCGACAAAGGAAATCACATGCAGTGGAAATTGGTTCGGCCAGCTATTTTTATGGTCATGGCCCCCTTAGTCGCTTCGGCCCAAACGCCAACGCCAGCGAACGCCGCGCCTGCCGTCGCCCCCCCAACAGGCGCGGCTTATCGGTCGGCGTTCGCGGACTATCAGCCGTACACGGAGCCTGTGATGATGTCCTGGCGCGAGGCAAACGATCAGGTGCGCGACACGGGCAGCATGCACGGCCATGGCGACGATGACGTCACAGTCTGACGATCCGCATGCCGGGCACGCCATGTCGAAGATGAATGCGTCCCCCCTTCGAAACGTACCTGGCGGCAAGGGAAAGGCAAACCATGGGACGCATGGCGCGCCGCCTCCCACGCAACGGAAGAGCAAACGGGAGCGGGAATGAATCGCACGGCTCTGCTATGTAGGGCAACCGCGCTCGCCGCCGCATCGCTTGTATTGGCCGGGTGCGCGTCCTTTTCACGCGACGGCGGATTCGACGCCGTGCAAACCTTCACCAGGGAGCGAATCGGCAAGGACACGCGATGGGTCAAGACCGATGCGGACAGGAACGGCGTCGCCGCGGCCATTGCGCCCCTCCTGGCCAAGCCTTTGACTGCCGACGACGCCGTCACTGTCGCCCTGATGAACAACCAGGGGCTGCAAGCAGCGTACGCGGAACTGGGGATCAGCGAAGCGAATCTGGTGCAGGCGGGAAGCATCCGCAATCCGGTATTTTCCTTCGGGCGCCTGACGCGAGGCAGCGAGATCGAAATCGAACGCAGCCTGATGCTTCCGGTGATGAGCTTGCTCACGATGCCGGTCGCAACGCGCATCGAGCGGCGCTCGTTCGAGCAGGCCCAGTTGCGGGCGGCTGGGGAAGCCTTGCGCGTGGCCGATGAAACGCGCAAGACCTATTTTTCGGCCGTAGCCGCCCAGGAACACGCCGTCTACATGGAACAGGTCAAGCTGGCGGCAGAGGCCGCGGCCGAGCTGGCGGGCCGGATGGCGGCGGCGGGCAACTTCAGCAAGCTCGACCATGCACGCGAGCAAGTCTTTTATGCGGATGTCATGGTGCTGCTGGCGCGTGCGCGCCAAACCAGCACCGAGCTGCGCGAGCGCCTGACCCGCCTGCTGGGCCTCAGCGACACGGCGGCCTTGCAGCTGCCCAAGCGCTTGCCCGACCTGCCCGCCGCCCCGCGCGAGGCGCAGGACCTGGAATCGGGCGCGATGCAGAACCGCCTGGATGTCATCATGGCGCGGCGCGAACTGGCGGGCCTTGCCGGTTCGCTGGGGCTGACCAAGGCGACCCGCTTCGTCAACCTGCTCGACGTCAGCTACCTGCGCAATTCGTTCAACGAGCGTCCGCATCGCGAGTCGGGTTACGAAATCGAATTGCAGATTCCCCTATTCGACTGGGGCGGCGCACGCGTGGCGCGCGCCGAGGCCATGTACATGCAAGCGGTGCAACGCGCCTCGGAAACAGCGGTCAAGGCGCGCTCGGAGGTGCGGGAAGCCTATTCGGCCTATCGCACGACTTACGACATCGCCCGTCATTACCGCGATGAGATTGTGCCGCTGAAGAAGCGCATTTCCGATGAACAACTGTTGCGCTACAACGGCATGCTGATCAGCGTGTTTGAATTGCTGGCCGATTCCCGGTCGCAGGTCTTGAGCGTGAACGCGGCCATCGAGGCGCAGCGCGACTTCTGGATGGCGGAGTCGGCGCTGCAGATGGCGCAAAGCGGGCGCTCGGCCGCCAGCGCCGCCAGCGGCAAGGCCCCCGCTGCCGTGGCGGAACCGGCCGGCCATTGACGATTTTTTGAAAGAACAGACCATGGTTTCACGCAGAGATTTTTTTGGTGGCGCCGGCGCGGCCGCGCTGAGCGCCGGGCTGGTCAGCCGCGTGGGCGCCGCTTCCCTGCCCGAGGCGGCGCTGATGGACAAGGCGGCGACCCAGCCGCCGTTGAGCCCGCCCAATGGACGGCCCTACAATCCTGTCGTCACGCTCAATGGCTGGACGCTCCCCTGGCGCATGAAGAACGGTGTCAAGGAATTCCACCTTGTGGCCGAGCCGGTGGTGCGCGAGCTCGCCCCTGGCATGAAAGCACATCTGTGGGGCTACAACGGCCAGTCGCCGGGCCCGACCATCGAAGTGGTCGAGGGCGATCGCGTGCGCCTGTTCGTGACAAACAAACTGCCGGAACACACGAGCATCCACTGGCATGGCCAGCGCCTGCCAGCCGGCATGGATGGCGTCACGGGGCTGACCCAGCCGGGCATCAAGCCGGGCAAGACCTTCGTCTACGAATTCGTCGCCAGGCGGCCGGGAACCTTCATGTACCACCCGCATGCCGATGAAATGACGCAGATGGCGATGGGGATGATGGGCTTTTGGGTAACCCACCCCAAGGATGTCAACGCGCACCGGGTCGACCGCGACTTCTGCTTCCTGCTCAACGCCTACGACATCGAGCCAGGCAGCGCAACACCGAAGACGGCGACCATGACCGATTTTAACTTGTGGACGTTCAATAGCCGGGTGTTCCCCGGCATCGATTCGATGGTATGCGGCCTGAACGACCGGGTCCGCATTCGCGTGGGCAACCTGACGATGACCAACCATCCGATCCACCTTCATGGGCATGAGTTTGTCGTGGCCGGCACCGACGGCGGCTGGACCAGCCCGGCGTCGCGCTGGCCCGAGGTGACAACGGACATCGCGGTGGGCCAGATGCGGGCCATCGAATTCGACGCCACGGAGCCCGGGGACTGGGCGTTTCACTGCCACAAATCCCACCACACGATGAATGCCATGGGGCATGACGTCCCCACGCTGATCGGGGTCGACCACCGCGGTATCGCCGAGAAGATCAACAAGCTCGTTCCCGACTATATGGTCATGGGCGACAAGGGCGGATCGATGGGCGATATGCAAATGCCGCTCCCGGAAAACACCTTGCCGATGATGACCGGCAGCGGGCCTTTCGGCGGCTTGGAAATGGGCGGCATGTTCACGACGGTAAAGGTGCGCAAGGGCCAGGCCCGAGGCGACTACAAGGATACGGGCTGGTACAAGCATCCGGCGGGAACGGTCGCGTATGAATGGCAAGGCGGAGAAGCAAGCCTGCCCGCGTCGCAACAGGCGCCAGGAACAGCCGCCGCTACGCCCAAACCAGGCGAGAAGATCTTGAAGGTCCGCAAGGGAAGCGGCCACGGTTCCCACTAGCCCACATCTTGATTCGGGCAGCAAGCGCTAGCCACGGGAGAACACACCATGATGAAACAGTTCTTGTTCGCCGCAGCAACAATGGCTTTGATGATTGCTGCTGTGACTGCCCCCCATGCACACAGCAAAGCCAACCAAGTCCATGGTGCCGGAATCGGGGTGTCTGGTCAGCGCGCCGATATCGGGCGCACCTTGAAAGTCGATATGACGGACGCCATGCGATTCAGCCCGTCGTCCATTCGGGTAAAACGCGGTGAAACCGTGCGCTTCATTGTGACCAATTCAGGCAAGCTCAAGCACGAAATGGTGCTGGGCTCTATCCCCGACCTGAAAAAGCATGCCGGCATGATGCGCAAGAACCCGGAGATGGAACATGCGGACGAAAACATGGTTTCGGTCGACCCGGGAAAATCCGGGGAACTGATCTGGAAATTCACTGCCTCGGGCAATGTCGATTTCGCGTGTCTGCAGCCGGGCCACTTTGAAGCCGGCATGAAGGGCAAAGTCGCCGTGAAGTAAGCGCCCCCGCTGAACTCGAAGTGATTGCCAGCGACACACAACTACCAAAGGACTCACCATGAATACCATCTCGAACATTGTGCTTGGCCTGATTGCCGCTGCGGGCGCTTCCGCCCTGGCTACGGCTGCGGACAACGGCCACACCAGCCCGACCGCCGCCAGCGTGGCCGCGGCGCCGACAACGCAGGGCAGCAATGGCGCCGCAATTGAGGTAGTCGCGCAGCCACAATCCGATGGCGAGATCAAAAAAATCGACAAGGAAGCCGGCAAGATGACGGTCAAGCATGGCCCACTCGTCAACCTCGACATGCCGCCCATGACCATGGTCTTTCGCGTCAAGGACCCGACCATGTTGAACCGCGTGAAGGCGGGTGATAAGGTGAAATTCACAGTCGAAAAAATTGATGGTGCTTTCATCATCACGGCACTCCAGGCCGCGACGTAGACGTATGCCGGCGTGCGGAATGACCGCGCCTGTTCGGGGCGTGGTTGAAGTAGCATACGCTTTCCGCAAAATAGCACGGCGCATCATCGATTCCCCGTCATGCGCACCAGTCAATTCGCATGGCGGCTCCCTCTTTTTTGAGCCGGCGATGAACCCGAATAATGGTTCAGCCCGGAAATTTGAGGCAGAACGTGGACAGGCCGTTCTCTGAATAGACTGCGGCTTCTCCCCCGTGGGCCCGAACAATGGACCGGGTAATGGCCAATCCAAGACCTGCGCCTTCGCTTTGCCGCTGCCGGGCGAAGTCGATCCGGTAAAAACGGTCGAACAGTCGCGGAATATGCTCGGCCGCGATACCCTCCCCCACGTTTTCGACCTGAAGCTCAATTCCGGATCGAGCGTGGTCGAGGATTCTGACGGTGATCGTGCCGCCGGGCGTGGTATGCCTGACTGCGTTCGACATCAGATTGTTGATCGCGCGGCGGATCATCAAACGGTCGCCCAACATCGATGCCTGCCCGACCAACGCGACAACGATCCCTTTTTCTTCCGCCAGCGCCTCATAAAACTCGAGCACGCTTCTCACTTCGTTTGCAAGGCTGACAGCTTCCCGGTTGGGAACCACCAGATCATTATCCGATTTGGCAAGAAACAGCATGTCGGAGACCATCCTGGCCAGGTGCTCGCATTCCTCGGCATTGGAAGCAAGTATGTCGCGATACTCGTCGACGGTGCGTGATTTCGACAGCGACACCTGGGTCTGCGTGAGCAGATTACTCACGGGGGTACGCAGTTCATGGGCGAGGTCCGATGAGAAATTCGACAGGCGCATGAATGAATTTTCCAGGCGCGCCAGCATTCCGTTGAGGGTATCGGCCAGTTCGGCCAGTTCGGCAGGGACCGCGTCGGCCGACAGGCGTGAATCCAGGCGGCGCGCGGTGATGGCGCCAACCTCGCGGCCCATGGCGCGCAATGGCGCCAAGCCGCGCCGGGCAGCAGCCCATCCGAGCAGACCGGTCAACATGGCGCCCAGCGTCGCCACGCCCCACAAGGTGCGCCGGAATCCTTCCATGAAGCGTTCATGATGGCCAATGTTGGTGGCCACCGCGATCGTTGCGGGGCTCGCACCGGCGATTCCGGTTGCGGAAAACTTGACGATGCCCCGGACCGCGTGATCCCGCGACTTGGCCCACACGACGCTGGCGCCCGCTGTCGATCCCGCTGTGCGCAACACGTTTTCCGGAAACCACGCTCCCTTGGTGGAGAACAACACAGCGCCGCTTGGGGCAATCACCAGGACGTCCAGGCTATGGTGTCCGACGAGGGAATCGGCCAGGGTTGCCGGCAACCTGGCGAGCTCGTCTTCCGAGCGGGCATTCCGGAGGGCATGGGCCACAAGTTCGAGTTTCCCGTTTAACACCGCCATATCCTGCTCCTTGAAATGCTGTTCCACCGATGCGGCGACCAGGTAAGCGAGGAACAACAACACCGCAGTTGACGCTGCGGCGAACAGGACTGTGAGCCGGACAGTGAGCGAGGTACGGCCGCCTAAGCTCAATCGCATGGGTCGACCTCGAGCACATATCCCATGCCGCGCACCGTGTGGATCAGCTTGGGTTCGAAACCTTCATCGACCTTGGCGCGCAGGCGGCGTATTGCGACCTCGATGACATTGGTGTCGCTGTCGAAATTCATGTCCCACACTTGGGAGGCGATGAGGGACCGCGGTAGCACCTCGCCCTGGCGCCGCAACATCAGCTCGAGTAGCGCGAACTCCTTGGCGGTGAGATCGATTCGCTTTCCCGCCCGAAGAACGCGGCGCCGCAGCAGGTCAAGCTCCAGATCAGCCACCTGCAGAAATGCCGCGTCCTTTCCCTTGTTGCCGCGGCGCAGCAGGGTACGTACCCGGGCCAGCAATTCGGAGAACGCAAAGGGTTTGACGAGATAGTCATCTGCGCCCTCTTCAAGGCCGCGCACACGGTCCTCAACCTGGTCGCGCGCGGTGAGAAACAGGACGGGGACATCCTTGCCTGCCTTGCGGACCCCGGCAAGGATAGACCGGCCGTCGAGACCGGGCAGCATCACGTCAAGAATCAGCAGGTCGTAGGCTTCGCTCAGGGCGTAATGCAAACCGTCAGCGCCATCTCGCACCAGGTCGACAATCAATCCCGCCTCGACCAGCCCTTGCTTAAGGTAGTCGCCAGTTTTCACCTCGTCTTCCACGATCAGAATCTTCATGCATCCCCCATTCCTGCCGACATTTTGCTCTTAACTGCTGGCGGCGACGAAAAATAACAGAAATGTAATCGACAGGACAGGTATTCCCTATCAGCGTGTCGCCGACAAAGAATCGCCCGTTTCGCGCCTCAGATCGGTCTTTCGATTCTGGCAATTTTGATGCACATCATGTTATTTGCGATTCCCGCTCCGTAGCATAGGAATCGGTATCACTTCCCACAACAACCTGGAGGTCGTTCATGAAAAAGCCGCATTCCTTACTGATGGCGCTATGCGCCGCCATTATGTTGTCGCCGGTAGTCGCATCGGGTGCAATGGCGCAGCAGACCGACGCTGCCGCTGCGACGGACAGCCGCCCTGCGGCCAAGAATCCCGTGACGCCGCACAATCACATGCGCGATGGAAAGGGCATGTCCATACCTGAAAAGCCCGCACAATCGACCAAAGACCCGCAAGCCGTCGTCGTCGAAGGCGAGACACCCGACCCGGTCGTCACGAAAAAACCGGCGGCCAAGAAAAAGGTGCGTCCCCATAGCCACCCGCAAGACGGCAAGGGCATGTACGTGCCAGAGAAGAAGTAATCGTCATGTTTCCATGCTTGCTTCTGCGTCCAGCCCGGTACGACACCCCGCCCTGTCGCTTTCAGGTCGCTCTGCTGCTCGCCAGCGCGATTCTGGTGGGCTGTGCCGGCGTGCCGGGTGCCGGCGAGGCTGGCGCGCAAGGGCAGCTGGACACTGTTGCTCGACAGTATCGCCCGGCTGGCGAACGCCCGGTGCTGCCGCGACTTGAAGCAAGCGGGCCATTCGACCAGTTCGTACTCTACGCCATACTCAACGACCCGCAAGTGGAGGCCGCCTACTACGCGTGGGCGGCTTCGGTGCATCGCATTACCGTGGAGCGCTCACGGCCGGACCCGCGCCTGACGCTGCAGGCAAGCATTGCCGACATGGCGCTGATGGCCTTGATGGCGGGCGTGATGACCGATCTTCCTGGCGCCGGCAAGCGTGCCGCCGCTGGCGACATCGCCACCGCGGAAAGCCAATCGAAGTATTTTGCCTTCGAGGCAAGTGTCCTGCAGAGCGCGTTCTCCCTGCGCAAGGTGCGTTTTCAACTCGACGCCCTGGACACAAAAGTATCCCTCATGCACAAGACGGCGGGCCTGCTTGCGCAACTGGAAAAACTGGCATTGGCGCAAAATGAGGTGGGCCGCGCCCCCATGCAGGACGTACTGCAGGCGCGCATCGAAAGCGCGCGCCTTGCCTCTGACATCGCCAATCTCGACGATGCGCGGCATGCCTTGCTGGCGCAATTGAAGGCCGCTTTGGGCATTCCCGAGGGCGTCGTGGCGCCGCCAGTGTCGGCAGCCCCCCCGCCGTCGCCTCCCGCGCTGACCGCCGATGGCTTGAATGAACTTGCACTCGCGCGCAACCCGCGCTTGAAAGCGATGCAAGCGGAGGTCAACGCAGCGGCCGGATCGCTGCAACTGGCGCGAAAGTCGGCGCAACCGGATTTCAGCGTCGGCATCGAAGCCGATTGGAAAGCGCGCCCGATCATGCTGCAACCGTCGCTCGGCATCAGCCTGCCAATCTGGCGCGACAAGACCAGGGCGCACATCGCCGCCGCGCAGGCAAGCAAGGCTGAGGCCAGCGCTCGCCTGTCTGCCGAGCAGATTGCCCTGGCGGTGGACATTGCGGAGAAAACCTTCATGTCGCGCGAGGCCACGCGTCAAGTGGCACTGCTGAGCGGAAGTTTGCCCCGCATGGCGAGCGACGCCTTGACGCTGGCGCAGTCTGCGTACTCAGGCGGGAAGTCCGACTTCAACAGCGTCATCAGTGCCCAGAAAGTGCTGCTCGAGCTTCAGCTTGCACAAAGCGAGGCCAGTCTCCAGCGTGAACTGGCACTGGCCGAACTGTCCATCCTGATGTTGGCCACCGCACCTCCAGGCGCTTCCTTCAACAAGGCGATACCTTGAAACCACAATCGATCATCATCAGGGCCGTCGGGGCCATTTTATTGATATTGCTGGGCGCGCTCCTCTCCCTGGTGTTCACAAAACAGAAAACCTCGACTGTACCGCGGGCCGGCATTTCCGCGCCGCCCGTGCCGCCGGTACCGGCGGGCATGCTGCAACTGTCCGACCATGCCCGCGCGATGGCCAGTGTCGACACGGTGCTGGTCAGCAGGCGTCCTGTGACGCGGGTGATCCATGCAGTGGGCAAAGTCAACTACAACGAAACAGCCCTGGCCACGATCAGCGCGCGCGTGGACGGCTACGCAGAGCGCCTCTTTGTCGACCATACCGGCGTCGAGGTGAAAGCGGGCGCGCCCTTGCTTGAAATCTACAGCCCGGATCTTGTGGTGGCGCAGCAGGAAATGCTGGTAGCCCTTGACAGCACCGGCAATGCAAGCCTGATCGAATCGGCGACGCGAAAATTGCTGCGTTGGGGCCTGACGCAGCGCCAGGTCGATGACCTGGTGCGCACCCGCAAAGTGCACGAGCGCCTGACGCTCTTTTCGCCCGTGGCCGGCACGGTCATCGACAAGCTCGTGCAGCAAAAGGCGATGGTCAAGCCGGGCGAAGTGCTGTACCGGATCGCCAACCTTGATTCGGTTTGGGTCTACCTGGATCTTTACGAAAATGAACTGGCCGCGCTGCAGGCCGGCCAGGCTGTCGAGATCAGTGCGGAAGCGGTACCTGGAAAAGTCTTCCGAGGAAAAGTACGATTCATCAATCCCGTGCTCACCGAGGAGTCGCGCACGGTCAAGCTGATCGTGGCCATCGACAATGCGGGCAAGTCGCTCAAACCGGGGATGTATGTCAATGCCAGGATCGACACCGACGCGCCGGGCGCCGGAAAGGCGGCCCGGCTGCAGCTGACAGTCCCGCTGACCGCCGTACTCGACAGTGGCACGCGCAAAATCGTCTATGTAGAGAAAGGACGCGGCCAGTACCTTGCGGTGGAAGTGACAACCGGTGAGCGCAGCGACGACGCCTATCCTGTCTTGAGCGGCTTGACCGAGGGCGACCGGGTTGTCACGCGCGGCAATTTCCTCCTCGACAGTCAATTCCAAATCCGGGGATTGCCTAGCCTGTTCTACAAGGAAGGCGCCGCGCCCGCCGCCGGACACCAGCACGGCGGCCCGGCCGTTCCGTCCCCTTTAACGCCGGGCTCCGGCGCGCCTGCGCGCCCCTCGGCGCCGCCACCGGCGCCCGCTCCAGCCCAGCATCAGGGACACTAGGCCACACATGATCAACGCGCTCATCAAATGGTGCCTGAACCATGCCTTCATCGTGTTCCTGGCGGCCGGCGCCATCGTCGCGGGCGGCTATTATGCGCTGCAGGAAACGCGGGTCGATGCCATTCCCGATATCGGCGAAAAGCAGGTCATCGTCTTCGCCGACTGGCCCGGCCGCTCGCCGCAGGACGTTGACAACCAGGTCACCTACCCCCTCACGACCAGCCTGACCGGCACCCCCGGCGTCAAGAGTATCCGTTCCATGTCCGGCTTCGGCTTCGCCATGGTATTTGTGGTGTTCAAGGACGATGTCGACTATTACTGGGCGCGCTCGCGCGTGCTCGAACGCATCAACGTGGCCCAGCAGCGTTTGCCCGCCGGGGTGACGCCGGTGCTCGGCCCCGACGCCACCGCCCTCGGCCAGGTGTTGTGGTACACGGTCGAAGCGGAAGGGTTCGACCTGGCGGAACTGCGCTCGGTCCAGGACTGGTTTGTGCGCTATCAGCTCAACTCGGTCGAAGGCGTGAGCGAAGTGGCCAGCATCGGCGGCCACGTCAAGCAATATCAGATCGATGTCGATCCCGCCAAGCTGCGGGCGCACCGGGTGACGCTGATGGATGTCTACGAGGCGGTGCGCAAGTCGAACATCGACGTCGGCGCCAAGGTGCTCGAAAAAAAACGGCATCGAATTTTTTATTCGCGGAGTCGGCTTCATCAAGTCCCCCGACGATCTGGGCAAGGTCGTGATCAGGCAGGAGAAAGGTACGCCGATTCAGGTCAAGCATGTCGCGACCGTGCAGCTGGGCCCGGAGTTTCGCCGTGGCGCGCTCGATAAAGCCGGCGTCGAGGCGGTGGGCGGCGTGGTGTTGATGCGCTATGGCGAAAATCCGCTGCAAGTGGTGGAACAGGTCAAACGCAAGATCGCCCAGCTCGAACCGGGACTGCCCCGGAAAGTGCTGGCGGACGGGCGCATCTCGAAGGTGAAGATCGTGCCGTTCTACGACCGCACCGATATCGTGAACCAAACCCTTGCCACGCTCAAGGACGCGCTGTTGGAAGAGTCGCTGATGGCCAGCGCCATCATTTTCATTTTCCTGCTGCATTTGCGCAGCACCGTTTCGGTCGTGCTCACGCTGCCGCTGTCGGTGGCCTTGTGCTTCATCCTGATGTACGGCTTCGGGGTCGACGCGAACATCATGTCCCTGGCCGGTCTTGCCATCGCGATCGGCGATGTGGGCGACATGGGCATCATCATGACCGAGAACATCTACCGGCACGTCGCCAGCGGGGACAAGGGGAAAAGCCATTTTCAACAGATCTACGAAGGCGCCAGCGAAGTGGGCGGCGCCATCTTCACCGCCGTGTCCAATACGCTGGTGTCGTTCATCCCCGTGTTCTTCCTGGCAGGCCAGGAAGGGCTGCTATTCCAGCCCCTCGCCTATACCAAGACCTTCGCCATCGGCGCAGCGGTGATCCTGGCGCTGACCGTGGTGCCGGTCGTATGCTATTTCCTGTTTCGTCCCGTGACATGGTCGCGGCGCAGCGTCTGGATCGGCGCCGCCTTCATCGGCGTTGCCGGCATGTTCGCCGTCCATGCGCTGTTCATGTGGAGCATGCCCGGCAGTCATTACAGCGGCTGGCCGATGTCGCTGGTGGCAGGGGTGATCGTCATGCTGGCCCTGGTGCGCATGACGCGCGAACGATTCCTGCCGCTTGAGCAAAGTCCGGTATCGCGTGCCATCGCCAGCGTCTATACGCCGGTGCTGCGCGCGATCCTTGCCCACAAAAAGAGCTTCCTCGCGCTGCCGGTGTCGATCCTGGCCGTCGGCATGGGCATCTGGCTCGGCGCCGGGCCGATCCTGGCGCCGATCGGATGGGCCGTCAACGGCGTCGCCGGCAGCAAGGATGCACCTGTGGTGGAATTTGGCCAGTTGCGCTGGCAGACGATCCGTCATGCCGGCGTCGACTCCAGCCGCATGCTGTGGCGCCGCCAAACCCCGCACGAGCAAGCGCTCGAAGCGCAGCGCGGGATCGTCGTATTGGCCGAGCGCCGGGTAATGACGGGTATCGGTCGCGAATTCATGCCGCCGCTCGACGAGGGAGCCTTTCTCTACATGCCCTCACTGCTGCCGCAAGCGGGCCTGGGACCGGCGCTGGAAGTGAGCGCGCGTCAGGACCTGGCCATTGCCAGCGTGCCTGAAGTCGAATCGGTGGTGGGCAAGCTGGGAAGAGCCGAGTCCGCCCTCGATCCGGCCCCCGTCGGCATGATGGAGAGCATGATCATCCTGAAGCCGGAAGCGACATGGCGCCGCTTGCCGGTGGAGCGCTGGTTCAGCGACTGGCCGGGCCCCGTCAGAACGCCGCTCGCATGGATCTGGCCGGAGCAGCGCGCCATCACCAAGAATGAAATCCTCACGGAACTGCAGGAGAAAACGGCGATGCCGGGCGTGCTACCGACATTCCTGCAACCGATACAGACGCGCCTGATCATGCTGCAGACCGGCTTTCGGGCCATGATGGGCGTGAAAATCTACGGCGGCGACCTCAAGGAAATCGGCCGCATCGGCCTGGACATCGAAAAGCTGCTGGCACAAGTGCCGGGAGCGACCGATATCGTGGCAGACCGCATCATCGGCAAGCCCTACCTCGAGTTCGAGATCGACCGCGACCGCATCGCGCGCTACGGCGTCAACATACGCGACGTCCAGGACGTCATCGAGATTGCCATTGGCGGCATGAATATCATGGAATCGGTCGAGGGCCGCGAGCGCTACCCGATCCGGGTCCGCTATTTGCGCGAACTGCGCGAGGATTTGCCGGAACTGGAAAAAATCCTGGTGCCGACCTCTTCCGGTGCGCACATTCCCTTAGGCCAGGTGCTGACCATTAAGAGCGTGCTCGGCGCCCAGGAGATCAAAGGCGAACGTGGGCTGCTGGTGGGCTATGTGACGATGAACACGCGCGACCGCGACGAGGTAAGCGTGGTTGAGGACGCTGAAGTCCTGCTGCAGGCGGCCCTGCGCGACGGGCGCCTGAAGCTGCCGCCGGGCTATTACTGGGAATGGAGCGGCCAGTTTGAAAATCAGGTACGGGCAACCGAGCGGATGCGCATTCTTGTGCCGCTGTGCCTGCTGATCATGTTCGTCATGCTTTATCTTGGTTTTAAGCGCTGGTGGATCGCGCCGGTCATCTTCTTCGGCATCATGGTCTCGGCCGCGGGCGGCTTCATCATGCTGGCCTTGTGGGGCGTCAACCTGTCGATTGCCGTGTGGGTTGGCTTCCTGGTTCTGTTCGGGGTCGTCGATGACGATGGCGTGATCATGTCGACCCACCTGGAAAACCGCTTCGACCAGGGGAGCTTTGCGTCGGTTCAGGAAATGCGCGATGCGGTCGTCGAAGCAGGCCTGAAACGCATTCGTCCGTCGTTGATGACGATCGCCACGACGATCTTCGGCCTGCTGCCTATCTTCTGGGCCACCGGCCGCGGCGCCGACATCATGCAGCCGATGGCCATCCCGTCGGTCGGGGGCATGGTGGTGAGCCTGTTCGTGACAATCTATATTGCGCCTTGCCTTTTCTGCGCCGTCGAAGAATGGAAGTGGCATCGGGCGCGCCGGACAGTGCCGACGGGAGTGCCGGCATGAAGCCCGATGATGCGGCTTGGCACAGCTTGCCCGCGGCCGCGGCGCTGGAACATTACGGATCGAGCGAGGCCGGCTTGAGTGCGGCAGCCGCAGCTGCACGCTTGAGCTCGGATGGACCCAATCAGTTGCGCGAAGATGCGCGCATCAGCCCTGTTCGCCTGCTGCTGGAGCAGTTCAGAAGCATCATCATCTGGATTCTCATTGGCGCGGGCCTTATTTCCGGCTTGATCGGGGAGCTGATCGATGCGCTTGCCATCCTGTCGATCGTGGTCCTGAACGCCGCCATCGGTTTTTACCAGGAGTACAGCGCCGAGAAATCGATCGCGGCGCTCAGGAAGATGCTCGCCCCCATGGCCAAGGTGTGGCGCGACGGCAGCTTGGCCTCGATTCCCGCGCAAGCCGTCGTCGCGGGCGACCTGCTGGCGCTCGAGGCGGGCGACCTGGTCGCCGCCGACGCCCGCCTGCTTTCGGCGGCCAGCCTCAAGTGCGTTGAATCGGCCCTCACCGGCGAGTCCGAGGCAGTGGAAAAGCTGAGCGCTGCGCTGGCTGAAGAAGGCGTACCGCTGGGTGACCGCGCTAACATGGTTTTTGCCGGAACGACGGTCGTGGCCGGCACGGGCCTTGCGGTCGTCGTTGCGACAGGCATGCGTTCCGAGCTGGGACGCATTGCGGTCCTGCTGGAAGAAAACGCGGGCAATGAAGCAACGCCTTTGCAGCGCCAGCTCGACGCGGTCGGACGGATCCTGGTATGGGCGGCGTTGGGGATGGTCGGTTTGCTGTTCCTGCTCGGCATGCTTCGCGGCACTCCCCTGCTCGAATTGACCATGTCCGCCATCAGCCTGGCTGTGGCCGCCGTCCCGGAAGGCTTGCCTGCCGTTGTCACCGTCGCTCTTTCGCTAGGGGTGCTGCGCATGTCGCGGCGGCGCGCTTTGGTGCGCAGGCTGCCGGCGGTCGAAACGCTCGGTTCGACCACCGTCATCTGCACCGACAAGACGGGCACGCTGACTGCCGGCCAGATGACGGTGCGCGCCTTGTACGTCGCAGGGCAACGCTACCAGGTGACCGGAGACGGCTACGGTCCCGAAGGCACGGTACAAGTCCACGACGAGAAGGCCGAAAAGCAGGCTGCGGGCTTGCAGGCCCTGGGAACGGTACTGCTGGGCTGCAACAACGCCCAATTGCGCCTGCAGGACGGTCAGTGGCTGGTGATCGGCGACCCGACCGAGGGCGCGCTGCTCGCAGCAGGCGCCAAGGCTGGCGTCGATCGCGCCGTCATTGAACTGGACACGCCGAAGCACCATGAAATTCCGTTCGATTCGGAGCGCAAGCGGAGCACGGTAATCCGTACGCAGCCCGACGGAACCTTGCGCGCCTATACCAACGGCGCGCCCGATGTGCTGCTGGCATTGTGCGTGAACATTTTCGACGCGGGCGGCGTGCGTGCCATGACCGACGCCGACCGCGAGCGGATTGAGGCGGAAAATGCGGCGCTGGCGGGACAGGGATTGCGCGTACTCGGGTCGGCCTGGCGCGACCTCGCTTTCGCCGAGCCGGCCGACCTGGACGGATCCGTTGTCGAGGCGGACCTCGTGTTTGTCGGCCTGACAGGCATGTACGACCCGCCAAGACAAGAGGCCAAGGACGCCGTAGCGCGTTGCCGTGCCGCCGGCATCCGGGTCGTGATGATCACCGGCGACCATCCCCATACAGCAATGGCGATCGCGCGCGAACTGGGCATCGCTGCCGCGGCTGACATTGCAGTTGCCGGAGTTGACCTCGACCGCCTCGATGACGCGCAACTGCGCCTGCAGGCGCCCCGCATCGCGGTGTATGCGCGCGTGAGTGCCGCCCACAAGTTGCGCATCGTGGGCGCGTGGAAGGCCAACGGAGCGGTGGTGGCGATGACCGGGGATGGCGTGAATGACGCGCCGGCCATCCAGGGCGCCCATATTGGCATTGCCATGGGCAAGGCAGGAACCGAGGTGACCAAGCAGGCTGCCGACATGATCGTCACGGACGACAATTTCGCCTCGATCGTGGCCGCGGTAGAAGAAGGCCGCGGCGTGTACGCAAATATCCGCAAGACGCTGCAGTATCTGTTGGCGGGCAATACCGGCGAACTGCTCTTGATGACGGTGTGCGTTGCTGCCGGGTTGCCGGTCCCGCTGCTGCCGATCCACCTGCTATGGATCAATCTCGTCACCGATGGACTACCCGCCCTATGCCTGGCCATCGACCCCATCGAAAGTTCGGTGATGGAGCGCCCGCCCCGCCCACGCGACGCACGCATGACCGACCGCAGCTTCGTCGTGATGATGCTGCTGACCGGCTTGCTTACTGCCGGCGTTGCATTGGCGGTCTATCTGTACATGCTGCGCATCAGCAGTGTGGACGTGGCACGCACCTACGCATTCGCCGTGCTGGTATTTGCAGAGCTGTTGCGCTCGTTCGGCGCGCGCAGCGAAACGCTGCCGGTCTGGCGCATTTCGCTAAGGACAAACTCGATGCTGGTCGGTGTCGTGTTTCTGACTTTCTGGCTGCAGGTCTGGAGCCATCACAACGAGGTATTTGCCCGCGTGCTGAAGACACAATTTGTTCCATTGCAGGACTGCCTGATATTGCTGGCGATTGGCGCCATTCCACTGGTGCTGCTCGAATGCGTGAAACTGGCGAAGAAGGCGAAACTGACAAGGTCCCGCCCGCCAACTCAGGCCTAACAATCGGTACTGCAGCGCGTACTCAGGTCAGACAAACGATAAACAGGCGCAAAGCCGCCCCCAGGCGTGCGGAAATTCGTCACCTGGCCCTGGTAAACCCGGGCGGCAGTCCACTGAATATTGCCTGCATACGCGTACAGCCGAATGTCAAACTTGAGCTTCTCCGGCTCGTGCCTGTTGCCTCGTACACGCTCGCCTGGCGCCATGACCTGTTGCGCAACATACTCGCCCGCCAAAATTTCTTGCCAAACGCGCTTGGTCAATTTGTCTCCGCGATAAGCGGCGCGGCCGCCGAATCCAGAAGTCGGTTTGAAGAAAAGCTGGCGCCGGTTTTTCCAGAGCCGGTCTGCATCCATGGAACAGACTATTTCAGTGGGAAGTAATGCATCGAGCAAGATGTCCTGGATCGCCAAGGGAACTTCCATCTCCGCCAGTTCTTCCCGGTTGCTCAATATCGCCAGGTTGCGTTTGTCGGCGTATAGCGCATGCGCCTGTGGATTGGGGGTCAAGACGATCGCGCCATCCAGGTATGCCTCGCGCAGGGCGCCGTGTTGCGGAGCGTCGAGCATGAAGTCGGTGAGACGATTGTAGACCATGTCGATAGGCAAACCTGCGTGCCAAAGCCTACCGCCTCGAAAAGTCAAGGCCGACGGATCGACGATTGCGGCGCGCATGCCGTGCCGTTCGAAGAGCTGTTTGAACAGGATAAATTCCGGGTAAAGGTATTGCTCTTCCGGGGTCGCGTCGACGATCGCGATCGACTGCAATGGCCGCCCGCGCGCGCAGCGCTGCCATTCGGCCCAAAACATGTCCATGATCGCGGTTTCAAATTCCGGCCCCGAAACTGCCGCGTCCGCGAGTTGGCCGGGATCGATCGCGCAAGCCCGGTGCGCCCGCGCCATGACCGCGTTCAGCATGGCCCCGCCCGCATTCGTATTGATCTCGATAAGGCCGATTCTGTCGCTCGCCAAATGAAAGTCATATCCGAAAAATACGCCGCGCGCGCCACCGGGATCATGACGGACTATCGGCGGGGCTGTCGCGAATATTCGCTCGCGATAGGCGGGCATGGAAATGACAAACTCAATCGCATGAACTGTCGCTTCCATCTTTTGTCTTTGGTTTTCAGAAATAAAGACGGGCATGGCGGAGAACAGGAAAGGGCAGCGTTGCTCCACCATCGCGACCAGGTCGGTCGAACCGAGTTGATCTTCCAGCGCCGCGCGAAGCGCTGCCTGGTCCAGGCTGATACAAAAGCATCCTGAATTCATGCGCTCTTGCGCCGACAGCCCGGCCTCTTGTGTCACGGCCGCGCCGGCAATAGCCGACAGCTCCCCGGTCTCTTCATTCACACGCATCTCCCAACGGTTCTCGTACAAGCGAACACCCCTGCCAGCATCATCCTGCTGACCGGCGCAAGCGCAGAGCATTGCTGATGACGGACACTGAGCTAAGGCTCATTGCCAGCGCGGCGATGACCGGCGATAGCAATTGCCCTGTGAAAGGATAGAGCAGACCGGCTGCAAGCGGGATTCCCAGTGCGTTGTAAATCAACGCAAAGCCGAGGTTCTGGCGCATGTTACGCACGGTATCGAAGGACAGGGTACGGGCCCGCGCGATCGCCAGCAAGTCCCCTTTGACCAACGTCAGGTGGGCGCTGTTGATCGCCACATCGGTGCCGGTCCCCATTGCAATGCCGACATCCGCCTTCGCCAGCGCCGGTGCGTCGTTGATGCCGTCGCCAGCCATTGCGACAACTTTTCCCTCCCTTTGCAGACGTTCGACGAGCGCGAGCTTGTCGTGCGGCTTGACTTCTCCGTACACCGCTGTGATGCCGAGACGCTTGGCAACAGCTTGCGCCGTCGTTGCGCCGTCGCCCGTGGCCATGATGACCGACAGGCCCGCACCTCGTAAAGCGTTCAAGGCCGCCAGGCTGCTCGCTTTGATCGGATCCGAAACCGCGATGATACCCATCAGTTGGCGATTTGCCGCCAGATACATGACGCTGGCGCCTTGTGTGCGCAATTCTTCCGCCTGCGCTGACAGGCTCGTCCAATCGACGCTCTCCTCGTCCATCAGTGCGGTATTGCCAAGTGCGATATGCTGGCCACCGAGCTGACCGCGCACGCCGATGCCACTGGACGATTCGAAGCTCGTTGGCTTGTCAAGTAAGAGCTCGCTCTTGAGCGCCTGGTCGACAATGGCCCGCGCCAGAGGGTGTTCGCTGCCCTGATCGATGCTTGCCGCCATGCGCAGCACATCATCCTCAGTAAAGCCCGCCATGGCGACGACGCGTTCAAACACCGGCCGTCCTTCCGTGAGCGTGCCAGTCTTGTCTACAATCAAGGTATCAACCTTGCGCAAGCCCTCGATCGCGGCGGCATCGCGAAACAGGATACCTTGCGTCGCCGCCCTGCCTGTCGCGGCCATGATGGACATAGGCGTTGCCAGTCCAAGTGCGCACGGACAGGCAATGATCAGGACGGCCACAGCATTGACGAAGCCGTACACCCAGCTCGGCTGAGGGCCGAAGCTTCCCCAGGCAATCAGGGTCAGGACGGCGATGGCCATCACCACCATCACGAAATAACCGGCCACGACATCGGCGAGCCGCTGCATCGGCGCACGCGAGCGCTGCGCCTGCGAGACCATCTGTACGATCTGGGACAACATGGTTTGCGAGCCTACCTTATCGGCATGAACGATGAGACTGCCGCTGGTATTGAGTGTGGCGCCGATGACCTTGTCCCCCGCACGCTTGGTAACCGGCATCGGTTCACCGGTCAGCATCGACTCGTCCACCGCGCTCTCGCCCTCTGCCACCGTGCCGTCCACCGGCACTTTCTCTCCAGGACGCACGCGCAGCGCGTCGCCGACATGGATGTGTGTCAGCGGCACATCCTCCTCAGTGCCGTCCGGGCGGATCCGGCGCGCGGTCTTCGGTGCCAGTCCCAGCAGCAATTTGATCGCAGCGGAGGTTTGGGAACGGGCGCGAAGCTCGAGAATCTGTCCCAGCAGGGTCAGCGAAACAATCACGGCCGCCGCCTCGTAATAGACGCCGACGCGTCCGGCGTGCGTGGCGAAGGACGGCGGGAAAAGATCCGGAGCCAAGGTTGCGACAACGCTATAGCCGTACGCTGCCCCGACGCCGGAACCGATCAAGGTCCACATATTGGGGCTGCGATGGTGGATCGACTGCGCGAAGCGCTCGAAAAATGGCCGGCCGGCCCACAAGACCACCGGCGTAGCGAGCACCAACTCAATCCAGTTCTGGTACGGCAGTCCGCCTGGAAACAACATGTGACCAAACATCGCCAGGGCGAATACCGTCACGGACCAGGGCAAGGTCCACCAAAAGCGCCGCCGGAAATCGCGCAACTCCGGGTTTTCCTCCTCGTCGAGCGACGGCATCAACGGTTCCAGCCCCATGCCGCAGATCGGACAGTTGCCCGGTGCCGGACGGCGAATTTCCGGATGCATCGGACAGGTATAGATGGCGCCCGGAGCGGCCTCCTCAGCCGGTACGGCCGGCTCCGGATTGAGGTATGAAGCGGGGTTGACGCGAAATTTGTCGCGGCACCCCGTGCTGCAAAAATAATAGTCGCGCCCTTCGTGCAGGACATGCTTCTCCGGATTGACTGAAACCGTCATGCCGCAGACAGGGTCACGCAGCGCGTCCATTGCCGCTGGTCCCGGTATCCCTCCGCGATCGTGTCCTGGGTGTAAGCTGCTATCCATACGTTTCTCCTGCAATGTGCGAGACCGGATGACTCCCCTGCGGTTGTTGGCAACGCAAGGGGTTCATCGCACAAGCGCTATTTGGCCTTGCGCGATGACCAGTGAACATGGGTAATCATCCAACGATCGCCTGTTTTTTCCAGAACGGCTGTTTCCGTCCCAAAGAAATGGACCGGCTTTCCGCCGGAGCTTCCCGTCGTTTCTGTTTCTTCCCAAATGATGGCGGTATTGCCTTCCATTTTTTCGGAATGCCTGAGCACCTTGCGTGTCGAAGTCTTTGCAAACGCAATATCGCCACCGAGGTGGTGGTGCGCATACTCTTCCCGCGAAGCCTCCACATAACCCGATTCGTAAATCGCCACCGTCGGCGCGAGCAGCTCGAGGGCGCCCGTCTTGTCGCCTCGGGCAAGCGCCGCATGGAACGCGGACAATGCCCCGTTGGCGTCGACAGGCACAGGGGCGGCGAAGGCCGGCATGCATACAGCAGCGAACAGTAGGGATAGTGCTACATTTCTCGTCATTTCGGCGTTTCCTTGGTTTGGTTTCGGATTGGAACAGTAGGCTAAGCCGCGGTGGGCGGCGATGTCGCGCTCAAAATGGCGGCAGCAACGAGGACGGCTGACAGTACTATTGCTTCAATCCGCAAGTTGAGCGTAAAGCGCGCCAGAGGCTGCGCCGCATCGCCATGAGGCTCGCGCAAGCCCGCAAGCAGCGAAGGCATTACGATGAAACGGTTGAACCCTCCAAGCAAGACCGCGAACGCCACCAAACCCAATTTGAATAGCAATACGCTGCCATAGGCATTGCCCGTCAGGCCAGAGATATCGCCCAGGTTTTGCCAAGTGCTGAACAGCCCCGTGGAGAAGATGCCGACCAGCGCAAATGTTGCCGACGACGACAGGTTTTCGATGTATCTGGCTAGCTCCGCACGGTCGGATGCATGGCTTGGGACGCGCCCGCTGAGCGTAACGAGCGCCGCAATGAAGACTTCGCCCACCCATACGCTCATCAGGCACAGATGAATCCAATCGACGATCACGGCCAAGCTCAGGTCGCCGTCCGCCGCAGCGTGGCTCACCATGCTGCGCGTGTAGAGCGCTACTGCCAAGGCAAGCAAATTCAACAACGCTACGCTGCGCAAGCGCTGTCCGGACGCCGGAACGGCCGACGCCAGCGCGGCCGCCAGCACGGCGCTCACGCCAATTGCCCAGGCCATCCCGAAGTGGCTCTCAGTGAGCATCGTGCACATCGCCTCGCCGGCTTCGCTGACGGGTACCTCCGCCATGGAAGCGGAGACGAACGGGAGCAGCGAACCCAAGGCCGCTATGGCGGCCAGGCTTGCCCCGATCCAGACCGGCCGCGCCCTGCGCAACTGTACCGCAGACCAGGCCGTTGTTCTGCTGGCCAGCCACAGCGCTGCCATGCCAGCACCGACGGCTACCGCAAGTGCCAGATTGAGCGTGACGGTGGCAATCTCAATCGCCGTTTGCACGTCGAAGGCCATATTATCTGACCGTGAAGCGGTATTCCCCCTTCACCTTGTGGCTGTCGCGGGTCATGGTTGACCATCGGACGAGGTACTGTCCTGCGCGAAGCACAGGAAGCTTGGCCGACACCATCTTGGCGTCGATTTTGTCGACATCGGCTTTCGGGAGCTTGACGGCGACGTTGTTGGCATCGAGCAAGACAATCCTGGTGAATGCCGGTTCCAGCGCATCGCTAAAATGGAGCCTGATCTCTTTCGGCGCCTGGTTCAATGCGCTATCGGCTTTCGGCTCGGCGGCTTCGATTTTTGTATGGGCCTGGGCCAGGCCGGCGGACAGGCTAGCTGTCGCCAGGGTGAGGACAAACACAATTCCTTTTTTGGTGGTCATGGTGATCTCTTTTCGTTTGTCAGCTTGCCAGCCATATTTCATGGATGCCTCTACAGCCAGCATTTTGCGCGCAAACTGCGTACCGCTGCCCAAAATAACCAAAATGTAATTTTCTCGAGGGGAAGCGCATTCGAACTCCACATACGAACGTCGTGCCAGCTTGGTCCAGATCGAAGCGCCGAGTATCATTGGACTGCCCGCTTGAATCGGAAAAGGTGCTGTGTGTTGAGGGTTTGACTTGGTTCTGGCGGAGACCGGCGCCTCAGGCGCCGCGCCGCACAGCGGCGGTAGATGGGCGATTCGGAGAGCCCCCGCCGGTAGGCCCAGGGCTTTGAATCCCAGCACAGGGCACCTGCGACTCCGTTCTGGCGGAGACGGGCGCCTCAGGCGCCCCGCCGCGCAGCGGCGGAAGATGGGCGATTCGGAGAGCCCTGGGCCGGTAGGCCCAGGGCTTCGAATTCCACCGTCTTCCGTCCGAACCAAAAAAAATGGCCTCCCGCAGGGGAGGCCATTTTTCTTGGTTCTGGCGGAGACGGTGGGATTCGAACCCACGATACAGGTATAAGCCGTATGCATCCTTAGCAGGGATGTGCCTTCGGCCACTCGGCCACGTCTCCTTTCTTATCCGGAAAACTTCACCAGATCAGAAGACCGCAATGGTACCGGCTGGGAGCCGGTTTGGTCAATGGAGCACAGCGATTTTTCTCGAAAAAACTTATGCTTTTTCCAAATCAAACGCTTTATGCAGCGCCCGCACTGCCAGTTCCATGTACTTTTCGTCAATCAGGACGGAAATCTTGATTTCGGACGTGGAAATCATCAGGATGTTGATTCCTTCTTCCGACAGCGTGCGGAACATCTGCGATGCCACGCCCACGTGGCTGCGCATCCCCACACCGACCACCGATACTTTCGATACCTTGGCGTCACCCACCAGGCTGCCCGCGCCCAGATCGTCCTTATTGCTCTCCAGCACCGCCATGGCCTTGGCGTACTCGCCGCGCGACACGGTGAAGGTGAAGTCGGTCTTGCCCTCGACCGACTGGTTCTGGATGATCATGTCGACTTCGATGTTGGCATCGGCGACCGGCCCCAGGATGTGGAAGGCCACGCCCGGCTTGTCCGGCACGCCCAGAACGGTGATTTTGGCCTCGTCGCGGTTGAATGCGATTCCAGAGATGACGGCTTGTTCCATGTGTGTATCTTCCTCAAACGAAATCAGGGTGCCCGAATTGGCTTCTTCTTCAAGCGGCATCAGGGGATCGGTCAGCGACGACAAAACGCGGGTCGGCACGCGGTAGTTGCCGGCAAATTCGACGGAGCGGCTCTGCAGCACTTTCGAGCCCAGCGAGGCCAGCTCCAGCATTTCTTCAAATGTGATCGTCTTCAGGCGGCGCGCTTCCGACACCACGCGCGGGTCGGTCGTGTACACGCCGTCGACGTCGGTGTAGATCAGGCACTCTTCGGCCTTCATGGCGGCGGCAATCGCCACGGCCGAGGTATCCGAGCCGCCGCGGCCCAGGGTGGCAATGTTGCCGCCCGCATCGATGCCCTGGAAACCGGTAATGATGACCACCTTGCCGGCGGCCAGGTCAGCCTTGACCTTGACGTCATCGATCGATTCGATGCGCGCCTTGGTGAAGGCCGAATCGGTCTTGATCGGCACTTGCCAGCCGGTATAGGACACGGCAGGTTTACCGATCGCGATCAGGGCCATCGCCAGCAGGCCGACGGAAACCTGTTCACCCGTGGAGGCAATCATGTCCAGTTCGCGCGGATCAGGCTGATCCATGATCTGTTTTGCCAGGCCAATCAGGCGATTGGTCTCGCCGGACATGGCCGACGGCACGACAATGATCTGGTGCCCCGCGTCATGCCACTTGGCGACGCGGGCCGCGACGTTCTTGATACGGTCTGTCGAGCCCATCGACGTACCGCCATATTTGTGGACGATTAAAGCCATAAGAGTGAAATTTCCGCTCGATAAGAATGAAAAAGGAGGGCTTTACTCTACATGCTGCGCTGCAAAAAAACAAGGCAAACGCAATGCAAACCTATACGGAATTTACATATGGTAATTACTGTTTCGCGTAGTGATCAGCCCGCCAACGATTCCCAGCGCAAGGCGATGAAGGGGCCTTCGCCGCTGCCGAAATGGTGGCAATCCATGCCGATACCGGCCGCGAACAGCAATGCCTTGCCGCTGCTGACGATGGGCAAGCGTTCGCGTTCCCAGGCGGGAACGTCGCATGCCTGGTAATGGTATTTCAGGGGGCGCGTGGGGCGGTTGGCGGCCGGTTTCAGGCGCTCGCCCCCCTTGCGGAAGTCGATTTTCAGGCACTGCGTGCGCAGCCAGTCCGGGGCGATGCCCTGCTCGGCCGGTTCGAAATGCAGCACGCCGCCGTAGCTTGGAAAGGCCAGGCTGCCCTCCCCGTTCCACTTGAACAGCTCGCCTTCCTTGACGATGACGCCTTCGTCGTCCGGATCGCGCTGGCCGGCCAGGTCGGCCAGCTTGGGCGTGATGTGCAGGCGGTCGCGGTGGCGCCGGATATGGCAGTCGGGGTGGGTCACCAGCAACTGCGCATCGCTGCGCGCTTCCACCAGCTGGGTCACCATTTCGCTCAGCCAGGCGGTCGACGGCATGCGCAGGCCGCGCAAGGCGAACCAGTGGCGCAGCATATTGTAGGCGCGGTCCAGGCTCATGGCGCGCAGCCTGGCCACGTCGATGCAGTCGCCGTCCAGGCTGCTTTCCAGGTCGTGCCCGGCCAGCTCGGTCAGCAGGCGCTGGGCCGATTGCGCGTGCGCGGCGCTGCGCGCAAAGCGTTCCTGGTAGCCGGGAAAGGCTTGCGCCAGGGCCGGCGTCACCTGGTGGCGCAGCGCATTGCGGGCATAGCGCGGATGGGTATTCGATTCGTCTTCGACGTAGGCGATCTGCTTGGCTGCCACGTACTGCTCCAGCTCGCCGCGCGAAACGGGCAGCAAGGGCCGCGCCATCACGAGATCCGGGTTGCCCAGCAATTCAGGGGCGGCATTGGCGGCATCCATGCCCGACAGCCCGGCCGTGCCCGAGCCGCGCAGCAATTGCAGGAGCACGGTTTCGGCCTGGTCGTCCAGGTGATGGGCGGTGAGCATCAGCTTGATGCCGTGGCTTTCGCACATGGCGCCCAGGGCGGCGTAGCGCAGCTTGCGGGCCGCCGCTTCCACCCCGGATCTGGTCTTTTCCAGCACCACGCGCCGGGCTTCGAAGCGCAGGCCCAGGGTCGCGCACGCACCTTCGCAATGCGCGAGCCAGCTGTCGGCATTCGGGCTGATGCCGTGGTGCACGTGGAAAGCGACAATGGGAATGCCGTGCTGGTGGCCATAGTCATGCGCCAGGTCGAGCAAGGCCGATGAATCGAGGCCGCCGCTGTAGGCGACGGCGATCGGGGCCAGGGAACCGTCGCGCAGGGCATCCAGCGCCTGCGCGAATCGTGCCGTCAGACTCACTCTTCGGCCGGCGTCGTTTCTTTGAATTTGCCGTAGCTCATCAGCTTGGTGTGACGGGCTTCCAGCAGATCCTTGGTCTTCATGCCCTGGAACTGGCGCAGGGTGTCGGCCAGCGCGCGCTTGAGCATGACGGCCATCTGTTTCGGATCGCGATGCGCGCCGCCCAGCGGTTCGTTGATGATCTTGTCGATCAGGCCCATCGCTTTCAGGCGGTGCGCGGTCAGGCCCAGGGCGTCGGCGGCGTCGGACGCGCGCTCGGACGTTTTCCACAGGATCGATGCGCAGCCTTCCGGCGAAATCACCGAGTAGGTAGCGTATTGCAGCATCAGCACGGCGTCGCCCACGGCAATGGCCAGCGCGCCGCCGGAGCCGCCTTCACCGATGATGGTGGCGATCAGCGGCACTTTCAGTTCGGCCATCACGTACAGGTTGTGGCCGATGGCTTCGGACTGGCCGCGCTCTTCGGCGTCGATGCCGGGGAAAGCACCCGGGGTGTCGACGAAGGTAAAGATCGGCAGGCCGAATTTTTCAGCCAGCTTCATCAGGCGCATGGCCTTGCGGTAGCCTTCCGGCTTCGGCATGCCGAAGTTGCGCAAGGCGCGTTCCTTGGTGTCGCGCCCCTTCTGGTGGCCGATGACCATGCATGCCTGGCCATTGAAGCGGGCCAGGCCGCCGACGATGGACAGGTCGTCCGCGTACGAACGGTCGCCATGCAGTTCGTGGAAATCGGTAAAGATTTCGTTGACGTAATCCATGGTGTAGGGACGCTGCGGGTGGCGCGCGATCTGCGACACTTGCCATGGCGTCAGCTTGGCGTAGATATCTTTGGTGAGCTGCTGGCTTTTCTTGGCCAGGCGGTCGATTTCTTCGGAAATATCGACGGCGGAATCGTCCTGGACGAAGCGAAGCTCTTCAATTTTCGAATCCAGCTCTGCAATTGGCTGCTCGAAATTGAGGAATGTAGTTTTGATCATTTTACCTCCGGAATTATTCTTATAGCCGCAGCAAGTCCTGCCGCGCGGCCAAATACAGGCGCTATTCTACCGGAACCGGGTCCAGACTACGCCATAAATACCATGTAGCGACGGTCCGCCACGGTTCCCAGTTGGCCGATACCTCGCGGGCATCGCTGCGGGAAACGGGTTCACCAGAGAAATAATTCTGGCTGATGCCCTGGATCAGACCGGGGTCGTCCAGCGGCAACACGTTCGGGCGGAGCAGATTAAATATCAAAAACATCTCGGCTGTCCAGCGTCCGATGCCCCTGATTTGCACCAGTTCGGCGATGACGGCTTCGTCGTCCATCTCCGCCCACTGGTTGGCGTGCACCCGCTTGGCCTTGAAATGGTCGGCCAGGTCGAGGATGTATTCGGTCTTGCGCTTGGACAGGCCGCAGGCCGACAATTGCTCGGCGCCGGCCTTGATGACCTGGGCCGGGGTGATTTTCGGGCATACCGTCAGCAGCTTGTTCCAGGCCGCGTCGGCCGCCTTGGTGGTCACCTGCTGCCCGACCACCGAACGCGCGAGCGTGGTGAACGGGTCGCCGTGGCCGACCAGGTGCAGGTCGCCAAATTGCGGAATCAGCCGGTTCATGATGCGGTCGCGCTTCATGAGTTCGGCTTTCGCCTGTTCCCAGTAAGCCGGCACCACCAGTACGACGGAGGAAGTTCCCGCGCTGTCCTTGTGCAGCGCCATCATGCGCGGCGCCAATTGGTGGTGCCGTCCGGCTTGTCTTCCAGAATGATGCCGGCGGCCAGCAGCTCGGCGCGGATCTTGTCGGACTCGGCAAAATTGCGCGCTTTCTTGGCGGCGATGCGGGCGTCGATCAATTCCTGGACGCCGTCCGGCGATTGCGCGGCCGATCCCTGCAGGAATTGCTGTGGCGTGCGTTCAAGCAAGCCGATGACCTTGGCCAGGGCCTTGTACTGGGCGCCCATGGCGGCGGACTTGCTCTTGTTCAGTTCCGTGGCCAGGTCGAACAGCGCGGCCAGCGCGACCGGCGTGTTGAAGTCGTCGTCCATCGCTTCGCGGAAACGGATTGCATGCGGCTCGTCCCAGTCGACCTCGGCCTCGCCGGCATCGACATCGGCCAGCGCCGTGTACAGGCGCGTGAGCGCGACCTTGGCGTCGTCCAGGTGGGCGTCGGAATAATTGAGCGGGCTGCGGTAGTGGGCGCGCAGGATAAAGAAGCGCACCACTTCGGCGTCGTACTTGGTCAGGACATCGCGGATCGTGAAAAAATTGCCGAGCGACTTGGACATCTTTTCGTTATCGACGCGCACGAAGCCGTTGTGCACCCAGAAATTGGCCAGTGCCTGGCCATTCGCGCCTTCCGATTGCGCGATCTCGTTTTCGTGGTGCGGGAATTGCAAGTCGGCGCCGCCGCCATGGATGTCGAAGTGCTCGCCGAGCGTGGCGCAGGACATGGCCGAGCATTCGATATGCCAGCCCGGACGCCCGCTGCCCCATTTCGAGGGCCACTTCACTTCGTCCGGCTCGGATTCCTTCGACGACTTCCACAGGACGAAGTCGAGCGGATCGCGCTTGCCGCTGTTGACGTCGACGCGTTCGCCGGCGCGCAAGTCTTCCAGCGATTTGCCGGACAATTTTCCGTAGCCTTCAAAGCCGCGCACGGCGAAATTGACGTCGCCATCTTCGCCCTGGTAGGCCAGGCCGTTCTGTTCGAGCTTTTCAATAATGCCCAGCATCTGGGGCACATATTCGGTGGCCCTGGGCACCACGTCGGGCGTGAGTATGCCCAGCGCCGCGGTATCCTGGTCCATATAGGTGGTGAAGCGCGCGGTCAGCGCGTGGATCGATTCGCCATTTTCGACGGCACGGCGGATGATCTTGTCGTCGATGTCGGTGATATTGCGGACGTAAGTGACTTGATAGCCGGACGCCTTGAGCCAGCGATAAACGACGTCGAACGCCATCATCATGCGCGCGTGTCCGATATGGCAGTAATCGTAGATCGTCATGCCGCAGACGTACATACCCACTTTGCCTGCTTCGATCGGAACGAATATCTGCTTGTCACGCGCAAGCGTGTTGTATATCTTTAGTTGGCTCATCAGCTCTTACTCGTTAACAGCGCACTGACGACCGGGCAATACGATTTCCGGGCGCGGTCGCCGCAAAGGCGCGCACCAGTGAATCGGGTATTGCAACGAGATCGTCAAGACCCTCTGTCTTGTTCTTCTTTGATAGAATGGGACGTTCTGGGCAAAGTATAGCATTGATAAAATCCCGTCTGGCCGCATATGGATCAGGTTTATTTTTGCGTGAAAGGCTTGACAGCCAATCCGCCACTTTACATCAAACACTTAACGTCAAGGAAGCCACAATGCAAGATTCAATCATGTTCCGCGTACCACTCCTCGCCCGCTTCCTGACCGTATTCTGCGGGATCACCCTCAGCAGCGCCGTGCTGGCCACCGAGGCGCCGCAAGTCAAACTGACCACCACCATGGGCGACATCGTCCTCGAACTGGACCAGGAAAAAGCACCCAAGACTGTCGCCAATTTTCTCCAGTACGTCAAGACCGGCCATTACAAGGGCGTCATTTTCCACCGTGTGATCGACGGCTTCATGATCCAGACCGGCGGCATGGACGCCAAGATGGTCACCCGCGCCACCCGCCCGCCGGTCAAGAATGAATCGCAAAACGGCCTGACCAACTCGCCCTACTCGGTGGCCATGGCGCGCACCGCCAATCCCGATTCGGCCACGTCCCAGTTCTTTATCAATGTCGCTGAAAACACCGGCCTCGATTTCCCGGGCCGCGATGGTTTCGGCTATACCGTGTTCGGCAAAGTCATTTCGGGCCAGGAAGTGGTCGACAAAATCAAGGGCGTGGTGGTCGATGACATGAAAGGCCAACAGAACGTCCCTGTGGTGCCAATCGTGATTAAATCGGCGACCGTCGTCAAAGCTGTAAAATAACGGGTGCTGAAAAAACGCAGCTGCATACAATAACCAACCTACAGGATTCCATCATGGCCGTACTGATCACCACCAACATGGGCAACATTACCGTTGAACTGGACGCTGAAAAAGCGCCGAAGTCGGTTGCCAACTTCCTCGACTATGTCGCCAAGGGCCATTACAACAACACCATTTTCCACCGCGTGATCGCCGACTTCATGATCCAGGGCGGCGGTTTCGAGCCGGGCATGAAGCAAAAGAACGCCGACCAGACCGTTGAAAACGAAGGCAAGAACGGCCTCAAGAACGACGTCTACACCCTGGCCATGGCCCGTACCTCGGACCCGCATTCGGCGTCGGCCCAGTTCTTCATCAACGTCAAGAACAACAGCTTCCTCGACTATCCAGGCCAGGACGGCTGGGGCTATGCCGTGTTCGGCAAAGTCACCGACGGTACCGACGTCGTCGACCAGATCCGCAAGGTGCCGACCACCCGCAGCGGCATGTTCGCCGATGTGCCGAAGGATCCGGTCATCATCGAGAAAATCGAAGTCCTGTAATGCTGCCTGCGCGCACGCTCGCGCTCTTCGTCTCCGACCTGCATTTGCAGCCGTCGCATCCGCACACCCGTGCGGCCTTCTTCGCTTTCCTGGAAGAACGGGCGATGGCGTCGGAGGCGCTGTACCTGCTCGGCGACCTGTTCGAATACTGGGCAGGCGACGACGACCTGGATGACCCCTTCCACGAAACCATCGTCAAAGCGCTGCGCGCAGTCAGCGACGCGGGCGTGGCTGTTTACTGGATCGCCGGCAACCGCGACTTCCTGGTCGGCGCGCCATTTGCCGCCGCCGCCGGACTGACCCTGCTGGCCGAGCCGCACGTGATCGACATCGCCGGACAGCGCATCGCCCTGGTCCACGGCGACGCCCAGTGCACCGACGACCTCAAATACATGGCCTTCCGCGCCCAGGTGCGCGACCCGGCCTGGCAAGCCCAGTTCCTGGCCATGCCGCTGGCCCAGCGCAAGGCCATCATCGCCGGCATGCGCGAAGGCAGCCGCGCCGCCCATGGCACGAAGAGCTACGAGATCATGGATGTGACGCCGGAAGCGGTCAGCGCGCTGTACGCCGCCACCGCCAGCACCACCATCATCCACGGCCACACCCACCGCCCGGCGCTGCACCTGGACGGCAGCCAGCGCCGCTTCGTCCTGCCCGACTGGGAACCCGACGCCCTGCCCCCGCGCGGCGGCTGGATCGCGGCGACCTCCGACGGCGCCATCACCCGTTACGACCTCGACGGCAAAGAACCCGCCTGACTTCCCTGACGTGCATACGCGATTTGTGTTGACAGTTATTTTTTTACTGTTATAGTTAACTACAACACCACTTCGATACCTCACTAACAGGAGGCTGTATGTTCCACCAAGCACCAAAACCAGCAAGGGAGAGTCAGACATGACTATCGGCTGGAATGACAATACCCCGATTTACCGCCAGCTCAAGGACCGCGTCATCGGCATGATGCTCGACGGCGTGCTGAAGGCTGGCGACGCCCTGCCCTCGGTGCGCCAGGTTGCCGCTGACTACCAGCTCAACCCGATCACCGTGTCGCGCGCATACCAGGAACTGGTCGACGAAAACCTTGTAGAAAAAAGAAGGGGAATAGGCATGTATGTTACCGAAGGCGCGAGCGAAAAACTCCTCGCCAGTGAACGTGAGCGCTTTGTGCGCGAAGAGTGGCCAGCCATGGTCGAACGCATCCGCCGCCTCGGCATCGATGTCGAACAGCTGCTGCGCAGCACCCCGGCGCCGGGAGCAAAACAATGACTGCCGTGATCTCCGCCAAAGGCCTGTCCAAGCGCTACGGCAAGCATGTCGCGGTGGACAACATCAGTTTCGACATCCCGGCCGGCCGCATCGTGGGCCTGATCGGTCCTAACGGCTCGGGCAAAACCACCACGCTCAAGGCGGCACTGGGCTTGATCGCCTTCGACGGCGACCTGCAGGTGCTCGGCCTCGACCCGCGCACCCAGCGCGACGAACTGATGGAAAACGTGTGCTTCATCGCCGACGTGGCCATCCTGCCGCGCTGGCTGAAAGTGGGCGACGCCATCGACTTCGTGGCCGGCGTGCATCCGCGCTTCAACCGCGAGAAGGCCGAACGCTACCTGGCCAAGACCAAGCTGAAACCGGGCATGAAGGTCAAGGAAATGTCCAAGGGCATGGTGGTACAACTGCACCTGGCGCTGGTGATGGCCATCGACGCCAAGCTGCTGGTGCTCGACGAGCCGACCCTGGGCCTGGACGTCATGTACCGCAAGCAGTTCTACCAGAACCTGCTCGAGGATTATTTTGACGAAAACAAGACCATCGTCATCACCACCCACCAGGTCGAGGAAGTGGAACACATCCTCACCGACCTGATGTTCATCCGCGAAGGCAAGATCGTCCTGGCCGCGTCGATGGATGAAGTGGGCGAGCGCTATATCGAGGTGATGGTCGCCGGCGACAAGCTCAATGCCGCCAACGCGCTGCAGCCGATCGACCAGCGCACCGTATTCGGCAAGTCGGTCATGCTGTTCGACGGCGTCTCGCGCACCCAGCTCGCCGCGCTCGGCGAAACAAGAAACCCAAGCGTTGCCGACCTGTTCGTCGCGACGATGAAAGGAAGCTACGTATGAAAACGATGAAATGGTTGGTCCGGCGCGAGTTCTGGGAACACAAGGGCTCCCTGCTGTGGGCGCCGATCGTGGCCGGTGGCCTGATGATCGGCCTGTTCACTTTTGGCGTGATCATGGCCCTGACCCGCAGCCCCAACGATGTCGTGCGCGTCAATGGCGAGGTGGTCGCCAATACCCAGGGACTGGGCTTCGGCGCCCTCTTCAACAAGCTGCCGGCCAAGGAACAGGCCGACATCATGGACATGATCGGCGCCGGCTACATTGCCGCGGCCGCGCCGCTGTTCCTGATGCTGTCCGTGATCGCCTTCTTCTACTGTCTCTCGGCCCTGCATGACGAGCGCCGCGACCGCAGCATCCTGTTCTGGAAGTCGCTGCCGGTCTCCGATGCGCAAACCGTGGTCTCGAAAGTGCTCACTGCCGCCCTCGTGGCGCCGCTGATCACGATCGGCGTCGGCGTGTTCATCTCGCTGCTGATGCTGCTGATCACCGGCGTGACGGTCGCCTTCCATGGCATCAATGTCTTCGGCCCGCTGCTGTCGAACACCCAGTTCTACCTGGCGCCGCTGCAGCTGCTGTCGCTGCTGCCGGTCTATGTGCTGTTCGCCCTGCCCACCATCGGCTGGCTGATGCTGGTGTCGGCCTGGGCCAAGTCCAAGGTCTTCCTGTGGGCGGTAGGCGCGCCCTTGCTGGCCATGGGTGTCATCAAGTGGTTCGACTACCTGCTCCGCCTGGGCATCGACCTGGAATGGGTATCGCACAATATCCTGGGTCGCGGCCTGCTTGGCCTGGTGCCTGGCGCCTGGCTGTCGCTCGAACGCGTCGATCCGAACGTGCTGCTCGACCCGGCCAACCAGCACATGGCCCTGGGCAGCGTGGTGAAGCTGTCGTACATGTCGCTGGCCGCTCCCGGCGTGTGGATTGCAGCGGTGGCCGGCATCGGCATGCTGTATGCGGCAACCCGCATGCGGCGCTGGAAGGACGAAGGCTAAAAAAACAAACCCCGGTCAATGCCGGGGTTTTTTTCATTCAAACTGCTTTTTGAATTCTTCGAACTGCATCTTGAGTTCATCGACCTCGCTGCGCAGGGAGGACACTTCCTGCTCCAGCTGCGCCACCCTGCTGCCCTGGGCCGGCGCCGACACATTCCCGAACGCCGACTCCTGCTGCGCCAGCGCCGCATCGCCAGCGAGCAAATGGCCGTAGCGCGGCTCCTTGGTGCCGGGCGCGAGCGCCAGGCGCGCCACGATGGGCGGATATTTATCGATCAGGAACTGCAGGCAGGCTTCGACGTCGGCCACCGATTTGAATTCGTGCAGGCGCCCGCTGCGGGTGCGGATTTCGCCGGCCGTCTGCAGGCCGCGCAGCATGAGGATGGACAGCACGGCCAGCTTGTCCTGTTCGAGCGACCATTTGACGCGCATGCGGTGTTCGTACTTGACCACGCGCGCGCCGGCCTGGGTGACGCCGCTGACGAACTTGCGCTGCATGAGCCGCTGCAGCACATCCTGCACGGTTTCGTCGGACAACTGCATGACGGGATCGCGGCTCGACAGCTGGTTGCAGCCGTTGGTGATTGCGTTCAGGGACATGGGGTAGTTGTCGGGCGTGGTCGCTTCCTTCTCGGCCAGCACCGCGAGCACGCGGATTTCGAACGGGTCCAGCAGTGGCGCACCGTCGCTTGTTTCGATTGTCATGTTATTCCTTACTCGACCAGCTTGTTGAGCTCTACCGGATCCAATTTATCACACTCGGGAGTGCTCGGGCAGGCGATTCCCGCCTTCTTCATCAGCGACATCAGGTGCTCGATCTGCTCTTCCTGGCGCGCGGCGTGGTTGATCAGGCCGTGCAGCGCCTTTGACAGCGGATCGTCGCCATTCGGGGTGACCCCGTAGGCGGAAAACATGTGCGCGCTGCGCTGGTTGACTTCCTTCTGCACGATGTGGGCCGGATTGCCCACCGCCGTCGCGCCGGCGGGCACCGGCTTGACCACCACCGCGTTCGAGCCGATCTTGGCGTATTCGCCCACCGTGAACGAACCGAGTACCTGGGCGCCGGCGCCGATGATGACGCCCCGTTCCAGCGTTGGGTGGCGCTTGGCGCCGCTGGTGAGCGAAGTGCCGCCCAGCGTCACGCCCTGGTAGATGGTGCAGTCGTCGCCCACGATGGCCGTCTCGCCGATGACCACGCCGAAGCCGTGGTCGATGAACACCCGCTGGCCGATATTGGCGCCAGGGTGGATTTCAATGCCGGTGACGATGCGGGCGACGTAGGAAATGAAGCGGCCTATCCATTTGAATCCGGCTTGCCAGCACGCGTGCGCCCAGCGGTGCATCATGATCGCCTGGAAGCCCGGATAACAGGTGAACACTTCCCAGCCGTTGCGGGCAGCGGGGTCGCGTTCGATGATGCTCTTGATATCCTGGCGCAGATTGGAAAACATAGGCGGGGGTGAAAGCAGTTGTAATACGGGCATGGTAGCGCATTCGTACCAGGCTTGCTTACGAGGGGTCAAGCCGGCAGCGCCCTGGGACGGGCGCTGCCCGGGCCTTAACCTTCCTTGGCGATGCGCTGGCGGCGGGCTTCGTACAGACAGACGCCGGAAGCGACCGATACGTTCAGGCTTTCGACCGAACCGAACATCGGGATATTGACCAGCAGGTCGCAGGTTTCGCGGGTCAGGCGGCGCATGCCTTCGCCTTCGGAACCCATCACCAGCGCGGTGGCGCCGGTGAAGTCGGCCTGGTACAGGCCTTTTTCGGCATCGTCGCTGGTACCGATCAGCCAGATGTCGCGGTCCTTCAGGTCGCGCATGGTGCGCGCCAGGTTGGTGACCGTGATGTAGGGGACGGTTTCGGCGGCGCCGCTGGCCACCTTGGCGGCCGTGGCGTTCAGGCCCACCGCGCGGTCTTTCGGGACGATGACGGCATGGGCGCCAACGCCGTCGGCCACGCGCAGGCAGGCGCCCAGGTTGTGCGGATCGGTGATGCCGTCGAGGATCAGCAGCAGCGGCGGGCCTTCGATGGCGTCGAGCAGTTCGTCCAGGTTGCGGGCCAGTGCCAGCTGGCTGGCGAAGGCAATCACGCCCTGGTGGCGGCGGGTACCGACGATCTTGTCCAGGCGGGCCGAATCGACCGGCATCACGCGCACACCGGCCGCCTTGGCGCCAGCGATCAGGTCGTGCATGCGGCGGTCATTACGCGTCGCATCGACAAAAATCTCTTCCACCGACGAAGCCTCATGACGCAAACGCGAGGTCACCGCATGGAACCCGAAAATCATTTTATTCTTCATTACTTCTTATCGCTTATTCTTGTTGGACTTACTGGATTTTGGTGCTGGTTTGGCCGACCGCGTGGCGGTCTTGCTTGGCGCGCCACCCTTGCTGCGGCGCGGCTTCGGTTCGCTGGCGTCAAGGTCGTAGCGCGACGCTGCGGTGTTCACCTTCGGCTCGCGCGACTTGCCCGGCTTGGCGTCGAGCGCCTTGTGGGCGCTGGTTTTCGGCTTGCCGGCGCCGGTGTCGGCAGCGACGCTGCCGCCCGCCAGCACCAGGTCGATCTTGCGCGCTTCCAGGTCCACGCGCGACACCTGCACGGTGACCCGGTCGGTCAGCTGGTAGCGCTTGCCGGTGCGTTCGCCGCGCAGTTCGTGGCGCGCATCGTCGTACTGGAAGAAGTCGGTACCGAGTTCGGTGATGTGCACCAGACCTTCGACATACAGCGCATCGAGCTGCACGAAAATGCCGAAGGTGGTCACGCCCGACACGACACCGGTGAATTCTTCGCCCAGCTTGTCCTTGATGAAGTAGCACTTGAGCCAGGCTTCGACGTCGCGCGAGGCTTCGTCGGCACGGCGTTCGTTGGCCGAGCAGTGCACGCCCAGGGCGTCCCAGATGGTCAGGTCCTTCTCGCCTTTTTGCTTGCCTTCCGCCTTGTCCTTGGCCTGCTGCTTGCGCGTGGCGTTGGACACGGTGGAATTGAGCCCGGCCAGTTCGATGCCCTTCGGCTCGTACTTTTTGCCGAGCAGGATGGCCTTGATGGCGCGGTGCGTCAGCAGGTCGGGATAGCGGCGGATCGGGCTGGTGAAGTGGGCATAGGCTTCGTACGCCAGGCCGAAGTGGCCGATATTGTCAGGGCTGTAGACCGCCTGCTGCATGGAGCGCAGCAGCATGGTTTGCAGCAGCGACGCGTCGGGACGCTCCTTCACTTTTTTCATCAGGTCGGCGTAGTCGCCGGCGGTCGGCTTGTCGCCGCCTTCCAGGTTCAGGCCAACCTGTTTCAGGAAGGTGCGCACCTGGGTGAGCTTTTCCTTGGTCGGCGAGGCGTGGATGCGGTAGGTGCCGGGATGCTTGTGGCGGATCAGCAGGTCGGCCGCGCACACGTTCGCCGCCAGCATGCATTCCTCGATGACCTTGTGCGCGTCGTTGCGGGTGCGCGGAATGATCTTTTCGATCTTGCCCAGCGCATTGCAGACGATGTAGGTTTCGGTGGTTTCGAAGTCGATCGCACCGCGTTCCAGGCGCGCCTTCTGCAGCGCGTGGTACACATCGTACAAATTGAGCAGGTGCGGCACGATGGCCGGACGGCGCTGCGCTTCAGGGCCGGCCGTATTGCCCAGCACTTCGGCCACTTCGTTGTAGGTCAGGCGCGCGGCCGAGTGGATCACGGCCGGATAGAACTGGTACGCCTTGATCTCGCCCTTGTCCGAAATGACGGCGTCGCACACCAGCGTCAGGCGGTCGACGGCGGGGTTCAGCGAGCACAGGCCGTTCGACAGTTTTTCGGGCAGCATCGGGATCACGCGGCGCGGGAAGTACACCGAGGTGCTGCGTTCGAGCGCGTCGACGTCGAGCGCGTCGTTCGGCTTGACGTAGTGGCTCACGTCGGCGATGGCCACGATCAGGCGGAAGCAGTTGGCGCGGCCGATCTTGACCGGTTCGCAGTAGACCGCGTCGTCGAAGTCGCGCGCGTCTTCGCCGTCGATGGTCACCAGGGGCACGTCGCGCAGGTCGACCCGGTCTTCCAGGTCGGCGTCGCGCACTTCGCCGGGCAGCTTGGCGGCGGACTTGAGCGCGGCGGCCGAGAAGATGTGCGGCACGCCGAACTTGCGCACCGCGATTTCGATTTCCATGCCGGGGTCGTCAAGGTCGCCCAGGACTTCGACCACTTTGCCGGCAGGCTGCTTGAAGCGCGATGGCTGCTCGATCAGTTCGACGCTGACGATCTGGCCGGCCTTGGCCTTGCCGGGCGAACCGGACACCAGGATGTCCTGGCCGATGCGCTTGTCTTCAGGGGCGACGATCCAGACGCCGTTTTCATTGAGCAGGCGCCCGATGACGTGGCTGTTGGCGCGCGAGACGACTTCGACGATGGTGCCTTCCTGGCGCCCGCGGCGGTCGGTGCCGGTGACCTTGGCCAGCACGCGGTCGCCGTGCAGCACTTTTTGCATTTCTTTATCGGACAGGAACAGGTCTTCGCCCGGTTCGTCCGGGATCACGAAGCCGAATCCGTCGCGGTGGGCACTGACTTTTCCTGCCACGAAGCCGCTGTGGTCGGACAGCGCGTAGCTGCCGTCGGCGTCGGCGCGGATCTGGCCGTCGCGCTCCATGGCATTCAGGCGGCGTGACAGCACATCAAGTGCTGCCGGCTTGACCTTGAGCAGGCGGGCAAGCGCTTGGACGTCGAGCGGGCCTGCTGCGTTGCGGAAGGTGCCGAGAATATCCTCGCGGCTGGGAATGGTATGAGTAATTTGGTTCAAATGTTTTTCTGTATTTGTTTTGGAAACTTGGCACCGCGCCGATTGACAACGGTGATATGCGTAGTGTAACGGAGTACCGGCCGATTCGCCTAACGTGGCATGCTCTAAAGATTCTTTGGCCGGAGCTTTGACATTTCAAAATGTTCCGCTATAATTTTGGTCTTTCGCGGCGGCAGTAAGCAGCAGCGGAAGAAAATGCGAAGTATTCGCGCTTGGTGTGGCGCTGTGTAGCACAGAGAGTAACGAAAGTTAGTCTGGCGCAAAACACCAAAGGCTAGTATGATAGCAGATCTCGGTGAAAACGCCGAGGTGTAAAGCAGTAACAGTGCCCACGTGGCGGAATTGGTAGACGCGCATGGTTCAGGTCCATGTGCCGCAAGGTGTGGGGGTTCGAGTCCCTCCGTGGGCACCACTCTACCGGAGCAGTTTTCCGTGCAGTACCAACGATCCGCCGTAATCGTTATTGATTGCGGCGTTTTAGTTTGAAGCAGTATGTCGTTGTAGCCGTATCAGTGCCCACGTGGCGGAATTGGTAGACGCGCATGGTTCAGGTCCATGTGCCGCAAGGTGTGGGGGTTCGAGTCCCTCCGTGGGCACCACTCTACCGGGATAGATCCCGCAGAATTCCGAAAAAAAGCCGTAGTCCTTGCAAAAGGCTGCGGCTTTTTTGCGTTTGTACTACACTGGCCCCGACCCCATGCGAGAAGGCGCTCTGTGACTACAGCTGCCACCATACTCATCGCCGCGGAAATACCCAGCGAACTTGGCGCGCTGCCGGATGCGCTGAGCGGTGCAGGTTTCGCGATCGATATTGTCAGCAAGGCCGATTCGGCGCTGGCAAAGCTGGCCGGCGGCGGCGTAGCCCTGGCCCTGATCGATACCGCCATGCGCCGGCGCAGCGGCTTCGAACTGTGCACCCTGCTCAAAGCGAGCGATTCCACCCGCCACATTCCTGTTTTCCTCACCTCCAGCAATGCCACGCCGGCCGAGCGCCAGCATGGCATCGATTGCGGCGCCAGCGAATTCATCGCCCTGCCGGCCGACCCGGCCGGCGTCATCGAAAAAATCCGCATCCTGCTCTCGCAAAGCGAATCGCTGCGCGACGCGCGCGGCCTGATGATCAACTATCACGCCCTGCTCGCGGCCTCGCCCGACACCGTGGTGCTGGTCGACACCGACAGCGGCCGCCTGCTCGACGCCAATGCGAACGCCTGCGTGCTGTTCGGGCTGTCCGAAACGGAACTGCTCACGCGCAGCTTTGCAGGCCTGTGCCCGAGGCAGCAACCGGACGGCACGCCGTCCGCGGGCCTGATCGCCGGCGCCATCGCCAGCGTGGAACGCAACGACATCCGCGTGTTCGAGGCCGTTTTCACGGGCGCGGGCGGGCGCGAAGTGCCCTGCGAGATTCGCATGATGATCATGCCCACGCCCAGCCGGCGCATGATGCATGTGCGGATGATCGACATCTCGCGCAGGAATATGGCCGACAAGCTGCGCATGGGCCAGGGCAAGCTGCTCGAACTGGTGGCGCGCGGCGCGCCGCTGCAGGAAACGCTCGACAGCCTGATGCTGCTGATCGAAAGCCAGTCCGAGCGTGTCTTATGCTCGGTGCTGCTGCTCGACGACGACGGCGTCTCCGTGCGCCCTGCTGCCGGCCCCTCGCTGCCGAAGGCGTACATGGCGGCCCTCGACGGCGCGCAGATCGGCCCCACCGCCGGCTCCTGCGGCACGGCCATGTACCGCAAGGTGACCGTGATCGTCTCGGACATCATGAACGATCCGCTGTGGGCGCCCTACAAGGACCTGGTGGCGCCGTTCGGGCTGCGCGCCTGCTGGTCCACGCCCATTTACCTGGACAAGGAACACCTGCTGGGATCCTTCGCCATGTACTACCGCGAAGTGCGCAGCCCCGACGAAGACGACATGCGGCTCATCAACGTGGCCACCCACCTGGCCGGCATCGCCATCGAACGCACGCGGCGCGAACGCGAACTGACCCAGCACCGCGAGCACCTCGAAGACCTGGTGACGGCCCGCACCGCCGAACTGAGCACCGCGCTCGACACGCTCAGGCACACCCAGGAAGAACTGGTCCGGCGCGACAAGCTGGCCGCGCTCGGCGCCCTGGTCGCCGGAGTCGCGCACGAACTCAATACGCCGATCGGCAACAGCCTGGTGGTGGCCACCACCATGGCCGAACACGCGCGCGTGCTGACCGACGACATGCACGAGGGCCTGCGCCGCTCGCGCCTTGAAAACTACCTGGAACGGGCTGCCGAAGCGAACGAGATCCTGATCCGCAACCTGCACCGGGCGGCCTCGCTGGTATCGAGCTTCAAGCAGCTGGCGGTGGACCGCGCCACCTCGCAGCGGCGCGAATTTTCGCTCAGCGAGCTGCTGCAGGACCTGGCGCTGCAGTTCCGCATCTCGGTCAAGCGGCGCCCCGTGACGGTCGACTTCGATATCGCGCCCGGCTTGTGGATGGACAGCTATCCCGGCCCCCTGTCGCAAGTGTTGGGCAACCTGTTCGAAAACTGCCTGGTGCACGCCTTCGATGCCGCCGGCGAAGGCGTGGTGCGCATCAGCGCGGAAAAGCGACCGAATGACATGGTCGCGATCTCGGTGTCCGACAATGGCGCCGGCATCCCCGGCGACATGCACGCGCGCGTCTACGACCCGTTCTTCACCACCCGGATGGGGTCGGGCGGCTCCGGCCTGGGCCTGCACGTGGCCCATAACATCGTCACCGCCGTCCTGGGCGGACGCATCGAGCTGCACAGCGACGTGGGCGCCGGCGCCAGGTTTACGCTGGTGCTGCCGCTTGTTGCGCCCGGCCTGGCGGCGGCCGCCTGAGGCGCCGCATGCGTGCCGTACTTGACTTGCGCCACCAACAGGCTATGCTCGGCATTACTTATGCGCTCTTTTTCGAAATTACTGGCCCTTATCCTGCTCGCATGCCTGTGCGCCCAGCTGGCGGCCGAACCTGCGCCCTGGTACCAGTGGCGCAGCAAGGTCGACGGCAAGCAGGTGTGCGCGCAAACCGCGCTGGGCCATGGCTGGGAAAAGGCCAGCGGGCCGTATTCGGACAGCCATTGCAGGAAATTAGTTAACAAGAAGTAACAACGGAGGAAATAAACAAGGTCGTTCGCAGCATCCATTCAAAAACCGAGGAGAAGTTAATGTTTACGAATCCCGAACAATTTGCATCCGCCACCAAGACGCTTTTTGAATTACAGATGATGACTTTTAACGCCCTGACCAGCAAGGCGGTCGATGGCGTGGAACAGGTTGTCGCATTGAACATGGCGACAGCAAAAAATTCGGTGCAGGGATCGCTCAACGCCGGCAAGGAAATCAGCCAGGCCAAGGATCCGAAAGCCGCACTCGAAGCGGCCGCGGCGCACGCCAAGCCGGACATGGAAGGCGTGGTCGAATACGGCTCGCAGCTCAAGGTCATCATCGACGACATCCACACCGAATTCACCCAGGCGGCCGACGCCCACATCGCCGAAGCGAAGAGCACCCTGTCGGCCCTGATCTACGACGTCACCAAAAACGTCAAGCCGGGTTCCGAAAATGCGGTCGAAATCATCAAGACCGCCATCGACAATGCCTTCCAGGGCTATGAGCAAGTCACCCAGGCCACGCGCCAGGCAGTCCAGGTGGTCGAGGCGCAAATCGCCAAGGCGACCGCGCAGGTAGGTCCCAAGTAAGTCACTTCGTTCCCAGCATCTCTTCCAGCTGCGCAAACACGGCGTCGTCCTTGACGACGCCGCGCAGCCACACGTGCAGCGGCTGTTCTCCCCACATGGCGGCCTTGTCGGCCAGGTAGGCGACCGGGCTATGCGGCTCGGTGCGGCGGAAAAACTCCGCCACCGAGCGCAGTTGCGCCAGTGCCTGGGCGCGCGACAGCAGTGGGCCCGGCGCTGTGCTCACGATGCCCTTGCCGCTGTCCTGTGGCGTGGCCGGCAGCCGGTTTTCCAGCGCCGTCCTGGCCGCGCCGAAGCTGGGGCCGTCGGCGCCCAGGCGCTGGTCGACGACGCGTTCTAGCGCGATGACGGCGGCCAGGCAATGCGCGGCGCCGTCGCCATCGAGCTCGCGCACCAGCAGCGGCACGCGTGCCGCGATCCATCCCAGGCTGCCGATGCGCAGCTCGAAGCCGCCCTCGTCCGGCAAGGGAAAGATGCCGTCCCAATAGCGCTCGCACAAGCCCGCGATGGCCAGCAGGCCGTCGCCCAGGCCTTGCAGGCCGCCGGTTTTGGCCTGGGCCTCGGCCATCCAGACCGCCAGCCGCAGGTCCTTGCTGCGCGTAGCCAGCAGGTCGGCGCAGCGGCTGGCCACAAACTTCCAGTCGGCTTCCTTCAGCGCGCTGGCCCAGGGACCCTGCTCCAGCGTGGGATCGTCGGCTTCCCGCGCTTTCGCGATGGCGTCGAACTCGGCGGAAAATGCCAGGTCCTCGCCGCAGGGACTGGCCTGGCTGATGGGGGCGAGCAGCGTCATGGCGCGATCTCGTAATTGAATTGCCCGGCCTTGCTGGCGCTGGCCCGGATGCGTTCGACCGGCCGCCCCGCGGCCATGCGCGCCAGCAGCGCGTCCGCAATATCGGGCAGCAGGCTGGCGCCCAGGATCGCGTCGACATTGCGCGCACCGGAGTCGACTTCGGTGCAGCGCGCCAGCACCGCATCGACCAGCGCCTCGTCGTAGTCGAAGCGGGCCCGGTGGCTGTCGGCGATGCGGCGCGCGACCTGCGCCAGCTTCATGCGGATGATCCCGGCCAGCACCTCGTCGCCGATCGGATAGAAGGGCACCACGGTCAGGCGGCCCAGGAAGGCCGGCTTGAAATGCTTCATCAGTTGCGGACGCACGATGGCGGCCAGTTCGTCCGGCGTCGGTGGCGCCTTGTTCAGGCAAGCCTGCATCACCTGCGCCGATGCCGCGTTCGAGGTGGCGATGATGATGGTGTTGCGAAAGTCGACCTGACGGCCCTCGGCGTCGTCGAGCACGCCCTTGTCGAACACCTGGAAGAACAGTTCGGCCACATCGGCATGGGCTTTCTCGATTTCGTCGAGCAGGACCACGCTGTAGGGATTGCGGCGCACCGCTTCGGTCAGCACGCCGCCTTCGCCGTAGCCGACATAGCCGGGCGGCGAGCCTTTCAGGCCCGAGACGCTGTGCGCTTCCTGGTATTCGCTCATATTGATGGTGATCAGCTTGCGCTCGCCACCGTACAGCAGGTCGGCCAGGGCCAGCGCGGTTTCCGTCTTGCCGGTGCCCGAGGTGCCGACGAACAGGAACACGCCTTTCGGCTTGTTCGGGTCCTCCAGGCCGGCGCGCGCCGTGCGCACACGCTGCGCGACGACGGCGGTGGCATGTTCCTGGCCGAGGATGCGCTCGTCGAGCAGCTGCTTGAGGTGCATGACGGTGTCCATGTCGTCGCGCTGCATGCGGCCCAGCGGAATGCCGGTCCAGCTGGCGACGATATCGGCCACCACGTGGCCGTCAACCTGCACCGCCACCAGCGGCGACGGACCCAGCTTGTCGAACAGCGCGGACAGCTGCGCCTTGTTTTCGCCCGCCTGGCCTGCCTCAAGCTGGCCGCGCAGGCTGGCGATCTGGGCCCCGAGCGCCTGTTCCCTGCCCCAGCGCTGCTGCCAGCTGCGCAAGTCATCGACCGCCGCCGCGCGCCGCGCACGCAGCATGGCCAGCTTGCCGCCATGGTCCGCGCCTCCGGCCTCTTCGCGCGCCAGGGCCGCCGCCTGGGCGTCGATGGCTTCGAGCAGGCGCATCCCCGCTTCCACCGGCGCCGGCGTGGCGTGCTGTCCCAGCGCGACCTTGGCGCAGGCCGTGTCGAGCACGCCGATCGCCTTGTCCGGCAGCTGGCGGCCGGTGATGTAGCGGTGCGACAGGCGCACCGCCTCGGTGATGGCGTCGTCGTGGATGCGGACCTTGAAATGCCGCTCCATCAGCGGCGCCATCGCGCGCAGCATGGCGCAGGCGGTTTCCTCGTCGGGCTCTTCGACCTTGATGACCTGGAAGCGGCGCGCCAGCGCCGCATCCTTCTCGAAATACTTCTTGTATTCGCTCCAGGTAGTGGCCGCGATGGTGCGCAGTTCGCCGCGGGCTAGCGCCGGCTTGAGCAGGTTGGCGGCGTCGTTCTGCCCGGCCGCACCGCCCGCGCCTATCATGGTGTGGGCTTCATCGATGAACAGGATGATGGCGTGCGGGCTGGCCCGCACTTCATCGATCACATTGCGCAGCCGGCTTTCGAACTCGCCCTTCACGCTGGCGCCGGCCTGCAGCAGGCCCATGTCGAGCGTGTGCAGCGCGACGTTCAGGAGCACATCGGGCACGTCGCCGCTGGCGATGCGCAGCGCCAGGCCTTCGACGACAGCGGTCTTGCCCACGCCCGCTTCGCCGGTGAGGATGGGATTGTTCTGGCGGCGCCGCATCAGAATATCGATCGCCTGGCGGATTTCGGCATCGCGCCCGATCACGGGATCGAGCTTGCCGTCACGAGCGCGATCGGTCAGGCAGGTGGTGAACTGGTCCAGGGCCGGCGTCTTGCCAGCGACAAGGGTGACCGGGTCGGCGCCTTCGGCAGCAGCTTGCGCGCCGGCCGCTTCGCCGGAGCCGCGCGCCAGCTGGTCGAAATCGTGCTTCAGGCGGTCGAGCGGGAAGCGCGAGAACAGCGCCGATCCGCGGTGCGCCAGCTGCGCCAGGGATGGCTCGGTCAGCAGTGCCAGCAGCAGGTGGCCGCTGCGGATCTGGCGCGGCTGGCCGTCGCCCAGCGAGGCGATCAGCCAGCCATGTTCCAGCAGCACCGGCAAGTGGCGCGAGAACACCGGCGTGCGCGCGCTGCCCCGCTCGAAGCGTTCGACTTCGCGCCGCAGGTCCGTTTCCAGTCCCGTGATGCTGATGCCGCACTGGCGCGCCATGCAGGCCACATCGCTGTCATCTTGTTCGAGCAGCGCCAGGAACAGGTGCTCGAGGTCGACCTCGTACTGTCCCAGGCTTACGCAGATCGCCGCCGCGCGCGTGGCGGCGCTTCGTGTGGTGGGATTGAGCTTTCCGATCAGCGTCTTTAGATTGATGTCCATCGCGGGCTACCTTTCGGATCGAACTGCTTTTGCACGGAGACTGCTTGTCGAGTTGCTGCAGCATGGACTGGGCGGCGCTCGTCGCCGCTGGCCAGTTGCGGTTGTTGATATTGGCGACCACGGACAGCACCAGGCCCTGTTCGTCGGCAGTGGCGCACCAGCGGCCGCCCCGGGTCGACTCGACCACGCCATCGAGGTAGCCGGCGGCGTAGCCCTGCTCCCTCGGCGCGGCCTGGGCGTTGTAGTCGCGCACCAGGTCCGCAGGGAGCAAGCGCGGGGCCGCCCTGGCGTCCTTGCCATGGCAGGGATACTTCGACATCAGGAATGCCAGCATGGCGGTGGCGGCGCTGCCGTCCAGTTCGCCGAATCCGCGATTCAGCGCGCTGCCGATGCGGATATCGATCTCGCTTTCCTCCAGCCACTTCGGCGCGCACCAGCGCCCTCCTTCCGTCGCGTCGACCACGCCCGCCATGAAGCCGCTGGCGTAGCGCGCGGCGAAGACGGTGGGAGCGTCCGTGTCGCCCGGCTTGTGGAGCAAGTCCCTGACGAAATCCTCGCGGCTGTAGCCGGCAGCCTGCGCGGCCTGCGGGGACACCAGGCAGGCCAGCACGAGCAAGGTCAGCAGGCGCTTCATACGACTTTATTGGTCGCGAGGTCCCATCCACCGGCCGTGTTCCCGCCGGCGCCGCCGCCCACTTTCTGTTGCGAATACTTCCACTTGATCCTCGAGTACTTCAAGCCCACGTTTTCGGACATGAAGCTGCCGCTGCTCACGCCCGGCGTGATCTGGCCGATCAGGACGTTGTCGAGTTCGATCTCGAAGTACTTGATCGGCACGCCATTGCCATCGGCGCGCATGAATTCGAATTTCGCCTTGGCGACGGTCTTGCCCATGGCGCACATCTGCATCAGGATGGGCGAGGACAGGTCGGCCACCTTGTGGAACAGGATGTCGCTCAGTTCCGCGCGTTCTGCCGTGTGGCCGCCGGCGGTGGACGAGGTGGCGCTGCGCGGCTGCACGACGCCCCAGTTCACCGACGTGCATTCGATCCAGTCCTTGTGTTTGTCGTCCATGGATTCGCCCTTGATACCATCGAGTTGCAGGTAGACATCGATCGCCATTGCGTGCTCCTTGAGTGAGGTAAAAAATCAGGTCAGCCGTTCGACGCTTGCGGCAGTTGCGCCACCAGCCGCAGCGACACCGACAGTTCGTCGAGCTGGAAATGGGGCCGCAGGAAGGACACGGCGCGGTACACGCCGGGGCGTCCCGGCACGTCCGACACCTGGACGCTCGCTTCGCGCAGCGGGAACTGGGCCTTCTGTTCCTGGCTGGCGTTGTCGTCGAGCAGCACATAATGGGTCAGCCAGCGGTTCAGGAAGTCTTCGACATTGCTGGCGGCCGAGAAGCTGCCGATCTTGTCGCGCATCATGGCCTTCATATAGTGGGCGATGCGCGAGACGGCAAAGATGTATTGCAGCTGCGACGAGAGCACGGCATTGGCGTTGGCGGCTTCGTTGGCGTATTTTTTCGCCTTCTGGGCCGACTGGGCGCCGAAGAAGGCGGCGTACGCCGTGTTCTTGCAATGAACGAGGGAAATGAAGCCCAGGTCGCTGAGCTCCTTTTCGCGGCGGTCGGTAATGGCCAGTTCGGTCGGGCATTTCAGGGCGATCTCGCCTTCGTCGGTCCGGAAGGTGTGGGTGGGCAAGTCTTCCACCAGGCCGCCGCCCTCGACGCCGCGGATCGCCGCGCACCAGCCATAGTTTTCGAAGGCGCGCGTGAGCTTGCTGGCGAAGGCATAGGCGGCATTGCACCACAGGTATTTCTGGTGGTCGCTGCCATCCACGTCCTCGACGAAGTTGAAGCCTTCGGTCGTCATGCCGTCGATCGGATTGAAGGGCAGCCGGCCCAGGAAGCGCGGCAAGGTCAGGCCCACGTAGCGGGCATCTTCCGATTCCCTGAAGGCTTTCCATTTCGCATATTCGACCGTGTCGAAAACCTTGGCCAGGTCGCGTGGCTTGCTCAGGTCGCCAAAGGTCGCGATGCCGAACAGTTCCGGCGAGGCCGAGGTGATGAAGGGTGCGTGCGCGGCGGCCGCCACGTGCGACATCTGCTCGACGAAATACAGGTCTTCGGGCTGGCGGCTGATGTCGAAGTCGCCGATCAGGGCGCCGTAGGGCGCGCCGCCAAAGGTGCCGAATTCTTCTTCATAAACTTTCTTGAACAGCTCGCTCTGGTCGAATTCCATGGCCGACTGGAAATCCTTGACCAATTCCTTGCGTGTGGCGTTGAGCATGCGGATCTGCTGCATGGTGCTGGTGGCGGTATTGGCGACCAGGTAATGCAGGCCGGTCCAGCTGCGCTCGAGTTTCTGGAATTCGGGCGCATGCATGACGGCCGACAATTGCTCGGAAATCATGCGGTCCAGCTCGGCCACGCGGGCATCGATGGTGGCCGACAGGTTGCTCGACATCACCACCGTGCCCGCCATGACCTGGTTGACCAGCTCGGCGATGATGTCGCGCGCGCGCACATGTTCGCGCTCGGACTGGGCCACCTTGCTCTGCTCCACGATCTGGTCCAGCAAGGACAGTTCCAGGCCGGCGTGGGCGGCCGGCAACGCGTCGAGAAGGGCGTCCATGCTCAATCCTCCTTGCCGCTGCCGGCCTTGCGCAGCCTGGCCAACTGGTCGGTATTGCCCAGGACATCGCTCAGGAGGTCGTCGAGCTTGTCGTTGCCGGCCAGCTTGTTGCGCAAATCGGCCAGCTTGCCGCGCGCGTCCAGCAGGCGGCGCAGCGGCGCCACCTGCTGCACCACCGATTCGGGACGGAAGTCGGACATGGCCTTGAACTGGAGGCTGACGCCGAACTCGCCGCCCTCCTCGCTCAGGAGGTTGGGCACGCGGAAGGTGGCGACCGGCGCCACGCCGCCCAGGACTTCGTCAAAATTGCCGCTGTCGATATTGACGAAGTTGCGCTCTTTCAAGCGCCGCCTGGCGGCCGCCGGGTCCGACCCGAAATCGCCGATGACGCCGACCACGAAAGGCAGTTCCTTGTTCTCGATGGCATCGCCGAGGTCCACGTCATAGCTCATCTGTACACGCGGCGCGCGCACTTTTTGCAAGCGTTTTTGCACACTGTCGTTCTTGGGCATGGCGGCTCCCGCTTATTTAAGGTTGGCAAATGGATCGGTACTGCCCGAGGGCTTGGCCGGCCCCGGCTTGACGGGCGGCACGGGTTTCGGGAGACGGACGCCGGACTTGGCCGCACCCGGCACCAGCACGTCTTCGCCCAGGGTCGAGCGCAGCAGCCTGGCCAGGCCCTGGGCTTCGCCGCGCACGTCGCCGTTCAGATTGTTCTTGTTGGCCAGGTCGGCGAGCGCCTTGTTCGCCAGCCGCAAGCCGCTGACGGCGACGATGCTGTGCGCCACCGTGTCGTCGGCATCGCGCGCCAGGACGGCCTGGGCATTGATGATGGCCTCGCCGTAATGGCCGCGGTCGAAATGCAGCATGGCCATGCGTTGCCAGGAAGTTTTGTCGGACGGAAATGCCAGCGCGGCTTGCTGCATGATGTGCATGGCCTGGTCGTGGCGGCCAGCCTTGAGGGCGGCATCGGCTTGCCGGGTCGCCCCGTCGATGGACGGTGGCGGCAAGTCCGTGGTTTCGCAGCCGCAGGCAAGGAAGCTGAGCGCGAGCGCGGAAAGCAGGCGTTTGTGCAGCATGATGACGCTCCTGTCGGTTTATCCAGACGCCATTATTGGTCGTGCTTTTTGGCATCGACTTGCGCCGCATCAAGCGACCGCGAGTTTGATTTCTCTTCAGAATTTAGAGCGATTTCTTGCAGCAGCGCAAGTGCCGGCATGGCAGTTGGCTCAAGCTAAAAATTTCCTCAATTCACCAATTGCGAGCGGCACATGCGAGAGCACACCGAGCGGCGCAGCGCGCCTGCAGCCCCGCCAGCGGCGGCCTCAGGCCGGCTGGCGGACCTGATGTACGACGGCTTCTATGCCTTGTCCCTGATCCGGAACGAGTGCGCGCCGCAACACGATGCCAACTTCGCCACCCATATGACGCGCTTCCTGGCCGACGTCGACGGCCAGGCCCGCGACCTGGGCATTCCCGCCGAGGATGTGGACGCCGCCAAGTACGCGTTTTGCGCGGCGGCCGACGAGATCATCCTGCGCTCGTCGCTGGACTTGCGGGAAGCATGGCAACGGCAGCCGCTGCAATTGCGCGTGTTTGGCGACCAGCTGGCCGGGGAACATTTCTTTCAGCGCCTCGATGCCTTGCGCGCGCGCGGTGGCGCGCACCTGGCCGCGCTGGAAGTGTTTCATCTGTGCCTGCTGCTGGGATTCCAGGGGCGCTTCGCGCTCGACGGCGAGGACAAGCTGGGCTTCCTGACCACGCGCCTGGGCGAAGACATCGTGCGCATGCGCGGCAAGCCGCGCGACTTCGCGCCGCATGCGGCACGGCCCGACCAGATCAGCAACAAGCTCACGCGCGACCTCTCGGTCTGGCTGCTGGCGCTCTCCTTCGCGGTGGTCGGGATGGGCGCCTATGGACTGTTTCGCATCAGCCTGAACAAGGCGGGCGAGGCGGCGCTGGCGAACTACCAGGGCCTGGTCCGGCTGCCGCCGCGCGCGGCCCATGTCACCATCACCATCCCCTGATCAGGGGTCGATGCGGAACTCGATGCGGCGGTTGCGCATCCGCCCGGCCGCATTGCCGTTGCTTGCCGCAGGCCGGTCCGGCCCCGCGCCGGACACGCTGATCGTGGCCGGGTCGATGCCCTTGCCCGTGACGTAAGCCTTTACGGCCGCGGCCCTCGCTTCGCTCAGGGCCAGGTTGGCGCCGCGCGCGCCCACGTTGTCGGTGTGGCCGATCACCGCCACCTTCTTGCCCCTGACCTTCATCAGCGCCACGCTCATCTGGTCGAGGATGGCCTTGCCGGTGTCGGTCAGCGCGGCCTTGCCCGATTCGAATTCGATGACGCGGTTCGCCAGCGCGGCGTCAAGCACGCCCTGCTCCGTGCCGGGCACTTGCAGCTCGGCCCTGACGCTGTAGGCCGGGTTCAGACTGGCGGCGATTTCACCGGTCAATGCCTGTCGCTCGGCCTCGCCGGCCACATTGCCGCGCACGCTGACCGCATTGCCGTCGACCTTGAGTTCCCCCTTGCTGAGCAGTTTCAAGTGTGGGCCGATCAGCCTGTGCAGATGGCTATCCCAGTTGGCCGGCGTGCTCACGGCGCCCACCGCCATCTGGTCGAGCACATGGTCCTGCCCGTACAGGGCGCGCACGCGCGCCAGCAGCCTGGCCTTGCTGGCCTCGTCGGCCACGGTGCCCGACACCACGATCATGGCCGCCGCGTTGCAGCAAGCCAGGCAAGTGAGGAGCGCGAACCAGCGTTTCATGGCAATTCTCCAATGGCGGCCAGTGAGGTGGCCGTGCGTCCGACAATGGTCTCGGGCAAGCGCATGCCAAGGAAAGCCCCGCTGACCGGCCCCGGGCTGCTGACGATCTTCAGGTCGAGCGCCACGTTGACCGCGCCGGCGCTCCATTGCAACTCGAACACGTCGCCCTTGCGCTTGCGGCTGGCCGCGTCGATCATCTTCTTGAGCCCGAACTGGCCGGCCTGGTTGAATACTTCCACCGTGCGCCCGTCCAGTGTCGTGGCCGTGATGCGCGCGCCCGGTATGCCCTGGTTGGCGGGATGCACCATGCTGGTCCAGGCCGGCGCCGTGTTCTTGTAGCGCAAGACCTGCCCGTCGATCTCGATGACCAGTTCGGACGTGCCCGGTGCCGGCAAGGGCTGGAGCTGGAACAGGGTGTGGCCGCCGTGGGAACCGAGCGGTGCGATCCACCCCGGGAAGGCCGCGACCGCTTGCGGCGCCAGCGAGATGCCCTGGTTGGCCCAGGTGCGGGCCGCCAGGGCATCGCCGCGCCGCAAGACCAGCGGGCCCATGGCCGTGGTGACGAATTTGGCCACCATGCCCTCCGGTCCGAACAGCTGGGCAATCTCGGACTGGCTCGCTTCCACGCGCGAACCGGGGGCGAAGGGGTATTTGCCCGCCAGGTTCTGGCGGAACGGTTCGATCACCTGGGCTTGCCAGGTCTTGTTGAGTTCCGATTCGCTGGGCGGCACGATCATGGCGAAGGTCTGGGTCAGGGGCCGCACCAGCAAGGGACGCAGGGCCTGCTTCTGGCTGTCGCTCATGCCGGTCAGCATTTGCTCATCCACGAACTTGAGCGCGTCGGCCAGTTCGGAACCGTTGCCGTCCAGGGTTTGCTGCATCAGCAGCTTGGCCCCGGGGCCCGGATCGCCCTGGTTCTTGAGCAGGTTCAGGCGGGTACGCAGGCGCGACAGGCTGTCCAGGTAGCCGCCCATCAGGCTGGCGTCCTTGTCGTGCAAGCCCACCAGGCGCGCGACGCCGGCAAATTCGCGCCCGATCGGGCCCATGGCCAGCGCCGGCGCAGCGGGGGCATCGATGGCCTTGTTGCGCAGGACTTTTTCCCTGAACCATGCCATGGCGCCCTGCTCGGCCGCGCCGCCGGGCGCGCGCGCCGCCGGACTGTCCCAGGCCGTTTCCTCGTGCACCGCCTTGAGCAGGGTCGCGATGGGGGAACTGTGCGGGTCGCCCAGGCGGTTCATGGCTTGTACGCTGGCATCGAATCCGGCCAGCTCGCTGATGCTCACGCCTTGCACGAACTTCAGCCATTCCCTGGCGTAGTCGGCCTTGTACATCGCGGTCAGGGCCTTCTGGATCTGTTCGGGGCTGCCTTCCAGAGTCAGGTCGTCGCGCGACACGGTATTGAGCACCCAGTCCCGGGTTTGCAATTCCTTGTTGGCCGCTTCCCGGATCGCGCCCGACACGAATTTCTCCCAGGCTGCGCGGGTGTAGGCGCCCGGTACGGCGTGGCTGCCGACCAGCCATTTCTGGTCCTGTTCGCCGACGATGGCCGCCACCGTCATCGCCGGGAAGCGGGTGGCGGCGCGCGCCTTGATGTCGGCATAGGCCCGTTCGCGCGCGGGGGTGCCGCGGGCGACACGGCGCAGGTGCTCGCGCGCGCTGTCGAGCAGGGCCAGCTTGAGCGCCGGTTGCGGCCAGGCGGGATCGGCGACCTGGCTGACATGAAAGCGCATCAGGCGCTCGGCGCTGCGGATCATCTGTTCGCGTGGCATGGCGCCGCGCTGGCTTTCCAGCCAGCCACGCCAGAAGCGGGTCATCTGGTCGTTCAGGTGCCCCGCTTCGGCACGCGACTTGTCGCCCAGCATCAGGTACGTCTTGAGCGCGTTGTAGCCATCGGTCACGCTGGCGGGGGATGCATCCTGGTAAGGGCTGCCCGGCATGGCGCCGGCCCCGCCCGCCGGCACATGGATTGCGGCCAGCAAGGCTTCGATATTGGCCGTCACCGGCATCACCATCACGTCGCGCACGCCGGCGAAATATTCGTCGCGCAGCTTGCGTTCCAGCACATCGCCCTGGTACAGGCCGAAGGTCAGCATCAGGGGCGCATCGCTGCGGTATTTTTCAAGCTGGACGATGCGGTCTTGCAGGATTTCCAGGGCGTCCAGGCGCGATTGCAGGTCGACGCGTCGCTCCTGCATCCGGACCACCTTGTCCAGGTCGGCCTGGACATGGGCGATCAGTTGCCGGTTGGCGATATAGGACCAGCTCCAGCCGCCCAGGGCGCAGCCCAGCAGCAAGGTGGCCGCGCAAAAGGCGCCGTATTGCAAGCGCCTGGCGCCCGGACTCATGTAGCGGGCCACCAGATTCTTGTCGGCGAAGATCACCTTGCGGAACAGGTCATGCAGGAAATAGCTGCCTTGCGGTGCTTCCTGGGCGGCGTTCCGGGCTTGCAGTTGCAGGTCGAAGCGCCTGGCCACGCGCGCCGAGCACAAGTCCTGCGGCGCGCCCTGCTGCAGGGCGCTGGTGAAATAGAAGCCGCGAAATACCGGCCGGAATTGATACGTGTTTTCCTCGAACAGGGTGGCCAGGAAGGTGCGCAGCGGGGCCCGGAGCGCGGCAAATTCCAGCGGAAAGGTGATCACACCGGGCCGCAGTGTTTGCTTGCGGCTGGCCGCCAGGCTGGCCAGGCTCATTTCCTTGAGCCCGGCGTGGAGTTCGTCGAAATGCTGGTCGAAGAAGGCCATCACGTCGTGATGGGTGCGGCGCCGGTTGTAGCGTATCGTGGCGCCCCAGGCGCGCTCGCGTTCCGCCTTGCCCGCATCATGGAAAAAGTCGCAAAACCCGGCCACCAGGTCGAGTTTCGTGAACACGATGTAGACCGGGGCATACACGCCCAGCCGCTCGGTCAGTTCCTGCACCCGCGTGCGCAATTGCTTGCCCAGTTCGACCGCCGCTTGCTGTTCGCCCGCCAGCAAGTCCGCAATGCTGATGGCCAGCACGATGCCGTTGATCGGCGCGCGCGTGCGGAAGGTGCGCAGCAGGGAAAGCAAACTGAGCCAGTCGGCGCGGCCGCTGGCGAAGCGGCCGGCCGTGTCGAGCAGGATGCCTTCCGGCGTGAAGTGCCAGTCGCAACCGTCCCCGGCCTTGCTGCCGCTGATCGGAAAATGCAGGCCGGAATGCGTGATCGCACTGCTCTTGCCGGACTCTTCACTGCCTATCAGCATGTACCAGGGCAGCTCGTACAAGGCATCCTTGCCGCGCAACAGCCCCAGCTTGGACGTGCGGATGGTGGTGATCGCGTCGAGCATAGTGTTGCGCAGCGCGCTGGTCTCGCTATTGGCGTCGCGCCGCGCCTTGCGCAGGCGCAGCAGATAGCGCAGCAGCAGGAAGCTCCCCCAGCCGGCGGCCAGCGCGAGCAAGCCCAGTCCCAGCCACAGCGCGATGGTCTTCAGCCTGGCGGGATCGACGACCAGGAAGGCCGCCAGCAGGGCCAGGCCCGTCATGCCGAGTACGCGGCCGCTGCTGATGAAGTGCCAAAATCGGAGCATGGTGGGCCTGTCCGTGGAGTTGAAAAACAAGATCCGGCAGGCAATGTTGGCACTCTTCCCCAGGGCTGTTTTGATGCGGAACAAACGACTTGGCTTGCATCATTATTTCCGCAACACCCCGCGCAGGCGCAGTTCGGTGTGGCCGAAATCCATCATGGTCCAGCGTCCGCCCCAGGTCAGGCCCAGCGATTCGGCCACTTCGCCATACAGGCGGTAGCCGCGCATGGCCCAGGGATCTTTTTCGGAGATGAACAGCTTGCCATCGCGCCAGAACGCGCAATCGGCGGCCAGCCCGTACTGGTGATAGCTCTGGAAGGCGCGCGCATTGCTCACGTTGCCGCCCATGCTGGCCAGCATGTCCTGGCGCGCGGGGCTGCGGTAGCCTTCCAGCAGGGCCATGTCGTAGCCATGTTTTTCTTTCATGATCTTGAAGGCAAGCAGCAGGCGCTGGCCGAAGTCGGTGTGCAGCAAGCCCCAGTTGCGGCTGGCGTCGACCAGCATCGGCCGCTGCTGTTCCACTTCCAGGGTGCTGAAGGCCAGCGGCGGCAAGGGCGCGGGCGGCGCCAGCAATTCCCCTTGCAGCAAGGCGGCCAGGTGGGGGTCGGGCAGCGCGTCTTCGCTGTCGTAGCCGGGCAGCATGCCCGGACTTGCCGTCAGCAGCGCCAGCGCACTGGGAATGGCGATCGCGGCCAGGCCAAAAGCGCACGCCAGGCGGTGCCGCCGGCGCAAGCGCAGGCGGCGCCAGATGCCGCTTTGGGCAAGAAAAACCGGACCCGATGGAAAGAAAACGAGCCAGATCAGGCTGCATGCCACACAAAAGTACAGAAGCGCGACAAAGATCAGCATGGGATTCTCCAGATTGTTTCTAATCAGAATGCAGAGTCCCCCATCTTAGGAGCAACAACGTGCGCCCCCCAGACGAAAATCAAGACGGCACCAAAAACATCCTCGCCAGGCTCGAACGCCAGGGTCCGCAACATGCCAGCAAATCGAGCGGTGCCGGGATCCGCCTCGCGCTGGTGGGCGGGTCCGGCCTGCTGGTGGTCGGCCTGATCGGCCTGCTCGTATCGCTGGGCCAGGAAAACCTCGCCTCGCCGCCGCTGGCCGACCTGGCCCAGGTGGACGAGTTTGTCGAGCCGCCCCGGCCGCGCCGCAAGGTGCCGGACATCGTGCCGCTGGACCCGCGCGATGTGGCCACGGTCGACACCAGCAAGAAGGCGGCGGCCCCGGCGCTGGTCACGCTGCCCAGGATGCCGGCAGCGGCGCCCGAGAAAAAGAAAAGCGCGAAACCGGCCGCGCGGCCGGCGCCGAAAACGGCCGCCAGGCCCGCGCCGGCGCCGGCGCCGGCACGCAAGGTCAGGATCGCCGCGGCCCCGCCGCCGCCGCTTCCGCTGCGCATCGAGCCGCGTCCCGTCGATACCGACATCGCCCTGCTGACGGCGATCCTGTCGATGTCGCCGCGCCACCATGGGGAAGTGCTGGAACAGGAAGCGGCAGCGTGCGCGGTGGCCGTGGCGCAAAGCCGCAAATGCCTGGACAAGGGCGTGAGCCGGCCCTGAACGCGCACTGCGCCATTTTTCGGATATACTGTATATAATCACAGTTATCCTGAAAATCCGGCAGTGCACGATGCGCAAAGTACTTGAAAACCAGTTCTATTACCTGGACAACTTTCACCGGGTGCTGGAATGGATAATTGAGCGCTACGCCGATCTGCTGACCGACGAAGAGCGCGCGTTCATTGGCATGTTTTTCAGCTTGCCGCAGGCGTCGCGCGCCCTGTTTGTCCGCATGGTCATGCGCAAGGGCAGCCTTTTCCGCGCAAGCAAACTGAACTACGCCGAGATCGGCTGCGCGGTGGACGCGGCGCGCCATTTGCTGCCCACCGGGTGGATCAGCCGCGACCCCGTGGTCTCGCTCGACGAATTGTTCGAGCTGCTGCTCAAACCCGAAATCGGCGCTGTCTTCAGCCTGCCGCCGCATGAAAAAGGCGCGCGCAAGGGTGAACAGCTGGCCATCCTGCGCGCCGACTATGCCGATGCCCGCCCGTTTTCCGACTGGTACCGCGACTCGGGCGACACTGTCTATCGCATCCAGGTCAAGCCGCTGTGCGACCGCCTGCGCCTGATTTTCTTTGGCAACCTGCACCAGGACTGGACCGAATTCGTGCTCTCGGACCTGGGCGTATTCACCTATGAGCAAGTGGAGTTTTCGGGCGCATCGCGCGGTTTTCGCCACCGGCGCGACATCGACCATTACCTGGCGCTGCACGCATGCAAGGAACGCTTCGAGGCCGGCGAACCGGTGGCCGAGGTGCTGCGCGGCCTGCCCGGCGACGTCCTGGACAATGACTGGATCCACAGCCGGCGCGAACGCCTGGTGTTCCAGTTCGCCCAGCATCTCGAAAAGCACAAGGATTGGGAAGCCGCCTATGGCCTGTATGCGGATTGCCGCTTCCCGGGCGCCAGGGGGCGCGCCATCCGGGTGCTGGAAAAAGACGGCCAGTATGCGCGCGCCTTCGCGTTGCTCAAGCAGGCTCGCCAGGCGCCGGAAAGCGATGCCGAGCACCAGCAATTGCTGCGCATCGCGCCGCGCCTGGCACGCAAGCTCGGGCACGAGAAGGACGCCCCGCGCCGCCCCACGCCGGTGCAGCGCCTCGATATCGCCTTGCCCATGCCCGGCGAAGCATGGTGGGTGGAAGGCGTGGTACGCGACCACCTCCAGCGCGACGACGCGCCCGTGTTCTATGTGGAAAATGCGCTGATCAACGGCCTCTTCGGCCTGCTATGCTGGCCAGCCATTTTCAGCGCGATTCCGGGGGCATTTTTCCATCCCTTCCATCGCGGCCCTGCCGACCTGTTCAGCGCCGATTTTTTCTCGCGGCGCGAGCCGGCTTTTCGCGCCTGCCTCGACCAGCTCGACAGCGATGCCTACCGCGACACCATCCGCGCCAATTTCCTCGCCAAGCGCGGGGTCCAGTCGCCCTTCCTGATATGGGATGCGCTGAGCGCCGAACTGATCGACATGGCGCTGGCCTGCATCCCTGCCCTGCACCTGAAAAAATGGTTCGACCGCATCCTGCTCGATATCAAGGCCAACCGCACGGGCTTCCCCGACCTGATCCAGTTCTGGCCGGCCGAGCGGCGCTACAACATGATTGAAGTCAAGGGCCCGGGCGACCGCTTGCAGGACAACCAGTTGCGCTGGATCGATTATTGCGCCGAGCATGGCATGCCGATTTCCGTGTGCTACCTGCAATGGACGGAGCCGCCCGCTTGAGCTATGTCGTTGCCGTGCGCGCCTTGTGCGAATTTACCGCCAAGCAGGGCGACCTGGACTTGCGTTTCACGCCCTCGCCCACCGCGCAGGAAGGCATGGCCGGGCATGGCGTGGTCACGGCACGCCGCGGCGAGCATTATCAAACGGAAGTGAGCCTGTCCGGCAATGTCGGGCCGCTGCTGGTGCGCGGCCGCGCCGATGGCTACGACCCCGGCCAGAACCTGCTGGAAGAAATCAAGACCTTCCGCGGCGACCTGGCGCGCATGCCGGACAATCACCGCCACCTGCATTGGGCGCAAGTGCGCGTCTACGGCCATTTGTTGTGCGAAAAACTGGGGCTGGCCGCAGTGAACCTGGCGCTGGTGTACTTCGATATCGCCACGCAGACGGAGACTGTGCTGCGCGAAACGCAAACGGCCCATGAACTGGCCGCCCTGTTCGCAGCGCAGTGCGGCCGTTTCATGGCCTGGGCCGAACAGGAACTTGCCCATCGCGAAGCGCGCGATACTGGCCTGGCAGCACTGCAATTCCCTTATCCAGGCTTTCGTCCCGGCCAGCGCGACCTGGCCGAAACCATCTACAAAGCCAACAGCAGCGCCCGCTGCGTGCTGGCCCAGGCCCCCACCGGCATCGGCAAGACCGTCGGCACCCTGTTCCCGGCATTGAAGGCGGCGCCGCAGCACAAGATCGACAAGGTGTTTTTCCTGGCCGCCAAGACGCCAGGACGGCGGCTGGCGCTGGACGCGGCCAGCACCATCGGCAATGCATCGCTGCGTGTGCTGGAACTGGTCGCGCGCGACAAGGCGTGCGAACATCCGGACAAGGCTTGCCATGGCGATGCATGTCCGCTGGCGAAAGGCTTTTACGACCGCCTGCCGGCCGCCCGCAGCGCAGCCATCGCGGCCGGCATGCTGGACCGCGAGAGCTTGCGCGACGTGGCGCTCCGGCACGATGTCTGTCCCTACTACCTGGGCAGCGAAATGGCGCGCTGGAGCGACTTGATTGTCGGCGACTATAACTATTATTTCGATACCGGCGCCTTGCTGTACGGCCTGACGCTGGCGAACCAGTGGAAGGTCAGCGTGTTGGTCGATGAAGCGCACAATATGGTGTCGCGCGCGCGCCAGATGTATTCGGCGGAACTGGACCGGACCGCCTTGAGGGCGGCACGTGCCGGCGCACCGAAGGTCCTGAAAAGCGCGCTGGACAAGGCCGGGCGCAACTGGCCGGTATCCGGCCTGGCGTATGAAGTCCTGGAAGCGCCGGCGGAAAAGCTGACGACGGCCCTGCAAGGTGCGACAGGCGCGATTACCGATTACCTGGCCGAGCATCCCGAACCGCTGGATCCGGCCTTGCAGCGTTTCTATTTCGATGCGCTGCATTTCCTGCGCCTTTCGGAATCCTTTGGCGACCATTCCCTGTTCGACGTGAAGGATGCGACGCTCTGCATCCGCAACATGGTGCCGGCGCCCTTCCTGAAACCGCGCTTCGCCACGGCGCATGCCACGGCCCTGTTTTCGGCCACGCTCAGTCCATGGCATTTTTACAGCGATACGCTCGGCATGCCCGCCAGTACCGCCTTTGTCGATATCGCCTCGCCATTTTGCGCGGACCAGCTCAAGGTCCATATCGTCGACCACATCTCGACCCGATTCAGCCACCGTGCCGCGTCCGCTGCTCCGATCGCTCGCCTGATCGCGCGCCAATACCAGGAATCGCCGGGCAATTACCTGGCCTTTTTCAGCAGTTTCGATTACCTGGAACAAGTAGCCAAGCAGTTTGCGCAGCAGTTCCCGGATATTCCGGCATGGCTGCAGCCGCGCCGCATGGCCGAATCGGAGCGCGATGCCTTCCTGGGCCGCTTCACGCTGGACAGCCAGGGTATCGGTTTCGCGGTATTGGGCGGATCCTTCGGCGAGGGTATCGATTTGCCGGGTGCGCGCCTGATAGGCGCATTCATCGCCACCCTGGGCCTGCCGCAAATGAATCCGGTCAATGAACAGGTCAGGCAGCGCATGCAGGCCACCTTTGGCGCCGGATATGACTACACTTATTTATATCCGGGGATTCAGAAAGTGGTGCAGGCGGCCGGCCGCGTGATCCGCACCGAGACCGATCGCGGCGTGGTGTACCTGATCGATGACCGCTTTTCCCAGCGCGAGGTGCAGGAACTGCTGCCGCGCTGGTGGCAAGCCTAGCCGATCAAATTCCTGACTTTCTGGTAGCCGCTGCGGCTGATGGGAATGCGCACGCCGCTATTGAGGATCGCACAATGACTATCCTTGCCCTGCTCGATGCGGCTGATGCAGCCGATATTGAGCAGGTAGGAACGGTGCACGCGCACAAACACGTCGGGATCGAGCTGGCTTTCCAGTTCTGCCATGCGCTGGTTCTTGAGGTAGCTTTTGCCCTCGGCGCAGATCTGGACATAATCGTCCTGGGCTTCGATGTAATCGATCTTGTCGGCGCCGATGACATGCACTTTCGCGCCGTCGCGGATCAGCACGCGGCCCAGCGGCTTGTTGCGCATGGCCGCTTCGCTGACCACTGCTTCGACCCCGGCGCTGTTTCCCAGGCTGGTGCGCGCATGCGCCACCGCTTCGTCGAAACGCTGCTGGCTGAAAGGCTTGAGCAGATAATCGACCGCGTGGATCTCGAAGGCCTTCAGGGCATACTGGTCATAGGCCGTGACGAAGATATAGCGGGCGCGCCGGCCCGCCAGTTCGACCACTTCAAAGCCGTTCAGCTTGGGCATCTGGATATCGAGGAATACCAGGTCCGGTTCGAGTTCGGTAATCGCCTTGACGGCATCGAAGCCATTGCCGCATTCGGCCAGGATCTCGATATCGGTATGCTTGCCGAGGAATTCGCGCACCAGTCCCCTGGCCAGATCTTCATCGTCCACGATAATGACACGCATGTTCATGACTCCGTCGTTTCCGCGGGCAGCGTCAAGGCTACCCTGAATAATTGTTCTGTCCGCGTCCAGTTGACGCTCGCTTCATGGCCGTACATGGCGGCCAGGCGCTGGCGCACATTGGCCAGTCCGATGCCGTTGCCGCCGGCGACCGGCATGTCGTCGTCGACATCGTTTTCCACGCTGACCTGCAGGATCGAGCCGACACGCTGGGCGGCAATCCGGATCACGCCGCCCGATGGCAAGCCACCGATGCCGTGTTTGACCGCGTTTTCAACGAGCGGCTGCAAAATCATGGGAGGCAGCAGGCAGGCGGCGGCGTCATCGCCAATGTCCTGCTCCACGCCCAGGCGCGCACCGAAGCGCACCTTTTCGATCGCCAGGAAATGCAGCACCAGCCGTGTTTCTGCCGCCAGCGTGACCTTGCGATGCGCCTCCAGGCCCAGGGTATGGCGGAAGAATTCGGCCAGTTGCAGGGTCATTTCGCGCGCACCGGCCGGGTTTTTCGAGGTCAGCGCGCTAATCGAATTGAGGCTATTGAACAGGAAGTGCGGATCGATCTGGGTGCGCAACATGCGCAATTCGGCTTCCTGGGCGCTCAATTGCGATTCCAGTTCGCGCCGTTCCGCCGTGCGCGCCTTGTCGAATTCAATGGCCAGGTACTGGGCCGATGCCGACAAGCTGTACAGGATGACGCCGAGGCCGAAAATGGTGCCCTTCATGACCACGCCCAGTTCACTGCCCAGCACATCCCACAGGCTATTCCAGAGAACGCAAAAACCCGCCCAGAGCGCACCTGACAACAAGGCGGCAATGCAGATCACCAGCAGGATGTTGATCATCTTCTTGCCGACCAGCGGATTGGCGCGGCAGACGAAATACGAAGAAAAACCGGTGGCGCAGGCATATACCAGCGTCACCGGAATTGCAAACCACAGGGCGTTTGTCCATTCGGCGCCGGTGGCAACCACCACCAGGCCACCGAATGCGGCGCCGAGCATCAGCCATACCAGCAGGTAGAGTGCCGCTCCGCGCCGCGTGGAAAACGGCCCTTGCATCAGTTGCGCACTTCCACGCCGCCCATGATGGCGTAGCCTTTAACGATGAGGCGTTTCTGGCCGTTTGGCGGAGTGATGGTCTTTTCTTCAAAGCCGCCCATGATTGGCGTACCATTTAATATGACAGTCCAGTCAGGTGGTACTTTCATCGAGATGCCGCCCATGACAGCGGACACGTTCACAACCGCTTCGCCCTCGATCGAAGAACCGCGCAGGTCCAGCTCCACACCGCCCATGATGGCAGTCACTTCGCCGCCCTTGAAATTCGGGGTCGTGATGCGGCGAACAAATCCACCCAACATGACAGTGACATCGAGTACGGCATCGTCATGCTCCACGTCCTTGAGGTGGGCCGCTGCAATGAGCTGGCGTCCGGTGACCGCCTTGTAGACCACCAGGCAACCGACGCCGATCAGGACCAGGGGCCAGATATTACGGGCACGGATGAAATCAAAACCCATCCGGTTCAGCAGGAAGGCCGCGCCCACCAGCGTGATGATGCCAAAGACCATGCGTTCATGCGGCGTTTCCGCATCGATCAGCTTGACCGCGCCAAACAGCACGACCAGGGCCGGCCAGTATCGCGAAACACTGTGGAAGTCGAGGACGTTCATATTATCGAGCAGGAACAACAATCCAAGGCCGATGACCAGCACGCCGATAATGATCTGGCCGGGAACGCTGCGCGAACCGGCTTCGCTGTGTGGGAATTTATTTTTCATTTTGTACTTCCTCGTTTGGGGCAAAGCGCTTCTTGATAAGTGGTTCCAGGATCATGGTGACGCCGGTGACGATGATGACGATCGGCCAGCTATTGATCCAGGTCAGGCCGAACATGCGTTCCAACACGGCGAAGATCCACAAGCCCATGGCCACTTCCCACAGGCCGTTGGTGAAATGCTTGGCGGTCGGGTAGCCGATCATTTTATTGATGCCGGAGACAACCAGAAGCAGCGGCAAATAATGCCACAGACTGCGGACGTCAACCAGATCCATCTGGTCGAGTAGATAGGCGACGCCAAACCCGATGAGGAACAGGCCCCACATCAGCTGTTTGCGCCATTCGTATGATTTATCAGTGCTCACAAGACCTCCCGTTGAAAGAATGTGACCACGATACCGGCTTGATGCGCCGGTGCAAACCGGATTTCGGTGATTGGCGTTTTGCGCTCGGTGAATGACGGGAAATTCGGCGAACGCCGGGTTTTCAGCTGCCGAAGGCGACCGAGGCGGACAGGGCCAGCATGGTGGTGCCGGCCACGCCATCGATCCATTTCCAGGCGACGGGGCGGGCAAACAGGCCGGACAGGCGGGTGGCGCCGTAGCCCAGGGCGGTGAACCAGATGACCGAGGCGCACATGGCGCCGGCCGCGAATGAGCTGCGCTGTTCCTGCGGGAAGCTGCCGCCGATGGCGCCCAGCAGCACCACCGTGTCCAGGTAGACGTGCGGGTTGAGCAGCGACAGCGCCAGCACGCTGATCAGGGCCTGGCGGACGCTGGTGCGGACCTGGTTCGCTTCCACCTTGAGCGTGCCGCTGGCAAACACGGCCCGCCAGCTGCGCAAGCCGTACCAGAGCAGGAAAGCGGCCCCGCCCCAGCGCGCCAGCGACAGCAGCAGCGGCGATTCCTGCACCGCGGCGCCCATGCCGGCCACGCCCAGGGCGATCAGGGTGGCGTCGATCAGGATGCAGGCGAGCACAGTCAGGCCCACGTGTTCGCGGCGCAGTCCGGTGCGCAGCACATGGATATTCTGGGCGCCAATGGCCATGATCAGGCCGGCGCCCAGGCCCAGGCCACTAAAAAAGGTAGAAAAGTGCAGCATGTGATCCTCATTCGTCATCGATTGAGGCAATTGTCCGCGAACCGGCGCCCAAGATGAAGCGAACTTAATTTCTTTCAGTATAATTAAATTCCGCTAATCTCAGATCAACACCATGCTCGATACCCGCAAAGGCGACGCCCTGCTCGCCGTGATCGATACCGGCAGCTTCGAACAGGCTGCCGCGCTGCTGCATTTGACGCCGTCGGCCGTGTCGCAGCGCGTCAGCGCCATGGAAAGCGAACTGGGCACGCCGCTGATCGTGCGCAGCAAACCCTGCCGCGCGACGGCGGCCGGACAGCGGCTGGTGCAATACCTGCGCCGCAGCCGCTTGCTGGAAGAGGAATTCCTGGCCGAGAACGGGCAGTCCGATGCGCGCCAGCTCAGCGTGGCGCTGGCCGTCAACAACGATACCCTGGCCACCTGGTTGCTGCCGGGCTTGGCCGACTTCCTGGTCGCCGAAAAAATCCTGCTCGATATCCTGCTCGACGACCAGGACCACACTTACCGCCTGCTGTCGCAGGGTCTGGCGCTGGCAGGCGTGTCGAGCGAAGCCGAGCCGATGCGCGGCTGCCAGGTGGCGCCCTTGGGGGCGATGCGTTATCGCCTGCTTGCAGCGCCAGCCTTTGCCGCGCGCTGGTTTCCAGGAGGACTGGATCGGGAAGCGGCGCGCCTGACGCCCTTGATGGTGTTCGACCGCAAGGACACGCTGCAGTCCAATTTCCTGCAGCGCGAACTGGGCCTGCCGCCGGGCAGCTATCCCTGCCATTTCATGCCGGCCAGCGAAGCCTTCCTGCGCGCGATCATGCTGGGACTCGGCTACGGCATGGTGCCGGAACAACAGTTCGGCGATCTGGTCGAACAGGGACAGCTGGTAGACCTGGCGCCGGACAAGCCAAGCGACGTCATGCTGTACTGGCACGCGTGGCGGGTGCAGTCGCCCAAGCTGGAACGCTTGAGCGCCCAGGTCATCGCGGCGGCCCGCGCCGTACTGCTGCAGGCAGAAACAACAAAGCCCGCGTCGTGAACGATGCGGGCCTTGAGTGATTGCAAGCGCTTGATCAGGCTGGCGGCAGTGATGTAGCCGGTGGCTGGTTCTTGACCTGCTTGAAGTAGCGGGCCTTGGCCAGCGCCTTCTTGACGGCTTCGCGCGCGATGTTGGTGCGCTTCGTTGCCTTTTTTTCCGCCTTGCTGCGCAATTGTGCTTCATCCTTGTTACCGATACGCTTGGTCATGCTGGCTCCTCCTGTTGTCGAACTTTTTTACACGAAGCGGAAAGCATCAGGAACGGCTGCTGGCCATCTTGAATTCCGATGATGCCAGGCCCCAGCCCAGCTGACGCCGGATTTCTTCCGGCGACGGTGGCGGCTTTGGATCCCTTGAGCGACGCTCGAGATAGGCACGAACCACTTGTTTGCTTGGGTGGGTAAAGGTAGCCATGACAGCCTCCGCTTTTCGAAATTGGTGCCGATCCTTGAGGCGACCGGCTAACCTGCTGAAGAGACGACGTCCGTTGGTCTTTTGCCTTTGGTGTCTCGCTCACACACATTCATCTTATGCCTGAGCACTGACGTCTACAGTTCGCTGCCGCACACAGCGTCGCATTTTCTGACAGCGGCGCTGACATAGTCATGAGCAAACGTCCTACAACGGCGGGCTCCCTGCGCAGTCCGGTCCCGGCATGCTTCCTGCGTTCCCCGCCGGGATGGAGGGCCGCAATGACAATCACACTTGTAGGAATAGCGCTCATCGCCAGCGCCAGCATCAGTCACGGTGAAAGCGAGACGCTGAGCGCGCTCGCCGCACGCGCCGGCAACGCGCACACGCAGGAAGCAGGACCCGGGCTCAAGCCGTTTGCGCCTGCCACGAAAGGAAGGCGCGCGCAGGCCGCGCAGCAGGCCCGGCCGCCCACGCCCGTCCTGGCCCCGGTGCGAACGCGCGGAACCGGGGTCCGTGCCGAAGGGATTGCAGCAGGCGCCGTCGGCGCTGTGGGCAACACGCAATTCGTGCAACTGGCCAATGGACAGCTGGCCATCTTCAACAAGGCCGATGGCGCCTTGCTGCTCGGCCCCGTGCAGGCGAGCCTGCTGTTTGCGGGCCTGGCCGGCTCGCCCTGCAGCAGCAGCCAGGCCGGGCAGGCGCTGGTGCAATTCGACCAGATGGCGAACCGCTGGCTCATTGCCTACCAGGCCGGCAGGCAGCAATGCATTGCCGTCTCCAGCGGCGACGATGCCGGCGGCCGCTACCAGCGCTACGCCCTCGCGCTCGACGGCGACGACTTGCGGATCGCGATCTGGCCCGATGCCTATTACCTGACGCTGGGCCTGTTCGACGATGCCAGCGGCGCCTGGCGCGGGCCACGGGTGTGCGGGCTCGACCGTGCCGCGCTCCTGGCGGGCGTGCCCCCCGCGCTGCATTGCCACGACCTGGGCAATGCATACGGACCATTGACGCCCGTCGGGCTCGACGGCTATCACTTTGCGCCGGAAGGCAATCAAGCGGCCACGCTGCTGTCGCTCGATTTTACACAGGCCGGCGAGGGAGAACGCTTGCTGATGTGGCGCTACTCGTTCAGCCGCAACAGCATCGGCGCGCCGGTGGCGATACCGGTGGCGCCCTTCACCATTGCCTGTCCCGACACCCTGGGCGGCGCCTGCATCGAACAGCCGTCGCCTGGCGCGCCGCTGGTCGCGCTGGGCGACCGGCTCATGCCGCGCGCGGCCTTGCGCATGGACGAAGGCATCGAAACGCTGGGGGTCAATCATACGGTGCAGCATGGCGGCACCACCGGCATACGCTGGTACGAGCTGCGCGCCGGCCAACTGTATCAGCAAGGCACGCACGCGCCCGACCAGGACAGCCGCTGGATGGGAAGCATGGCCATCGACAAGGTCGGCAATATCGCACTGGGCTACCAGGTGGCCGGCCGCGGCACGCCGCCCGGCATCCGCTTCACCGGACGCCAGCGCACCGATCCGCATGGCCGCATGCAGGGCGAGGAATTCGTCATCAATGGCACCGGGGTCCAGATCGATCCGGCGACGCGCTGGCGCCAGCAAGGCGCCATGTCGCTCGATCCGGTCGACGGCTGCACCTTCTGGTACACCCAGCAATACATCGGCGTGAGCGGACGCGCGACCTGGCGCAGCAGGATCGTCAGCTTTCAGTTTCAGAACTGTAGATGAGGCGGGTGCGCGCGAGCCAGGCGCGGCGCTCGTTCAAGCCGATGATGCCGCCATTGATATTGCGCGTGACCTGCTCGAGGTCGTCGGCATCGGCCGCCGCGTTGCAGCCGCGCGCGGCCCACTCGGACGCCGCCACGTGCAAACACCATGCGGCCGCGCAGACGGCGTCGGGGTCGCGCGTGAAGTCGGGCGCCAGCTGGAAACGCAATTGTAAGAGTGTGGTCGCACGTGCATAACTGTCCTTTCCAGTCAGTTGCAGCAATCCGCGACCACGGAAAGTATAGCCATCGCCAGGAGCGGTATTTCCCATGCGGCCACCGTAGACCGCATTGGCCAGCTTTTCCGGATTGAACGCATAGTCGGCCGGCTCCAGCGGACCGAGCGGACGAAAGCGCCGGGGCCAGACCACCGCCAGGCGTTCGGGGCTGTAATGGAGATTTTCAAACTGCAGCGTCAGCGCGCCCGATTCGTGCAGCACTTGCGCCAGGAAATGGGCCACGCGCAGGGGCGAGTCGGAAATCGCGTACTGGTCCAGCACGTCCTGGCCGGCGGCAAAGGCAGCCAGATAATTGTCGGTGCAGCGTGGCGCGAATGCGGCAATCTGGGAGAGCGAGATGGATACGGGCACGGTGACACTCCTTCGCGGTACGCACTTAATATCTTATTAAGTACGAACACAGCAGTATTTAAGCGCATCAAACCTTCATCCGATTCAATTCCCGATAATGCAGGCCTGCGCCAGATACGGAACTGATGGGGCATCGGACACTCCAACCGGCATTCCATCCATTTGAAAATATTGCCGGATTTAATTAAATCCGCGACGCAATATGTCCTTAAGTCAGCCGTTGATGATTGTCAAATCAACTACTCGGAAGGAAGTTGATAATAAACTTACACCACGAAAAGTCGTCTAAGGCGCCAATAATATTTTATTAATGGCCTATTTGAAAAACAATGCAGTCCTACCAGCGTAGTCACTCCCGCCATGTCGACGCCCGCCAGCAATCCCATCACCCAGTTCTGCACCGACATGGTGTCGATGCATCGCACCGCGAAAATTGCGCTGATGGTCGGGGTCGACCTGCTCGCGCTGCCCTTCTGCTTCCTGATCGCCATGATGCTGCGGGTGGGCGACTTCGGCCTGGCCATGAATTACGGTCCGGCGTCCTACCTGATGGTGGCCGTGGTCACCATCGCCGCGTTTTCCATGTCCGACCTGTACCGCGCCGTCATCCGCTTCATCGACCAGCGCCTGCTGACGGTCACCGGCCTGGCGCTGGGACTGGCGGTGCTGTGCGTGTACTGCGTGCTGCTGCTGCTGAACGATGAACAATTCCCCCGCAGCGCCCTGGCGATCTACTGGTTCATCGTGTTCTCCTACGTGGTCGCCTCGCGCATCGCGGTGCGCAACTTCCTGCGCAACCATATTGGCGTGCGGCCCTCGGCCGAACACACGGTGGCCATCTACGGCGCCGGCGAACCGGGCGCCCAGCTGGCGCTGACCATGCGCACGAGCAACGAATACCGTCCGGTGTGTTTCTTCGATGAAAAGCATGTCCTGAACGAACGCAATATCGCCGGCTTGCGCGTCTTCCATACCGACCGCCTGGCCGAGATGGTCAAGAGCCTGTGCATCCGCTCGATCATCATTGCCATCCCGTCGGTGTCGCCCGAACGCTTGCGCGAAATCATGCAGCGCATGGCCGAAGCCGGGGTCACCACCAGGATCCTGAGCGGCTTGCTGGACCTGGCCGACGACAAGGCGCCCATGGAATCGATCCGCGAGCTCAAGTTCGAGGATCTGCTGGGCCGCGCGCCGGTGCCGCCCCGCACCGAGCTGTTCGCGCGCTGTGTCCATGGCAAGACCGTGCTGGTCACCGGCGCCGGCGGTTCCATCGGCAGCGAGCTGTGCCGGCAGATCGTCACTCTCGCGCCCGCCCAGCTGCACTTGCTGGACCATTCCGAGTTCGCCCTGTACACCATCAAGCAGGAATTGATGGCCCGCTTTCCCGACGTGCGCATCATCGCGCACCTGGGGTCGGTTTGCAGCGCCGCCCTGGTCGAGCGCATCCTGCAGGACGAGCATATCGACACCATCTACCATGCGGCCGCCTACAAGCATGTACCGCTGGTGGAAACGAATATCGTCGAAGGCTTGCGCAACAACGTGCTGGGGTCTCAAGTGATCGCCAACGCCGCCGGCAAGTTCAAGGTGGAAACGTGTGTGCTCATTTCCAGCGACAAGGCCGTGCGCCCCTCGAACATCATGGGCGCCAGCAAGCGGATTGCCGAGCTGATCTTCCAGGCTGCCGCGGCCAAGTTTTCGCCCGACACCACCTTTTGCATGGTGCGCTTTGGCAATGTCCTCGGTTCTTCCGGTTCGGTGATCCCCCTGTTCCAGCGCCAGATTGCCCACGGCGGACCGCTGACCATCACCCATCCCGAGGTGGCGCGCTATTTCATGCTTATTTCCGAAGCGGCCCAGCTGGTGATCCAGGCCGGCGCCATGGCCAAGGGCGGCGACGTGTTCGTGCTCGACATGGGCCAGCCGATCCGCATCATCGACCTGGCGCGCACCATGATCATGATGTCCGGCCGCACCGAGAAAACCCCGGAAAAACCCGATGGCGATATTGCCATCCAGTTTGTCGGGCTGTTTCCAGGCGAAAAACTCAATGAAGAGTTATTGACCGACGGCTTGGTATTTCCCAGCGAACACCCCCGCATCATGCGCATGAAAGAAAATGCGCTCCATCCCGGCGTATTGGAAACCTATATTACCTTCCTGATGATGGCTTGCGATACCAACGACCGCGCCATGATTGAATCGATGGTCAAAGCCATCGTCACCGAATATACCCCGCAAATGGCCGTTTCGCCGCCGCCATCGACGCCGGCAATTAGCCATGCGCCGCTTTCGAACAAAATCATTCCATTTCGTATTTGATATTAATTTAATATCGTTTTTGCCAATAGCGGAGATAATCCCATGCGCGATTTCCAGGCCAGCAGTTACCCAATCCACCCAAGTTAGGGAAGCGCTGATCAATTGATGTTTCTTGCGTCGCGTCCGAATTTCGAGCA
>JAZKBE010000006.1:0-131930 GCA_040388805.1 Pseudomonadota bacterium
GTATCCAGCAATCTGTTTGGGTTGTATTGCAGCAGATCATCGGAGTCCGAATCGCTGTTCATATCAATGCCGACTTGGTTTGTCATGATGTCGTTAATTCCTATTGTGAGTTGCTTGCTTGGTCGAACGCGGACTTCGCTTGTAGCTACAACTGTCGCATACGGCTGGCGAATTTATCCGGGGAAACGCTTTTTAAAAAATATACACAATTCTACAACCTTTTTTGAATCTAATACTCATAAGCAATAACAGATTACAAAAAGGCTGCATTTGATGTTGTCTGGCCGCAACATAGCCCCATTGCAATTCTCTCACAAAACCACCAAGATGGATAATTGTTTATTGTGAAAGTTTAATTGTAAGGCAATTTCGGCAACGTTGCCGCACAATACTGGCAAGTACTGGCCGACCGGCAATAAAATATGTCGTGAAATGCTAAGTATTTGTTTCTATTGAGAAAATTGATGAAGCGTTTGCCACTTCTTGCTAATGTACATGGGGATCAGTTTAGGCAATAGTAGTGCTGTGCATCAATACGTTACATTTAATTACAAAGTTTCCGCTGCGGAAACTGTTGTTGTCGCGCGCGCGACACGCACGGCGCTGCCCAGTTCGATGACCGAGATGGCGTAGAAATAACTGCGGTTGTACTGGGTAATGGCATAAAAATTATTTGTTGATACCCAGTATTCTGTTGCATCCGTGCCATTCTGCAAGTCAATCAATCCATACTGGCGGCCAAGGCGCGGCGCCACGTCAATACCGACGCCTGCCTCCGCCAGCACGCTGAAATCGAATTTCGCTTCCAGGCCTTGCTTGATGAAAAAATCAAAATTGCCCCCGGGCGCCAATTGCGCCGGATACACCAGGGTGCCATTCTCTTCCGGCTTCCATCCATGATGCAGCAGGAAATTGGCCACGCTGCCGATGGCGTCGGCGGGCGAGCCGCGCAGGTCGGTCACGCCATCGTTGTCGAAATCGACGCCATAGGCCAGCACGCTGCCCGGCATGAACTGGGGCAGGCCGATCGCGCCGGCGAAGGAGCCGAGCAGGGAAAAGGGATCGACGTTTTGCTTGCGCGCCAGTACCAAGGCATTTTCCAGTTCGCCGCGGAAGAAGGCCATGCGCGTCTCCTTGTTGTGGGCGTCGGGATAGGCAAAGGCCAGCGTGGTGAGCACATCGACAATCCGGAAGCGCCCCGTATTGCGGCCGTACACCGTTTCGATGCCGATGATGCCGACAATGATTTCCGCCGGTACGCCGTAGGCCGCTTCCGCGCGCGCCAGCGTGGCGGCGTGCTCGTTCCAGAACTTGACGCCGGCATCGATGCGTACCGCTTCGATCAGCAGCGCGCGCACGGCATTCATGTTCTTCGGTTTGCCGGGCGGTCCTGGCTTGACCAGCTGCACCGCCGAATTGATGTAGTTGGTCCTGGCGATCAGCTCGCTCAGTTCGGCGCGTGGAAACCCCTGGCGCCGCGCCAGGTCGTCGGCGAAATCGGACACCGCCTGCCATTCCGAAAAATTGACTTGCTTGCCCACGTAATCGACCTTGTGGACCGGCATGGTGCGCTTCGGCTTGACATGCTTCTTCGACGGTTTTTGCTTGACGGGCGCGGCATGGGCCAGCGTGCCGGCCGTGAATGCGAGCGCCAGCAGGAATCGGGGCAGTAATTTCATCGGGTACTTGTTAACAGCCTTTTCAGGGTCTGCACCAGTGCGGAATCGGCCGCAGCGTTGCCATATTTGTGGGAACTGTAAAGCCGCAGGAAGTTCACCGCGGCGTCCTTCCTGCCGGGCGGCATGTCGGCCTCGGCAATCCGCAGTGCGTAGGCATTCGGACCCTCGTCCCCGGCACGTGCCAGGCCCAGCCGGCCGAACTGCTGGCACAGCGCCGAGTATAGCGCATCGACAGGATCTATTTCGCTACGCAAACGTATCGCGCGAGCAACGAAAATCAGGAAGAACACAGCCAGCACGGCGGCCGGGGCATGCCAGTTCATCAAGATGTCCTGCAGCGACTGCATGAAATTGCGCTGGCGCTCGGGCGTGTAGTTCAGCACCCACTGGTTCCAGCCATTGTTGAGCGCGGCAAGCTGGAAGCGCAGCTGGCCCAGCCAGGAATTGCGGTCCAGGTCGATATTCATCAGGCTGCCGAAGCCTTCCAGGCTGAACGCGGGCGTGGGCAGCTGGGCGCGCGTGCGCTGGCCCAGGATGCGGTCCGGCGACACGGCCGCCGTCGGGTCCACCCGGATCCAGCCGCGCCCGGGCAGCCATACCTCGGCCCAGGCATGGGCGTCGGACTGGCGCACCGTCATGAAACCGTCGACCGGATTGACTTCGCCGCCCTGGTAGCCGGTGACCACGCGCGCCGGAATGTCGGCCGCGCGCATCAGGAACACGAAGGCGCTGGCGTAATGTTCGCAAAAGCCCAGTTTGGTCTTGTACAGGAAATCGTCGACCGAATCTTCGCCCAGCAGCGGCGGTTCGAGCGTGTAGCTGTAGCCTTCGGTGCCGAAGCGCGCCAGCACCTGCTTCACGCGGGCGAGCTTGTTCGGTTCGCGCTGCAAGGCCAGTCCGGCGGCGACCGCGCGCCGGTTGTAGCCGCGCGGGAGGGCCAGCCAGATGTCGCTTTCCGGCAGCACCTCGTCCGGCTGCAGGCGGTAATTCAGGTGCGACGACGCGGCGTAGCGGACCCGCTGCGTGATGGTGTCGGTGGCGGTGACTTCCATTTCGCTGTTGATGCGCGATGGGTTGGCCGTCAGCTGCGGCAGTTCGCGCGGCAGGTCCAGCGCGAACAGCCAGCGCTGGTTGTTCGGTTCGAGCGTGACCTCGTAGTGCACCGCCGGCCCCGTGACCGCGATATTGATGTTGGGACGGCCCGGCCAGTCGCGGCGCTTGACCGGCGTCCAGGTGCGGCCATCGAAGTCGCCCATCACCACGCCGCGCCAGTACAGGTTCACCGGCGGCGGCGTGGGCCCCTTGAACTTGACGCGGAAGGCCGGTTCGTCCGACTGCGCCAGGTTCGACAGGTTACCCGGCGCCATGCTGCCCGACAGGCCGCTGGTGGCGCCGCCTGAGTCGCCCGGCAAACCCCACAGCGGACCCTGGATGCGCGGGAACACGAAAAACAGCACCGCCGCCAGCGGCGCGGCCAGCATGAAGATTTTCAAGCCCATTTTCACGCGCCTGGCCAGCGGCGGCACGGCGCCGGTGAACTGGAACGACAGCTGGGCGGTGAGCAGCGCAATCACCGAGGCCACCATCAGCAGCGCGGTGGCGATGCTTTGCGAGTAGAAGAAATTGGTCAGCACCAGGAAGAAGCACAGGAAGATCACCACGAACAGGTCGCGCCGCGCGTGCATTTCGAGCATCTTGAAAGCCACCAGCAGCACCAGCATGGCCACGCCGGCCTCACGCCCGAGGATGGTCTTGAACGTCATGTACACGCCGGCCATGGCCGCCGCCGCCAGCGGCACCAGCAGCATCCCGGGTGGCATGCGGGTGCCGCGGAAGGTGATCACGCCGCGCCACAGCAGCGTGGTGGCGCACAGCGCCGAGACCCACAGCGGCAGGTGCAGCGCATGGGGCGTGAGCACCAGCAGCGCGGCGCCCAGCAGCATCAGGGTGTCGGCCTTGTCGCGCGACATCTGCAGCGCGATGCGTTCGACCCGTTCGCGCAGGCCGCTCATGCGCCTTGCTCCGCGATACCGTACAGGGCCAGCGCGCGCAGGCACGCGGCCTGGTGCGCCGAGCCGGCGGACGGCGCAAATTCCACGCCATTCATGCGGAAAGCGTAGGGCAGGGCGCGCTGCTCGGCGTCGAGCACCCAGCGTGTCATGCGCGACAGGCGCAGTTCCAGGTCCATGAAGACGGGCATGGCGTCGAAGTCCAGCACCAGTTCCTCGATCGCGCCGCCCTCGAAGTGCTTGGTCACCAGCTGGCCGCCCAGGGCCGGGTCCAGGCGCGCGATCTGGCGCCAGGCCAGGTGCTTCATGCCGTCGCCGGGCTGGTAGCTGCGGATGCCTGCAAAGTCGTCGTGGCCGGCGTGGCCGTGGCCATCTTCGCTGGCCGCGCCCGACATCGGCAGCGGCGGCGCCACTTCTTCGGGAAACGGGTAGACCAGCGCCTTCAGGTCCGGCTGCCAGTAGCTCCAGGCGCGAAACAGCCCAAGCGGGAAGCGCGTGACCAGGCGGATGCGCGGGGCCGGCAGCCAGCCGCGTTCCCCGGTGGGCGCCGACAGGGACAGCCCGGTGCTGCCGCCGGCCATGGCGTCGGCCACATAGCGCGCTTCGCCGGCTTGCAGGAAATCGATCCACAGGGCGTAGCGGTCAAGCCGCGTGCGGTTGGCGATCACCAGTTCGAACAGCGCGTCTTCGCCGGCAAACACCGGCTGCGCGCGGCCCGGCTGCAGGTGCAGCTGGCCCAGGTTGCGGTAGGTGAAATACATGTCGATGATGGCGCAGGTGGCCACCACGAAGGTCAGCGCGAAGCCCAGGCCCAGGCTGTAGTTGGTCGATCCGATCAGCAGGATCAGGATCAGCGCCCCGAAGCCGACGCCGGCGCCGGTGGGCACGATGAACACGCGGCGCTGGTGCAGGAACACTTCGCCCGCTTCGGCGTCGCGCAGCTGGAACAGCCACTTGTCCGTCTTGCGGCGTACCAGCCGGTTGATGGCGGAAAACATGGCCGGCTTAGACTGGCACCGATTTCTGCAGCTGGACCACCAGGTCGCGGCTGGCCAGGGCGCTGCCATTGGCCGACTTCAGCGGCCGCAGGCGGTGCGCGCAGACCGGTACCAGTACCGCCTGCACGTCTTCCGGCACCACATGGTCGCGCCCTTCCAGGGCGGCCCAGGCGCGCGCCGCCTGCAGCAGGGCGATGGCCGCGCGCGGCGACAAGCCTTCGGCGAACAGGCCGTTCTGGCGCGAAGCCTGGGCCAGCGCCTGCACGTAGTCGACCAGCGCGGCCGAGGTATGGATCTGGCGCAGCGCCTTTTGCGCGGCCGCCAGTTCTTCCGGCTGCATGGCGGCCGGCAGGGCCTTGAGCATGCTGCGCCTGTCCTCGCCCAGCAGCAGCGCGCGTTCGGCCGCCGCATCGGGATAGCCCAGCGACAGGCACATCAGAAAGCGGTCGAGCTGCGATTCCGGCAGCGCGAAGGTGCCTACCTGGTGCAGGGGATTCTGGGTGGCGATGACGAAGAAGGGTTCGGGCAAGGGGCGGGTGACGCCGTCGGCCGTGACCTGGCGCTCTTCCATCGCTTCGAGCAGGCCGGACTGGGTTTTCGGCGTGGCGCGGTTGATCTCGTCGGCCAGCAGGACCTGGGTGAAGATCGGCCCCGGGTGGAACACGAAGCCGTTCTTTTCGCGTTCGTAGACCGAAATGCCGGCCACGTCGGCGGGCAGCAGGTCGCTGGTAAACTGGACGCGGTTGAACTTGAGCCCCAGCGAAATGGCCAGCGCGTGCGCCAGCGTGGTCTTGCCCACGCCGGGGACATCTTCGACCAGCAGGTGGCCGCCGGCCAGCAGGCAGGTGAGCGCCTGCCGTACCTGCAGGTCCTTGCCGACAACGATCTGGCCAACCTGGCGGGCCACTGCGTGCATTTTTTTGAACATGTGTTCTTCTATGTAGGCGAAAACCGCTGAATGACCCGGCATGGTAGATTAGCGCCATCGGCACTTTACCCACGCCGCCATCCATCCATTCAAGCAATTTTATGCGAGAACGGCGCATCCGGTGCAACATTGATGGCGGCGATATAGAAACTATAAGAATGAGTACAGCAATATTCAGTCATCCCGACTGCAGCCGCCACGACATGGGCGAATGGCATCCAGAATCGCCGGCCCGCCTGCAAGCCATCGAAGACCAGTTGATCGCATCGCGCATCGACGGCCTGGTCGAACGGCGCGAAGCGCCGCTGGCCGAACTGCCGGCGATCCTGCGCAACCACACCCCGGCCGCGCTGGCCATGGTGCGCGACAACGTGCCCACGTGCGAGGGCGAACATTATCCGCTCGACGGCGACACCTTGCTGTGCGCCCACAGCTACCAGGCCGCGCTGCGCGCCGCCGGCGCCGCGCTGGCTGCCACCGATGCCGTCATCGCGGGCAGCATCAGCAACGCCTTTTGCGCCACCCGCCCGCCCGGCCACCATGCCCGGCCCAGCGAACCGATGGGCTTCTGCCTGTTCAACAATGTCGCCATCGCGGCCCGCCATGCGCTCGACGGGCACGGGCTGGAAAGGGTGGCCATCATCGATTTCGACGTCCACCACGGCAACGGCACGGCCGATTCCTTCCGTGCCGATCCGCGCGTGCTGATGGCCAGCTTTTACCAGCATCCGTTTTACCCGTACACCCAGCCCGAGCCGCGCACCGCGACCTGGGTGAATATTCCCGTGCCGGCGCGCAGCACGGGCGACGTGGTGCGGGCGCTGATTGCCGAACACTGGCTGCCGGCGCTGCATGCCTTCAAGCCGGAAATGATCTTCATTTCGGCCGGTTTCGACGCGCACCGCGAAGATGACATCGGCGGCATGGGACTGGTCGAGGCGGACTACGCCTGGATCACGCGGCAGATCATGGACATTGCCCGCCTGTACGCCAAAGGACGCATCGTCAGCTGCCTTGAAGGCGGCTACAACCTGTCGGCGCTGGGGCGCAGCGTGGTGGCGCACGTCAAGGCGCTGGCCGACCTCGACTAAGTCCGCGTTCCTCGGGACGCAAGGTCAGCACCGCGACGCCGGATGCCGTCACCGCAACGGTGTGCTCGAACTGCGCGGATAGCGATCCATCGCGCGTGACAACTGTCCAGCCGTCCGCCTCGGTTTTCACGCTGCGTCCACCCCGATTGAGCATGGGCTCGATGGTGAACACCATGCCTTCGCGCAGGACCAGGCCGGTGCCCCGCGATCCGTAGTGCAGCACCTGCGGTTCTTCATGCATCTCGCGGCCGATGCCGTGGCCGCAATATTCGCGCACCACGGAATAACCATTGCGCCTGGCATGGCGCTCGATCGCCCAGCCCACGTCGCCCAGCCTGGCCCCGGGGCGCACCGCCCGGATGCCTTTCCACATGGCGTCGTAAGTGGCCTGGACCAGCCTGCGGGCGTCCGGACTGACCTCGCCCACCAGGTAAGTCTTGCTGGAATCGGCGATAAAACCGTTCTTCTCCAGCGTGATATCGAGATTGACGATGTCGCCGTCGCGCAGCACGGTCGAGGACGACGGCACGCCATGGCAGACTTCATGGTTCTCGGACGCGTTGAGCACGAAACCGTAGTCGTACTGGCCCTTGCTGGCCGGCCTGGCCTGGAGCTCGTGGACGATGTAATGCTCGACCATGGCGTCGATTTCCAGTGTCGACATGCCGGAAAGCGGCATCCGGTCCAGCATCCCGAACACGGACGCCAGCAATTGCCCGGATTCGGCCATCAAGGCCAGCTCGTGCGGCTGCTTTGTCATGCGCAGCTCTCGGCCGCGGGGTGGCCGGAAACGCCTGCGCTGTCGAGCTCGCGCTTCATGATGTCGTTGAAACTGAGTGTGGGATTGGTCTCGCACAACAGGCCGACCTTGATCCAGAAAGCGGCTTGCGCATTGATCGAGCGGCACGATACCTTGCTCGCCCGGCGCATCTGCTCGTGCAATTCTTCTTCGATGTTCACAATACCCATGGGTCCTCCTATATATGATACGTATATAGATTATATGCGTATCATGTGGCGATGCCAAGAAGCCGCGCCTTCCGAACCGTTTTGAGCGGTCGGACACGTCATCAAAATGTGTCTAATTCTCTCAAATTGTCTCAATTAGTATACAAACTCTATTTATTCATCTTTGTTAATTGACTTGCATAAATGTCAAAGGTAAATTTGTAGCTCGCCGTATAGCACGGCCGTTCTATTTTTTCCCGCCGACGTTGCAACAACAAGGAGGAATAATGAGTAGATTCATGCGTAGCTTCATCTCGGTCTGTGTCCTATCCCTGACCGTAGTCACCAGCGTCGCCAGTGCGGCGAATTACACATTGTGGATTAACGGACGCACCGGAGGCGGTGTCGTCGGCAACTACAACAGTTTCACTTACTGGGGGCCCGCTACCACGGCTGCCGGTGTCAACAAGAAGTCCGTCAACTGGGACGGCTACAACAGCATTTCCTCACAGAACGGCAAAATCCGCGACGCACTCGACTGCTTCTGCACCGGCACCAACTGGTGCTACGTGGCCACCCACAGCGCCGGCGACCTGATGATGGGTTACACCCTGGCCAATTACGGCGCCTCGAGCCGCGTCAAGAAAAACGCCGTGGCCAATTCGGCTGGCGTGTGCGGCAACACCGACGGCAGCTCGCAAACCGGCTGGAACATCAAGTGGGTGCGCGCCGCGTCCGGCGCGGGCGGCGGATCGGAACTGTCCGATGCCGGCTCCTGGGCCGTGTCCGAGCCGCTCGTGAAAGACCTGAAAACGAGCACCGCGCGCGCCATGTACAACCACAACACCACGCGCAATGTCTGGTTCTACATGTATGCCGGCGCCAAGGGCACGGTCTACTCCGGCATCCTGCCCGGCCAGGACGACGAAGCGATCTCCTACCACAGCTCGGGCGGCGTCTCGGGCAGCTCGGGCGGCGCCTATTGCAACCCAAGCGACTGGTTCTGCAACGACCTCACCATGGGCACCGCGAACAATGAAGGCGGCTCGGCCAAGTGGAGCTACCACTCGGTGGTGTTCCGCGACGACGCCGAAGCCTACAACCACTATGCCTCCGGCAACTGGGCCGGCATCGTCGGCGTGGTCCGCGCCGCCATGGTGAGCACCGCGCTGTAACAGCAAGTCCCGGGTGGAAGTCCAGAGACGGCTTCCACTCTTTTTCGTCGTCTACATTCCAAGGAAAAATAAAAATGAGTAGATTCATGCGTAGTTTCATTTCGGTATGCCTGCTGTCGCTGACGGCCTTGTCCGGCATTGCCAGTGCCACCAATTACACCCTGTGGATCAACGGCCGCACCGGAGGCGGGGTCGCCGGCAATTACAACAGTTTTACTTACTGGGGGCCAGGCACCACGGCCGCCGGCGTCAACAAGAAGTCCGTCAACTGGGACGGCTACAACACCATCGCTTCACAGAACGGCAAGATCCGCGACGCACTCGATTGCTTCTGCACCGGCACCAACTGGTGTTACGTGGCCACCCACAGCGCCGGCGACCTGATGATGGGTTACACCCTGGCCAATTACGGCGCCTCGAGCCGGGTCAAGAAAAACGCCGTGGCCAATTCGGCCGGCGTGTGCGGCAACACCGACGGCAGCTCGCAAACTGGCTGGAACATCAAGTGGGTGCGCGCCGCGTCCGGCGCGGGCGGCGGCTCGGAACTGTCCGATGCCGGTTCCTGGACCACGTCCGAGCCGCTGGTGAAAGACCTGAAAACAACCACCGCGCGCGCCATGTACAACCACAACACCACCCGCAACGTCTGGTTCTACATGTATGCCGGCGCCAAGGGCACCGCTTACTCGGGCATCCTGCCGGGCCAGGACGATGAAGCGATCGCGTACCACAGCTCGGGCGGCGTGTCGGGCAGTTCGGGCGGTTCCTACTGCAACCCAAGCGACTGGCTGTGCAATGACCTGACCATGGGCACCGCGGCCAACGAAGGCGGTTCGACCAAGTGGAGCTACCACTCGGTGGTGTTCCGCGATGACGCGGAAGCCTACAACCACTATGCCGCCGGCAACTGGGCCGGTATCGTCGGCGTGGTTCGCGCCGCGATGGTGAGTAGTGCGCTTTAAGGCTTGGCACTATGCCGTGGCCGCCGGCGTGGCGGCCGGCCTGGCCTGGTACGCCTCGGGCGGGGAGGGCGCGGCGACCGGTTCGGCCGCCGTGCCTGTCCAGGCCACGGCCGGGCAGCAGATTTTCGGCGCCGTCGGCAGCGACGCCGGCCTGGCGATGCCGCCCGAACGCCGCGCCAGGCTGCAGGAGCTCAAGCAGAATTTCGAGCTGGTCGACAAGACCTTCTGCGACTACGCGGCCAATACCAAATACCCCGACCACTCGCGTCCCGCGGCCAGCCATCCGGACCAGATGACGCCCAACGCGCCCGTCACCGAAGCGCACCCCATGCGCACCGGGAACAACAGCGCCGACGCCAAGGTCCTGATTCAAACCTCGCAATCGCGCGTCTTCATGGTGGCCGGCGAGGCGGTGGCGTTTTCGCTGCGCGCCGTCGATACTGCCGGCAAGGTGCTGCCGCTGGTGGTCACCCGCGCGGTCGCCCAAGGCATGACCTTCCAGGGCGCGCGCGCGACCACCCAGATTTCGCTGCCCTTCGCCGACGATGGCAGCGGTGCCGATGCGGTGTCCGGCGACGGCGCCTTTGCCGGCGTGCTGGCGCCGGCCCAGACGGGCCTGGCTTCCTTCCCCGGGACCATCCGCACCGAAGTGCGCTTCACGGTGTCGGGCCAGTCCGGCTTCGTGCTGTTCGATATCATCTACAACCCCGAGCTGCCGGCCACCTGGAACGGCTTGGCGCGCGAAGGCGTCGAAGACGGTTCGCTGGTCTACTTCCTGAAGGCCGACATCCGCAAGGCGGGCCGCTATATCGTCACCGGCCGCATCGACGACGCCAAGGGCAAGCCCTTCGCGCTGGCCACCTTCAACGACACGCTGCCGGTGGGGCAGACGGAAATCAAGCTGCAGGTGTTCGGAAAACTGCTGCGCGACGAAGAACCGGCGCTGCCCCTGACCCTGCGCGACGTCGACGGCTACCTGCTCAAGGAGAATGTCGACCCTGACCGCGCCCTCATGCCGCGCCTGGAAGGCAAGGTCCTGACGGGGAAGGCGCATCCGGTCAAGACCTTCTCGGACGCCGAATGGGAAAGCGAGGAGCGCACCCGCCACCTGGTCGAATTCAAGAAGGACGTGGACCTGGCCAGGGGCGCCATGGCGCAGTTCGATCCGGCCCTGCCGGTGGCAAAAAGTGCCTGCCTGCCGTGAGCCGCGTAAAATAGCGGCTTACGAAAGCATTTGAAAGCCAAGCATGTCGATTCAATGGTACCCGGGCCACATGAACGCCGCCAAGAAAAAGGCGGCGGAACAGATGGAGAATACCGACCTGGTCATCGAGGTCCTGGATGCCCGCCTTCCCGAAGCGAGCTGCAATCCCATGGTGGAAGAGCTGCGCCTGTTCCGCCAGCGGCCCTGCCTGAAAATCCTGAACAAGGTCGACCTGGCCGATCCGGACGCCACCGCCGCCTGGAGCGCCTATTACAACGCCCAGGAAGGCGTGACCGCCTACGCCATGACGACCAAGAAGCCGTCCGACGTGGCGAAAATTCCGGCCCTGTGCCAGTCGCTGGCCCCGCACCGCGGCGTGCCGACCAAGCCGCTGCGCATCATGATCATGGGTATTCCCAACGTCGGCAAGTCGACCCTGATGAACGCGCTGCTCAAGAAAAAAGTGGCCAAGGTGGGCGACGAGCCCGCGGTGACCAAGATGCAGCAAAAGCTTTACCTCGGCAAGAACATCATCCTGGTCGATACCCCGGGCATGCTGTGGCCGAAGATCGCGCTGGCCAGCGATGGCCTGATGCTGGCCGCCAGCCACGCCATCGGATCGAACGCCCTCATCGAGGAAGAAGTTGCCGTGTTCCTGGCCGAAGTGCTGCTGGAACGCTATCCGGGCTTGCTGACGGCCCGCTACGGCTTCAAGACCGAAGGCATGGACGGCATCGCCGTGGTCGAAGGCGTGGCCGCGCGCCGCGGCTTCCGCCAGAAGGGCGGCGACCTCGACTTTGAAAAGGCCTCGCACATCTTCCTGCAGGATTACCGTACCGGCACCCTGGGCCGCATCAGCATGGAAACGCCGGACTCGCGTTCGGTGCGCCTGGTCGCCCATGAAGCGGAAATGGCCGCCAAGGCCGCCAAGGCAGCGGCTATCGCGGCCGAGAAAGCTGCCAACAACGCGCGCGGCAAACGCGGCAGCTGATCGCATTTCGGTTGCACGCTTTTGCGTCCGTTTTGAGGCCAGTCAAACAAGCGCAAGGACCAGCCGTGCGCCGCTAGCGCCTCTTTATACTGGGCTCTCTCGACATGGGGAGCCGTGTGATGAGCCTCTTTTCCTGCTTGCGTGGCGCGCTGGTGCTGGCTGTGCTGCTGTTCCCGGCCTGCGCGCAGGCCGCCAGCTTCGATTGCGGCAAGGCGGCCAGCCATGCCGAACGGCTCATCTGTTCATCGCCCCGGCTTTCCGAGCTTGATACCCGGCTGGCACAGGCCTACCAGGCGGCACTGGCCCGCGATCCCCATCCTGGCAATGTGCGCGCTTCCCAGCGCAGCTGGCTGCGCCAGGTGCGCGACCAGTGCCAGAGCGCGCCTTGCCTTACCCAGGCGTACCAGCAGCGCATTGCGGCGCTGCCTCCGGCGCTGCCGTCTGATCCCGTGTCGCAATGCGACGCGCTGGCCAGCCATCCGGACGATCCGGAAGCCCTGGCGGCCGGCGTGTCCGACGACCAGCTTGCCGAAGGGCAGGCCATGCCTGCCTGCTCGGCGGCCGTCGAGCTCGACCCTGGTGCGCCGCGCCTGAAATTTCAGCTGGGGCGCAGCTACCTGAAGGCGGGACGCATCGACAGCGCGGCCGGGCAGCTGACGGCGGCCGCGCAGGCCGGGCATGGCGCTGCGCTGGCCTACCTGGCCGACCTGGCCATGGACGGCGCCGGTGGCATGGAAGCCGATCCCCTGCTGGCGCACCAGCTCTATGAAAAAGCGGCGGCGAACGGCTTCAAGCCGGCGCTGCGCATCCTGGCCGAATTCGAAGACAAGACAGACGACGTCGCATCGGAACCGGCGCAGCCCGGCGGTGCCGTGGGCGGTGGCGCCGCGCTGACGCCGTACCGCAATCCCGAAGTGATTGAAAAAATCGCCAGCCGCCAGTTCGACCAGCTGAGTTACAACGAGTGGTGGGTCAAGCAATACCTGGTCAATATTGCCGACAATATCCGCGCGGTGTGCGAAAGCGGCTTCACGCAAAACGACGTCGACCGGCTCAAGGCGCTGGCCGACGCCGACCCGCTCAACCTGGGCGCTGCCAGTCTTGCATCCACCTTTCTCGGACTGGGAGCGATATTGAAACAGCTCACGGCCAATCCCGGCCTGGCCATGCAGCAGAACGCCGGCGTGCAGGACACGGACGATATTTTTGTCGAAAGCATGCAGGATACCGAAGCCCTGTTTCAGCGCCATGGCTGCAATACGCCGGGACTGGACCGTTTCGGCAAGAACCTGCGCGCCTATGTACAGAACGACGAGGCGCCCATTCCGTCACCGAACGCGTTCATGGCCGCTTGCATGAAGGACCCGTTGCCCAGCAAGTATCCGCCTGACCAGTTCTGCATGTGTTTCGGCGGTGTACTGAAAATGGTGGGCACGTCCCAGGCGAAGCGCAAGGACCTCCTGAAAAACTTCCGGTCCACCGCGTCCGACATCATGAGCAAGCCGGCGAACAAGGGCCGCTTCTCGGCTTGCCAGCAAGGCTTTCAATAGGGGCGAATCATGAATGGCATTCTCCGACCCGTGTGTCGCGTCTCCTGCCTGGCGGCCCTGGCATTCATGGCCCTGCATTCCGGGCCGCGGCCGGCGCAGGCATGGCAACGGCAGCAGCAAATCCAGCAGCAGCAACAGCAGCAGCGCCAGATGGAAATGCAGCGCCAGCAGGAAATGCAGCGCCAGCAGATGCAGGAGCAGCAGCGCCGGGCCATGCAGGAACAGCAGCGCCGGACCATGCAGGAACAGCAGCGCCGGACCATGCAGGAACAGCAGCGCGACAGCATGCGCCAGCAATCAATAGCGCAGCAGCGGGCTCTGATGCCGCAAGGAGCCAGGACGGCCATCGCAAACAACAAGCAGACTGGCCTTGCCGGCACCGGCGCCAACGCGCGCCTGGTGCGTCCGCTGACGCCTGGCGAAATTCAGCGCGGCTTTACCGGCAGGGTCACCGCCGACGGCCGCGCGCTGATCAAATTCCAGAACCGCGTCGTCGTGGTGCCGGCGTCTCGCGTGTCGGGGCTGTCGGCAAAGCTGGCGGCGCAAAAGCGGACCCAGGCCGAAGGGGCCGGGCAGAAAGTGGCTGGCTTGCGCGCATCGATGGTGGCGGTGCTGGCCCAAAGCGTGGGCGAGCGGTCCCTGCGGGGCGGCGGCAGTGGCGGGTCGGGCAGCGGCGGCAGGCGGGTCGCTTCCAACGACAACAGCATGTCGGCCAATCGCATCGCGTATTCCGGCTTCGTCAAGGAATCGGGGCACGACCCCGCAGGCCTGTTTCCGCATTCGCGGGGATGGGATTTTTCGAAGCCCATGCGGGTGACCACCATCAAGGCGGGCACCGAGTTGTGCCAGTGGATGGTGCCAGACAAGCCAGGGGCCTATTACGCAGCATGCGGAACCCCGCCATCCAGGCTGGGCATTTCGCCGCATGGCGTCAACAGTGCGAACGAAGTGATACCCAAAATTTCAAAGCGCTATGTGGCCACGCGCGACTTGCAGGCATTGGAAGGCACTGCGGCCAATGTCGTCGACGACTGGTCCGTCAAAGGCGAACGCACGCCGGCCGAGGGCGGGGCCCGCCAGTACCTGGTGCGCCGGGCCGACCTCGACTTCATGCAGGAACAAGAATGACTACGGCGCCGGCGCTTCGCCAAAGCGAAAGCTCGATACCGCCAGGCTGCCGAAAAAGGCATCCTCGTGGTAGACGCAGGCGGCATCTTCCTGTTCGGCCGCGCCCAGTGCCACCATCAGCGGCAGCAGATGTTCTTCGCGCGGGTGGGCCATGCGCGCATACGGCGCCTGGTCCCAGTTCAGCAGCGCGGCCGTGCGTTCGGCGGGCGTGAGCGTCAGCAGCGCGAACTGCAGCCAGGCGTCGAATTCATGCGAAGCCTGGGTGCCGCCCGGGCCGAACTGGCGCAGGTTGTGGTAACTGAGGCCGCTGCCGATGATCAGCACGCCTTCGCTGCGCAGCGGCGCCAGCGCGCGCCCCATCTTGATATGCGTGAGCGGATCGAAGCCATGGCTGAGCGACAGCTGCACCACCGGCACGTCGGCATCCGGATACACCGGATACAGCATGGAATACGTGCCATGGTCGAAGCCACGCACGGGGTCGAGCACGGGATGGAAGCCGGCCGCTTCGAGCAGCTGCGCCGCCTGCGCCGCCAGTTCCGGCGAACCGGGCGCCGGGTAGCGGATCTGGTAAGTATGGGCGGGAAAGCCGCTGTAGTCGTAGATCATGGGCGGCAGGGGCGAGGCCGACAGGGTCGGTTCGCGTTCTTCCCAGTGCCCCGACACCACCAGCACGGCCTTGGGCGGCTTGCCCAGCTGGCGCCGCATGTCGGCCAGCGACGCCTCGAGCAGCTCGTAGGTGGCGCCGTACTGGTCCTTCATGAACGGCCACGGGCCGCCGCCATGCGATACAAAATACGTCGGTAGCGCGACAGCCATCGCCTTCTCCTTTCTCAGCGCGGCTTGCGCGCCAGTTCCACCATGGCGAACAGGCGCGCACTGCGCATCCAGGCCACGGCCACCACGATCAGTTGCGTCACCAGCAGCGCGCCCACGAAGCCGGCCAGGCTGGCCGAGGGCACGTTCAGGCGCGCCACCGACAGCGCTGCAACGATCGCCAGGCCGGTGCCGCTAATGAGGAAATATACGCCCAAAGTGGAAAACGGGCGACGCAACAGCATCATGGTGCCGCTCCACCATGCCTTGACGGCCGAGGTGCGGCGCCGTTCGATGGCCAGCGCCGCGCGCCCGGCGTCCAGGCTGGCGTTGGCGATCGCCAGCAGCAGCGCCAGCAGGATGGCGGCGGCCCATTTCCAGACGCGTTCATCGGCCGCGGTGACGGCCGTCTCGACATGTTCGGCCGCCCAGTCCATGGCCGCGCCGCCGGCGGCAATCGCCAGGCCAAGCGGCACCACGGCCCACACCAGCATGCGCAACATGCGCGGATACTCGGCCAGGCCGCCGGCGGTCAGGGCCTTGATGCCCAGCGTTTCCGGGGCGCGCGCGGCGCTGGCGGCCATGCCGCTCAGGAGCGGCGAAATGAGCAGGGTGGCAATCAGCGCCACGATGGCGCCGCTCTCGATCGCGAGGGCGTTGCGGCCATGCGCCGCCATCAGGTCGGCGAACACGGTCATGTCCATCTGCTGCGCAATGCTGGCCGCATGCACCGAGTAGTCCAGGCTGTCCGCCAGCATGTGCCAGAGCGGATAGACCAGGATGGCGGTAGGGATCAGCATCCACAGCACCCACAGCAGCATCAAACGCCATTGGAAGGCGCGCAGGCATTGAGTCATCTGGTTCATCACAGGGTCGCAATCAGGGAAAAGAGGGTGGTGGCGATGGCGCCCAGGTCGCCGCTCCAGCGGCGCGATGCGGCGCCGTTCTTGTCGAGCGTCTTGCTGTCGTCCAGCTTGCTGGTGTCGAGATAATGCGCGCGCTGCGGGTCAAGCTCGGCCGAGACGGCCTTGACCGGCTTGATCCAGGTGAAGCGATGCCAGCGTTCGTTATTGTTCCAGGTGACCGTTTCGCTGCTGCCGTCGGCAAATTTGACCACTAGCGTCTGCGGAACCGCCACGCCGCGCCGGCGCAGCACCACGCTGGTCCGGAACGGGAAGGGGCCGGTGCCTTTCTTGGCGTCCGGATGGTCCTTGTCCCATTTTTCGCGGATCGCCTCGATCCGCTTGTCGAGGGCCTTCTCGGTCTCCTCGATCCACTTGCCGTTCACCTGCGCGGTGCCGCGCTGTGGTTCTTCGGCGGCGCTGGTCAGCGAGTGCACCCGGTCGTCGACTTTCCCGGTGGCGTAGACCTGCTGGTCGAACAGGGTTTCGATCATCGCGCGCTGGCCGCTGACCTCGGCCAGCGTTTCGCGCAGGTCCGCCGTGCCAGGGTGGCGGAATTTCCAGCGCTTGTAGTATTCCTTGAAGGCGCGGTCCATGGTGTCCTTGCCCAGGCGCGCTTCCAGGTCGCGCATCATGGTGGCGGTGCGCGAGTAGACCGGTCCCACGCCCTGCAGGCGGCCCCACGCATTCTGGCCCAGCGCGTCGGCCGGTTCCTCGCGCGGCGTACCGGTGCGCACGGCGTCGAAGGTCTTGAAGGCGGGCGCGAAGCCCAGCGCCTTCAGGAACGGTGTCGTGGGATGCACGTCCTGCTTGCGATCGCGCAGCATGCGGTGGTTCCAGTATTCGTTGAGGCCTTCATCGAGGATGGGTTCCTCGAATTCATTGGACGCCAGGATGCCGTAGAAATAGCCATGGCCGAATTCGTGAATGGTGACCGAGTCCAGTTCATACTGGTTCAAGGTCCCGGGCGCCACGGTTTCGTAGCCGCCGGCGGTGATGAAGGTCGGATACTCCATGCCGCCTGCCTCCTGGGCGTTGTGCGGCGGGATCACCACCGTCAGCGTCTTGTAGGGATACGGTCCGAGATGCTGCGAAAAGTAGCTCAGCGAATCCTTCGCCGCCTTCATGGCCGGCGCCGCGCTCGCCGCCATGTCGGGCGGATAGAGCACCTTGACCGTCACCGCGGGGCTGCCGGCGCCGGTCCAGGTTTCCTGCAGCGGTGGCGCGCTGCGATTGTCGGCCGTCCATGCGAAGTCGTGCACGTCGCCCTGTACGTAGCGGTGGGTCAGCATGCCGTTCTTTTCGACCGGGGCGCCCTGCAGTTCGCCGGTGGCGCCGATCACGTAATCCTTGGGCGCCGTCAGGCGCACGTCGAAGCTGCCAAAGTCCGCATAGAATTCCGACTGCTGGTGGAACTCGTGCACGTTCCAGCGCGGCGCGGTGGCGCCGCGTTCGCCCGCCAGTTCAAGCACGCCGATTTTCGGGAACCACTGGCCCACCAGGTGGAAGCTGCCGAAATAGCCGGTGCGCGCGATCACGCGCGGCAGCTGGGTCAGGAAATCGATGTCGAGCGTGGTCGAGGCGCCCGCGGCGACCGCGTGCGGCAGGTCGATGCGCACCACCGTGTGGTCGCTGGCGGGGCCATTGTCGGGGTGGACGAAGGCCCAGGTGACCGGCTGGCCGCCCTGGGTGACCTTGCGCAGCGCGATATGGCCCCACTGGCCATCCTTGGTATCGACACCGCTGCGAAAGCCGCCGCCGCGCCGCTGTTCGGTAAAGAAGGTGGTGCTGGCACTCTCGAATGCGTTCATGTACAGGTGCAGGTAGACATTGCGCACCTCGACGCCGCTGCGGTTGCGCCAGGTGAGTTTCTGCTTGCCGTCCACGGTGTGCCTGACCGGGTCGAGCGTGGCGTCGATCTCGTAGCTGACCACGCGGTCCGACAGCGTGGCTTCCGCTCCCGTGCGCGGGCCGCCCCAGGCGTCCGGGGCGCTCGGCATGGTGACGGCGCTGGCATTGGCGCCGACGAAGGGGATGCGTTCGTCAGCCATCGGGTCCGGAATCGGCGTCACGATCACATTTGCCTGCGCCAGGATCTCTGCGTGGAAAATGGCGCCGGCCGCCAGCAGCGCCGTGATCGACAGCGCCTTTGCGACCTGAACTCGGTTGAATCGGATTGCCATGTGTGCTCCTGTTTGACTGAGCTGCGATTCTATCGCCTCCGATATGATTTCCTGTCAATCTTGCGACGAATGCTGCAAAAAGGCCGACAGTCCGGGTTTTCGCGGCGTGCTGGCCTTATAATGCTGGGGTTTTGGTGCCCGCCGGCGTGATCGCGCCGGCAGTTAAACGGGAAACACGAAAAGTGTGCTGCCCCCGCAACGGTAAAACAAGTGCCCGGCTTTGCCCGCCTTGTCAGCCCGGATACCGGCCAGGACAGGTGGAAGCAGTGCCGCAGCTGGCTGCCTTCCGTTGAATCAGGCTTGCGGGGACGCCGGCCTGGTGCACTTATTCGAAGAACGACACCATGATTTTTTCCGCCTTGCCCCGCCGCGCATTCGCTTGCGCCGCCTCCCTTTGCCTGATCGCTTCCTCCGCCGCCGCACAGGAACAGCAACTGTCCACCATCACCATCACCGGCGCGCGCTTTACCAGCGATCCGTCGCTGATGCCCATCGGCGCCACCGTGATCACGGCCGACGCGATCCGCCTGGCCGGCGCCAGCGACGTGAACCAGGCCATCCGCAAGGTTGGCGGCGTGTATGGCCGCCAGAGCGTGGACGGCAGCCAGGACTTCAGCCTGGACCTGCGCGGTTTCGGTTCGAACAGCAGCCAGAACATGGTGGTCGTGGTCGACGGCGTGCGCATGTCCGAGAACGAGCTGGCCAGCGCGGTGCTGTCCTCGATCCCCATCGAGACCGTGGAGCGCATTGAAATCATTCGCGGCGGCGCCAGCGTGCTGTTTGGCGAAGGCGCCACCGGCGGCGTGATCCAGGTCGTCACCAAGCGTCCGGCAAGGAGCAGCACGCGCGGCGTCCTGCGCGCCGAAGCGGGCCAGTTCGGCTACCGCGACCTGCGCGCCTCGGTCGCGCATGCACGGGGCGCGCTGGCGCTCGACGCCGCGCTCGGCAAGCAGCGCAACGACAACTACCGCGACCACAATGCCTACGACCAGTCAACCTTCAGCGGCGGCGCCCAGTGGCAGACCGGCGCCGGCCGCATCGGCCTGCGCGCCGAAGTGGCGCGCCAGGATGCCGAGCTGGCCGGTTCGCTGAGCCTGGCCCAATTCAACAGCGATCCGCGCACATCGACAACGCAGCAAGACCTCGGCACGACCGACTCGGACCGGGTGACGGCGTTTGCCGAACATCGTTTCGGCAGCCTGGACCTGGCCGCCGACCTGTCGAAGCGGACCAAGGAATCCACCGCGCGCTACGTCTACGGGGCGGCCGTCTACAACTACCTCTACGACAGCGAACAGACCCAGTTCTCGCCCCGCCTGCGCCACCTCGCGCGCATGGACGGCATGCTCAACGAGTTCGTGGCCGGCGTCGACCTGATGCGCTGGAAGCGCCACGCCGTGAACGATTTCTCGACCAGCGACGCCAGCCAGAAGTCGCGCGCCCTGTACCTGCGCAACGAACTGAAATGGAACGCCGCCCACGATGGCCGCCTGGCCTTTGGCGCGCGCCGCGAATCGTTCGACAAGGAGAATGTCGCTCCCGGTGCCTTCGTGCCCTACGAAAGCCTGAAGCAGTCGCATACGGCATGGGAAGTGCAGGGCAGCGGCAACGTGATGGCGGGCCTGAACCTGTACGTTAAGGCGGGCAGCAGCTTCCGCGTGCCGAACGTCGATGAAAACGGCTACCGCGAAGCGGCCATGCTGAAGGTGCAGACCTCGCGCGACCTGGAATTGGGCCTGGCCGCCGGCGACAGCGACATGAAAGGCACCGTGCGCGTGTTCCGCCACGCGCTCAAGGATGAAATTTTCTATGACCCTACCCGCAACTTCGGTTACGGCGCCAATACCAACCTCGATCCGACCGAACGCAAAGGTATCGAACTCGATGCGCATCTGCGCCTGGCCCGCGTATGGCGCATCAGCGCCCACCTGCAGCACGTGAACGCACGCTTCACGGCCGGCGTCAACGATGGCCGCGAGATGGTGCTGGTGCCGAAGAACGTGGCCAGCGCACGCCTGTCCTGGCTGCCGGGCAATGGCCACAGCGCCGACATCGGCGCCCAATGGGTGGACCGCCAGCGCAACGGCGGCGACTTCGCCAACACCTGCGCCACGCCGATCCCGTCCTACGCCACGGTCGACGCCCGCTATGCGCGCCAGGCCGGCCCCTGGGAATTCGCGGTGTCGGGCCTGAACCTGGGCGACCGCGATTACTACAGCAATGCATTCGGCTGCCGCTCCGGGATCTATCCGAGCGACGGCCGCCAGCTGAAAGTGTCGGTGCGCTATGACTTCTAAGCTGTTCCTTTGCCTGGCGCTGGCCGCCGGCGGCGCGCAGGGGGCGGTGACGGTCGTCGACGACGCCGGCAAGCGCGTGACGCTGCAACAGCCGGCGCAGCGCATCATTTCGATGGCGCCCCATATCACCGAGCTGCTGTTCGCGGCAGGCGGGGGCGAACGCGTGGTCGGCGTCATGAATTTCTCCGACTATCCGGAAGCGGCCAAGAAGATCCCGCTGGTGGGCAGCAGTTCGCAGCTCGACATGGAACGCGTGGTCTCGCTCAAGCCCGATTTGCTGGTGGTCTGGCAAAGCGGGAACACGGCGCGCCAGCTCGAGCAACTGCGTGGCCTGGGCATCCCCATCTTCTACAGCGAGCCGCAAAAGCTGGACGAGGTGGCCACCAGCGTCATCCGCCTGGGCCAGCTGATGGACACGAACAAGGCGGCGAAGGCCACGGCCGCCGTGTTTCGCGCCAGGATCGCGGACCTGCGCAAGCGCTATGCCAGCCGTCCGCCGGTGCGCGTGTTCTACCAGATCTGGGACAAGCCGCTGTACACCCTCAACGGCACCCATATCGTCAGCGATGCGATCCGCCTGTGCGGCGGCGAGAACGTGTTCGGCGCCCTGGCCGTCAAGGCGCCCGAAGTGAGCATCGAGGCCGTGATCCAGGAAGATCCGGAAGCCATCTTCGGCGGCGACAAGCATGACCCGGCCGATGCCGGCTTGAATATTTGGCATCCTTTCCCGCGGCTGCAGGCGGTCAAGCGCGGCAATATGTTTACGCTGGGCGGGGAATTGCTGACCCGCGCCACCCCGCGCATGGCCGAGGGCGCGGCCAGCCTGTGCGAAAAACTCGAGCAGTCGCGTCAACGGCGGCGCTGAGCCTGCGTTAAAGTCGTAAGCATTTGAAAAAATGGGGCTCCGGCCCCGTGAACCGGCGAAAAAAGTGGTAATCTCGCGATCGTTCGCTCAACCAACACAAGGATACCTATGCGTTCCCTCCGTTTTGCCCTCGCCGCTGCCAGCCTGGTTGCCACTGCCGCTTTCGCGTCGCCTGCCGATCCGAAAAACGGCGCTGAATATCTGACCCTGCCAACGGCCCAGCCAGTCCAGGCGGTGGGCAAGAAGGTCGAAGTCATCGAATTCTTCGCTTACCATTGCCCGGCCTGCAACCTGATGGAACCGCATGTGGAAGCGTGGGTCAAGAAGCAGGGCGCCAACATCAACTTCAAGCGCGTCCATTTCCCCTTCCAGGGCCCCAACGATCCGGAAGCGCGTTTGTTCCTGACGCTCGAAGCCATGGGCAAGGCCGAAGAAATGGGTCCGAAAATCTTCCGCGCTTTCCACGTCGAGCGCCAGCGCCTGAACACCGATGCCGGCATCCTCGAATGGATAGGCAAGAGCGGCATGAACAAGGCCAAGTTCATGGAATACTGGAATTCCTTCGGCGTGCTCACCAAGCTCAAGCGCATGCCGCAAATCGTCGGCAACTACCGCGTCGACGGCACCCCGTCGTTCGTGGTCGACGGCCGTTTCATCACCTCGCCCACCACCATCGAAGGGGCCAACAAGTCGCTGCCGCGCAGTGCCTTGCCTGACGCCACCAAGGAAACCCTCGACGCCCTGGTCGCCAAAGTCCAGAAGGAAAAGGGTATCGTGCCAGTGAAGACCGCGGCCAAATGAGCGAGAAAGAAAAGAAAGTCCTGCAGATCTACGAAGGCTCGCGTCCGCTGGACGAAGACCTGTTCGAGACCAGCAAGGTGAACCACCTGGCGTGGACGCTGCTGATCCTGGTCACGGGCGTCGCGCTGTGGCTGGCCATCGCCCTGATCAATGCGGAAAACCAGCGCCACGCCCTGATGAACAAGCAGTGCGCCGACCCCATCTTCAAGGGCGAAATCGATACCCGCTGCATGCAGGTCGTCAATTCGCGCGAACACTGGTGGGAACACCTCTGGTACGGCGTCACCCACCTGCATCCGGAACCGGCCAAGTAATCAGGCTGGCAGGGTGATCACGAACTTGGCGCCGCCCATGGCCGATTGTTCCACCCTGATCGTGCCGCCGTGCAGGGCAACGGCCTTGCCGGCAATCGACAAACCCAGCCCGAAGCCGCCCGTCTGGCGGTCGCGGCTGCGGTCGAGCCGGTAGAATGGTTCGAAGATGCGCGCGCGCTCTTCGGGCGGGATACCCGGGCCGTCGTCTTCCACCATGATCTCGATGGCCGCGCCGCGGCTTGCCGATAAAACAATTTTCCCCTCGCAGTATTTCTGCGCATTGCGCAGCAGGTTGCCGACCGCCCGCCCCAGCAGGCGCCGGTCCGCCACCACGCTGCCCAGATCGTCCGGCAAGCTGGCGCCGAGCGCGCATTCCTTGGGCGGCAAGAGCGCCATGCATGCCTGCAGCGCCTGGGCCAGGTCGACGTCTTCGAGGTGCAGGGCTTGCTTGCTGTCGAGCTTGGTCATGCTGAGCAATTCATTGACCAGGGCGTTCAATTCGGCCACGTCGCCTTCCATGGCTTCGATGCGGCGCTCCAGGCCGGGATCGCTGGCCGCCGAACGCAGCAGTTCCAGCGCGAATTCCAGGCGCGCGATGGGCGTGCGCAATTCATGCGAGACCGAATGGAGCAGGTTGCGCTGGGCGTCGAGCAAGTGTTCGATGCGCCCGGCCATGTGGTTGATGCGTTCGGCCAGCGGGTAGATGCTGGCGCTCGGCTTCATGCTGGCGCGGGCCGACAGGTTGCCGGCGCCAAAGTCGTCGGCAACCTTGGACAGCGACTGCAAGCCGGTCCAGTGGGTGCGCGACCACAGGGCGATCGGGATCAACAGGGCCAGCGCCACGATCACGTAGCGCACCGCTTCCATCTTGAGCGCCAGGCCGATATCGATCGGCAAGTCGCGCGCGTAGATGACTTCCTCGTCGCTGCCGATGTAGCTGCGGCCCTTCAAGTCCACGCGCCGGTAGAACGCCTTGTCGGGCACGTCGAGCACCACCTCGCCCCGCTCCAGGGCCGCATGCAGGCCGGCGGGCAGGGCGGCGCGCGCCTGCACCAGGGGAATGAGCTCCAGGTTCACTTCCGATACTTCGCGCACCTTGTTCAGGCGCACCAGCCATTCGTCGGCCGGCGCCTTGTCCACGTATTGTTCGAGCAGGAAGATCTGGGCCGCGGCCTGGCGCCGCGCAATGTCGTCCAGGGGATCGCCGAACAGGCGGCTGATGGCGAAATAGATAATGAAGGTGGCCACCGTGATCGACAGCATGACCAGGACGAAGAAACGGAAAAAGATGCGGTTCATGCCCGCATCCCTTGCCGCTTCGCCTGTTCTCGCGTCTTTCTTGCCAAAAACATTAGTGTTTCCTCCTGCGCGCATTGTATAAGACCCCGGCACGAATGGGGGATTACAAATTCGCGACAATTGCCGGACATTAAGAGGGGGAATGCCAGGGCATCTTTGCTTACGATGGCTTCATCGGTTTTCCGTTTGCCCACCGATGCTCCGGTGTCGTGGGCTTTTTTTATTCGCAGGGAGCAGTACCATGTTGTCCATCGTCCGTGCATCGCGCGCCTTGCCTGTCGTTTGCCTCGCCCTGCTGGGCGCCTGTGGCGGTTCGGGCAGTTCCGGCCAGCCGCCGGTGGGCCTGCCGATCGTGATCGGCGAACCGCCGCCGGCGGCGCTCGATACCGTCCGCTACCTGGCAGTGGCCCGCGATGCCGCCTGCGCCGACACGCGCAACCGCCTGTATGTGATCGACAATAAATTCGTGTTCTGGGACAAGGCCGGCAACTGCGCCGATGCGGCGTATTCGCACACCCTGTTCGGCGCCACCAATATCGAACCGCTGTGCTCGCTCGGCGACAGCATCGCCGGCCCCATGAGCCGCTGCAACGATGAAAGCGCCCGCCCGATGTTCGACATTATCGTGCGCAACCGGGATGCCAGGGACCTGGGCCTGGGGCCGTCCCATGTGGTGCGCGAACTCGAGGTGCCGGCCCGGGAAGGCAGCAGCCTGGCCTTCGAGGCGCTGGCGGCGTCTCCCAGCTCGGGCGTGAATGTAGCGAAAAACCTGGTCATCCGCGATGCGGCCACCCTGGCCGAGGTCTGGTCCGCCCACACCAGCAACCTGGTTCCGCGCACGGCCATGCCGAAAGTCGATTTCAACACCCATATGGTGCTGGCGCTGTTTGGCGGCGCGCGCGGCGGCTGCCGCGAATTCGGCCTGCAGCGCGTCACGGTCGGCAGCAATGCACGCTTGCTGGCCTGGTATCGCGACCGCGATGTGACGTCGGTGGCGGTCTGCACCGCCATGCTCGATACGCCGATGCACATGGTGGCCATCAAGAAGAGCGACGCCAGCGTCGCCTTCGTCAAACAGTCCGACGACCCCGTCGCTTACAGTGCGCTGAGCCGCTCGGGCAATTCGGCCATGACCCAGAAAGCCGAACTGGTCATCAGGGACGCCGCCGCCTTCGACGCCATGTGGACGCGCCATGTCAATGGACAGCCCGACAAGCCGGTCGTCAACTTCGCGCGCCAGATGGTGATCGCCGTGTTCGGCGGCCCCGGCTACAACAATGGCTGCCACGGCATGGCGATCGAGAGCATCGACCGTGCCGGCGGCAAGATCCACGTGCGCGTGGTGCACTGGCAGCCCGGTCCCGCATCGCAGCTCATGTGCACGCAGGCCATACTCTTCCCTGCCGAGATGGTCGTCCTCGACCAGGCGAGCGAAGAAGTGAGCTTTTCCACGGAGACTCGTTACTATCCGTAACGCGCAATTTGGGATGGCGGGCGGCAATGTAAAATACGGCCACCCGAACTTCCGACCTATGACAATGAAAACACTTTTCGCCCTGATACTGGCCGGTTCATGCAGCGCAGCCCATGCGCAGACGCCTGCCGCCAATCCGATGCCGGACGGCAGCCGGGATATGTACGTCGGACTGGGCGTGATGTCGGCTGCAAAATCCCAGGGCGCGCGCCAGCGCGGCGTGTCCGCGCTGCCGCTGATCCAGATGGAATGGAGCAACGGCATATTCGTCTCGGGCTTGAGCGCCGGCATGCACCTGTCGGGCCGGCCAGCGCTGGAATACGGCCCGCTGCTGGCCATGGAAGCGGGCCGCGGCCAGGACGGGACCGCGCCTGGCGCCGGTGGCATCTACAGCACCTCGCCAGGCAATACGCTGGTGCCGCCAGGCCATTCGATCGTCGTCGGCGATGGCCGCGCCGTTCCGCTGCCGGGCGACAATCGCCTGGTCGGCATGGGCAAGGTGCCGACCCGCCTTTCCGCCGGCGGCTTCGTCAATGTCTACCTGACCCCTGGCCTGCGCCTGACCAACAGTGTGCTGTACGGTTCGGGCCGGGACAAGGATGGCATGATCTGGCATGTGGGCTTGCAGCATATCGCCACCGACATCGCGCCGAATCACCGCCTGTCCCTGTCGGCCGGCGTGAACCTCGTCAACCGCAGCTACAACGAAAGCTATTTCGGCGTCAGCGATGCCGAGTACTACAACAGCGGCAATGCCCATCATGTTCCGGGCGGCGGCGTGCGCGACATCTACGTCGGCGCGCGCTGGAACTGGCTGCTTACGCCAGGCTGGATGGTGACCTCGTCGGCGCGCCTGGCGGGCCTGCAGGGCGATTCGCGCACGAGCCCGCTGGTACAGCGGCCGACCGACATTTCCGTTTCCACGGGCCTGGTTTACCGGTTCTGACATGAAGCTCTCACGCCACCTTTCCGCTTTGCTTGCGCTGCTGTTCACGGCCGGTTCCGCCGTGGGCCAGGCGCAGGACGGCGACTGGGTGAGCTACCGCGACGCATACCGCACGATGGTGGTGTTCGACAAATACGGCAAGCCGAAAAATTTCATTCAGAGCCAGTTGCAAGTCCAGGCGCGCGACAGAAATGCGCAGGTCGAGGGCTTGCAATTGACCGTGGTCGGCAAGACCACGCGCCTGAACCTGCCGCTGGACGCGACCGGCCGCGCCGTGTTCCCCTTCAATACGGTGGCCTACAACGAGAATGCCGTGCTGGTGCTCAACCGCAAGGTCAGCCAGTACCGTTTCCGTCCGCGCGTCTCGATCGTGGTGCGGCCGGACGGCGTGTACGAAGCGGCCGACCTGCGCGCGGCCTGCGAGCAGATGCTGGCCTACGAGCGCTACCTTTTCACCGCCCTGGGCGCGAAAAAATGCGTGGGCGTGCGCTTCGCCTTCGTCAAGGGCGAGGGCGACCCTGGCGTGCGCCTGCGCAAGGGCGACGTGGCAGCCTTGCCGCCCAGCGATGGCGCGGCCTTCGCCGACGACCCGTACGAGGGCTTTCGCGTGGTCAACTACCGCTTCGGCGACAGTGCCGCCAAGGGCCAGGTGGTGACCGAAAACGCCCCGCTGGCCATCAGCGCGATCTACGAATGAGAACGGCGCCCGCAGGCGCCGTTCTTGTTTCAGGTCAGGGCGTTCAGCCCCAGGCCGATGGCGAGAACAGATAACCCTCGCCCCACACCGTCTTGATCTTTTCCGAATCGTTGTCGTCGAACTTGCGGCGCAGCTTGGAAATGCAATTGTCGATACTGCGGTCCAGGCCGTCGAACTCGATGCCGCGCATTTTCTTGAGCAGGGCATCGCGCGAGAGCACATGGCCGGCCGCTTCGGCCAGGACCAGCAGCAGCTTGTATTCGGTATTGCTGAGCACGCAAGGCTGGCCGCGCCAGGTCACGTTGCGGTCGCTCACGGCGATGGTCAGCGCCCCGAACACCATGGGGCCATGGTCGTCTTCCGGCTTGCCGTGGGCGCGCCGCATCAGTGCGCGCAGGCGCGCCAGCAGCACGCGCGGCTGCACCGGTTTGTTGACGAAATCGTCGGCGCCCTGTTCCAGTACCGACACTTCATCGTAGGAATCTTCGCGCGCGGTCAGGATCAGGACCGGCACTTCGCTGATCTCGCGGATCTGGCGGCACACCACCATGCCGTCCAGGCCGGGCAGCATCAGGTCGAGCACCACCACGTCGGGATTGATGGTCTTGAAGCTCTCTAACGCCGTGTCGCCGCGGGTGACCAGGTCGACCGCGAATTCATAGCCGCTCAGATATTCGGTTACCAGTTGCGCCAGGCGCGCATCGTCTTCCACCAGCATGACTCGATACATAGCGATTCTCCTCGACGGCTATTGTATAAGAGCATGGCGTCCAAAGGACATTTGCCGGGTTGTCGGGACAAATCGATACAATTTCGCGACAGATCCGGCGCCCGGCGCGGAACCCGAATTCCACGTAGACTGGTGGCAAATTATTGAACCAGGAGCATGCATGACTGATTTGTCCACTTTCCCGATCACCGCCAAATGGCCGGCGCAGCACCCCGGGCGCATCCAGCTGTATTCGCTGCCGACGCCGAACGGCGTGAAGGTATCGATCATGCTCGAAGAGAGCGGCCTGGCTTACGAGCCGCACCTGGTCAGTTTCGATACCAGCGACCAGATGTCGCCCGCATTCCTGTCGCTTAACCCGAACAACAAGATCCCGGCGATCATCGATCCCGACGGCCCGGGCGGCAAGCCGCTGGCCCTGTTCGAATCGGGCGCCATCCTGCTGTATCTGGCCGAAAAATCGGGCCAATTCCTGCCGCAGGACGCGGCCAGGCGCTACCAAGCGATCCAGTGGGTGATGTTCCAGATGGGCGGAATCGGGCCCATGTTCGGCCAGGTCGGCTTCTTCCACAAATTTGCCGGCAAAGAGTACGAGGACAAGCGTCCGCGCGACCGCTACGTGGCCGAATCGAAGCGCCTGCTGGCCGTGCTGGACCAGCACCTGGCGGGCAAGCAATGGATGATGGGCGAGGATTACGCCATCGCCGACATCGCCATCTTCCCCTGGGTGAACAACCTGATCAACTTCTATGGCGCGGGCGAACTGGTCGGCTTCGACGATTTCGCGCAGGTCAAGCGCGTGCTGCAGGCTTTCCTGGCCCGCCCCGCGGTCGCCAAAGGCTTGACGATTCCCGCGCGAAGCGCCTAACGCACGTCCGACACCAGGCTGGGCAGCGACCAGGCCCTGCCCGGTGCGATCTGGCGGCACATGCCCGTGGTCGATTCGGCGGTTTTGACGAAGGTCTTGCCATCCCAGGTCCATTCGGCATGCGAAAAGCAATCGCCCACACCGCGGCCCTTGTGCGATTGCACGATGCGCCCGCCGATATAGTCCGACCCCGACGTGGTCACCAGGACCGGCTTGAAGGGCGCCGCTTCATTGATCACCCAGAACGCGTCGCCCGTGTTGTAGGCAGCCTGGTAGCATTGCCGGGAAGCCAGCAAGCTGGCCGGGCCCAGGCGGGTGAGGGTGAGCGCCGTCTTGTCGCTGTTGAACTCCTCGTCGCAATCGTCCAGGCCTGGCGTGGCGCGCAGCGCCTGGCGCAGCGCCTTCATCTTGTCCGCGGCCCACGGCTTTTCCTGCGACGGCGATCCCGGCAGGACGCCCGCGACCACCACCGGCGGCGCGCTGGGCATGAGCACCTTGTCTTCATTGCCCTTGCCCGGTTTCAGCAGGGCGCCACTGGTGCCGATGCGGCGCTGGAATTCATCCATTTTCAGCAGGACGGCCGCGGCGCCCTTGTCCGACAGGCGCCAAGCATCCTTTCCATGCCGGAAAACGATCTGGCTCTTGCGCGGCAGCGCGGCCAGCAAGGCCTTGACCTGGCTGTCGGACAGGGTGGTGGCACTCGCTTCGGCGTCGACCACGAGCGGCGCGAGCGCCTTGCCATTGACCGTCATCGCCAGCCTGAGCTGCTTGCGGCTGTCATTGCCGGTGTCGGCCAGCTGGAGTTCGCCCGTGACAGGCTGCGCGGGTCCGGCTTTGCGCGTGAGCAGCACGGTCATCAAAGCCTCGGCCCCTTCTTCGCTGTAGCCGGCTGCCCGGCAAGTACCGGTGTTGTCGCAGGCGACTTCCCAGTCGGCGTGGGAAAAGTACAGGCCGGTGACCAGTACGGAGAGGGCTAGAAGCGCAGGCATGGGGGGCTCCAATGAAAAAAGCCCCTGTCATTAGCAGGGGCTTGATTTACTGCCGGTCGTTCAGGCGAAGTTGCCTGCCACGAATTCCCAGTTGACCAGGCCCCAGAACGTTTCCACGTACTTGGCGCGCAGGTTGCGGTAGTCGATGTAGTAAGCGTGCTCCCAGACGTCGCAGGTGAGCAGCGGCTTGTCGCCGGTGGTCAGCGGGCAGCCGGCGTTCGAGGTGTTGACGATGTCAACGCCGCCGTCGGCTTTTTGCACCAGCCAGGTCCAGCCGGAACCGAAGTTGCCCAGGCAGGACTTGGTGAATTCTTCCTTGAATTTGTCGAACGAACCCCACTTGGCGTTGATCGCGTCAGCCACGGCACCCGATGGTGCGCCGCCGCCGGCCGGCTTCATGCCGTTCCAGTAGAAGGTGTGGTTCCATACCTGGGCTGCATTGTTGAAAATGCCGCCCGACGAGGTCTTGATGATCTGTTCGAGCGACTGCTCGGCGAACTCGGTGCCCTTGATCAGGTTGTTCAGGTTCGTCACATAGGTCTGGTGGTGCTTGGCGTAGTGGTACTCGAGCGTCTCTTTGGAGATGTGCGGAGCCAGGGCGTCCATTTCATACGGCAGGGGCGGCAGTGTATGTTCCATGTTTTGTCCTTGATTGGTTTGGGAAAGCGTTATTACTTCGGAAACGACGCTTATTGTAATTCGGATGGCGCTTCATTGCATATTTGCTTCGCGCAGGAAAAGCCTGCGCCAGCCTGTCGGACTTAGGGAGTCGAAGCGAAAAAATAGCTGGGCGAGGACAGATCTTGACGATTTCGCAGTGCCCATAGCGAGCTATGGGCCGAGAAAGCGGCGAAATATGGACCGTCCCAGGTAATTTTGCAGCCGACGATCCTAAGTCCGACAGGCTGCTAGCCCAGCACGTCCTGGACGCTGGCCACGCCCACTTCGGCGCTGCCGCCGGCCAGCCGCAGGCTGATCGCTTCGCCCGCCTTCAGTTGGGAAGGCGCGCGCAGGATATTGCCCTTGGCGTCGCGCACGATGGCATAGCCCCGTTCCAGGGTGCGCTGCGGGTTGAGCAGCTCCAGCTGGGCCGACAGGGCCGCCAGCGCGTCGCGCCGCTGGCCCAGCCGGGTAGCCATGGCGCCGGCCACGCGGCGCTGTTGATGGGCAATGTCGGCGCGCAGGGCGCGGGTGTCGGGGCGGTGGCTGGCCCAGCGCGCGCGCAGTTGCGCCAGCACATAGCCGTGGCGGCTGAGCGGGGCGCGCACGGCATGGGTCATGGCGGTCGACAGGGCCACCAGCTTCAGGCGTTCGTGGCCGATCCGGGCCGAAGGGCTCAGCAGGCGGCGCGAATAATTGTCCAGGCCCTGGGCCGCTTCGCCCAGCGCACGGCGCATGGCGCGCCGCAAGTCGGTGGCGTCGGCGGCCAGCGACGACAGCCAGTCCGCCCGCGGCGTTGCCGCCAGTTCGGCCGCCGCCGTGGGCGTGGCGGCGCGGATGTCGGCGGCAAAGTCGGCGATGGTGACGTCGGTTTCGTGGCCCACGCCGGCGATGACCGGCATGCTGCAGTTGGCAATGGCGTAGGCCACCACTTCTTCGTTGAAACTCCACAAGTCCTCGATGGAACCGCCGCCGCGGCACACCAGCAGCACGTCCACTTCCGCCCGGCACGACGCGGTGGCGATGGCGTTGGCGATCTTCTCGGCCGCGCCCTGGCCTTGCACCGGGGCAGGGTAGAGCACGATGCGCACGTGCGGCGCGCGGCGCCTGAGGGCGGTCAGGATATCGCGCAGGGCGGCCGCCTGCGGGCTGGTGACGATGCCTATGCTGCGCGTAAACAGGGGCAGGGAACGCTTGCGCTCCTGCTCGAACAGGCCGGCGGCCGTCAGCTTATCCTTCAGGCGCAGGAAGGCTTCGTACAGCGCGCCCACGCCGGCGCGGCGGATCGCTTCCACATTGATCTGGTAATCGCCGCGCGCGCCATACAGGGTGACCAGGGCCCGCACTTCCACCTTGTCGCCTTCGCGCGGGGTGAAGCCGGCGAACTGGGACTTGCCGCGGAACATGACCGCGCGCACCTGGGCGGCGTCATCCTTGAGCGTGAAATACCAGTGGCCGGAGCTGGCCCGGGTGAAATTGGAGATTTCGCCGCCGATCCAGGTCAGCGGAAACGTGCGTTCCAGCAAGCGCGCAACCTGGGCATTGAGCGCGGTGACGGTCAGCACGGGCGGCGGCGTGAAGCTGGAGTCGGGGTCGAACAAAGTGTGCATGCGAAAGCTGTCCACAAAATTTTACGGCGGTCATGCTTATGTCATATATCAGGAAAAAAGCCAAGTATTATTTGTAAGCTATTGATTATAAAAGAAAAACGACAGGTGCGACTTTTGCGGGCAGGGGGCGAAAAGGCTTTATATATCAAGGACTTTGGCGCATCTCTTCAGACTTGCTCACAAAGTTATCCACAGAATCTGTGCGGAACAAGGCCGTGGCCCGCAGCGTGCCGCAGTGTCGGAAAAAAACGGCATGCATATCGTGTTCCGACATTTATATATCGTTTATCGATAAATAAATCTTGCAAAGCACGTGATTGCGCGGTTAGGATGTGTTCCATCACAACCGTCAGCCAAGGAGGCTTGCAATGAATGTCCAGCGTCATGCGCGAATCGAACAGATCAGGAAACTCAGCGAATACTTGCGGCGTGCGCTGCGCTGTGCGGAAGGGGTGCTTTGGCTCGGATGGCCGCTCGTCCTGATTCTGCCCTTGGTGTCCGCTACCTGGACTGGCAAGGCGGAGGGCGTGCCACTGTCCCACCGTCTGGGCCTGGCAGTCTTCGCCGGCGTGACCCTATTGTTCACGCAGCTGGCGGTGCGCTATTGCCGGCTACTGATGGCGCATTTCGCGGAAGGTCGCATTTTCGATGCGGGGGCGCTGCACATGGCGCGCAAGGCCATACAGTGCGGACTGATACTGCTGGTCTTGCGCGTCGGAGCCGAAATCGCATCAGGCTTCTACACCGGAAAATTTACGCTGCCGGGGCCCTTCATGACGATGTTCTACGGCTTTCTGTTTTTTGGCCTCCTGCATGTCATGCTGTGGTCGCTCGAAATCGGTCGCGACCTGCACGACGAATCCGAATTGACGATCTGAGGAGGGACCATGCCCATCATTGTTAACCTGGACGTGGTCCTGGCGCAGAGAAAAATGCGCTTGAACACCTTGGCGGAGCTGGTCGGAATTTCTCCGCAAAACCTGTCGGTGCTGAAAACCGGGAGGGCGAGGGCGATCCGCTTCGAGACGCTCGAAAAAATTTGCGAGGTGCTCCATTGCCAGCCGGGCGATATCCTGGCATATGCCCTTGACGACACGGCGCGGACCGCGACGTAATGCCGGCCGCCACCGCGCTTTCCAGCCAGTGCGTGGCGATGTTGGCAGGGCTTGTGTTGAGAGAAACCGCAGGCCTATAATCGGATCAATACATCCTTGTGCAGGCCCGTCGATTCACCATCACAGGAAAGTAAGTCCACCATGAGATCCCTCTGTCTTCCCCTGCTGTTCACCGGCTTGTTGTTCTCCCCCCTGGCAGTCGCCCAGGACAAGCCGGCCGATGCGATCGCCATGGTCGACAAGGGCTTGGCCTTCATGAAAAAGAATGGCAAGGAAGCCCTGATCAAAGAGATCAATGTCAGGAACCCCGATTACGTGCAGGGCGAGCTTTACCTGTACATGCGGGCCGTCGATGGCACCGTGGTCGCGCATCCGGTCAATGCCAAGCTGGTCGGCAAGAACATGATCACCTTGCCTGACGCCGAGGGGAAGTATTTCCGCAAGGAGATCATCGACCGCGCCCAATCGGAAGGCAAGGGCTGGGTCGACTACAGCTACAACAATCCCGTATCGAAAGTAATCGAAAAAAAATCGACCTACTTTGTCAAGAGCGGCGATGTGATCCTGGAAGCGGGTATCTACAAGGGGAAATAATGCAAGCGGCCTTGCGCGCGCTGTCGCTCGGGATCGCCGGCTTCCTGCTGGCTGCGGGACCGGTGCGGGCGGAACGCGCGGACGACAAACGCTAGCCACGTAATGTGGTTATTCAGACAATCTTTCTGCTTTACTATGCCGATTCTTGCAGGCAAGCCCTGCGAATAATGCCAAACGACGTTTTCGGCGTCCGGCATGCATATTTACGCCCGTTTTTCCGGGCTAGTATCTCCTGCGCCTGAAGGCTTGCAGCAAAGCGCGGACTACCCTTCCGCGCCGACTTGGCGCTTCGGCCGCACACACCCTGGCGGCCCACGCGTAGTCACCTACCCAAAAAATCCACGGAGAGAGACCTATGTACTGTGTTCGCACATCCCTACTGATGGCAGGCTTGTTCAGCGCCTGCGTCAGCACCCACGCCTACGCCGCCAAGCAAGCCGCCGAAGGCCATACCCACCAAAAACTGGCGCAACCGCCCAAGCCGCAACAGCGCCAGAGCTTGCCGCCAACGGCCGAGCAATCGAAATACGACCTGGCGCCCAGCAACAAGCCGCGCTACGACCTGATGCAGCCGAAGCAGAAAATGCTGCAGCCCATGGCCGCCACGCCGGAATGCAAGAACATGGACACCCTGGCCGGCTACAGCGGCAGCGCGCTGGCCAATTAACTGGTGAACCTGGCCGATTACGAATGCACCTATCCGCTGTTTTCGCTGACGGCGGCGCAAGCCTCGGTCGTGTATTCGACGGCCAACCTGAACGCGGTGACCGCGCGCTTTGCCACGGAAGCGATCGCCTACAATGCCAGCAACCGGGCCCTGGTGAACCTGGTCCTGTACCTGCGCGCCGGCTACTACCTCGCTGGCGGCGACATCATTCCCGCCTTGCCCGCATCGGTCACCACGGCGCTGCGCGCGCCGATCAAGCAACTGGCCGAAGGCGCCGTGCTGTACGCGCCGAACGCGCTGGCGGGCACCACGGCCGGCGAAACGCTGCGCCTGATCACCAATATGCACGACGAAGCATACTTCCTGCCGAGCATGCAGAAAGTGGTGAAGCGCTACACCAACAGCACGGCCAATCCGAACGCGGCCGAGCCCCTGAAACAGCCGGACGCCAGCGGTGGTTTCACGTCCGCGCTGACGGTCATCTACTATGCGCATTTCCGTCCCGAGGCTGCGGCCGACCTGCAAGCCAATGGCGCGGCTTACTCCGGCGCCCTGCATGATTTCGCGCAGAAGAACAAGGCGGCCTTGCTTGGTTCATCGGTGGCCTACCAGCTGACCGATACCGCGACCGAGTCCTACCGCTTCCTGCAGTATCCTGCCCTCAAGCCTGCGGTGCGCACGCAGATCATGGCCGCGATCGGCAGCAGCACCATGACGGGCGCCGACAGCGGCATCTGGCTGGCCGCGGCGTCGGCGGTGAAGTACTACGACAAGGCCAATTGTTCCATGTACGGGACCTGCAACTACGAAACCCGGCTGGCCGACGCGGTGCTGAAAAACAGCTACACCTGCAGCCCGACGCTCAGGATCCGCGCCCAGGAAATGAGCGTGCCGCAGATGCAGGAATCGTGCGCCATCCTGCTCAAGGAGGAAGGCTACTTCCACGAGATGATGCAGACCAAGCGCCAGCCGGTAGCCAATGACCTCAATGCCGCGCTGGAACTGGTGGTGTTCGACGACTATGCGAATTACAGCAAGTACGCCTCGGTCATCTACGATATCGACAGCAACAACGGCGGCATGTACCTCGAAGGCGACCCGGCCACGCCGGGCAACCAGGCCCGCTTCATCGCGCATGAAGCATCGTGGCTGCGCCCGACCTTCACCGTATGGAACCTGGAGCACGAATATGTGCGCTACCTCGATGGCCGCTTCAACATGCACGGCGACTTTGGCGCCGCGGTGGTCAAGCCCACCGTGTGGTGGCTGGAAGGCCTGGGCGAATACCTTTCGCTGCGCAACAACAACCAGAAATCGATCGACGTGGCCAAGCGCGGCACGTACAAGCTGAGCCAGATCTTCGGCAATACTTATTCGATGGCGGACTACACCGACCGCGCTTACCGCTGGGGCTACATGGCGACCCGTTTCATGGTCGAGCGCCACCGCAACGACGTTGACGCCGTGCTCGCCAAATTCCGCGTGGGCGACTACGACGGCTACCAGGCCTATATGGACTATATCGGCGCGCGCTACGACAGCGAGTTTGCCGCGTGGGTGACGACGGCGACCACCGCCGGCGAACCGCCGCTGCCGGTGGCAAGCCTGCCAGCCTGCAGCTCGACCAGCCAGCTGGGCAAGAACTGTTCGATCGGCGGCTTCGCCTCGTCGACCCAGGCCTACGCCTACATCCTGCTGCCGGCCGGTGCGAAGAACCTGCGCCTGTTCACCAGCAAGGGAACGGGCGACGTGGAACTGTATGTGAAGCTCGACGCCTATCCGACCCCCGCTTCGTACACCGCGGCGTCCAGGAATCCGGGCAATGCGGAAAGCGTCAGCATCGTCGCGCCTGCCAGCGGGCGCTGGTACTACGTGATGCTGACGGCGAAGCAGCCCTTTGCCGGTGTGAACCTGAGCCACCTACGATTGATGTCCTGGTGATGCCGTCCGGCGCAGGCTGGACGGCATGTCAGCGTGCGCTGGCGTCGAGTTCGTCGATCTTGCGCTGCATCTTGCGCGCCGCGGCCAGGTTCATCCAGAACGCGACGCCGAACGGCAGCACGAACATGGCCGCCATCGGCCACCATGGAAAGCCGGACGGATCGCTTTCCGCCATGCCCCACAGCAGCACGGATATGCCGGGCACGGCAGGAGAGATGTACCACAGCCAGATACTGCGCAGGGCATCGCGCTGGCGCACCAGCTCGGCGCGAAAATAGGCCACGTAGCTGTCGGCCAGGCCCAGGCCGGGCAGGTTGCCGACCGCAGCGCGCTTGCGCAGCTGGTACAGCATCACCAGCGTTCCCAGTATCACCAGCAGGCAGCCGGCCCGCATCGTCGTGGACGGCAACTGCCAGGCAAAGTAGCCGAAGACCAGCATGACCAGGTAGCACGACCATTGTTCGTAGCGGTTGCGGCGCACGATGGTGGCATGAAAGCCTTGCGCCGCGCCGCGTACGGCGTCGAGCGAGACGGTTTCCGCGGCGAGTGCTTGGGATTTCCACATGGATTTCAGTTCCTGGTCGTTCATGCTGTTTTCCTTGGCTTGTCGAGCATGCCCGCAAGCAGTGATTTGATGCGATGGACTTTGGTGGCGACATTGCGGGCGGACAGGCCCGTCACGTCGGCGATGCTGGCCGCGTCGAGGTCTTCGAGATAGAGCAGCATGACTTCGCGGTCCACGCCGGCCAGCGCATGGACCAGCGCCATGACGCGCGCGAGATCGAGGCGGCGTTCGGTCAGCCCCATGTCGGCGGACTCGTCGACGGATGCTTCCAGGTCCTCGAGGCTGGCGCCGGCCTGCTGCGGGCGGCGCATGGCGCGCTGGACGTGGCTGGCCCCCACGTTGTGGGCCACGCGGTACACCCAGGTGCGCAGCGAACATTGATGGGCGAACCCGGCGAAGCTTTGCCACAGGGCCAGGTGCACTTCCTGCAGCAATTCCTGGCGCGCGGCGCTGTCGCGTTCGTAGCCGGCCACGAAGCGGGCAATGTCCCGTCCATAGCGCTGGCTCGCTTCGCGATAAAGTGCTTCTTGTGTATTTTCCATGTTGAGGTAGTCAGCGCCCGGCCATCATTCTTACAGCTTGCCTGCCAAAAAGTTGAGCATCGGTAAAATAAAGTTATGGATCAAGGACTTATGTTGAAGTCAGGACTTTCCCCACAATCTTATCCACGGAAATTGTGGGGAAAGCGGCTGATGCACCGCTGCCTTTCTCCTGCGCAGCCAGAAATTCTGTATATATATCAACGACTTGGTATAGCATTGGACAGCTTGCTAACAAAGTTATCCACAAAATGTGTGCAGAACATGCCGTGCCTGCCATGGCTTCACACGATGACACCCCGCGCCTGCCGTGCTCAAAAGTTTGGCAATGTTAAATAAGAGTTGCGGATCAAGGACTTATGTTGAAGCCCGGACTTTCCCCACAATCTTATCCACAGAAATTGTGGGGAAAGCAGCTTATGCACCGCTGCCTTATTCTTGCGCACCACGAAATTTAGCTTATGAATCAATTACTTGATAGGGTGTTGAGTGGCTTGCTAACAATGTTGTCCACAAAATGTGTGCAGAAGGCGGATAACTTATCCCCAGTGTCATTTGACGACAAAAAGCAGCTCTCTTTCATGCCCGCGGACCGCGATTGAGGCACTTTGCCCCCGTTTGCCGGAAAAATGCGCAGCGGGTAAATTCCTTTAAGTATCAAGTGCTTCCCGATTTGCCATGGGCCTTGCGCACAATCTTATCCACAGAATTTGTTCAGAACCGAACAGCATTTTTTAATTTTGCACCTGACTCATTTTTGCGCACGGGCAAATTTTCCTTAAGAATCAAGGTCATGCGATAGCTTGCGGATTTTTGCGCACAATCTTATCCACAGTTCATGTGCAGAACTCTACTTGCCGGTTTTCTGGCAACACGTTACATTGCCGGGGTTCGTTCCGATCCGGTATCACCTTTATTCAGGAGTTCGTTTTGCTCGCCATTCTTCAAGCTGCAGGCTGGCCTATCTGGCTGTTACTGATTGCCTCGATCGTCGCCCTGGCGCTGATCATCGAACGCACCATTTACCTGCGTCGCAACAAGCTGCTGCCCAGGCAGCTGCTCGACGAGGTCATCCGTGTTTACCACAACGGCAAGATCACCCCCGACATCATCGACAAGCTGCAGGCCAATTCGCCGCTTGGGACCGTGCTGGCCGCCGCGCTGCGCAATGTCGAGTCGCCACGCGAAGTGATGAAGGAATCGATCGAAGAAGCAGGCCGCGGCGTGGCCCACCTGCTCGAACGCTTCCTGACCACGCTGGGCACCATCGCCTCGCTGGCGCCGCTGATGGGCCTGTTCGGCACCATCGTCGGCATGATCGAAATCTTTGGCGCGCAAAATTCCACCGGCACCAATCCGGCCGCGCTGGCCCACGGTATTTCGGTGGCGCTGTATAACACCGGCTTCGGCCTGGCCATCGCCATGCCGGCCCTGGTCTTCTATCGCCACTTCCGCGCCCTGGTCGACAGCTTCATCATCGACATGGAACTGCAGGCAGTCAAATTCGTCGATATCGTGCACGGTGCCCGCAAATGATGGACTTCCGCCGAGGCAGGAAACGCGAGGATCCGGAGATCAACCTGATCCCCTTCATCGACGTCCTGCTCGTCATCCTGATCTTCCTGATGGTCACGACCACCTACAGCAAATTCACCGAGCTGCAGATCACGCTGCCGACGGCAGAAGCCGAAAAGGCGCTCGACAAGCCGCTGGAACTGAACGTGACGGTCGACGCCAAGGGCAACTACACGATCAACAACACGCCGGTGTCCTTCCGCAGCGTGGCCGAACTGGCAGAAGACATGAAGGCCGCCGCACGCGCCGCCAACAACGGCCAGGCGCCCGCCGCCGGCGACCTGAGCCCTGTCGTGATCGTCAATGCCGACCAGTTCGCGATGCACCAGATGGTCATCAACGTGCTCGAAGCGGCGCGCATCGCCGGCTACGACAAGCTGACCTTCGCAGCGCAGACAGGCACCGCCAAGTAGAACGCGCGGGCAGTTTCCTTCCGCCCGCCGCCGCATGCCGACTCCCTCATCCATCGAAACCACCCTCACGCGCGCCTGGCTCGGGCGCGGCGTGCTGGCCTGCGCGCTGTGGCCCGTGTCGCTGCTGTTCGGCGCGCTGTCCGGCGCGCGCGCGCTCCTGTACCGTAGCGGCATCAAGCAGTCCGCGCGCCTGCCGGTGCCGGTTATCGTGGTCGGGAACATCTTCATCGGCGGCACCGGCAAGACGCCGCTGACGATCTGGCTGGCCGGCGTGCTGCGCGCGGCCGGCTACACGCCGGGCGTGATTTCGCGCGGCTTCGGCAGCAGCGACGCCGCGCCGCGTGCCGTCACCGCGGAATCGACCGCGCGGCAGGTGGGCGACGAGCCGCTCCTGATCGCGCGCCGCGGCGGCTGCCCGGTGGTGGTGGGGCGCGACCGCGCTGCCGCCGGGCGCGCGCTGCTGGCCGCCAATCCCCAGGTCGACATCATCATCTCCGACGACGGCCTGCAGCATTACGCGCTCGAACGCGACCTTGAAATCGTGCTCTTCGACGGGCGCGGCGTGGGCAACGGCTGGCTGCTGCCGGCAGGTCCCTTGCGCGAACCGGCGTCGCGCCGGCGCGACTTCACCATCGTCAATGCGCCCGATGCCACGCCGGACGTGGGCGGCACGCCGTTTCGCATGCAATTGCGCGGCAACGTGGCCGAGCCGCTGGCCAGGCCGGGGCAGGGCGTGTCCCTGGCCGAACTGAAGGGCCGGCGCATCGTGGCGGCGGCCGGCATCGGCAACCCGGGCCGCTTTTTCGCCATGCTGCGCGCGGCCGGCCTGGAGATCAGCGAACTGGCGCTGCCCGACCATCACGATTTCCTGGACCGCCCGTTTGACGGCATCGACGCCGACATCATCCTGATCACCGAGAAGGATGCAGTAAAATGTGGGCAAATTGAACATCTCAAACACGATCCGAGACTGTGGGTCGTTCCGGTGACGGCGCAGCTCGATGGCGCGCTGGCCGAACAAATTGTGGAGAAATGCCGTGGATTCCCGACTGCTTGACATCCTGGTCTGCCCCTTGTGCAAAGGCCCCCTCGACCATGACAAGAAAGCGCAGGAACTGACCTGCCGCGCCGACCGCCTGGCCTTCCCGATCCGCGACGGCATTCCCATCATGTGGGTGGACGAAGCGCGCAAGATCGAGCCTGTGTAAATGGGTTTCATCGTCATCATTCCGGCGCGCCTGGCGTCGACGCGCCTGCCGAACAAGCCGCTGGCCGACCTTGGCGGCAAGCCGATGGTGGTGCGGGTGGCCGAGCGGGCCGCCGAATCGGGCGCCGAACGCATCATCGTGGCCACCGACCACGCCGACATTGCCGCCGCCTGCACGGCGCACGGCATCGAAGTGTGCATGACGCGCGCCGACCATCCGTCCGGCACCGACCGCATCGCCGAAGTGGCGCGCACGCTGGGCCTGGCGCCTGACGCCGTGGTGGTCAACCTGCAGGGCGACGAACCGCTGATCGATCCGGCGCTGCTGGCCGCCACCGCGAGCCGCATCGCGGACGGCGTGCCGATGGCCACCTGCGCCCACCCGATCGACAGCGTGGCCGATGCCTTCAATCCGAACGTGGTCAAGGTGGTGCTCGACAAGCTTGGACGCGCGCTGTATTTTTCGCGCGCCACCATTCCGTGGGATCGTGATGCGTTCGCCGCCTCGCGCGACGTGCTGCCGGCCGGCTACCGGCCGCTGCGCCATATCGGGCTTTACGCGTACAGCAACGCCTTCCTGCAAACCTACCCGACCCTGGCGCCGGCGCCGCTCGAATCGATCGAGGCGCTCGAGCAGCTGCGCGTGCTGTGGCATGGCTATCCGATCGCCGTGCATGTCACCGACAGCGCGCCGGCGGCCGGTGTCGACACGCCCGAGGACCTGGCACGGGTGCGCCTGCATTACGCCAAATGAGGCCTTACAACACGCTTACTTCACCTAACTTTCTTGTGGCAGCGCAGCATCTTTGCACACTAAAAGTGTGAAACCGCTTTGGTCTGCGCTGGATCAATCAAAAAAATGTCAAATCCGCCGCAGATTGGCGTTTTCCGGCACTTTTGTGGTAAGTTTCGTACCAAGGTAGCAGATATGCATCACCACCATTTTAAAAATCAGTTCTAGGAATTTTCATGCGTCTCATTCTGTTAGGAGCACCGGGTGCCGGCAAAGGTACCCAGGCTAACTTCATCAAAGAAAAGTACAACATCCCGCAAATTTCCACCGGCGACATGCTGCGTGCCGCGATCAAGCAAGGCACCGAACTGGGAATGGCTGCGAAAAAAGTGATGGACGCAGGGGGCCTGGTCTCCGACGACATCATGATCGGCCTGGTCAAGAACCGCCTCACCGACGACGACTGCAAGAACGGCTACCTGTTCGACGGCTTCCCGCGCACCATCGCGCAGGCTGACGCCATGAAGGACGCCGGCATCAACGTGGACTATGTCCTCGAAATCGACGTGCCCGACGAATCGATCGTCGAGCGCATGAGCGGCCGCCGCTCGCACCCGGGTTCGGGCCGCGTCTACCACATCAAATTCAATCCGCCAAAAGTGGACAATCTGGACGACCTCACCGGCGAACCGCTCATCCAGCGCGACGACGACAAGGCCGAAACCGTCATGAAACGCCTCTCTGTCTATCACAACCAGACCGAAGTGCTGCTCGGGTATTACAACGAGTGGGCGCAATCGGGCCTGCCTGGTGCGCCCAAGTACCGCCGCATCGCCGGTGTCGGACCTGTCGAGCAGATCCGCGACGCGGCATTCGCGGCGCTGTCGGAATAAGCTGTCAAAGGAGCGGACCGCAGGTCCGCTTTTTTAATGCGGCCGCCTGACTGCCCTTCCCACGCACCCGGTTTCGGATTCAAAGTTTTGCAGTACGCAGTATGGTTGACCTACAAGGTCTTTCGAATGTGTTGTTGTGTTACTTGATTAAAAAAATGCTAAGGGGACAATATGGCAGATTCAAGCTTTCTGATTTTCGCGACGGTATGCGGCGTAGTCGCAGTGATATATGGTCTTCTGACACGTAGCTGGATTTTACGGCAGGACCCTGGCAACGCCAGGATGCAGGAAATCGCGCAGGCGATCCAGGAAGGTGCAGCCGCTTACCTGGCGCGCCAGTACCGCACCATCGGCATCGTCGGTGTCGTCCTCCTGATCGCCATCGGCGTCTTCCTCGATATGAACACCGCCATCGGCTTTGCCATCGGCGCCGTCCTTTCCGGCGCCTGCGGCTTCATCGGCATGAATGTCTCGGTCCGCGCCAATGTGCGCACCGCGCAGGCTGCCACCAAGGGCATGAACGAAGCACTGGACGTGGCCTTCAAGGGCGGCGCCATCACCGGCATGCTGGTGGTCGGCCTGGGCCTCCTGGGCGTCACGCTGTTCTACTGGATGCTGATGATGAAAGCCCCGGGCAGCACGCTGTCCCCGCATGACATCATCAAGCCGCTGATCGGCCTGGCCTTCGGCGCTTCGCTCATTTCGATCTTCGCCCGTCTTGGCGGCGGCATCTTCACCAAGGGCGCGGACGTCGGCGCCGACCTGGTAGGCAAGGTCGAAGCCGGCATCCCGGAAGACGACCCGCGCAATCCTGCCGTGATCGCCGATAACGTCGGCGACAACGTCGGCGACTGCGCCGGCATGGCCGCCGACCTGTTCGAGACCTATGTGGTCACGCTGATCGCCACCATGCTGCTCGGCGCGCTGATGATCACCAACGCCGGCAATGTCCCCATCATTTACCCGCTGCTGCTTGGCGCGGTATCGATCCTGGGCTCCATCGTGGGCTGCTCGCTGGTCAAGGCCAAGCAGGGCAAGAAGATCATGTCGGCCCTGTACACGGGCCTGTGGTGGGCCGCCGGCCTGTCGCTGATCGGTTTTGCGGCCGTCACCTGGATGGTATGGACCGAAGAAGCCATGCGCATGAAGATGATGGGCTGCTCCATCGTCGGTATCGTGCTCACCGGCCTGATGGTCTACATCACCGAATACTATACCGGCACCGAATTCAAGCCGGTACGCCACATCGCCGAAGCGTCGACCACCGGCCACGGCACCAACATCATCGCCGGCCTGGGCGTGTCGATGAAGTCGACCGCCTATCCTGTGCTGGCCGTGTGCGCCGCCATCCTGGCATCGTACCAGATGGGCGGGCTGTATGGCATCGCGATCGCCGCCACGTCCATGCTGTCGATGGCCGGCATCATCGTGGCGCTTGACGCCTACGGTCCTATCACCGACAACGCCGGCGGCATCGCCGAAATGTCGGGCATGCCGGAATCGGTGCGCGCCATTACCGATCCGCTCGACGCAGTGGGCAACACCACCAAGGCAGTCACCAAGGGCTACGCCATCGGTTCGGCCGGCCTGGCAGCGCTGGTCCTGTTTGCCGACTATACGCACGCACTCGCTTCGGCCAACATGTCAATCTCCTTCGACCTGTCGAACCCGATGGTCATCGTGGGCCTGTTCATCGGCGGCCTGATTCCTTACCTGTTCGGCGCCATGGCGATGGAAGCGGTTGGGCGCGCAGCCGGCGCCGTGGTGGTGGAAGTGCGCCGCCAGTTCCGCGACATCAAGGGCATCATGGACGGTACCGGCAAGCCGGAATACGACAAGGCCGTCGACATGCTGACCGCGTCGGCGATCAAGGAAATGATCCTGCCGTCGCTGCTGCCGGTGATCGTGCCGGTGGTCGTGGGACTGCTGCTCGGTCCTGCCGCGCTGGGCGGCCTGTTGATGGGTACCATCATCACCGGCCTGTTCGTGGCGATTTCCATGACCACCGGCGGCGGTGCATGGGATAACGCCAAGAAGTACATCGAAGACGGCAATTTCGGCGGCAAGGGTTCGGAAGCGCACAAGGCTGCCGTGACCGGCGACACCGTGGGCGACCCGTACAAGGATACTGCCGGCCCCGCGATCAACCCGCTGATCAAGATCATCAACATCGTGGCGCTGCTGCTGGTGCCGCTGCTCTCGCCAACCGGCTGGATCTCGGTCACGCCGCCTGCCGCCCACGCGGTGCATGCACCGGCGGTGGTAGCGCCGGCTGCCACGGTGCCGCCAACCATGGAAGTGCCGGCCGCCATGCCCGCAGCGGAAACCCCGCCGCCGGCTGAACCGGCGCCTGCCAAGTAAGATCAAACCGGCCTTTTCGAAGGCCGGTTTTTTTTAGAACACGCACATCCTGTTTGCCTCGGCGCGCAGTTCGGCGCGGAAGTGGGGATGGGAGATCGCGATCAGCGCCTGTGCGCGCTGCTTGGCCGATTTGCCGCGCAACTGCGCCACGCCAAATTCGGTCACCACATAATTCACATCGTTCTTGCTGGTCGTTGCATGCGTGCCTGGCGCCAGCGTGGGCACGATGCGCGAAATGGTATCGCCCTTGGCGGTCGACGGCAGCACGATGAAGGACTTGCCGCCGTTCGAGCGGTTGGCCGCGCGCACGAAGTCGGCCTGGCCGCCGGTGCCGGAATAGGGCAGGTGGCCGATGCTTTCGGAGCCGCACTGGCCCAGCAGGTCGACCTGCAGGCTGGCGTTGATCGAGATGAGATTGTCGTTCTGCCCGGCCAGGTAGGGGTCGTTGGTGACATTGGACGGGTGCATTTCGATCATGGGATTGTTGTGCATGAACTTGTACAGCTTTTGCGATCCCAGCGCGAAGGTGGCCACCATTTTGCCGGGCAGGATGTTCTTCCTGCGGTTGGTGACCGCGCCGCAGTCGACCAGGGTCAGAATGCCGTCGCCCAGCATCTCGGTATGGATGCCCAGGTCGCGCTTGGCCGAGAGCTGCATGACCACCGCGTCGGGAATGCCGCCGTAGCCGATCTGCAGGGTCGAGCCGTCGTCTATCATGTCGGCCACGTATTTGCCGATCGCTTCCTGCACCGGGCCGATGGTGGGCAAGCCCACTTCCAGCACCGCTTCGCTGCTTTCGACCAGCGCCGTCACCTGCGACACGTGTACATGGCACTGGCCGTGCGCGAAGGGCACGTTCGGATTGACTTCCAGGACCACCACGCGCGCCTTGGCCACGGCCGCCATGGTGTAGTCGGTGCCCAGGCTGAGCGAAAAAAAACCCTGTTCATTCATGGGCGAAGCCATCGCGAACACGACGTCGGCGGGCATCAGGCCGCGCTCGATCAAGGCCGGGATTTCGGAGAAATAATTGGGCAGGAAATCGCACCAGCCGCCCTGGCCGGCCGCGCGCGAAGCGCCGCCGAAAAACAGCGCCGCGTGCCGCACATGCTGCGCCGTCTCCTGGTCGAAGTAGCCAAACTTGCGCAGCGCCAGGATCTGCGCCACGGCGATGCCCTTGAACCGGCGCCGCTGCTCCGACAGCGCCGTCAACAGGGACGGGGGCTCGCCCACGCCGGTGGGCACGATGATCATGTCGTCGTCGCGCAGCAGTTCCAGCGCTTCGCTTGCACTGCGTAATTTACTTTGGTACATCTGATATGGCGGCTGCATGGTCGTCTCCGGTTATGCAGCCCAGTGTAGCTGCCGAGGCTGACCATGTCCTTACGCAGGCGTTACAAAGTGTATCGTGCTCTATCGGAATGGGGTTGGCCGGACAATACTGGGATATTCCTGAAAGGTTCCCATGAAAATTTCCCTGCCCAGCCTGGTCCTGATCGCTTGCGTGGCCGGCCATGTGTCGGCCGTCGAACGCCCGCCGCGCGCCGGTGAAGTCGAACAGCAGGCGAAGAAGGACAAGCCGGCGCCCAAAAAAGCGCCGTCCAAGCGCCGCGCCGTGAGCCAGGTGATCGACAGCACGCCGCGCATCGCCGCGCCGCGCCCGCCGCCGCTGAGCCAGCCGCCGCTGTTCCTGCCGCCGGCCAGCGTGCCGCCATCGCCCGTGCCCATCATGCGCTGCGACGCCGGCGGCTGCGTCGACACCAGCGGCACCCGCTACAACGGTGGCGTCGGCACAACATTGCTCAGTCCGCAGGGCAAGCTGTGCAACAACAATGGCGTCACCGTGCAGTGTTTTTAGGCATTCCAGCCCCAAGATCAATACAATTTGGTATCCTTGACGTTTACGTAAACGTTAATAGCGGCACTTCAAGGGAAAAACCATGCAAATTCAGAACAATGTATTCATCATCACTGGCGGCGCTTCGGGCCTGGGCGCTGCGACCGCGCGCCTGCTGACGGAATCGGGCGCGAAAGTCGTGCTGGCCGACGTGCAAGTGGAAGCCGGCGAAGCGCTGGCCAGGGAATTGAACGGCACCTTCGTCAAGTGCGACGTCAGTTCCGAAGCCGATGGCCTGGCCGTTGTTGCCGCCGCCACCGCCATGGGCACCCTGCGTGGCCTGATCAACTGCGCCGGCGTGGCGCCCGCCATCAAGACCGTGGGCAAGGATGGCCCGCACCCGCTGGACGTATTCCAGCGCACCGTGACCATCAACCTGGTGGGCACCTTCAACATGTCGCGCCTGGCGGCGGACGCCATGGGCAAGACCGAAGCGGGCGAGTCGGGCGAGCGCGGCGTGATCATCAATACCGCGTCGGTGGCGGCCTATGACGGCCAGATCGGCCAGGCGGCGTACGCCTCGTCCAAGGCTGCCGTGGTCGGCCTGACCCTGCCGATGGCGCGCGACCTGGCCCGCAGCGGCATCCGCGTGATGACCATCGCTCCCGGCATTTTCGAAACCCCGATGCTGATGGGCATGCCGGAAGAAGTGCGCACCGCGCTGGGCAACATGGTCCCGTTCCCGCAACGCCTGGGCCGTCCTGCGGAATACGCGCAGCTGGCGAAATCGATCATCGAAAACACCATGCTCAACGGCGAGACCATCCGTCTTGACGGCGCGATCCGCATGCAACCGAAGTAAAGCATTTCCTGTACGATACCTGTGTTCAAGCGTGCGGCCTGGCCGCACGTTTCATTTGGAGAATACATGGTCAAGTTGAAGATGCTCGCCCTCGCGGCCGTACTGGCGGGCGCGTTTGCCGCCATGCCGGCCTGCGCCCAGGACGCCAGCCAGCAGGCCCCCGAAATTGCGACCGGCTATGCCGATAAAGCAGGCTGGGCAGCGAAGAAGTTCATGGTGTCCGCGGCCAATCCCCTCGCTGCCGAAGCGGGCTACCAGATTCTCAGGAAGGGCGGCACGGCCATCGATGCCGCCGTCACCATCCAGCTGGTATTGACGCTGGTCGAGCCGCAATCGTCGGGCATCGGCGGCGGCGCTTTCCTCATGCATTACGACGGCAGCAAAGTGCAGGCCTACGACGGGCGCGAAACCGCGCCTGCCGCCGCCACCGAACGCCTGTTCCAGAATCCAGACGGCACGGCTTTGTCGCGCGCCGCGGGCGTGGTGGGCGGCCGCTCGGTGGGCGCCCCCGGCGTGCTGCGCATGCTGGCCTTGGCCCACAAGCAGCACGGCAAGCTGAAATGGCGCGACTTGTTCGCCCCCGCCATCGCGCTGTCGGAGCAGGGCTTCGCGGTCAGCGCGCGCCTGCATGGCCTGATCGCGCACGACCCCCACATCCGCAAGGATCCCGCCGCCGCCGCCTATTTCTACGACAAGGACGGCAAGCCCTGGCCGGTCGGCCACGTCCTGAAAAACCCGGCACTGGCGGCCACGCTGCGCGAGATCGCGGCCGGCGGCGCCGAGGTGTTCTACACCGGCGCCATCGCGCGCGACATCGCGGCCAAGGTGGCCGGGCATCCGACCAATCCCGGCACCCTGACCGCGCAGGACATCGCCGGCTACCAGCCCAAGCTGCGCGCGCCCGTGTGCAGCGACTACCGCGCCTACACCGTGTGCGGCATGCCGCCGCCGTCGTCGGGCGGGATCGCCGTCGCCCAGATCCTGGGCATCCTGGAAAACCGCAACATGGCGGCCGTGGCGCCGGTCGACGGCGTGCCGGGCGCCGAGGCGATCCACCTGTTTTCGGAAGCGGCGCGCCTGGCCTACGCCGACCGCAACCGCTACGCCGCCGATACCGATTTCGTGCCGCTGCCGGGGCGCGGCATTCCCGGCCTGATCGACAAGCGCTACCTGGCCGAACGGGCCGCCCTGATCGGCGACAAGTCGATGGGCATCGCCCAGCCGGGCACGCCGCCGGGCATGGACGTGGCATGGGGTACCGACAACGCCATCGAAACGGCGTCGACCTCGCACTTCGTGGTATTCGACGGCAAGGGCGCCGGCCTGTCGATGACCACCACCGTGGAAGACGCCTTCGGTTCGCGCCAGATGGTGCGCGGCTTCATCCTGAACAACCAGCTCACCGACTTTTCCTTTGATTCGGTGGATGCGGGCGGGCCGATCGCCAACCGGGTCCAGGCCGGCAAGCGGCCGCGCAGCGCCATGTCGCCCACCATCGTGTTCGACCGCAAGACCAGGAAGCTGGTGCTGGCGGTGGGCTCGCCGGGCGGCCCGGCCATCATCAATTACGTGGCCAAGACCCTGGTCGGCACGCTCGACTGGGGCTTGAACATGCAGCAGGCGATCAACCTGCCCAATTTCGGCAGCCGCAATGGCCCCACCGAGCTCGAAACGGGGCGCTTTTCGTCCCAGGTGATGGACGCGCTCAAGGCGCGCGGCCATGTGATCCGCCAGTACGAGATGACGTCCGGCCTGCACGGCGTGCAGCGCATCCTGATCCATGGCGCGCCGTGGTGGTTCGGCGGCGCCGACCCGCGCCGCGAGGGCGTTGCACGGGGAGAATAAAAGGTGTGCAAATCGTGCATTTCGGGCAAGCTTTTTCCCCAAAATGCAACAGACCCTGCTACCCTTGCTTTATGGGAATAGAACAAAAAACCGGCTTGATCCTGACGGGAGGCGGCGCGCGCGCTGCCTACCAGGTCGGCGTGCTGCAAGCGATTTCGCAGCTCTTGTGGGAAGCCGGCTGGCGCCCCGCGCGCAACCCCTTCGACATCATCTGCGGCACCTCGGCCGGCGCCATCAATGCCGTGGCCCTGGCCTGCCGCGCCGACAATTTTGGCGAAGGCGTGCAAAAGCTGCTCGACGTCTGGGAAAACTTCACCGTCGACCAGGTGTACCGTTCCGACTCGCTGGGCGTGATCCGTTCCGGCGCGCGCTGGCTGTCGCTGCTGTCCTTCGGCTGGCTGCTGCGCAAATGGCGCGCCGCGCCGCCCACCTCGCTGCTCGACAACACCCCCCTGGCCGGGCTGCTGCACCGCATGCTCGACCTGCCGCGCCTCGATTCGGTGATGTCCGACGGCCTGCTGCACGCCCTGGCCGTCACCGCCTCGTCCTACACGGGCGGCAACCACGTCACCTTTTACCAGACCGCGGCCGACATCCCGCCCTGGGTGCGCATGCAGCGCATCGCCATGCAGGACCAGATCGGGGTCGAGCACTTGCTGGCCTCGTCGGCGATCCCCTTCATTTTCCCGGCCGTGCCGCTGTACCTGGGCAGCCGCCGCGAATACTGCGGCGACGGCTCGATGCGCCAGCTGGCGCCGATCTCGCCTGCCATCCACCTGGGCGCGACCAAGGTGCTGGTGGTGGGGGCGGGCCGCCTGACCGAGCCTGCGTCCACCGGCAACGAACAGGCGCGCTATCCGAGCCTGGCGCAGATCGCCGGCCATGCCATGTCGTCCATCTTCCTCGACAGCCTGGCGGTCGACATCGAGCGCCTGAACCGCATCAACCTGACGCTGTCGATGCTGCCGAAAGAGTATCTCGACAAGACCCCGCTCAAGCCGGTCGAACTGCTGGTCATCGCCCCTTCCGAGCGGCTGGACGATATCGCCAGCCGCCATATTCACAGCCTGCCGGCGCCTATCCGCACCATGCTCTCGGGGATAGGCGCCACCGAAACACGCGGCGCCGCACTGGCGTCCTACCTGCTGTTTGAATCGAGCTACACCTGCGAACTGATACGTCTGGGCCAGCGCGATACCCTCGCGCGCAAGGACGACGTATTGAAATTTTTTGGCGACTAGCCAGCACCGCACACGGAGAAATGCATGAAAGCACTTGTAGTAGATGACGATATCGTTTCGCGCATGGCCCTGATCGACCTGCTGTCCGTGTATGGCATTTTCGACCTGGTCGAAGCCGAAGATGGCGAGCAGGCCTGGCTGATGCTGGCCGGCGGCCTGCGTCCCGTGATCTGCTTTTGCGACGTGCGCATGCCGCGCATGTCCGGCATCGACCTGCTCGAACAGATGAAGCGCGATCCCGAACTGGCCGCCGTGCCCTTCGTGCTGGTGTCGTCGGCGTCCGACCGCGACACGGTACTGCAGGCGGTCAAGCTGGGCGCGGTGGGCTACATCCTCAAGCCGCTGCACGCGGCCGATGCGCGCGCCCACCTCGAGAAAATTTTCAGGGTCACGCTGGAAAAGCTGACCGAAGATCCGGCCGCCACCATGAAGCGCCTGCATATCGGCGTCGACCGCCTGAAAGCCTACCTGAAAGCGTTCACCGAACAGCTGTTGGTGGCGCGCAAGGAAGTGGCGGGCATGGTCGACGGCGGCGCGCCCGCCGACGCCAGGCTGCGCATCGACGCCGTGCACACGGGCTGCATGACGCTGGGACTGTGGTATGCCGCGTCCCGCGTCGACCTGGCCCGGGGCGGTGTGTTCGACGCCGAACTGCTCGACGCCGCGCTGGTCGAAGTCCAGGACGCCGTCGCGCGCCAGACCAACCGCGTCGTGGCCGCGCTGGCCATGGATGCCTCGGGAGCGGTCGCCTAAGTGAACCCGGCGCGCGCACTTGCCACTTTTTTCCTGCTGCTGTGCTGCCTGCTGTGCGGGTCCAGCCAGGCGGCGCCGGCGCGCACGCTGCGCTTCGAGCATCTCTCGGTCGACCATGGCCTGGCCCAGGAATCGGTGCTGGCGGCCGTGCAGGACGCCGACGGCTTCATGTGGTTCGGCACCCAGGCCGGCCTGTCGCGCTTTGACGGCTACCGCGTCACCACGTTCCGCAACGTGGCCACCGATCCGCGCAGCCTGGCCAACAACTGGGTGCGGGTGCTGCACGTGGACCGCAGCGGGCGCATGTGGGTCGGCACCGACGGCGGCCTGGATCGCTACGATCCGGCCACCCAGAGCTTCACCCATTTCCAGCCGAACGAAGCGGCGCGCCGCGGCAACGGCAACCTGCACGTGCGCGCCATCGCCGACGACGGCAAGCAGGGCCTGTGGCTGGCCACCAGCGACGGCTTGCAGCATTTCGACATGACCAGCGGGAAGTTCCGCATCTGGCACAACGTGCCGGGCGACCCCGCCAGCCTGGCCGACGACCAGGTCAACGCGCTGGCGGTGGACGCCAGCGGCCGGGTGTGGGTAGGCACCTCGTCGGGCCTGGACAGCCTGGCGCCGGGCGCCAAGGCATTCACGCATCACCGTGCCGGGGGCGCAGACAGCAAGTACGACGTGGTGCAGTCGCTGCTGGTCGACGCCGGCCAGACCCTGTGGATCGGCAGCCTGGCGGGACTGGAAACCTGGAAGCAGGGAGAAGCGCGCCGGCGCATGGGCACGGCCGACGGCCTGACGGCCGGCTACATCATCACGCTGTTCCAGGACGTCGACGCCAATGTCTGGGTGGGCAGCCACAACGACGGCCTGTTCCTGTGGCAGGACCAGTCGCGCCGCTTCGCCAACTACCGCCATGTGGCCGGGGACAACCACAGCGTGGCCGACAACCAGATTTCGGCCCTGTACCGCGACCGCGTGGGCACCTTCTGGGTCGGTACCTGGTTCGCGGGCGCCAGCCGCGTGGACCTCAACAGCGGCGGCTTCGCGCGCATCGTGCGCCAGGCCGACCGTCCCGATTCGCTGTCCGACAACAAGATCAGGGCGATCGCCGACGACGGCAACGGCAAGCTCTGGGTCGCCGCCAACAACGGGCTCAATCACCTCGATCCGGAAAGCGGCGTCTCGACCTTCTACAAGCACGAAGCGGCCAATCCCAATTCGCTGGTCGGCCTGCCCGCCAGCGCGCTGGCGCGCGACCGCAACGGCATGCTGTGGGTGGGCAGCTATGCCGGCGTGACGCGCTTCGATACGGTGAGCAAGCGCTTCACGCGGCTGACCTTCGCGCACGGCGACCCGGACAGCAACAACATCCGCGGCATGCTGGCCGACCGCAGCGGCATGCTGTGGCTGGCCTCGCGCGGCGGCCTGCACCGGCTCGACCCGGCCACGCGCGACGTGGTGAGCTACCGCCACGATCCTGCCGACAGCACCAGCCTGTCGGACAATGTGGTGCGTCCGCTCCTGGAAGACCGGCGCGGCCGGCTCTGGCTCGGCACCTTCCATGGCCTGGACCTGCTGGACCGCGCCACCGGCAAGTTCCGCCACTTCCGCTACGACGCGGGCAATCCGGAGAGCCTCTCCAACGACGAGGTGCACTACCTGCTGGAAGACAGCAAGGGCACGATCTGGGTGGGTACCGCCGGCGGACTGAACAAAATGAGCGAATCTGCCGACGGCAAGGTGAGCTTTCGCCGCTACACGGTGCGCGACGGCCTGGCCGACGACGCCGTGGCCGCCATGCTGGAAGACGAGGCAGGGCACCTCTGGATCAGCACCAATACCGGCATCTCGCGCCTCGATCCCGGGGCTAACCGCTGGCGCAACTACAGCGCCGGCGACGGCACCATCGAAGGCGCCTACTTCGACGGCTCGGCCCTGCGCGGTGCGGACGGCATCCTGTACTTCGGCGGCTTCAACGGCGTGACGGCCTTCCGTCCGGCGGCCATCCGCGACAACCTGATCGCGCCGCGCGCCGTGATCACCGGCTTCGAGATATTCAACAAGCCGGCCAACGAGTCGCATCCGGGCGTGCTCAAGGGGCCGGTCGAACTGGCCAGCGAAGTGACGCTGGCGGCTGCCGATTCGGTGTTCTCGCTCGAATTCGTGGCCCTGCACTACGCGGCACCGCAGCGCAACCTGTTTGCCTACCAGCTTGAAGGCTTCGACGAGAGCTGGGTCAGCACCCCTGCCGACAAGCGCTTCGCCACCTATACCAATCTCGATCCCGGCACCTACACCTTCCGCGTGAAGGCCGCCAACAAGGATGGCGTGTGGAGCGCGTCGGGCGCCGCGCTGACCATCGTCATCCTGCCGCCGGTGTGGAAAACCTGGTGGTTCCGCATGCTGGCCGTCATGCTGGTGCTGGGCAGCGTCTACCTGGCCTACCGCGCGCGCCTGTCGGGCCTGAGCCGCCAGAAGGAACTGCTGGAGCGCCAGGTGGGAGCGCGCACGGTCGAAATCGCGCAGCAGAACCGCCTGCTGGAAAGCCAGAAGTCGGAACTGGACGTGCGCCGCCTGGACGCCGAGCAGCGCCGCTCCGACGCCGAGCGCCAGAAGGAGGAAGTGGAACGCCAGAAGGTCAACGTGGAGCAGGCGCACCGCAACATCACCGTGCTGTCCGAGATCGGCCGCGAGCTGACCGCCACGCTCGATATCGAAACCATCATGCAGACCGTGTACCGCCACGTGCACCACCTGATGGATGCGCGCATCTTCGGCATCGGCTTCTACAACGAGGCGGCCGGCGTGGTCGAGTTTCCGTTCGCGATGGACCAGGGCGTGCGCAGCGAGTACTACACGCGGCCGCTGTCGGACCGCAACCAGTTCGCGGTGTGGTGCCTGCACCACCGGCGCGAAGTGTTCATCAACGACGTCGCCACCGAGTACGAGAACTATCTCGAACGGCCGCAGGCCAAGCTGATGCTGCCGCCGCTGCGCCTGGACGGGGCCCCGCGTTCGCAGCCGGTGGCGATGATGTACGTGCCGCTGATCGTCAAGGAACGCATGATGGGCGTGCTGTGCGTGCAGAGCGTCGAGCTCAATGCCTACCGCCGCGTGCACCTGGACATGCTCAAGACGCTGGCCGCGCACGCCGCGGTGGCGCTGGACAATGCGCGCGCCTACCGCGAACTGGAGGAAACCCAGGCCCGCCTGGTGGAGCAGGAAAAGCAGGTGCGCGTGGCCAAGCTGAAGGCGGAAGACGCCACGCGCCAGAAGTCCGAATTCTTGGCCAACATGAGCCACGAAATGCGCACCCCGCTGGCCGGCGTGATCGGCATGCTCAGCTTCGCGCTGCGCGACAGCCAGCTGGCCGACAGCACGCGCGAACAGATATTGCGCGGCCAGGCCAACGCCCAGTCGCTGCTGACCATCATCAACGACCTGCTCGACTTCTCCAAGATCGAGGCCGGCAAGCTGACCATCGAAAACATCGACTTCGCGCTGGCGCCCATGATCGAGAACGTGGTCAGCCTGTTCGAGGAACAAGCCGCCGCGCACAGCGTCGACTTCAGCGTGGACCTGGCCGGCGCGCTGCCGCCGTTCGTGGTGGGCGACCCCACGCGCTTGCGCCAGGTGCTGGTCAACCTGGTCGGCAATGCCTTCAAGTTCACCAACGAGGGCACGGTCAGGCTGCGGGTCGAGCCGCTGCCGGGCACCGCCAGTTCGGGACCGCACATCAACCTGATCCGCTTCGCGGTGCAGGACACCGGCATCGGCATCGCGCCCGACGCTCTCGAGCGCCTGTTCCAGAAATTCGAGCAGGCCGACAGCACCACCACGCGCCGCTACGGCGGCACCGGCCTGGGCCTGGCGATCTGCCGCCAGCTGGTGGACCTGATGGGCGGCGAGATCAATGTGGCCAGCAGCATCGGGCAGGGCAGCACCTTCAGCGTGATCCTGCCGCTGGCCGACGGCGTGGCGCCGCCGGTGGTGGTGGCGGCGCCGCTCGAGCCGCACAGCCACCGCCTGCACGTGCTGTGCGCCGAGGACTTCCCGACCAACCAGATCATCATCCGCATGATGCTCGAAGACCTGGGCCACAAGGTCGATATCGCCGACAACGGCGTGCTGGCCGTGGCCGCCTGCGCCCAGACGCGCTACGACCTGATCCTGATGGACGGTCGGATGCCGGAAATGGACGGCGCCACCGCCACCCGCCTGATCCGCGCCGGCGGGCCGCCCGAGGCGCCGGTGCAGGACCAGGACCTGATGATCGTGGCGCTGACCGCCAACGCCAGCGAGGAAGACCGCAACCGCTACCTTGGCAGCGGCATGGACGACTTTCTCTCCAAACCGATCGACGAGGCGGCGTTGCATGTCCAGCTCACGCGCGCCATCGAACGCCAGGCCAGGCGCGGCATCGCCATGGCGCCCATGGTCGAGAGCCCGGCGCGGGCGCCAAGCACGTCCGAGCTCGATGCCATGTTCGGTGTGTTCACCGGCCCCACGCCGATGTCGGTGGCCGCGGCGCACAATGCCGAGCGGCGCCAGAGCGACCTGAAAACGCGCATGCGCGCCGCCTTCGCCAATGACCTGCCGTCGCGGCGGGCCGACCTGGAGCTTGCTGTGGCCAGTCTCGACCACGAAGTGGCGGCGCGCCTGCTGCACGGGATCAAGGGCAGCGCCGCCTACCTCGATGCCACCGAACTGCATGAGCTGTGCGGGGAACTGGAGATCGCGGCCGACCAACAGCGCTGGCCGGACATCGTCGTCAGCCTGCCGCGCCTGCGCGACTTGCTCGGCGAGTTCACCGCTTCTGCGGTGTAACCCTGTTTTTGAAGATGCTTATGCTGTAATATTGGTGTAATTGCAAAATAGGCAAGCCGGAGCGCGCATGAAAGTACTGGTAGTGGATGACGACGTGGTATCGCGCATGGTGCTGATGCACTTGATCGACGCATGCGGAAAATTTGACATCGTCGAGGCCGAGGACGGCCAGGACGCATGGGACCAGCTGGCCCAGGGCCTGCGGCCGGTGGTCTGCTTCTGCGACCTGCGCATGCCGCGCATGTCCGGCATGGACCTGCTGGGCCGCATCAAGGCCGACGTCAGGCTGGCGGGCATGCCGTTCGTGCTGGTCACCTCGGCGACCGATCGCGCCACCGTCGACCAGGCCACCAGCCTTGGCGTGGCCGGCTACCTGGTCAAGCCCTTCGAGGGCGACCAGGTGCGCCAATACCTGGCGCCTTTTCTTGACACCTCGGCCGGCCCGGCCGACGCGGAAACCCCGCAGGACACCATGCAGCGCCTGGGCATCAGCGGCGAACGCCTGCTGGTGTACCTGGGCGGCTTCCAGGGGCAGCTGACCACGGCCAGCGCCGACGTCGCGGGCCTGTTGGCCGCCAAGGACAACGAGGGCGCCAGGGCGCGCCTGGAACGGCTGCACGCGGGCTGCCTGACCCTGGGCCTGAACGGCGCCGCGGCCGCCCTGCGCGGCTTCCCGGACGGCCCCCTCGATCCGGCCCGGGTCCAGGTGGTCCTGGCCGATACCGTACGCGCCGTCATGCACCAGAGCGAGGCGGTCAAGCGCATTCCCTCCTGACGTCCTGCGCACGTCACTTTTCGCTTGATGTTGTGATTGTTTAGGTCTAAAGTATCCCTTCGGAACTACAGACCATTCCTCGTATGGGGCAACCATGACACGCTTGACCGCAGTACTTGGCCCATCGGCCTACCAGGACAATTTTGCGCGTGAACACCTGCCGCCACCGGCGCAGTGGCCCGACTTCCAGTTCGACCTGCCCGAACTCCACTACCCCGAACGCCTGAACTGCATCGCCGAACTGCTCGACGCGGCGGTCGCGTCCGGCCGCGGCGAGCGCGTGGCCGTGATCGGGGAAGAGGGCAGCTGGACCTATGCCGAACTGCAGCGCCGCGTCGACCGCATCGCCCACGTGCTGCTGCGCGACATGGGCCTGGTCAGCGGCAACCGCGTGCTGCTGCGCGGCGCGAACAATCCCATGATGGCCGCCTGCGTGCTGGGCGTGCTCAAGGCCGGCCTGATCGCCGTGCCCACCATGCCGCTGCTGCGCGCGCGCGAGCTGACCACCATCGCCGACAAGGCCGCCGTCAATGCGGTCCTGTGCGCGGGTGGCCTGCGCGGCGAGGTCGAGGCCATGGCCAGCCTGCCGCCGCAGGTGGTGTACTTCAACGCCGCGGGCGATCCGGGCGCGCTCGAACTGCTGATGGCGCGCCACGACGCGCCGTTCGCGGCGGCGCCCACCGCGGCCGACGACGTCTGCCTGATCAGCTTCACCTCGGGCACCACCGGCGTCCCGAAAGGGACCATGCATTTCCACCGCGACGTGCTGGCCATCTGCGACTGCTTCCCTCGCCACACGCTGGCCTGCACCGGGGACGACATTTTCATCGGCACGCCGCCCCTGGCCTTCACCTTCGGCCTGGGCGGCTTGCTGCTGTTCCCGATGCGCGTGGGCGCGGCCGGCGTGCTGCTGGAAAAGCTGACCCCCGAAACACTGCTGGCCGCGATCGAAAAGCACCGCGCCACCATCTGCTTCACCGCGCCGACCTTCTATCGCCAGATGGCGCCGCTGGCGGCCAAATACGACTTGTCCAGCCTGGGCAAGACCGTATCGGCCGGCGAAGCGCTGCCGCTGGCCACGCGTGAAGCGTGGCAGGCGGCGACGGGATTGCGCATGATCGACGGGATCGGCGCCACCGAACTGTTGCACATCTTTATCTCCGCCGCGGGCGACGATATCCGCCCGGGCGCCACCGGCAAGCCGGTGCCGGGCTACCAGGCCTGCATCCTGGACGCCGACGGCAAGCAGGTGGGGCCCGGCGTCATCGGCCGCCTGGCCGTGAAGGGGCCGACCGGCTGCCGCTACATGGCCGACCCGCGCCAGCTCGACTACGTGCTCGATGGCTGGAACCTGACCGGCGACGCCTACGAGACGGATGCCGACGGCTATTTCTTCTACCGTTCGCGCACCGACGACATGATCATCTCGGCCGGCTACAACATCGCCGGGGCCGAAGTGGAGGATGTCCTCCTGCGCCATCCGGCGGTGGCCGAATGCGGCGTGGTCGGGCGCGCCGACGACGAGCGCGGCCAGGTGGTCGAGGCGCACGTGGTCACCAGGCCGGGCTTCGAGCCGGGGCCGGAACTGGCACGTACCCTGCAGGACTTCGTGAAAGCGCAGATCGCGCCCTACAAGTATCCGCGCTCGGTGAAATTTCTCGACAAGCTGCCGCGCACCGAAACCGGCAAGCTGCAACGTTTCAAGCTGCGGACGGAATAATGAAGATCGTTTGTATCGGCGGCGGCCCCGCCGGCCTGTATTTCAGCCTGCTCATGAAAAAGCAGGATCCCTCGCACGAGATCATCGTGGTCGAGCGCAACCGTCCCTACGACACCTTCGGCTGGGGCGTGGTGTTTTCCGACCAGACCCTGGGCAACCTGGTGGGCGCCGACGAGGACACCGCGCGCGCCATCCTGCAGTCCTTCAATCACTGGGACGACATCGACATTTTTTTCAAGGGCGAAAAGATCACGTCCGGCGGTCATGGCTTCTGCGGCATCGGCCGCAAGCGCCTGCTCAATATCCTGCAGGCGCGCTGCGAGGAACTGGGCGTGCAGCTGATGTTCGAATGCGACGTCCAGGACGACCAGCAGATCGCGGCCAGCTACCAGGCCGACCTGGTGATCGCGTCCGATGGCCTGAACAGCCGCATCCGCAACCGCTACGCCGCTACCTACCAGCCGCAGGTTGAAGCGCGCCACTGCCGTTTCGTGTGGCTGGGCACGCGCAAGAAATTCGACGCCTTCACGTTCGCCTTCAAGGAAACCGAGCATGGCTGGTTCCAGGCGCACATCTACCAGTACGACGGCGACACCTCGACCTTCATCGTCGAAACGCCCGAGGAAGTGTGGCGCAGGAGCGGCCTGGAAAGCATGACCCAGGAAGAGGGCATTGCGTTCTGCGAACGCCTGTTCGCCGACCAGCTGGACGGACACGCGCTGATGTCGAATGCATCGCACCTGCGCGGCTCGGCCATGTGGATCACCTTCCCGCGCGTGGTGTGCGACCAGTGGATCCACTGGAACGGCGCCACCCCGGTGGTCCTGATGGGCGACGCCGCCCATTCGGCCCACTACTCGATCGGTTCCGGCACCAAGCTGGCGCTGGAGGACGCGATCGAACTGGCGCGCTGCTTCGGCAAGCATGGCGGCGTGCGCGAAGCGCTGGCGGCGTACCAGGACGCGCGCGCCATCGAAGTGCTGAAGATCCAGAGCGCCGCGCGCAATTCGATGGAATGGTTCGAGAACGTGGAACGCTACACGGCCATGGAAGCACCTCAATTTGCGTATTCGATGCTGACCCGCAGCCAGCGCCTGTCGCACGAAAACCTGCGCGTGCGCGACGCCGCTTATGTGGCCGGCTTCGAGCAATGGATTGCGCGCCGTGCCTGCGAGCAGGCCGGCGTTGCGCCGCCGGCGAACGCGAAGGTGCTGCCGATGCTTACGCCGTTCAGGGTGCGCGACATCACCCTCAAGAACCGCATCGTGGTCTCGCCCATGGCGCAGTATTCGGCGCTCGACGGCGTGCCGGGCGACTACCACTTGGTGCACCTGGGCGCGCGCGCCATGGGCGGCGCCGGCATGGTGTTCGCCGAGATGACCTGCGTGTCGGCCGATGCGCGCATCACGCCCGCTTGCCCCGGCATGTATGCGCCGGCGCACACGGCGGCGTGGAAGCGCATCGTCGACTTCGTGCATGCCAGTACCGACGCAAAAATCGCCATCCAGCTGGGCCACGCGGGCGCCAAGGGATCGACGCGCGTGATGTGGGACGGGATCGACCAGCCCCTGCCCGACGGTAACTGGCCGCTGGTGTCCGCTTCGCCGCAGCAGTACATCGAGGGCGTGTCGCAGATGGCCGCTGCCGCCACCGAGGACGACATGGCGCGCATCGGCGCCGACTTCGTGCGCGCCACCCGCGCGGCCGATGAAGCGGGCTTCGACTGGGTCGAGCTGCACTGCGCGCACGGCTACCTGCTGTCGTCCTTCATTTCGCCGCTGACCAACCAGCGCCAGGACGAGTACGGCGGCAGTCTTGAAAACCGCTGCCGCTTTCCGCTGGTGGTGTTTCGCGCCATGCGCGCCGTCTGGCCGCAGCACAAGCCCATGAGCGTGCGTATTTCGGCGCATGACTGGGTTGACGGCGGCATCACGCCCGACGACGCGGTGCAGATCGCGCGCCTGTTCAAGGCGGCCGGCGCCGACATGATCGACTGTTCGTCGGGGCAGGTGAGCAAGCAGGAAAAGCCCGTCTACGGGCGCATGTTCCAGACGCCGTTTTCGGACCGCGTGCGCAACGAGGCGAAGATTCCGACCATCGCGGTGGGCTCCATTTTCGAAGCGGACCACGCCAACAGCATCATCGCAGCCGGCCGGGCCGACCTGTGCGCGGTGGGACGCCCGCACCTGGCCAACCCGGCGTGGACGCTGACGGAAGCTGCCAAGATCGGATTTGCCGCCGTCGAGTGGCCGAAGCAGTACCGTCCCGCCAAGCTGCAGCTGGAACGCAACCTCGAACGCGAACGCCAGATGGCCGCCGCCGGGGCCGGACTGACGCCGCAGCAGGTTGCGGCCAAACTGCTGGAGGGGTGATGAACGAACTCGCCGGCAAGCATGCACTGGTCACGGGCGGCACGCGCGGCATCGGCGCTGCCATCGCCCGCGCCCTGGCTGCGGCCGGCGCCCGCGTGACGGTCACCGGGCGCGAAAGCGGCGACATCCGGATGGACGTGGCCGACCCGGCATCGGTAAGGGCGGCGTTCGCGCTGGCCGGGCCGGTGGACATCCTGGTCAATAATGCGGGGCAGGCCGGATCGGCTTCGTTCGGGCGCACCGACGAAGCGCTGTGGCAGCGCATGCTGGACGTGAATTTGTCGGGCACCTTCCACTGCACGCAGGCGGCGCTGCCGGGCATGCTGGACGCCGGCTGGGGGCGCATCGTGAACGTGGCGTCGACCGCCGGATTGACAGGCTACCGCTATGTTGCGGCATACTGCGCGGCGAAGCACGGCGTGATCGGCATGACGCGCGCGCTGGCGCTGGAAGTGGCGGCGCGCGGGGTGACGGTCAATGCGGTATGCCCGGGCTTTACCGATACCGACATCGTGCGCGACGCCGTGGCCAATATCGTCGCCAGGACGGGGCGCAGCGAGGAACAGGCGCTGGCCGAACTGGCGTCGGGCAATCCCCAGCAGCGGCTGGTGCAGGTGGAAGAAGTAGCGAACGCCGTCCTGTGGCTGTGCATGCCTCAGTCGGGAGCGATGAACGGACAATCCCTGGCGGTCGCCGGCGGCGAGGTCATGTGAGGAAAAAAATGCAGGAACAGCCAGAAGATGAAGCGGTGCTCGATCTTGCGAGCCGGCTCACCCAGGACCACAACCAGTCGCTCAAGCTGTGGCTGCGCATGCTCTCGTGTACAGTGCGCATCGAGAACGAGATCCGCAGCCGCATGCGCGCCACCTTCGACATCACCTTGCCGCGCTTCGACCTGATGGCGCAGCTGGAACGCCATCCCGATGGCCTGCGCATGGGCGAGCTGTCCAAGCGCATGATGGTCACGGGCGGGAACATCACCGGCATCACCGACCAGCTGGAGCAGGAAAAGCTGGTCGAGCGCATGCCCGATCCGAAGGACAGGCGCGTGTACACGGTCAAGCTGACCGATGCCGGCCGGCGCGCGTTCGCCAGGATGGCGGCAGTGCACGAAGGCTGGATCGCCGAACTGCTGCAGGACATGTCGGCGGACGACAAGGCCCAGCTGATCGGCCTCCTGTCGCAAATGAAGCAGCACCTGAACAAAGAATAAGGACTCACCATGCGTTATCTTCCAGGCCAGGCGCAGCAGCTTCCCGGCAACCGCACATCGCTGGCCGGCTACCTGGCCAACCACTTCCGCTTCGACGTTGACGAAGGCGTGGCCACGCTGACGCTGAACCGCCCCGATCGCAAGAATCCGCTGACGTTCGAATCGTATGCGGAGCTGCGCGACCTGTTCCGCGAACTGGCCTACGCCGACGACGTCAAGGCGATCGTGGTCACGGGCGCGGGCGAGAATTTTTGTTCGGGTGGCGATGTGCACGACATCATCGGCCCGCTGACCAAGCTGGACATGCCGGGCCTGCTGGCCTTCACGCGCATGACGGGCGACCTGGTGAAAGCCATGCGCGCCTGCCCGCAGCCGGTGATCAGCGCGGTGGACGGCATTTGCGCCGGCGCCGGCGCGATCCTGGCGCTGTCGTCGGACATGCGGATCGGCACCGCGCGCAGCAAGACTGCTTTCCTGTTCACCCGGGTCGGCCTGGCCGGCTGCGACATGGGCGCCTGCGCCTTGCTGCCGCGCGTGATCGGGCAGGGGCGTGCTTCGGAACTGCTGTACACGGGGCGCTCGATGTCCGGCGTGGAAGCCGAACGCTGGGGCTTCTTCAACAGCATCAGCGAGCCCGATGCGCTGCTGGCCAGTGCCCAGGCGCTGGCGCGCTCGCTGGCCGATGGCCCCACCTTCGCGCATGGCATGACCAAGAAAATGCTGCAACAGGAATGGAACATGGGCGTGGACGAAGCCATTGAGGCCGAGGCGCAAGCCCAGGCCATCTGCATGGCCACCAACGACTTCCACCGCGCCTATCACGCGTTCGTGGCGAAGCAAAAACCCGTATTCGAAGGCGACTGACATGGCCGATAAATCGTACCTGGACTGGCCTTTTTTCGGCCCCGAGCACGCGGCGCTGGAGCAAGGCCTGGACGCGTGGGCGGGCAGCACGCTCAAGGAAGCGCATGGCCGCGACGTTGACGAAGCGTGCCGCCAGCTGGTGCGCCAGCTTGGCGCGGGCGGCTGGCTCGATCACGCGATCGGCACTATCGACACCCGTTCGATCTGCCTGATCCGCGAAACGCTGGCGCGCCATAACGGCCTGGCCGATTTCGCGTTTGCGATGCAGGGGCTGGGCTCCGGGGCGATTTCGCTGTTCGGCAGCGACGAGAACAAGGCAGCTTACCTGCCGCGCGTGGCGAAGGGCGAGGCCATTGCGGCGTTCGCGCTGTCCGAACCGCAGGCCGGGTCCGACGTGGCGGCCATGCAGTGCGCCGCCGTGCTTGACGGCGACAGCTATGTGCTCAATGGCGAAAAGACCTGGATTTCGAATGGCGGTATCGCCGACTTCTATGTGGTGTTTGCGCGCACGGGAGAATCGCCCGGCGCGCGTGGCATCAGCGCTTTCATCGTCGATGCCGATACGCCGGGATTTTCGATCGCCGAGCGCATCGAAGTGATCGCTCCGCATCCGCTGGCGCGCCTGGCATTCACCGATTGCCGGGTATCCGCCGGCAAGCGCCTGGGCGAAGCAGGGCAGGGCTTCAAGGTGGCGATGGCCACGCTGGACGTGTTTCGCACATCGGTGGCTGCCGCGGCGCTGGGCTTTGCGCGCCGCGCTTTCGATGAAGCGCTGGCCCACGCGACGGGCCGCAAGATGTTCGGCCAGACCCTGGCCGACTTCCAGCTCACGCAGGCCAAGCTGGCCGAGATGGCGACCGGGATCGACGCTGCCGCATTGCTGACCTACCGCGCCGCCTGGCAGCGCGACCAGGGCCGCAAGGTGACCAAGGAAGCGGCCATGGCCAAGATGACGGCGACCGAGACGGCGCAAAAGGTCATCGACGCGGCGGTGCAGATGTTTGGCGGCCTGGGCGTGGTGAGCGAGCATCCGGTGGAACGGCTGTACCGCGAAATCCGCGCGCTGCGCATCTACGAAGGCGCCACCGAAGTACAACAATTGATCATCGCGCGCGAACTGCTGCGCGACGCAGAAAGGTAAGCCATGGATTTTCTTCAACCGCCAGGCTGGGCCCGCGCCCGTGGCTATTCGAATGGCATAGCGGCCAGCGGCCGCACCGTGAGCGTGAGCGGCATGATCGGCTGGGACGGCCAGTGCCAGTTCCACACCGATGACTTCGCGGGCCAGGTGCGCCAGGCTTTGCAGAACGTGGTCGACGTGCTGGCCGAGGCCGATGCGCAGCCCGAGCATATCGTGCGCATGACCTGGTACGTGGTCGACAAGAAGGAATACCTGGACGCGCACAAGGAAGTCGGACAGGCTTACCGCGACGTGATCGGTCGCCATTTTCCTGCCATGACGGCGGTCCAGGTCGCTGGCTTGATCGAAGACAGGGCGCGCGTGGAAATCGAGGTCACGGCAATCGTGCCGGAGTAGGGAGGGTGTAAACTTCTGGCATTGCTACTCGTTGGTGCAAAACCGCCCATGAATGCCACTTCCTCGCCTCCAGGACCGCCCCCTGACGAGCAGAGTCTCGACAGGCGATTGACCGTTCTGGAAACGGCTTTCCACCATGTGTTGCCAACGCTTGCGACCAAGCACGACCTGAGCTTGCTGGAACTACGAATTGGCGAAGAGTTCAAAGTACTTCGCAGTGAAATAGGCGAAGAGTTCAAAGTACTTCGTGGCGAAAATTCCCGGCTGGAACAACGAGTAGGCGAAGAGTTCAAGGTACTTCGTAGTGAAAATTCCCGGTTGGAAGTCAACATCGAAAAGGTGCGGTCGGACTTGCAGAATTCGATCAACAGCATGCAAAAATGGATGGCAGGGCTCGTCGTGAGCGTCCTCATCAGTTTTGTCGGCACAACGGTTGGCTTCTTAAATATTTCCAATCAGATTTCCGCAAGACTTGCGCTGGCACCGAATGTTGAAACACCTTCTGCGCGACCAGCCCAACCGCTGCCATCGCCACGTAGCCAATGAACGCCAATTCACGATCTCCCGAACCGCCAACCCCTGGGCCGCCAGAACAATTGAGCTTGCAATCGCGGCTTACCGTGCTTGAGAGGTGCTTCGATTCGATCTTGCCGACCCTTGCGACCAAGGCTGATGTCCTGGAACTTGGCGCCAGGATCGATCTTGAGCTAATGAAACTGCGTGTTGACCTCATGAAAGCGATGCATGAACAGACCAAGTGGCTTACCGGTCTTGTCATCGTCGCGGTCCTTGGCATGCTTGGGTTCTCCGTGCACGTCTCAAACAGACTACCCCCGGCGAGCGCCGTGACGACGCCCGCGCCACCAGCGCCGTCAGTGAGCAAGCCATAGCTTTTCTGATGGTAATGAATGACACCTTGCTGGCGTCTGGGTCACAATAGCCGCAAGGAGGACGAAACCGCCATGGACACCGCGCTGCATTTCCCGACCACGCCAAAAGCCGTCAAGGCCGCGCCGCTGGACCTGAAAAAACGGATGAGCGTCGAGCAAGCCTTCAAGGCCATCGCCACCAGTTGCCTTGAACAGATACGCGCCAACGAAGTAGGCGTGGCGCGCTTCCACGATGTCGAAAGCCTGCACCAGATGCGGGTCGGCCTGCGCCGGCTGCGCGCCGCCCTGGGCATGTTCAAGGACTTCCTGCGCCTGCCGCCCAATCTGGAAGAAGAGCTGAACTGGATCGTGGAGCAGCTCGGTCCGGCCCGCGACTGGGACGTCCTGGTCGAGTCGACCCTGCCCAGGGTGGCGCGCGACGGCAATGGCATGGCCGAGGTCGAACAGGCCGCGCGCAGCCGTTGCCACGCCTTGCGCTTGCATGCGTCCGAAGCGGTGGCGTCTACCCGCTACCAGCACCTGATGCACGCATTGCAATTCTGGGCCGACAAGCGCGGCTGGCGCGACATGCTGCCATCCAGGGCGCGCGCCCGGCTCACAGGCGACATTGCCGATTTCGCCGATGCCCTCCTCGACGTCGACCAGAAGCGCCTGCACAGGCGCGGCCGCAAGCTGGACAGCGCCACGCCCGAACAGCGCCACCGGGTCCGCATCGCCGCCAAGAAAACCCGCTATGCCACCGAATTTTTCGCCGCGCTCTATCCCGGCAAGCGGGTCAGGCCGTACGTGAAGGCCCTGTCCACCCTGCAGGAAAAACTGGGCTGGCTGAATGACGTGGCCGTGGCCGACAGCCTGCTGGCCCAGCTGGCCGACGAGGACGAACGCCTGCGCGTGGCGGCCGGCCTGGCCCACGAAAGGCTGGCGTGCTGCGAAAAAGAGGGGGCCCGGCAAGCGCGCAAGGTATGGAAGAAGTTCGCACCCATGAAGGCGCCGCATTGAGCCGCTGTCGGGTTATCCATTTGGCTGATACAATACCGGGCTGTAACTGGCACGTGTCGCCATAGTACAATGGATAGTACAAGGTCCTCCTAAGACTTAGATACAGGTTCGATTCCTGTTGGCGATACCAGTTGCATCATTTCTGCTCTCCGAACCGTCCCCGTTTTTGCCCAAACAGGAAGTAATGGCCGTTCTATCGGTACAATACTGCCTTCCTTCATTAATTTGGCCGCTTTTCCCGGGCCGCGCACTCGAAATTCACTATGGCAGTCATCTCTCTCTCGTCGGCGCAACTTGCGTTCGGCCACGTCGCGCTCCTCGATCACGCGGAATTTTCCCTCGAAACCACGGAGCGCGTGGGCCTGATCGGGCGTAACGGCACCGGCAAATCGTCGCTGCTGAAGGTCATTTCGGGCAAATTCAAGCTCGACGACGGCCTCCTGGTCCAGCAGCAGGGCTTGAAAATCGCCTATGTCGAGCAGGAACCGACCTTCGACCCGGCCATGTCGGTGTTCGACGCGGTCGCCGGCGGCATGGGCGAGCAGGCTGCCATGCTGGCCGAATACGAAGCGCTGACCGGCCAGTTCGGCCAGGGCGACGACGACGCGCTGATGGAACGCATGCACGACCTGCAGGTCAAACTCGACGCAACCGACGGCTGGAGCATGCAGAACAAGGTCGACACCACGCTCGACCGCCTCAGTCTCACTGGCGACATGCTCATGGGTACCCTGTCCGGCGGTATGCAAAAGCGCGTGGCGCTGGCCGTGGCGCTGGTGTCCGCGCCCGACGTATTGCTGCTCGACGAACCCACCAACCACCTGGACTTCCGTTCCATCATGTGGCTGGAAGGCTTGCTGCGCGACTTCAAGGGCTCGGTCCTGTTCATTACCCACGATCGCAGCTTCCTCGACAACGTTGCCACCCGCATCATCGAACTGGACCGCGGCAAGCTGCTGTCCTATCCGGGCAATTTCAGCGCCTACCAGGTGCGCAAGAGCGAACAGCTGGAGATCGAAGAAGTCGAAGCCGCCAAGTTCGACAAATTCCTGGCGCAGGAAGAAGTCTGGATTCGCAAGGGCGTCAAGGCGCGCCGCGTGCGCGACGAAGGCCGCGTGCGCCGCCTGGAAGCGCTGCGCGTGCAGCGCGCCGCGCGCCGCGAACAGCAGGGCCAGGTCAACTTGCAAGTGGCGGCCGGCGAACGCTCGGGCAAGATCGTGGCCGACATGGAAAACGTCAACAAGAGCTACGGCGACAAGGTCATCGTGCGCGACTTCAGCGGCACCATCCTGCGTGGCGACAAGGTCGGGCTGATCGGCGCCAACGGCGCCGGCAAGACCACGCTGCTCAAGATGATCCTGGGCGAAGAAGCGGCCGACAGCGGCACGGTCAAGCTGGGCACCAAGCTGCAGGTCGCGTATTTCGACCAGATGCGTGCCCAGCTCAATGAAGAAGCCAACCTGATGGAAACCATCGCGCCGGGCAGCGACTGGGTTGAAATCAATGGCGCGCGCAAGCACGTCATGTCCTACCTGAACGATTTCCTGTTCGCGCCGGAACGCGCGCGCTCGCCCGTCAAGTCGCTCTCGGGCGGCGAACGCAACCGCCTGCTGCTGGCGCGCCTGTTCGCCAAGCCGGCCAACTGCCTGGTGCTCGATGAGCCCACCAACGATCTCGATATCGATACCCTGGAACTGCTGGAAGAATTGCTGGAAGACTATACCGGCACCGTGTTCCTGGTCAGCCACGACCGTACCTTCCTCGACAATGTGGTGACCCAGGTGGTGGTGGCCGAAGGCGAAGGCAAGTGGCGCGAATTCGTGGGCGGCTATACCGACTGGGAACGCGTGAAGGCCCAGATGCCGGCCGCAGCGGCCGCCAGGCCGGCAGCCAAGGCCGCGCCCGTTGCCGCACAAACAGCAGTTGGCAAAAAAGTAAAGTTGAGTTACAAGGAACAGCGCGAGCTCGAAGAATTGCCGCTGCTGATAGCCAGCCTTGAAGACGAACAGTCCTTGATTACCGCCCAGCTGAACGCGCCGGATTTCTATAAAACGAATCCGGCCGACGCCAAGCGCATCAATACCCGTTTCGAGGAAATCGACCAGCTGCTGATCGAGGCGCTCGAAAAATGGGAGCTGATCGAAGCCCGGGCCAAGGGCTGATCACGATGTAACAACAGGGCGGCGCCTGGAAATGGAGAACCATGTCCGATCGAGATGAACAGTCCCGCTTGCGGGCGCCGCCCGCCGCCGCTCCTGCCCCCATGCTGTCCCGCGCGGCATGGGCGCGCATCCTTCCCTTCCTCGTGTATATCCTCTTCATCGTGCTGGCCGACGTGCTCGGCCGCATGGGGATTGCCGCCAGCGACTTGCGCTGGCTGTATGCCGTCAAAATAGTCGCCGTCGTCGTGACCCTGGTCATATGCTGGCCACAGTACACCGAACTTCACACCCTGCGCCTCAGTCCGATATGGGCAGGGATGGCTGTGCTCATCGGCGTCATCGTGTTTGTGCTGTGGATCAACTTAAGTTCCGGCTGGCTGCTGATCGGCACCCCCACAGGCTTCGATCCGCGCAACGGTGGCCAGGTCGACTGGCTGATGGTGGCCGTGCGCATTGCCGGCGCGGCGCTGGTGGTACCGGTCATGGAGGAGTTGTTCTGGCGCTCCTTCCTGATGCGCTGGCTCGACAGCAGCGATTTCACGTCGGTCGATCCGGCAGCGATACGCTGGTCCAGCCTGGCAATTGCGTCGGTACTTTTTGGCTTTGAGCACAACTTGTGGTTCGCAGGAATTGTTGCAGGCGTTGCTTACGGTTTACTGTACATGCGACAGCGCACTTTATGGTCGGCAATCCTCGCGCATGCCGTCACCAATGGGGTTCTTGGCGTGTGGATCGTGCGCTCTGCAAACTGGACATACTGGTAATATTTCCGAAATTGCAGCAATGACGCCACTTACAAAGACCAAGAACAATGTCCAACTTTACCCTGGCGCCATGCGCCATCCCGATCGCGGTGGTACTCGCGGCGATCGCCATGCCGGCCGCTGCCGGCCCGACCGACGCGCTGCATGCCTATGCTGGCGTGGGCTACTTTCACGATGACAATCTGTTTCGCCGGGACGCGGGCGAACGCCTTTTCGACTCGGCGAAATATGCCATCGGCGGCCTGTACTTCGACCAGACCTACGGACGCCAGAAAATCTACTTGCAGGGCAAAGTGTCGAAAGTAAAATTTTCGCGCTTCACCCAGCTCGACTACGATGGCAAGGATTTTCTCGGCACCTGGGACTGGCAGCTGGGCAATCAGTTCAGCGGCAAGCTGGGCGCCAGCTACGAGCAGACCCTGGCCCCCTACACCGACTTTCGCAGCACCGAACGCAACCTGCGCATCCACAAGCGCCGTCATGGCGACGCCAACTGGCAGCTCCATCCCAGCTACCGCCTGCGGGTGGGGGCGGCGCAGGATAGCTACAGCTATGCGCTGCCGGCGCAGCGCTTCAACAACCGCGACGAAGACGCCGTCGAAGCCGGCTTCGACTTCACCCCGCGCAGCGGCAGCACGGCCGGCCTGGTGGCGCGCCGCGTCAAGGGCAAGTACCACAACATCCGCGTCGTCGGTGGTGTGCCCGTCAACGACGACTTCACCCAGGATGAACTGAAAGCCAAGGTCAACTGGAAAGTCACGGGCATCTCCACCATCGGCGTGCTGGCCGGCTACGCCAGGCGCAGGCACGACGTCAACGGTCCGCGCGACGCCAGCGGCTTCAATGGCCGCGTCACCGCCAGCCTGAACCCGCGCAAGAAGCTGCGCGTCAATGCGGCGGCCTGGCGCGAATTCGCACCGATCGAAAGCACGCTCGTCACCTACAGCCTGAACCGCGGCGCCAGCGTGGGGGCCAGCTGGGATGCCAGCGCCAAGGTCCGCATCGACGGCAAGCTCAGCCGTGAACGGCGGCGCTACCAGGGCTTGCTGGCGCCCACGGCGCCGGCCGGCCTGAAAGACCATCTGCGCGAAGCGTCGCTGGGGGCGACCTGGTCGCCGCGCCCGACCATGCAACTGAGCACCTCCATTGCGCACCAGCGCCGCAGCGGAGCTGATTTCCTGGGCAATGGCAGCTTCAAGGCCACCACGGTATCGGTCAATGCCAATGTCCAGTTTTAAAGGTGAACATGACGGTCAATGACATCCCCCTAATCTCGTTTTTCCAGCGCGTACTCGATCCCCTGATCATCATGGGCAGCCTGTACCTGGTGTCCATGGTCTACAAGGCACCGTTCACCGGCTATTCCCTGGTGCTGATGATCCTGGCGTTCTTCGTATCGTCGGCGGTCTACCAGCATATCGATCCCTACCGCACCTGGCGCAGCGGCCGCATGCTGGCCTATGCGCGCGACACGGTGGTCGGCTGGGGCATCACGGTGGCTGTGCTGCTGTTCCTGGGTTCTTCGAGCGGGCTGCGCTATTTTTACGACGAGCGCGTGATCCTGGCCTGGTTCATTGCCGTGCCGCTGCTCATCCTGGTCAGCCACCTGGCGGTCCGGCGCGGCGCGGTGGGCAAGGGCAAGAAGAGCGAGGTGCGTTCGGCGGTCATCGTCGGCGCCAATGACGTCGGACTCAAGTTCGCCGGCATCTGCGCGCGCCAGACCAATCTGTTCATGCAGGTCGACGGCTATTTCGACGACCGCGTCGACGACCGCCATCCGCCCAACCTGCCGCATCCCATGCTGGGCAAGATGAGCGACATTGCCGGCTATGTGCGCGAACATGGCATCAAGATGATCTTCATCAGCCAGCCGATCTCGGCCCAGCCGCGGATCCGCAAGCTGCTCGACGAATTGCAGGACACCACGGCCTCGGTCTACTTCCTGCCGGATATCTATATTTTCGACCTGATGCAGGCGCGCTTCGACAATGTGGGCGGCATGCCCGTCATCGCCATTTGCGAAACACCCTTCATGGGCTTGAACAGCATGATCAAGCGCGGCAGCGACATCGTGCTGGGCCTGGCGATCCAGTTGCTGCTGCTGCCGCTGATGCTGGTCATCGCCCTGGCCGTCAAGTTCAGCTCGCCGGGGCCGGTCATTTTCCGCCAGCGCCGCTATGGCTTGTACGGCGAGGAAATCATCGTCTACAAGTTCCGCTCCATGACGGTGACCGAGGATGGCGGCAAGGTGGTGCAGGCGACCAAGGGCGACCAGCGCGTGACCCGCGTGGGCGCCTTCCTGCGCCGCAGTTCGCTCGACGAGCTGCCGCAATTTTTCAACGTGCTGCAAGGGCGCATGAGCATCGTCGGGCCGCGCCCGCATGCCGTGGCGCACAACGAGCAGTACCGTAAACTGATCAAGGGCTACATGCTGCGCCACAAGGTCAAGCCGGGCATCACCGGCTGGGCCCAGGTCAACGGCATGCGCGGCGAAACCGAAACGCTCGACAAGATGGAGGCGCGCATCCAGTACGACCTCGATTACCTGCGCAGCTGGTCGCTGTGGCTGGACCTGTGGATTATCGTCAAGACCGTCAAGGTGGTCCTCAGCAAGGAGAATGCACACTGAGTGCGGAAGTGATCCTTGTCACTTTGCACTTGGGCAATGTAGGTCTAGAATGGGCTGAACCACACGACGGAGAGGCTCATGAAGAAGGCACTCATCACTGGCGTTACCGGACAGGACGGTTCCTATCTCGCGGAGTTTTTGCTGGAGAAGGGATATGAGGTCCATGGCATCAAACGGCGCGCTTCTTCCTTCAACACCGACCGCATCAACCATATCTACGAAGATCCGCACGACCCCAATCCGCATTTCTTCCTGCATTACGGCGACCTGTCCGATACCTCCAACCTGACCCGCATCCTGCAGCAGGTCCGTCCCGACGAAGTCTACAACCTGGGCGCCATGAGCCATGTGGCGGTGTCCTTCGAGTCGCCCGAATACACGGCCGACGTGGACGGCATCGGCACCCTGCGCCTGCTCGAAGCGATCCGCATGTCCGAGCTGGGCGGCAAGACGCGCTTTTACCAGGCGTCCACGTCCGAGCTCTACGGCCTGGTGCAGGAAAGCCCGCAAAAGGAAACCACGCCCTTCTATCCGCGCAGCCCGTACGCGGTCGCCAAGCTGTACGCCTACTGGATCACGGTCAATTACCGCGAAGCCTATGGCATGTTTGCCTGCAACGGCATCCTGTTCAACCACGAATCCCCGCGCCGCGGCGAAACCTTCGTCACGCGCAAGATCACGCGCGCGCTGGCCAATATCTCGCAAGGCCTGGAGCAGCAGCTCTTCCTGGGCAACCTCGATGCGCTGCGCGACTGGGGCCATGCGCGCGACTATGTGGAAATGCAATGGCTGATGCTGCAGCAGGACAAGCCGGAAGACTTCGTCATCGCCACCGGCGTGCAGTATTCGGTGCGCCAGTTCATCGAGGCGGCGGCGCAGGAACTGGGCATCAGCATCGCCTGGCAAGGCCATGGTGTTGATGAATTCGGTGTCGTGGCAGCGATTGCGGGGAACAAGGCGACCGCCCTGTCGGTCGGACAGAAGATCGTGGTGATCGATCCAAAGTATTTCCGGCCGACGGAAGTGGAAACCCTGCTCGGCGACCCGACCCGGGCGCGCGAAAAACTGGGCTGGGTGCCGCGCACCACGTTTGCCGAACTGGTACGCGAAATGGTCGATCACGATCTCGACCAGGCGAGGCGACGCGCCTATCTCAAGCTCTACGGGGAAGACCTCGTCTAGCAGCCTGTCGGACTTAGGATCGTCGGCTGCAAAAATACCTGGGACGGTCCATATTTCGCCGCTTTCTCGGCCCATAGCTCGCTATGGGCACTGCGAAATCGTCAAAATCTGTCCTCGCCCAGCTATTTTTTCGCTTCGACTCCCCAAGTCCGACAGGCTGCTAGCCCGATAAAGCGCCCGCGAGGCGCTTTTTTCTTGCCCGGATTTAGCATTCGATTCCGCGCGGAATTCTCTGCCATTCGTACGCGGCTTTTTTCCCAAATATGTAATACTGCCCTCGAAATGTTATGTATTGATTAAGCTTGACAACAAGATGAGGAACACAAAGTGGACAAGAAAACCCTGGCGGCCGCCCTGATGGCGGCGCTGGCCTGCCTGGCCGGCTGCAGCGACAAGGACAAGGCGCCCAAGGCAGGCCAGGCGCTGGTCAGCGTCAATGGCGAAGAGATCACGGCCATGCAGCTCAACGAAGAACTGCAGCGCGCCAATATCCAGGCGGCCCAGCAGGAGGGCGCCAGCAAGCAAATGCTCGAAGGGCTGATCGACCGCCAGCTGCTGCAGAACGAAGCGGCCAAGGACCAGACCGACCGCGATCCGAAAGTGGTGCAAGCCATCGAACGGGCCAAGGCGCTGATCGTGGCGCAAGCCTACATGCAGAAGAAAATCGGCGCCATTCCCAAGCCCACGGCGGCCGAAGTGAGCGACTACTACGTCAAGCATCCGGAATTTTTCGCCAACCGCAAGCAGTTCGACATGAAGCAGCTGGTCATCGATACCGCCGACCTGGGCGAAGACGTCAAGCGCTATGCCGACGGCAGCAAGACGCTCGACGACGTGGCGGCCTGGTTCGACCAGCACAAGGTCAAGTACGTGCGCACCCAGGCGTCGCGCACCACGTCCGACCTGGCGCCGGACATGTCCGCCCGGCTCAAGAACATGAAGCCGGGCCAGCTGTTCGTGGTCAAGGAAGGGCCGCGCAGCATGTTCATCAGCATTGCCGACGTCAAGGACAATCCGGCCTCGCTGGCCCTGGCCGCGCCGCAGATCGAACGCTTCCTGCAGGGCCAGCGCACCAAGGAAGCGGCCGACGCCGAGCTCAAGCGCCTGCGCGCCGTGGCGAAAATCGACTACCTGAACAAGGCCGTGACCACCGCCTCGGCGGCGCCGGCCGCCGTCCCGGCCGCGGCCACCGCCACGGCGGGACCGGCCGACGACACCACCGCGCGCGGCGTGGCAGGGCTCAAGTAAATCCACACTCCCCGATCAAAGAGGTGAACACATGAAACGACTCGTACAGGCCGTGCTGGCCCTGCTGATGATGAATGCCGCCATGGCGGCCGACTTGCCGCTCGGTCCCGGCGACGTGATGAAGGTGTCCGTCTACGGCAGCCCCGACCTGGCGCTGGAAACGCGCGTCAGCGAAGGCGGCAACATCAGCTTTCCCCTGATCGGGCAGGTGGCCGTGAGCGGCCTGTCGCCGGCCGCGGCCGAAAAGAAGATCGCCCAGGCGCTCGAGAGCGGCGGCTACGTCAAGAAGCCGCAGGTCAACATCATCGTGACGGCGGTGCAGAGCAATACGGTGTCGGTGCTGGGCCAGGTCAACCGCCCGGGCCGCTATCCCATCGAAGGCAAGCGCAGCCTGATGGACATGCTGGCCATGGCCGGCGGCATTTCCACCGAAGGCGGCGACAAGGTCAGCCTGATCCGCGCGCGCGACGGCAAGACCACGCGCAGCGAGATCGACGTGGTGCAAATGATGCGCGACGCCGCCCTGGCCGACAATTACCAGGTCGCCGGCAGCGACGTGCTGTTCGTCGAACGGGCCCCCAAGTTCTACATTTACGGCGAAGTGCAGCGCCCCGGCGCGGTGCGCCTGGAGCGCGCCATGACGGTCACCCAGGCGCTGTCGGCCGGCGGCGGCCTGTCGCTGCGCGGCACCGAACGCGGCCTGGTCATCAAGCGCAAGGATGCGCAAGGCAAGCTGCAAACCATCAAGGCCAGGCCGGACGACGTGGTCCTGGTCGACGACGTCGTGTACGTCAAGGAAAGCTGGTTCTGATGAATATCTCCCAGTTCCTGCTGATCCTGCTTGCGCGCAAGCGGATCATCCTCGCCACCTTGCTGCTCACCGTCGGGCTGACGCTGGCCGTCAGTTCGATGCTGCCCAAGACCTACAAGGCCACCGCATCGGTACTGCTCAACTACAAGGGCATGGATCCGCTGACCGGCATCGTGATGCCGAGCCAGCTCCTGCCCGGCTATATGGCCACCCAGATCGACATCATCAGCAGCAAGAATGTGGCCGCGCGCGTGGTCGACCAGCTCAAGCTGGCCCAGAATCCCGACGTGCTGGCCCGCTTCAATGCGGCCACCGGCGGCAATGGCACCGTGCGCGACTGGCTGGCCGAGCTGCTGCTGAAAAACCTGGACGTGGTGCCCTCGCGCGAAAGCAGCGTGGTGGAAATCAACTTCAAGGGGTCCGATCCCAAGTTCGTGGCCGGCATCGCCAATGCCTTCGCCGAGGAATACCAGCGCCTGTCGATCGAGCTCAAGTCCGAACCGATGAAAAAAGCCTCGGCCTATTTCAACGAGCAGACCAAGCTGCTGCGCGACAACGTGGAAGCGGCGCAAAGCCGCCTGTCCAAGTACCAGCAGGAGCGCGGCATCGTCAGCGTCGACAACCGTGTCGACAATGAAATGAACCGCCTGAACGACCTGTCGGCGCAACTGGTGGCGGCCCAGGGCCAGGCCATGGAAGCGACGTCGCGCCAGGGCATGGCCCTGGGCGCGAAGGGCGCCGAATCGCCCGATGTGGCGGCCAATCCCGTGGTGCAGAACCTGAAGGTCCAGCTGGCCGGCGCCGAATCGCGCCTGGCCGAAGTGGGCGGCCGCCTGGGCCGCAACCATCCGCAGTACCAGAGCCTGAAGGCCGAAGTCGACAAGATCGGCGCCATGCTGAACGGCCACGTGCGCTCCGCATCCCACAGCGTGGGCAACAATGCGCACATCCTGCAAGCGCGCGAAGCGGCCATCCGCGCCGCGCTGGCGGCCCAGAAAACCCGCGTGCTCGAACTGAACCGTGGCCGCGACGAACTGGGCGTGCTGGTCAAGGATGTCGAAAGCGCCCAGCGCGCCTTCGACGCCGCCTCGCAGCGTTTTGCGCAAACCAAGATCGAGGGCCAGTCCGAGCAGTCCGACATTTCCGTGCTCAATCCGGCCACGCCGCCGAATGGCGCCGCCGGGCCGCGCGTGATGCTCAACACCATGCTGGCGCTGTTCCTGGGCAGCATGCTGGGCCTGGGCTTCGCCTTGCTGGCCGAAATGCTGGACCGCCGCGTGCGCTCCGAAAGCGACATGGCCGAGGTGCTGCAGATGCCGGTATTGGGCGTCATCGAATGGAACAAGCCGCGGCGCCCCAGGTACGGCGCCATCGCCGCCTTCCTGCCGCAGCGCTTGCGCCTGACCTGACCGAACGAGGATGACCACCATGACGCAGACTGAACTCTCGATCGCCGCTTCGGAAAAGAAGCGCCAGGCCGACTCCAGCATTGGCGGGCTGCTGCTCGAATCGGGCAAGCTGACCCTTGAAAACACCGAACGCGTGCTGCGCATGCAGAAGGAACTCGGGATCCGCTTCGGCGAAGCCGCCCAGCGCATGGGCTTTGTCAATGAATCGGATATCCAGCAAGTGCTGGCGCGCCAGTTCGACTATCCCTACCTGCAGCCGGGGGAGGGAGCGGTCTCGCCCCACCTGGTGGCCGCTTACGACCCCTTCAGCCCGCAGGTGGAAACCCTGCGCGCGGTGCGCAGCCAGCTGATGCTGCGCTGGTTTGGGCGCGGCCACAAATCGCTGACCGTGGCCGGCATCGACCATGGCGACGGCGCCAGCCTGTTCGTGGCCAACCTGGCCGTGGTGTTTTCCCAGCTGGGCGAACGCACCCTGCTGGTCGACGCCAACCTGCGCACGCCGTCCCAGCACGGCGTGTTCGCCGCCAGGGGGCGCGCCGGCCTGTCCGACATCCTGGCCGGACGCGCCGAGCTCGACGCCATCGAGCCGGTCGACGCCTTCTGCGACCTGTCGCTGCTGCCGGCCGGAACGCTGCCGCCCAACCCACAGGAACTGCTGAGCCGCTCAGGGTTTGCCGGCCTCAATGCCAGGCTCGAAGCGCGCTACGACGTCACCCTGTACGACGTGGCGGCCAGTTCGCGCGGCCTCGATGCGCTGGTGGTCGCGGCCCGCACCGGCGGCGTGCTGATCGTGGCGCGCAAGAACAAGACCCACCTGGGCGACATCAACGCATTCGCAGGGCAAATTGCACAGAACGGCGCCAAGGTGGTCGGTTCGGTACTGGTCGACTTCACATGAACACCCGCACCAAGCCGGCCATGCCGGGACTCGCGGCGGGGCCTTTCCCGGCCTGGGCGCCGCTGGCCATGGCCCTGCTGCTGCTGTACCTGCCCAGCTTCGCCGATATCTTCCGCGGCCTGTGGTCGACCGAAGAGCAGGCCCACGGCCCCATCATCCTGGGCATCGCCCTGTGGCTGATCTACCGCAACTGGGGCCAGATGCTCGACGCCAGCGAAGGCGACCGCGCGCACTGGCTGGGCTGGCCGCTGCTGGTCCTTAGCGCGGCGGTGTATTTCCTGGGCCGCTCGCAGGGCATCGTCATCTTCGAAATCGCTTCCTTCATCAGCACGCTGGCGGCGCTGCTGCTGCTCACGCGCGGCGCGCGCGCGCTCAAGGTGCAATGGTTTCCCCTGTTCTTCATGCTGTTCATGCTGCCCTTGCCGGGGTCGGTGGTGGACCTGCTCACCATGCCCATGAAGACGGCCGTATCCTATGTGGTCGACAAAATCCTGTACGCGCTCGGCTATCCGATGTCGCGCACCGGCGTCATCCTGCAGATAGGCCAGTACCAGCTGCTGGTGGCCGACGCCTGCGCCGGCTTGCACACCCTGTTCACGCTCGAGGCGCTGGGCTTGCTGTACCTGAATGTGGTGCGCCACAATTCGCTGTTCCGCAATATCGCGCTGGCGATCCTGATCGTCCCGATTTCCTTTCTCAGCAATGTGATCCGCGTGATGGTGCTCACCCTCATCACCTACCACCTGGGCGATGCGGCGGGGCAGGGCTTCCTGCATGGCTTTGCCGGCATGGTGCTGTTCGTCAGCGCCTTGCTGCTCATTATCGCCACCGATTCCCTGCTGCGTTTCGGCGCCCGGGCCGAAGCGGTGCCCATTTTCAAGAAAGCCGAAGGGCCCGGCCGCGGCATCGCACCCCTGGCCTTCGGCGCCCTGCGCCGCACCGTGCCGCCGGCCCTGCTGCTGGCGCTGGCGTTCGGCGCCACGGTCGCGCTGCGGCCCACCCGCATGCTGGCCGACGCCACGCCCCACATTACCCTGGAAACGAGCGTGCCGGCCCAATTCGGCGACTGGAAGATCGACCCCGAAACCGCGGCCATGGTGCCGTCCAGCGTGCAGCAGGAAAAAATTGCCCTCATCTACAGCCAGACCCTGAGCCGCACCTATGTCAATTCGCAGGGCCAGCGCATCATGCTGTCGATCGCTTACGGCTCCAACCAAACCCAGCAGATGCGCGCCCACCGCCAGGAAGTTTGCTATGCGGCCCAGGGTTTCCAGATCAACGAATTGCGCAGCGACGAGCTGGTGGTCGATGGCGTGGCCCTGCCCGTCACCCGCATGGTGGCGGCCAACGGTCCGCGCAACGAACCGGTCACCTACTGGTTCACCATGGGCAGCAACGTGGTGCGCAGCTACCTCGACCGCCAGCTGGCCCAGCTCAAGTACGCCTTGTCCGACTTCATTCCCGACGGCTACCTGTTCCGTGTATCGACCATCGACCCCGATCAACATGCCTCGTTCCGCATCCAGGATGCCTTCGTCAACGACCTCATGAAGTCGGTCGATCCGCGCGTGCGCGCCAAATTGATGGGCGCACCCGTCTGATGAACTCCACAGCCTTTTCCGGCGCGCGCCGCCACCAGCCGGCCGACAGGTCGACCGTCATCGCCGGCGCGGTGGCGCTGGCCTTGCTGGCCGCCCTGTTCGGCGCCGCCGTGCCCATCATCGGCATCCTGGTGCCTTTGGCGGTCATCATGGCCGGCTTTTCGCTGTGGGTCATGCTCGACTTCCGGGCCGGCGTGGGCTTTGCCATCGTGCTGATGCCGCTCTCGGCGCTGACCATGTTCCCGCACGAATTGCTGGGCATTCGCGGCTTGAATCCCCTCAACCTGATCCTGGCCCTCACCCTGATTTCCTATGTGGTGCACGCCGGCCTGCGGCGCTGGCACGATCCGATCGCGCCGCTGCGCCTGCTGGCCTGGTATGTGCTGCCGATCGGCATTGCGGCGGCGGTCGGCATGTCCAGCGTGGGCCTGATCCCGCCGCGCTTCGAAGCGCAAAAGCTGATCCAGTTCAATGACAGCATCGGCTACCTGCGCGACGCCTTCATCAAGCCCCAGTTCCTTGTGCTGCTGGCCCTGCTGGTGGCGCTGGCGGTGCGCCACAGCAAAAAGCCGGAGCGCTTCCTGTACCTGATGCTGGTGTCGGGCTGGGTATTCTGCGCCCTGGTGGGCTGGCTGCTGCTGAGCAGCGGCATGTCGCTGCGCGAACTGGCCTCGCCGCTGGCGCGCACCTTCCTCGGCCAGCTGGGAATGCATGCCAATGAAATGAGCCTGCTGCTCAATATGCTCTATGCGCTGACCCTGTTCTCGATCCGCGAACAGGATCCGGGCTTCACGAAACGCTTCCTGTTCGTCTCGGCCATCGTGTTCGCCATGGGCGTGCTGATGACCTTCTCGCGCGGCGGCTTCCTGGGCTTCGCGCTGGTCAATGCCATGTATTTCTGGAAGCGCCTGAGCGTCAGGACCGTCATCGTGGGCCTCATCGTGACCGCCTGCATCGGCCCCTTCATCTTCGAGCCGCTGCTCGAACGCGCCATGACCGGCGTCGAGCGCGGCGACCGCGGCGCCGTCACGGCCGGCCGCCTGGACGGCATCTGGCTGCCGCTGATGCCCTTCGTGCTGGCCGAACCGGTGCTCCCCCACGGCATTTATTCCATCCTGTGGAGCGCGCCGGTGCGCCTGAACAAAATGCTGCCGGTGGCGCAGCCCCACAGCGCCTGGCTGGGGGCGCTGATGGACCTGGGCCTGGTCGGCTTCGGCTTCGTGCTGGCCTTCCTGCTGCTCGTGCGGCGCGAATTCATCCGCCTGGCGCGCGAGCACGTATCGCCGACCTTGCAGGGCATGTTCGCCGGCGGCGCCGTGCTCGTTCCCCTGTGGTTCGTGCAGGGCCTGACCGACGACCGCTTTACGCCCAGCTTTTCGCAATCGTATTTCTGGATTGCGCTGGGCGTGCTGATCGGCTGCGGAGGCTTGTACCGCAAGCGGCCGGCCGTGGTGACAGTCGACAGGGAGGCAATGAAGGTCGCTGCCAAGCCATGGGTGTACGACCCATTCGAGGAAGACCGGAAAGGCACGGCGGCCACGTGAGTACCAGTATTTGCATGTTGAATTACTATGCCTGGGGCGTGATCGCCGACCTCGATGGCAAGTCGGTGCATATCGGCGGCGAAGAAGTGCAGCACGCCCTGATGTCGCGCTACCTGGCGCGGCGCGGCTACAAGGTCACGTCGCTGGTGGGCGATTTCGGCCAGCGGCCGCTCGAGCAGGTGGCCGGCGTGCAGGTGCGCAAGACCTTCGCGCTGCGCGACGGCGTACCCGGCCTGCGCTTTTTCGCGCCGCGCGTGTCCTCGACCTGGGCCGCCCTGAAGGCGGCCGACGCCGACGTCTACTACGCCAGCTGCGCCGGCGCCATGGTCGGCGTCATGGCCGCATTCTGCCGCCGCCACAAGCGCCGCTTCGTTTTCCGCATCGCGTCCGACGCCGACTGTTCGCCCGCGACCCTCATGGTCGGCAATCCGCGCGACCGCATGCTGTACCACTACGGCCTGCGCCGCGCCGACGCCATCCTGGCCCAGACCCGCAAGCAGGCCGACCTGCTCATGCAGCATTACGGCCTGGAAGCGCGCGTGGCCGGCATGTTCTCGGACCTGCCCGACAGCGTCAGGACACTCGGCGAGCGCGCCACGGACCTGCTCTGGCTGGCCAATATGCGCTCCATGAAGCGCCCCGCGTGGTTCCTCGACGTCGTGCGCGAGTCGCCCGGCCTGCGCTGCGCGATGGCCGGCGGCGCCCATCCCGACGAAGCCGCCCTGTACGAACAGGTGCGCGACGGTGCGGCGGCCTTGCCGAACCTGCGCTTCCACGGCCAGGTCAAGTTCGGCACCACGCGCGAACTGTTCGCCGACGCCCGCATCTTCATCAATACCTCGTCGTTCGAGGGCTTTCCGAATACCTATTTGCAGGCCTGGGCCAACGGCGTGCCCGTGATCGCCACCTTCGACCCGGACGGCATGATCGCCTCCAAGGGGCTGGGCGTGGCCGTCGCCAACGCCGGCGCGGCAGCGGTCCAGGCCCGCGCCTTGCTCGATTCGCCCGCCGAATGGGCTGCCTGCAGCGCTCGCTGCCGCGCCTACGCCGTCTCCCGCCTGTCGCCCGATACCGTCTCGGCTCCCTACCTGGCGGCCATGGTGCCGGCATGAATGCGCAGCAGCGCGCCCATCTGCGCAGCCTCTGGCATGCCGACCTGTACCGGCACCTGGGCGGCCGGAGCGGCTTTCTGGCCGGCCTGCGCGCCTACCGCCTGGTGCCGGGTTTCCGCTTCATGTTCTGGCTGCGCCTGGCCTTTGCCACGGCCGGTGCGAAGGGCCTGTGGCGCCCGGTCCACCTGCTGGCGCGCCTGATGCACAAGCGCCTGCGCTTCAAGTTCGGCATCTCGATCCCGTACAACACCAACATCGGTCCCGGTTTTTACATCGGCCACTTCGGCGGCATCGTCGTCAACGAGGCGGCGCGGATCGGGCGCAACTGCAATATCTCGCAAGGTGTCACCATCGGCCAGCTCAATCGCGGCGAACGCAAGGGCGTACCCGTCATCGGCGAGAACGTCTACATCGGGCCGGGCGCGGTCATCATCGGCGCCATTCACATCGGGCAGGGCAGCGCCATCGGCGCCAATGCCGTCGTCACGCGCGACCTGTGCGAGAACGCGGTCGCCGTCGGCATTCCCGCCAAAGTCATCTCCACCGAAGGCAGCACAGGCTATGTCGAATTCTGCGACTACACCGATGACTAGCCCCAGCCTGAAGCGCGGCGCGGTCACGCTCACGGCGGCCAACATGCTCGACTTCGGCCTGCAGTTTTTGCTGCCGGTCGCGCTGGTACGCCTGCTGCCGGCCAGCGCCTTTGCCGACTACCGCCTGGCGTGGCTGGCGATCGGCACGGCGATGGCGATCGCGCCGTTCGCCCTGCCGCGCAGCCTGTTCTACTTCCTGCCGCGCCACGCCGACAGCAAGCGCGCGGCCTATGTGCACCAGACTTTTTTCGTGCTGCTGTTCACCGGCTGCCTGGCAGGCATCGCGCTCGGGCCCTGGAATCCGCTGCTGCCGCACAGCGTGCGCGCCATCGGCAGCGCCGCCTGGTTCATGCCGGCCTTCCTGAGCCTGTGGGTGGCCGCCAGCCTGGCCGAATTCCTGCCCAACGCGCGCGGCGAAGTGCAGGCGCAGGCGCGCACGATCCTGGCGCTGGCCGTCCTGCGCGTGGCCATGGTGGCGGCGGCGGCATGGTCGGGCAGGGCGGACGTCGTGTTCGGCGCGCTGGTCGCCTACGCCGCCATCAAGTTCGTGCTGGTGCTGGCGCACATCGGGCGCCACTACGGCTGGAAGGCGCTGCCGCTCGACCGCGAAGCGCTGCGCACCCAGCTAACTTATGTGCTGCCTTTCGGCCTGGCCTCCACCCTGTTCCTGCTGCGCGGCCAGGCCGACCAGTGGGTGGCCGCCGCCCTGTTCGCGCCGGCCGCCTTCGCCGCCTTTTCGATCGGCGCGGTGATCATGCCGGTCGTGGCCCTGGTGCGCAACAGCGTGAGCAACGCGATCGCGCCGCGCCTGTCCAAGCTCGAATCGGGCCGGGACCAGGCCGGCATGCTGCACCTGAACCAGCGCGCCAACCTGGCCAGCGCCTTCGTGCTGCTGCCCGTGCTGGCGCTGACCGCGGTGCTGGCGGTGCACATCGTCAGCGTGGTCTACACCACCCAGTACCTGGCCGCGGCCGATGTCATGCGCATCAACTGCATCGCGCTGCTGGGCGTGGCGGTGGAAGTGAGCACGCTCACCGTGGTGCTGAACCAGGGCCGCTACCTGCTGGCCTGCGACGCGCTGCTGCTGCCCGCCAGCCTGGCCGCCGGCGTGCTTGGTGCAACGCTGTGGGGCTTGCCCGGTGCCGCCCTGGGCAATGTGCTCACGCTCGCCGCCGGCAATGCCTTCAGCTTCTGGCGTGTCGCGCGCGTCACCGGCGTGCCGGTCCGGCGCCTGCAGCAGTGGGGCACGCTGCTGCGCATCCTGGGCGCCAGCCTGCTTGCCGGCGCCCTGTGCGTCCTGCTCGACCGCGCCAACCTGGTGCAGTCGCTCCTGCCCGAAGCGCTGATGCTCGGCGCCGTCTTCGTATTGCTGTACCTGGCCATGCTCAAGCTGGCCGGCGTACTGCCCGAACCAACACCATAGGATTTCCATGCCGTCTCCCTGCAAACTACTGTTCGTCTTTGGCACCCGGCCCGAAGCCATCAAGCTCGCCCCCGTGGTGCTGGCCGCGCGCGCGCACGGCGGCTTTGACGTCGTCGTCTGCGTCAGTGCCCAGCACCGCGAAATGCTCGACAGCGTGCTGGCCTTCTTCGCCATCAAGCCCGACTACGACCTGGACCTCATGAAGCCCGGCCAGACCCTGACCGGCGTCACAACCGGCGTGCTCGATGGCCTGGCGCCGGTCCTGGAAGCGGTGCGCCCGGACTGGATGATCGTCCAGGGCGACACCACCACCGCCTTCGTCGCCGCGCTGGCCGCTTTCTACGCCAGGGTGCCGGTGGCCCACGTCGAAGCGGGCCTGCGCACGGGGAATATCCATGAACCCTTCCCCGAGGAGATGAACCGCAAGCTGGTGGGCGCCATCGCCGACATGCATTTCGCGCCGACGGCGCCGGCCCGCGCGAACCTGGTGCGCGAAGGCGTGAACGAGGCGCGCATCCTGGTCACGGGGAACACCGGCATCGACGCCCTGTACCTGGTGCGCGAGCGCCTGAAGGTCGACCCGGTCTGCCGCGCGCAGGTGAGCGCCGCGCTTGAGATGCAAAAGCTGCACCGCTTCCTGGCGCCGCACCGCCCCTTCGTGCTGGTGACCGCGCACCGCCGCGAAAGCTTCGGCGCCGGCTTCGAGGCCATCTGCGGCGGCATTGCCGACCTGTGCGCGCGCTACCCGGACGTCGATTTCGTGTTCCCGGTGCACCCGAATCCGTCGGTGCGCGAAGCCGTGGGCCGCCTGCTGGCGACCACCGGCGCGCCCAACCTGGAACTGTGCCAGCCGCTCGACTACCTGCCTTTCGTGGCGCTGATGATCGCCGCCACCGTGGTGCTGACCGACTCCGGCGGCGTGCAGGAAGAAGCGCCCAGCCTGGGCAAGCCGGTAGTCGTCATGCGCGACCTGACCGAACGCATGGAAGGAACCACGTCGGGCATGGTGCACCTGGCCGGCCCGCACCGCGAACGCATCGTCAGCGCGGTGTCCGACATTCTCGACGCCGGCCAGTCCGACGGCAGCGGCGGCAATTTCTATGGCGACGGGCATGCCTCGGCGCGCATCCTCGATGTCCTGGCCAGCTTCGGAGGCGGCGCTTGAAAATTTTCGCCATCTGCTATTACGCGCCGCCCCAGCTGACGCCCCAGGCAATCCAGATCGGGCGCCAGCTGTACCACCTCGACGCGCAGGTGAGCCTGCTGCATGGCCGCGACGCGCAGTTCGCGCAGGGCTACGACCAGTATCCCGATTTTTTCGAGCGCGTCATCTCGCTGCCCGTGCCCAATCCGGGCACGCCGCTCAAGGGCATTTTTCATCGCGCCGCCATGCGCGCGCTGCCGCTGTACGGCGCCTGTCCCGACCTGTTCGGGCCCTGGCGCAGGAAAGCCTACCGGCGCGCGCTGTTCGAGATCGACGCCGCGCGCCCCGACGCCATCGTCAGCTTCGGCATGCCCATGACCGACCACCTGCTGGCGCTGGACCTGAAGCGCCGTACCGGGCTGCCGTGGCTGGCCCACTTCTCCGATCCCTGGGCCGACAATCCCTTCCACGAAACGAGCTGGCTGGAACACCGGGTCAACCGGGCCCAGGAAAAACGGGTGATCGCGGCCGCCGACCAGGTGCTGTTTACATCCGAACGCACGCGCGAGCTGGTCATGTCGAAATTTCCTCCCGCCTGGCGCGCCAAATCGGCGGTCCTGCCGCACGCCTGGGACATGGGCAATGCCGGCGCGCCGGTGGCCGCCGCAGATAACAAACGCCACGTCGTGCGCCACATCGGCGCCTGCTACGGCGCGCGTTCCCCCGAACCGCTGTTCCTGGCGCTAGGCCGCATCCTCGAACGCCAGCCGCGCGCGCTCGACCAGGTATTCTTCGAATTTGTCGGCCATGTGTCGCCCGTGTTCCTGGCGTCGCCGGCTTTCCGGGCGCTGCCCGCGGGGCTGTTCAGCCTGCGCGGGCAGGTGGGCTACCGCGAATCGCTGCAGCTGACCCAGAGCGCCGCGGCCTTGCTGGTGATCGACGCCCCGAGCGAGCAGCCCAGCGTTTTCCTGCCCAGCAAACTGGTCGAATACATCGGAGCGCGCCGGCCGGTGTGGGGCATCACGCCGGCCGGCACCTCGGCCGACCTGATCGCCGAATGGGCCGGCGGCACGCATGCCTGCGCCGCGCCGGGCGACATCGAGGCCATCGCACGCATGCTCTTGTCCGGCATCGCGGGCCTTGACGACAGCGAGGACGGGCCCGAGCTGGTCGTGCAGCGCTTCGCTCCGGCGCATGTGGCGGCCTCGCTCAAGCAGCATGTCAGGGCCGCCATCGGCCGCTGCGACGTGGCGCCATGAATGTCCTGTTCGTCACCGACCAGCTTCGCTTCGGCGGCGCCGAGCGCCACCTGGTGGCGCTGGCCACGGGGCTGGCGCGGCGCGGCCACAGCGTGCGGGTGGCCAGCCTGAAGGAGGGCGGCACGCTGGGCGAGGAACTCGATGGCGCCATCCGCGTGGCATGCTGCGCGTCGCGCGGCGGGCTTGACCTGGCCGCCGTCGGCCGGCTCGCGGCCCTGGCCGGGAGTGTGGACGTCATCGTCGCCACGTCCCAGTATTCGCTGATGTTCGCCACCCTGGCGCGCCTGCGCGTGAAGCGCCGCGTGGCGCTCGCCTTCATTTGCCACAGCATGGGCGTGGTGCAGCGGGGCGCCAGGGCGCGCCTGCGTTTCGCGGTGTACCGCAGGTTTTATGGCTGGGCCAGCAGCGTCATTTTTGTGAGCGAGCTGCAGCGGCGCTACTTTGACGCGCTGGGCGTGCGCCCGCGGCGCAGCGAGGTGGTCCACAACGGCATCGACCTGGCGCGCTTTTCGGCCGGCGCCGTGCAGGTGCAGGCAGCCGCGCTGCGCAAGGAGCTCGGCTTCGGCAGCGACGAGCTGCTGATCGGCGTGTGCGCCGTGTTCCGCGAAGAGAAGCGCCAGGTCGACATGCTGGCCGCGCTGGTGCAGCTGCACGCGCGCGGCATCCGGGCCCGCCTGCTGCTCGTTGGCGATGGCCCCATGCGCGGCCAGATCGAAGCATGCCGCGATCGGCTGGGCCTGGGCAGCGCGGTGGTGCTGGCCGGCTTCCAGTCCGATGTGCGGCCCTTCGTGGCCGCGTGCGACGTGATGGCGCTGACCTCGCACACCGAAACCTTCCCGATCGCGACCCTGGAGACCATGGCGCTGGGAAGCGCGCTCGTGGCGAGCGACGTTGGCGGCATGCGCGAACAGGTGGACGACGGTGTCAGCGGCCTGCTGTACCCGGCCGGCGATGTGCCGGCGCTGGCCGCGGCGCTGGCGCGCTGCGCCGAACCGGCCCTGCGCGCGCGCCTGGCGCAAGGGGCGCTGGCAAGCGTGCAGAAGCGCTTCGATGTCGAACGGATGATCGGGCGCTATGAAGCCATTTTTGCTGACCTGAGCCACGAATAACATGCCGATCGAAGACGTCGTCCATCCTTTCCTGAAGTTCTATACCGCTGCGCCGCAGTGGGTCAAGAGCACGCTCGGGCATTTGTATGCCATGGCGCCGGCGCGCCTGCGCTACGGCGCCAAGTACGATGAATTCGTCGCTGAAATCGCCCATTGCCGCGACCCGCAATGGCTGGCGAAGCGCGCCGACGACAAGCTGATGGCAACCCTGCGCTGGGCCATCGATACCGTTCCGGCCTATGCCGCCTACCAGGACCTGCCGCACCAGTCGCCTGCGCAGCTGCTGGCGGCCATGCCGCTGCTGTCCAAGGAAGCCATCAAGGCCGATCCGGAAAGCTACCTGTCGCGCGCCATGGGGCCGGACACCCACCTGATGGCGTTTACCGGCGGCTCGACGTCGGTGCCCATGAAGCTGTACCTCGAAAAATACGTGTCGCGCTCCAAAGACTTTGCCTACAACACCAGCTTCGACCACCTGGCCGGCATCCGGGAGCATGACACCATCCTGGCCCTGCGCGGACGCACCGTGCCCGGCGCCGGCAAGCCGGGCCGTCCGCTGTGGATGTTCGATCCCATCAAGCGCTACCTGCACCTCAGTTCGGACCACCTGGAACCGGAATTCATGCCCCACTATATCGAGGCGATCCGCAAGTGGCGGCCCGCCTTCATCCACGCCTTTCCGTCGGCGCTGGTGCCGCTGTGCCACTGGCTGCGCGCCCATCCCGCGCCCGACGTCACGGCGCGCATACGCTGCATCCAGCTGTTCTCGGAAAATATCTACGACTACCAGGTGGACCTGATGCGCAGTGTGTTCGATTGCCCGGTGCTGCTCGATTACGGCCATTCGGAACGCGCGGTCAAAGCCATTTCGCTGCCCGGCGATCCTCGCTATTTTTTCTGGCCCCTGTACGGCAAGGTCGAACTGGTCGATACCAGCGGCATGAGCATCACGGCGCCCGGCGTGCTCGGCGAGATCGTGGCCACCGGTTTCGACAACCGCGTCATGCCGCTGATACGCTACCGCACCGGCGACCTGGCCATGTGGAGTGCCACGCCCAATCCGCTGCGGCCCGGCTTTCCCGTGGTCGAGCGGATCGAAGGACGGCTGCAGGAATTCCTGGTCTGCCGCGACCATCGCCTGGTGTCGATCTGCACCATCGGCGCGGCCCACTTCGAGGAACTGGCCAGCGCCGAGCGCATGCAGTTCGAACAGGACGCCCCCGGCCGCGCCACGCTCAAGGTCCTGTCGGCGGCCGAACTGACGCCGCGCGCACGAAAGGCGCTGGCCGACGGCATTCGCGCCAAGACCCAGGGCGGGCTGCAGGTCGATATCGTGCGGGTCGACGACATCGCGCGCTCGGTGTCGGGCAAACACAAGCTGCTGCTGCAGCGGCTCGATATTTCGCGCTACCTCGGCGCCGCCCACCTGGGTGCCGATTCATGAAAAAGGCCGTCATGATCGGACCTTCACCGCTGGCACGCGGCGGCATGGCGACGGTGGTCAAGACCCTGCTCGAGCATGGCTACGACGGCGTGTTCATCGCCACCCATGTCGACGGCAGCGCGCTGCGCAAGGCGGGCAGGGCGGGGGCGGCTTTCGCCCGCTTCCTGGCCATGCTGGCCAGGGGCGAAGTGGCCTTGCTGCACGTGCATGTCGCCTCGGGCGTGAGCTTCTGGCGCAAGGCGCTGTTCATCGGCGCGGCGCGCCTGTGCGGCCGTCCGGTCCTGTTCCATTTGCATGGCGGCGAATTCCGCCACTTCGTCGAAACCTTGCCGGGCCTGCGCCGGCGCGTGGCGCTGGCCGCCGTGCAGAGCGCTGCCGCGGCATTCGCGCTGACCGAGGCGTCGGCCGCCTGGCTGCGCGGCTATTGCGCCGTCGCCCGCGTGGAAGTGTTTCCCAATCCGCTGCCCGATGTGCCGGCGCTGCCGCGCCATCCCGGCCAGGACGTGCTCTACATCGGGCGCCTGGAAGAAAAGAAGGGCGTGTTCGACCTCTTGCAAAGTTTTGCCGGCGTGCTTGCCGCCAGGCCGCTCGCGCGCCTGGTGCTGGCCGGCGACGGCGACGGCGCCGCCGTCATGGCGCGCGCCGCCCAGCTTGGGGTGGCCGGCAGCGTGCACCTGGCGGGCTGGGTCGATGCGCCGGAACGGGCACAATTGCTGGCGCGCGCGGCGGTGTTTGTGTTGCCGTCGTGGCATGAGCAAATGCCGATGGTGGTGCTCGAAGCGATGGCCGCCGGCACCCCCGTCGTGGCCACCCAAGTGGGCGCGGTACCCGACATGCTGGCCCACGGAGAGTGTGGCATTGTAGTTGCGGAACACGACACAATCGCTGTGTGTGCCTCAATTTTACGCATAATGGATGATAATATTCTTGCGGAGTTGTATTCCGCGCGCGGCCTGGCGCGGGTAAAGTCGGAGTATCTGGTAGAAAGCGTATTGAATCGTCTTCGACGATGTTATAAGGAGTTGGCAGCATGATCAAACAGTTAACCATCGTTGCCACTGTGATTGCGGCAACCTTGGCGGGCCCTGCATTGGCCCAGTTCACTCCCCGGATCGCCACCTATACCGCCACCGAACTCTCCGCCACCGCAGCCGCCCTCAGCCCCGCGTCGCTGTCGAGCGCGATCGATACCTTCGACGCGACCACGCCCACCATGGGGCATCCGAGGTTGTTCAAAGGACAAGCAGATTTCGCCGGCATCGTTGCCGCAACCCGGGCCGAACGGCGCAGTTCGATCACTGCCCTGGGCGGCTATTTGCGCAGGAATTCCGTGGCCAATGCCTCGGCCGCGCTGAAGTCGCAGATTGCCTCGAACGACGCCAGTGTCCGCATGTCGAGCTGGTGGCAGCAAAACCGCATCCTGGAAGGCATGGCCGAAGCGGGCGTGGCTTGGTACATCACGCGCGACGCCTGGTTTCTGAACGAAATGCGGGCCCGCATGAACCTGTTTGCGCCTGCCGTCGTGGCGCGCGGCTGCGCCGGCGATGTTGCAGAAACGCGCGACTATGTCTGGTTCTATGCGCTGGCCTACGACTTTGCCTACGCCGGCATGACGGCCGCCGACCGCACGACCGTCAAGAATGTCTTGCTGGCCTGCGGCAATGCGAGCTTGAAAAACGTGCATGACACCGTGACCCGCTACCCCGAAAACGGGATCGCCTTCAATGCGCTGGGCAAGTTTGTGGGCGCGCTGCTCATCGTGCGCGGCGACATGCCCGAACTCAATCCCTGGCTGCGTACCTCGCTGCCGGCCTATGTGGCCAGCGTCAGCCCCTGGGGCGGGGACGACGGCGGCTTCGCCAACGGCTCGACCTATGCCGAATGGGATGCCGGCGAATCGCTGATCATGTGGGACCTGGTCGAGCGCGTGCTCAATGTACCGTTCTACCGCAAGCCCTGGCTGACCGAATTCGCGCGCTTCATCGCCTATTCGCTGCCGCCCGGCACGCCCGTCGGCGTGTTCGGCGACGGCGCCGAGTCCAACCGCAACGAAGACTGGGCCCGCTTCGGCAAGGCCATCATGAACCGCTCCGACACCACACTGTCGCGCTGGTACGTCAAGCAGCAGGCCGGCGAGGACTATGCGCGCCTGCACATCCTGCTCAGCCCGCGCGAATATGGCAGCGCCGTGGCCTTGCCCGGCACCCAGCCCAATGGCGCCTATTTCCCCATCGTGGGCTGGGCCGCCATGCACAGCGCGCTGGGCGACCGCCTGCGCACCTCGGCCTATTTCAAGAGCAGCCCTTTCGGGTCGGTCAACCATTCGCACGCCGACCAGAACAGCTTCGTGTTCTATTCCAAGGGCAAGGTGCTGGCCATGGACAGCGGCGTCTACGACTATTACAACTCGCCCCACTGGCGCAATTACTACAAGCAGACCCGCGCCCACAACGCCATCACCTTCGACGGCGGCCAGGGCCAGAGCCTGGGCGCCACCGGGCTGGGCGACCGCGCCGCGGCGGGGCGCCTGACGCGTTTCCAGCAATCGGCCGCCTACGATATCGCCAGCGGCGACGCCAGCGCGGCCTATGCCGGAAAGCTGAGCCAGGCCAGGCGCACCGTCATCTTCATCCGGCCGGGGACCCTGGTCACCGTGGACCAGCTGGCCAGCGACACGCCGCGCAAATACGAATACAACCTGCATACGCCGGTGGCCATGAACGGGACGTCCGCCGATTTCCGCGGCACCAATGCGCCGGCGGAAATGTGCGGCCAGGTCGCCTCGCCCGACGTCATCGTCAAGGACCTGGCGCTGGGCTATTATCCGGCCCCGGCCGTGGCCACGCCGCCCCATTACTGGAACAAGTTCATCTACTACACGCGCAAGACGCGCGGCCTGTTCGTCGCGGTGCTGCGCGCCAATTGTCAGACCGCCAAAGAGAACATCGTCTTTGGCAGTGCCGGTGCTACGATTACGGTGGGCGGTCGCGTCATCACCGTGACCGATGCCGATGTGACGGTGCAATAGCCATGAGGGAAACTGATGCGGGGTAACGGTTCTGTATTGCAACGGGTGGCAGGCAGAGTCCGTTTTGGCCTGATCGACCTGGCCAGGGGTACCCGCTCGGTGGCGCTGCTGCGCGACCTGGAAGCGCTGCAGTTCGCGCCCGCCGCCGCGCTGCGCCAACGCCAGGGCGCGCGCCTGGACAACTATGTTGCGCTGGTGCGCCGGCAAAGTCCGCTGTACGCTGGCTATGCCGGTTTCGCGCAATTTCCCGTGATCGACAAGGCCTTCGCCAATACGCACCGCGAGCAACTGGTCAACCGCGCCTACAGCGGCAAGGTGCTGCGCAAGAAAACGGGCGGCTCCACGGGCGAGCCTTTCGTCTACGCCACCGGGGTGGAAGCCCAGTCCTACCTGTGGGCGGCCATCTTGCTGAGCTGGCGCGTGGCTGGCTACCGCCTGGGCGAACCGGTGGCCTTCATTGCCGGCACCGCCCTGTTCGGCAGCGGCTACAAGCAGAAAATCTATTACAAGCTGATGAACGTGCGCATGTTTTCCGCGTTCGACATGTCGGCCGACAAGCTCGACAGCTACGCCGCCGGCATCGCGCAAGGCCGCTGCCGCCTGCTGTACGGCTACGCCTCGGCCATCCACCAGCTGGCGCTGCATTTGCTCAGGCAGGCGGCGCGTCCGCAATTCGCGCTGCGCGGCGTGGTGTGCACCGCTGAAGTGCTGAGCCCGGCGATGCGCGCCACCATCGAACAAGCCTTCGGCGTGCCCTGCTACAGCCAGTACGGCTGCAACGATGCCGGCGTGTCGGCCTACGAATGCGAGCGCCGCGACGGCTTCCACCTGATCACCGAGCGTTCCTATTTCGAGGTGCTCGACGGCGGGCGCCTGGTATCGACCGACTTGTCGAACGACGCCTTCTTCCTGCCGCGCTACGATACCGGCGACCTGGTGACCATGGCCGCCACACCCTGCGCCTGCGGGCGCGGCTTTCCGTTGATCCAGGCCGTGGTGGGCCGCGCCAACGACCTGGTGGAGGACCAGGCCGGCAACGCCGTGCATTCCGAATTCTTCACCCATTTGTTTCGCGAGGACCAGCGCATCAGCGAATTCCAGGTCATTTACGACCATGCCGAGCTGCTGGTCATCGTGCATTGCACGGACGCCGCGTTTTCCCATCCCCCTTACCTGGACCGCATCCGCGCCGCCCTGGCGTTCCAGACCGTCAGTTTCGCCGTCAACCGTCCTTTTGTTGCCACCAAGAATGGAAAGCACCGCTTCGTGATGCGTGTGGAAAAAGTTGCACTCGCCTTCAGCGATCCGGTTGCCTGTTAAGTCAACAAACCCTTCATTTCGCTCTATAATTGCTGTTTTGATAAACTCGGATGATTATGCCTCTGATCTATCTCGTTGCTGGTGCCCGGCCGAACTTCATGAAGATCGCGCCCATCGTGCGCGCGCTGCAAGCGCAGGACGCGCTGACTTTTAAAATCATCCATACGGGCCAGCATTACGACCGTGACATGAACGAGGTCTTCTTCGAAGAACTCGGCATCCCCCAGCCCGACATCTTCATGGGTGCGGGCGGTGGCAGCCACGCCGCGCAAACGGCGAAAATCATGGTCGCGTTCGAAGAACTGTGCATCGCCGAGCGTCCCGCCGCCGTGCTGGTGGTGGGCGACGTCAACTCGACCCTGGCGTGCTCGATCTCGGCCAAGAAATTGAACATTCCCGTGGCCCACGTCGAAGCCGGCCTGCGCAGCGGCGACATGACCATGCCCGAAGAAATCAACCGCCTGGTGACCGACAGCATCACCGACTGGTTCTTCGTCACCGAACCGTCGGCCGTCAAGCATTTGCAGCGCGAAGGGAAGGCCGATTCGGCCATCCATTACGTGGGCCACGTCATGGTCGACAATGCCCTGTTCCAGGCTGAAAAACTGGACAAGACCGACACCTCCGGTTTCGAGACCGCCGCCTTCAAGGCCGCCAGCACCGAAAACGGCGGCCGCTACGGCGTGGTCACGCTGCACCGTCCCAGCAATGTGGACGATGCCGCCATGATGGGTCGCATAGGCGGCGCCCTGAAGGACATCGCGGCCGAACTGCCGCTGATCTTCCCGGTGCACCCGCGCACGCGCGCCAACCTGGCCAGCTTCGGCATCGACCTGGGCCCCAACATCACCCTGGTTGGCCCGCAAGCCTATATGGCTTTCCTGAACCTGTGGAAAGACGCGGCGGTCGTGCTGACCGACAGCGGCGGCTTGCAGGAAGAAACCACCGCCCTGGGCGTGCCTTGCATCACCATCCGTGAAAACACCGAACGTCCGGTGACGGTCGATGAAGGCTCGAACGTGCTGGTGGGTACCGACCCGGTGCGCATCGTGGCCGAAGCCAGGAAAGTGCTGCGCGGCGAAGGCAAGCAGGGCCGCCGTCCCCACCTGTGGGATGGCAAGGCGGCCGAACGCATCGTGGCCGTGCTGGCCAGGGAACTTGCGTAATGGAGCGCATTACCATGATGGGCTGTCAGATGGACAACCTGACCATGGACGAAACCGTCAGCAAGGTCGCCGGTTTCATTGCCTCCGGCCGTCCGCACCAGCACGTGGTGGTCAATGTGGACAAGCTGGTCAAGGCCAGCCGCGACCCCGAACTGCGCCGCATCATCAATGACTGCGCGCTGATCAATGTGGACGGCATGCCGGTGGTGTGGGCGGCGCGCCTGCTGGGCAAGCCGCTCAAGGAACGCGTGGCCGGCGTCGACCTGTTCGAGTCGCTGATGGAACGCGCCGCGCAGCAGGGCTGGCGCGTGTTCCTGCTGGGCGCGCGCGAAGAAGTGGTGGCCGGCGTCAAGTCCACCTACGAACAGAAGTACCGCGGCCTGACGATCGCCGGCTACCGCAATGGCTACTGGAAACCCGAAGAAGAAGCGGGCGTGGTGTCGCAGATTGCCGCCGCCAAAGCCGACCTGCTGTTCGTGGCCATCAGCTCGCCGAAAAAAGAACATTTCCTGGGCCAGTACCAGGAACAGATGAAGATCCCGTTTGCCATGGGCGTGGGCGGCACCTTTGACGTGGCCGTGGGCCGCGTCAAGCGGGCGCCGCTGTGGATGCAGAAGTCGGGCCTGGAATGGTTCTACCGCTTCCTGCAGGAACCGCGCCGCATGTTCAAGCGGTACTTCATCGACGATATGGCATTTATCTGGTTGTTCCTCAAGGAAGCGGCGGGCGCTGCCAAGCCTGCTTCCAACTCTTAAATAAGGTGATTGAATGAGTACTATTGGCGTCATTGGTCTCGGCTACGTCGGACTCCCCCTCGCGGTCGAATTCGGCCGGCACGGTAAAACCATTGGCTTCGATATCGCGGTGCCGAAAGTCGAATCCTGCCTGCGCGGCGTCGACCCCTCGCGCGAATTGTCCGACGAGCACATGGCCCTGGCCGTGCACACCGAATACACCGCCGATCCGGAACGCCTGCGCGACGCCGACATGATCATAGTGGCCGTGCCGACCCCGGTCGACATTGCCCACAATCCCGATTTCGGCCCCCTGATCAGCGCCAGCCGCTTCGTCGGCAAATACCTGAAGCGCGGCGCCACCGTCGTCTATGAATCGACCGTCTACCCGGGCGCGACCGAGGAAGTGTGCATCCCGGAACTGGAAAAAGCGTCGGGCATGAAGTGGAAAGATGACTTCTTCGTCGGCTACTCGCCGGAGCGCATCAATCCGGGCGACAAGGACCACACCCTGACCACGATCCTGAAAGTGGTGGCCGGCGATACCCCGGAAACGCTGGAAAAAGTGGCGCAGATGTACGAAAAAATCGTCATCCCCGGCGTGCACCGCTGCTCGAGCATCAAGGCGGCCGAAGCCTGCAAGGTCATCGAAAACACCCAGCGCGACCTGAACATCGCCCTGATGAACGAGCTGGCCATCATCTTCGACAAGATCGGCATCGATACGTCCGAAGTGCTGAAAGCTGCCGGCACCAAATGGAACTTCCTCAAGTTCAGCCCGGGCCTGGTGGGCGGCCACTGCATCGGCGTCGACCCTTACTACCTGACCCACAAGGCCGACATGCTGGGCTACCACCCGCAAGTGATCCTGGCAGGGCGCCGCATCAATGACGGCATGGCCAAGTTCATCGCCGAGCAGACCATCAAGAACATGATTGCCGCCGGCAGCTACATCAAGGGCGCCAAGGTCAATGTGCTGGGCCTGACCTTCAAGGAAAACTGCGCCGACTTGCGCAATTCCAAGGTGGCCGACGTGATCGCCGAGCTGACTTCCTTCGGCGTGGAAGTGTTCGTGCACGACCCGTATGCCGATCCGGAAGAAGCCATGCACGAATACGGCGTCAAGCTGGTGTCGTGGGACGACTTGCCGCGCGCCGATGCGATCGTGGCGGCCGTGTCGCACAAGCAGCTGTGCGACACCTCGATCGAAGATTTCCAGAAGAAGCTGGTCAAGGGCGGTTGCTTCATCGACGTCAAGGCCTGCTTCGATGCCGAACAATTGCGCGAGGCCGGCATCAAGGTATGGCGCCTGTGATGTTGGCAGGGAGGGTGGCATGAGAATTCTCGTCACTGGCGGACTGGGCTATATCGGCTCGCATACCTGCGTCGAGCTGATCAAGGCCGGGCACGAACCGATTGCCATCGACAACCTGTCGAACAGCAGTCGCAGCGTGCTCGACCGCGTCGCCCGCATCGCGGAACAGCCGATGATGTTCATCGAAAGCGATATCCGCGACCGCGAAGCCATGGATGCGGTCTTTTCCGCGCACGACTTCGACGCCGTGATGCATTTCGCCGGCCTGAAGGCGGTGGGCGAATCGGTGGACCAGCCGCTGCGCTATTACGACAACAATGTCCATGGCAGCCTGGTGCTGTTCGAAACCATGCACGCGCATGATGTCAAGACGCTGGTGTTCAGTTCGTCGGCCACGGTGTACGGCGACCCGGCCACGGTGCCGATCCGCGAACATTTCCCGCTGTCGGCCACCAATCCCTATGGCCGCAGCAAGCTGATGGTGGAAGAGATGCTGCGCGACCTGGCCGTGTCCGATCCCTCCTGGCGCATTGCGCTGCTGCGCTATTTCAATCCGGTGGGCGCCCACGAAAGCGGGCTGATCGGTGAGGAACCGAGCGGCATCCCGAACAACCTGCTGCCCTACGTGGCCCAGGTGGCCGAAGGCAAGCGCGAGCAACTGTCGGTATTCGGCGGCGATTACCCGACCCCGGACGGTACCGGCGTGCGCGATTACATCCACGTGGTCGACCTCGCGATCGGGCATGTCAAAACCTTAAGCAAGCTGGCGACAGCCCCGGGCGTAGTTACGTACAATCTGGGCACCGGACGAGGTAACAGCGTGCTGGAGATGGTGCGCGCCTTCGAAAGCGCCAGCGGCAAACCAGTTCCTTATCAAATTGTTGCACGCCGTCCGGGTGATATCGCCGCGTGCTATGCCGACCCCAGTCTCGCCGAAAGCGAACTGGGCTGGAAAGCCGAGCGCGGTATCGCGCAAATGTGCGCCGATGCATGGCGCTGGCAATCCCAGCCCAGATAACGTTCAAGGAAGACGCCCATGAAAGCGATGATTTTGGCTGCGGGAAAAGGCACCCGCGTCCGTCCACTGACCTATGACTTGCCCAAGCCCATGATTCCCATCCTGGGCAAGCCGGTGATGGCTTACCTGGTGGAATACCTGGCCAAGCATGGCGTGACCGAAATCATGGTCAATGTCAGTTACCTGCACGAAAAGATCGAGGAATATTTCGGCGAAGGCCACCAGTTCGGCGTGCAGATCGGCTATTCCTTCGAAGGCTATACCAACGACGAAGGCGAAGTCGTGCCCCAGCCGATCGGCTCGGCCGGCGGCATGAAGAAAATCCAGGAATTCGGCGGATTCTTCGACGAAACCACGATCGTGCTGTGCGGCGACGCCCTGATCGACCTGGACCTGAAGTCGGCCCTGTTCGAGCACCGCCGCAAGGGCGCGCTGGCGTCCGTCATCACGCGCGAAGTGCCGTGGGACAAGGTGTCCTCGTACGGGGTGGTGGTCAGCGACCCCGACGGGCGCATTCGCGAATTCCAGGAAAAACCGGCCCAGGCCGACGCCAAGTCCAACTTCATCAGCACCGGTATTTATATCTTCGAGCCGGCCGTGCTCGACCTCATTCCCACCGATTGCGCCTTCGACATCGGTTCGCAACTGTTTCCGCTGCTGGCCGAACGCGGCTTGCCTTTCTATGCCCAGGCGCGTGCCTTCAACTGGATCGATATCGGCACCGTGTCCGACTACTGGGAAGTGCTGCAGAACGTGCTGCTGGGCGAAGTGGCCCACCTCGACGTGCCCGGCATCCAGGTCGAAGAAGGCTTGTGGGTGGGCTTGAATACGCAAATCGACTGGGAAGGCACGACCATCACCGGCCCGGTGTATATCGGTTCCGGCACCCGGATCGAAGCGGGCGTGACCATTACCGGACCGAGCTGGATCGGCCACGGCAGCCACATCTGCGCCGGCGCCACCATTGTGCGCAGTGTCTTGTTTGAATACACAAGGGTGTTGCACGATGTAAATTTGCATGAAATGATTGTGTATAAGGATTACAGTGTCGACCGGGCAGGGGAGATGAAGCACGTTTCCGACTGCGCCCCCGACGAATGGGCCAACGCCCGAGACCGGCGCCAAAGCCGGCGAACAGAATTAGCAATTGAACCAAGCAAATAAGAACTGAAAGAGCACATGAAAATTTACCCAGTCATCCTGTCCGGTGGTGCCGGCACGCGCTTGTGGCCGCTATCGCGCGCCGTCATGCCCAAGCAACTGCTGCCCCTGGTGACAGACAAGACGATGCTGCAGGACACCGTCCTGCGCGTGGCCGGCTGGCCTGAACTGATGGCGCCGCTGGTCGTATGCGGCAATGAGCACCGTTTCCTGGTGGCGGAACAGCTGCGCGAAATTAACGTCACGCCGCTGGGCATCCTGCTCGAGCACGTGGGCCGCAACACCGCGCCGGCCGTGGCCGCCGCCGCCAACTACCTGCTGGCAATCGATCCGGAAGCGGTCATGCTGGTGCTGCCGGCCGACCATGTCATTGAAAACAAGGAAGCATTTGCCGCTGCGGTCGCGGAAGCTGCCAAGATGGTGGAGGGCGGCGCCCTGGCCACCTTCGGCATCGTGCCGCAGGCGCCGGAAACCGGCTATGGCTACATCCACCGCGGCGCAGCAGCTGAAGGCAGCGAACACTGCTACCAGGTGGACCGCTTTGTCGAAAAGCCGGACCGCGATACGGCCCAGGCTTTCCTGGACGATGGCGGCTACTACTGGAACAGCGGCATGTTCCTGTTTCGCGCCGAGCGTTACCTGAATGAACTGACCGCATTTGCGCCAGCCATTGCCGCCGCAGCCGAAGCGGCGGTGCGCCTGGGTTACCGCGACCTGGACTTCTGCCGCCTGGACGAAGCCTCGTTCACGCTGTGCCCGTCGGATTCGATCGATTACGCCGTCATGGAACGCACCAGCCACGCGGTGGTGGTGCCGGCCGACATCGGCTGGAGCGACGTGGGGTCGTGGTCGGCGCTGTGGCAAGTACAACACGGCGACGGCGACGGCAATGTCCAGCGCGGCGATGTGTATCTGGATGGCGTGAGCAATTCGCTGGTGCGCGCCGAAAGCCGCATCGTGGCTGTGGTGGGTGTGCAGGACCTGATCGTGGTGGAAACGCCGGACGCGGTGCTGGTGGCGCACAAGGACCAGGTGCAGCGCGTGAAGCAGATCGTCGATCACCTGAAGTCGAAAGAGCGCACCGAGCATTTGCACCACACCAAGGTGTACCGTCCGTGGGGTTACTATGAAGGTATCGATTCGGGCGACCGTTTCCAGGTCAAGCGCATCACGGTCAAGCCGGGCGAGAAGCTGTCGCTGCAGATGCACCATCACCGGGCCGAGCACTGGGTTGTAGTGAGCGGGACGGCACGCGTGACCTGCGGCGACAAGGTCAGCTTGCTGTCCGAGAACGAGTCGACGTATATCCCGATCGGCATGAACCACCGCCTGGAAAATCCGGGCAAGGTGCCGCTGCATATTATCGAAGTGCAATCGGGCAGCTACCTGGGCGAGGACGACATCGTGCGCTTTGAGGATATCTACAAGCGCGCCTGACCAGGCCATTGATAAAAAAGGAGGCGGTTGCCTTCTTTTTTGACGCTGCCAACTTTCTACTAACTGCTCCGTTCATATCCCGCTCAGGCGCGTCGCACCCCTGCAGCAGATGATTTGTCAGTTTGCCGGGTGTGACCCCGCCGCCCAAGACCTGGCCCCGTCGCCGGCCCCGTCGCCCCCGTCGCCCGCTTGATTGTCCACTTGCCGGAACTGACCCCGTCGCCCCTCCCTGCAGCCGAGGCCGTGTCCGAATGTCAGACCTGGCCCCGTCGCCCCCGTCGCCCGCTTGATTGTCCACTTGCCGGAACTGACCCCGTCGCCCGGCCAACTCTTGCCTTACTACTCCGTTCGTGTACGTTTGTCGGGATTGACCCCGCCGCTGCGTGGCGGCACTGACTTTGCCTCGTTGGTCTTTCGCCACGAGGCTGACTTCGCCTTCACTACGAAGAACCCGTCATCATCCGGATTGCAGACAAAAATAATTTCGTTATGCTCGTCTAGGCAAATTTCAACGTTTGAGATAATGCCATCGTTGCTAGGTCCTATTCCACGGCAAACAAGACTGTCAATACCGATAAAGTCGACTTCTATCCTTAACCCATCATCACTCTGACATTGAAAATAGACAGTGAGGTTCGAGGCACCTGGAAAATTCTCCGCAGCGAAGATCATGGCGCCGGCTGCGTCTACATAGGTCGGATTGTTCCATGTGAACGAGTTAATGCAACTATCATGCATTCCATGGTTGAGCTTCAAGAAATGCGTTATATCACTCTCGCACGCTAGCGATACAGACTCTAACTTACATATATCTTGCATGGGAACCTTCAACTCTTCTTTTCAGGAGGGCACCAACCATCTTTCGGGGGTTGTGCCGTTGGTGGTCGTGGAACCGGGCTATAAGGGCGAGGATCTTTGCTACGTTCACCTTTTTCCCAGTCATGCACGTGATCGCCGATCCCGCCATGATGTCCCGGATGTCCGTGGTCATAATCAATTTCTGGAAGCCCATCAGGACCATACTTTCTACCGTCACCGTAGGTCCCATCGGGCCTAATTCCGGGCCAATGTGTTGAGCCCGGTTCACCTGTTGCTGGCCTACTTGCCTTGGGATCATTGCGTGCTGCTTTGGCGATCGCGTCCGCCACTCTGTAGACACGATACGCGCGATACGCCCAAATACCACCAGCAACAACAGCAGGAACAAGTTCACCCGTCGGGTCGGTAAAGCTCACTGGATTTGCGTGTACATACCCATAGGTATTGATACCACCGCCGAGTCCAATCGGGTCGCTCTGCACGTATCTGCCGGTCTGCGGATCATAGTCGCGATAGTAGTTGTAGTGTAATCCAGTTTCCTTATCCGCATACTGCCCAGGAAAACGCAGGTTGTACGTGAACTGTCCAAGACCCGCAGGGTTCTCGTTGGGCGGATTTGCACCAAACGGCTCCGAATCTGCCTCCCACACTTTCGTTCCTGCCCCGTTGATGATCTCCCGCGCCGTGTTGATCTGGTCGCTCAGCACGTAGTAGACCTGTCCCCCGGCCGGCGCCGGCGCAGTCACAGTCAGCGACCTTGCGTCGGACTGCGTCGTCAGATTGCGGTCGTCCGTCGCCCTGGCAGTGAGGCTATACGTTCCCGCAACGACATCGCTCCAGGTAAAAGCATATGGCGCCTGGGTGCGGGTTGCCAGCAGTGTTTCGCCGTTGTAGAACTCCACCTTGCTGATGCTGCCGTCGCTGTCGCTTGCGGTGGCAGTAAGCGTCACCGTGGCCGGCGCGCTTGCGGTCACTGAATCAAGCGCCAGGCTCACTGCCGGCGCAGCATTCGTGTTGACGACCAGGTTGATTGCGGCAGACGTCGCGCTCCCGCCCAGGACGCCGATGGCCTTCGCGCTCACGCTGTAGTTTCCTGCGGCCAGATTGTTCACCGTCGCCGTGTACGGCGGCGCTGTCGCCGTTCCAACCAGGGCGCCACCAATGTAGTACTCCACCTTGCTGATGCTGTCGCCACTGACTGCCGCCGTGGACGTCAAGGTAACCTGTGCCGGCGCAAAATAGCTGGCATTGTTAGCAGGAGAGGCAATGGCCACCGTCGGCACCGGGGCTGCCAAGACTTTGACCGTGATCGCCGTCGACGTCTTGGTGCCATTCTTGTCGTCCGTCGCTTTCGCGGTGACACTGTAGGTCCCCGCTGCGGCATTGGACCAGGTGACGGTATACGGCGCGCTGGTCGCCGTGCCGATCAAGGTGGTCGCCCGGTAAAAATCAACCTTGGAGACAGTGCCATCGCTGTCCGCAGCACTGGCAGTCAAGGTCACCGTGGCTGGCGCGTAGTAGGTCGCGTTGTTTACCGGCGCGGTAACGCTGACGGTCGGCACCACGTTCGGCACGACAGTCACGGTGATGGGCGCGGAGGTCGTCACCGCACCCTTGTCGTCGGTGGACTTCGCGGTAATGGTGTAGGTGCCGGCAGCCACGTTCGACCAACTGAAGTTGTACGGCGCCGTGGTAACGGTGCCGAGGGTCGTCGTGCCGCCCCGGTAGAACACCACCTTGGTCACCGTGCCGTCGCTGTCGGCGGCGCTGGCGCTGAGTGTGATGGTGCCCGGTGCGACAAACGTCGCGTTGTCGGCAGGCCCAGTCAGCACTGCCGTTGGCGGAACGTTTGCGTTGACGACGACGGTAACTGGCGCCGACGTCGTGATTCCACCCTTGTTGTCGTACGCCTTTGCGGTGACGTTGTAAGTGCCAACGGCAACGTTGCTCCAGCTATAGGCGTAAGGTGCCAGCGTCGTGGTACCAAGCTGGGTGGCGCCGTTGAAGTAGACCACCTTGCTGATCGTGCCGTCGGTGTCCGAGGCGCTTGCCTTCAGCGGCACAAAGCCCGGCGCCGCAAATGTCGCGTTGCTCGCTGGCGTGGTGATGGCAACCGATGGCAGTTCGTTGACTTTCACCAGCACCGGCACGGCGGCCGAAGTCGTTACACCCCCTTTGTCATCCGTTGCCCGTGCAGTAACGCTGTAGGTACCTGCGGGTGCGTTGGTCCAGTTGACCAGGTAAGGCGCGGTGGTCGATGAACCGATCAGCGTTGCATCGCGATAGTAGGCAACCTTTGCGATGCTGCCGTCCGAGTCGGACGCCGTTGCCGACATGGCCACGGTGGCAGGCGCAATGAAGTTGGCGCCGGCAGCAGGTGCGGTGAGGGCCACACTTGGCAGCACGTTCGGATTGACAGTCACGGTCAGCGGGGCCGACGTGGTGACTGCGCCCAGGTTGTCGGTTGCCTTGCTGGTGATGCTGTAGGTGCCCGCAGCGACATTGTTCCAGTTGAAATTGTACGGCGCCGTCGTGACGGTGCCGATCAGGGTGGCGCCTCTGTAGAAGACGACCTTGGTGATGGTGCCGTCGCTGTCCGCAGCGCTGGCGCTCAGGGTCATGCTCGCCGGACCGATGAAGGTAGCGTTGGCGGCAGGCGCGGTCATCGCCACCGTCGGGGCGACGTTGGCGGCCTGTGCGCCAACCATGAAAGTGGCGGCCAGCAGGCCGGCCAGGATGCGTTTTACCACGTGGTGCTCCGTCGGTGTGTCAGGGGTGTTGTGGACAATGGGGAAGTGGCTCAAGTTGTTCATTTGAGTACCGCCACTGGCATGTCGCCCAGGAACACGTATTCCTGCGTGCTTGTGTTGCCGCCTGCCGTCGTCGATTCCGCGATCAGCTTGCCGCCAAAATCGTAATGGAACACGGTCGATTCGGTCGGTGTTTCCTTGCGCACCCGCTGGCCGGCACTATTGAGCGTGTAGCGCACAAGGCCGATGGCCGTGTTGGCCGCGACCATGCGCCCGCGCACGTCGTAGGTGAAGGTGGCGTTGCCCTTGTCGGTGATGCTGCCGTTGGCGTCGGTGGGAATGTGCTGGCTGCCGATCCTGGTCAGTCGGTTGCCGCTGCCTTCGTAGTGGTAGTTTGTCGTGGTGCTGTTGTTGACCTTCTGGGTGCGGTTGCCCACGGCGTCATAGTCGTAAGTTTGCGCGGAGAAGGGCGTGGCCACGTTGGTCAGGCGGTCCAGGACGTCGTAGTCGTAGGTGTTGCCGTTGGCAGGGTTGGCGGCGTCGACGATGCCCTTGATGCGGCTGGCGGCGTCGTAGGTGACGGCCATGGTCTGCGCGGACAGCGTGAAGCTTGCCATGCGCCCGTCCAGGTCGTATTCACGCGCCTGGGTGCGGCCGTTGCCGAAGGTGACCGACTTGACGGGGCCGAAGGGCTGGTAGCTGACCTGGGTCAGCAGGGGCGTGGCGGTGCCGTTTTTCGTGGTGCTGACCTGGCTGATGCGGCCCATTGCGTCAAACACGTAATCGATGCTGCGCCCGCTTGGATAAGTCATGCCCGCCAGGCGGCCATGGCTGTCGAAGCGGTAGCCGGTGGTGTAGGCCGCGCCGGCTATGGTGCGGGTTTCGGACGTCATGCGGCCCAGCGGGTCGTAGGCGTACTGCGTCGTGCCGCTGGCATCGGTCACCTGGCTCTGGCGGCCGATGGCGTTGGGGCCCTGGTCGTACACGTAGGTCACCGTGCTGTTGTCGTGATACGTGATCAGCGTGACGCGGTTGATGGCGTCGTACTTGAACGCGGTGCGCTGCTGCTTGGCGTCGATGCTGGTGAGCATGTTGCCGACTTCATCGTAGGTGGCGTCAGTGGTGCCGGTATCGCCGCTGACGGTCTGGATCAGATTGCCATGACCGTTTACGGAATAAGTCGTCACTTTTAAACGCGCATCCTTCACTTCCGTCAACTGGTCCAGGCCATCGTATTTGTAGCGTGTGATGCCGTTTTTGGCGTCTGTCTCGCTTGTGCGGCGGTACAGGTTGTCATAGTTATACGTGGTCACATGTGCAAGGGCATTCGTCACTTTCTTGACGTTGCCTTCCAGGTCGTATTCAAACGTTAGTGTCGTGTTCTGTGGTGTTTGCGCCGAAACGGCGTGGCTGTACAGCGCGCCGAACAGGAAGCACAGGGCGCTGGCGACGGCGCGGCTTGTTTGCAGGCGGATCATTGCGTGCCCCCGGTTACTTGTTCAAGACGGCTCAAGGCGTTGTACACCCTGGTGATTTTTCTGGTCAGCGCCCCGCCAGGGTCCCTGGTCAGTTCTTCCAGGCGATTACCCTTGTTGTCGAGCGTGTAGTGGACATTGTTTCCGACGGAATCGGTAATGTCCGTCAGCCGATGCGCGGCGTCGTAGGTGTAGCTGATGTAGCTCCCATCGGGGAACGTGACACGCTTTAACTGGCCCATGCCGTCACGGTCGTAGATGGTTTTCTGGACCAGGGTGCCGTTCTTGACTTCCTGCTGCATCATCCAGCCGCGCGGGCTGTAGCTGATGTTGGTGATGACGTTGTTCGGATCGGTGATGCGGCGCGCGCGGCCGTGGGCGTCATAGTCGGACAGGGTGGTTTTGTGGCCGACCGCATTGGTCACGGAGATCAGGTTGTTCTTGGTGTCGTATTCGAAGGTGGTGAGGTCGAGCACGTCTGTGCGCGGGCCGGTGATCGTGAGGATTCTTCCGCTGCCGTTGTAGGCATAGGTCCAGGTTCGCGGTGTGCCGGTTTTTGTCGCCGCAAATCCGCTGGCGCCATCCTCGTCCGTGGTCGCTTGCACCGTTTTCGTGTTGACCAGGCCACTCGGGAAATGCGTGAACGTCGTGATGCGTTTCGGTTCGGCCACGCGCGCTACGAGGCGCTCGGTCGGATGCCATTCGGTGCTGATGGTGCGGCTGTAGCTGCCTTCCGTGCGCTTGGTTTCAAGATTGCGCATCAGGTCGTATTCGTAGGTTGTCAGGGTGCCGGCGTAGTCACGCGACTTGTTGACGTTGCCGTTGGAATCGTATTCGGTTGTGCGGCCTATCGTGATGCCATTGACTATCATGGTCTCTCCGCTGGAACGATTGGCACCGACAACGTTCGAGAAATTGCTGATTCTAGTGATGTTCAGCGGGTCGGTGATCGTCGTGAAACCGGAAGTCGAATAGGTGAACCTATATTTTTCGACACCGCCGGCATGTTCTGTCGAGATGCCGCGGGCCTGTTCGTCGTATTCGTAGGTCGCATAGCGGTTGCCTTCCTCGTCGCTTATGCCGGTCAGAAGAAACGGTTGCACTGTGCCCGCAACCTTGTCCGGTTCGCTGTACCAATAGACGCGGCGCTTGCCGTCCTGATAGGTAACTGACGTAAGGTGGCCAGTCCAAGGCCCACCGGGGGCCATAGCGCTTGCCTCTTCGTAGGCGTACTCAATGCGCTCGCCGGCAGGATCGATAAGCGCTTTCATCAAGCCGCTTTCGTTGTAAATAAAGTTCAGTTCCCCTCCAGTCGAATCGCTGACCTTAATTAGCAGGCCCGGCATGGGTGCGATCAGGACTGGTGTGTTCACATCAGAATAAGTCAAGGTCAATGTTTGCCCATTCCGCATCCTTATGCTGGTCAACTTGCCGGTCGTATTAAATACTTCGGTGCGGTCGTCCTGGGCGTTGTAAACCTGCCATTCAGTCACCTGGCCATTCGCGTCGAGTATCCGTTTAAGGCGATCTTGCACATCGACAGGAGGAAGGTAATCGACGCCCTTGAATACGGTCGTGTGTCCGCCTGGCCGGGAGACAAAAAATTCATTGGTGCTGGCTCCGGGAACCCGGCGATAGATCGTTGTGCGCATATAGCATTTCTGAAGACCGGTGACCACCCCTACCCCCACGATGCATTCAGTGAATTCCTGGTCGTATTGGGCTTCGGTCAGCGCGCCTGTATTGACTCCCGCAAATTGGTAGTTATGGATCCATCCCATGCGGTCACTCCTGTAGATCCGTTTGAACATCAACAAGCCGGCGCCGGCATAGTCGATTTCTTCTTGAATCTTGACCCCGCTAACCGTAATGGGGTTGCCGAAGGACTTGCAGCAAGGGGGAGTGCGCTTGCATACTGTCGTCCCTTCGTAGCCTGACGGTGTACTGTCGACCTTTGTCATTCCTAACGCGCACTCGGCTTTGCGCTGTATCGAACTGTATTGGGAGGCCCCACTCGGACGTGGCTCGGGATGCAAGGAGTTGGCCGTGTACGACAGGCTATAGGCTACGTGTTGGCCATTGAGCGAGCTGGTACCAATCGGAACGAGGCCGGTCACGTCAAAATAGGCGGCGTATGTTGTTTGGGCAAAATTTGCGCGCAATGCAGATTCGGCAGCTCCCAGGTCTGTCCAGCGTCCCAAGTTGTTTTCAAAATACATGTTTGGCTTGAAATCTTGCTCCTCTGCGAATGCGCTGAGCGACCATAGAGAGATAGCCAAGAGAAGGAGGGCGCCTACGGCACGCTTGGAATGAGCGAAGAACATGGGAGGTCACTTGTCAGTATTGTGCAACCGACAAGTGTAATGTCAAAATGGCATCCATTCAAGTATTTACTTTGTGCCCCACTTCTATTTTTGTTTCCCAGATTCATCTGAAAAATTGACATTTTGATCTGTTGTCGACGTTATCTGACTTGCATATTTCGGCAGGATTTTTGTCGCCTCTGAGTAACACTTTGTCTGAGTTTTTGCGTGGCAATAACATAAATTGTCACATCTTCGTTTAAATTTTATTATCCTCTGTGAAAATTCAATATGAGATTGAGGTTTCATGACGCAACTTAAATTTCCGTGAAAAAACAGTTTCCGTGCGTATATAATCTACTCTAATGAAAGTTCATCGGAGTAAGCAGTCATGTATCCATTGATGTCCCGCCTGATCGTTTCCTGCGCAGTCCTGTTTTTGACCGCCTGTGGCGCCGACTACACCGTCGAGCCGGCCGGTTTTGTCCAGCCGCCGGCGCAAGCTTCCCTGTCCTCGCAAGGCACCATCGTGTCCGACAGCGCCGCCATGGCCGAAGCCGAACGCACTGCCGATTTTGAACAGTCGTTTTCCATCGAAATGAATCGCCGCCACGCCGAGCAAGTCGAGAAGGAAGCACGCATCGCCGACAACAAGCGCGCCGGCGTCGTGCAGAGCCCTGGCTGCGAAGACACCGTCGGCCATGCGGCCCTCGAATGCGAGCAGCTTGTCCAGCAACGTTAACTGAACATCCGGCGCGGCCAAAGGCCGGTATGATCGACAACGGAAGCTAAGGCTTCCGTTTTTTTTTGCGCCCAGCATGGGCGCACTCCACGCGCCGAACGGGGTCTTCATGCTGCTGCAAGTTGTCCTGCTGTTGCTGTTCATGCTGCCAGCACACGCGCAGATGTCGCCGGCCCAGTTGGCCATCGTCATCAACGATGCAGAGCCCAACAGTGTCGAAATCGGCGAGTACTATCGCCGCGCGCGCAATATCCCACCAGCAAATATCGTTCATGTGAATATCCCCGGCAAGCCGCAGCGCCTGTCCGCCGCCGACTTTGCGCGCCTGCGTCAAACGATCGACAGCCGCCTGGGACCCGGCATCGATGCCGTGCTGATGGTCTGGACCGCGCCGTATGCGGTCGAATGCAACGGCATCACCGCCGCCTTCACGCTGGGCCACGATGCGAAGCAGTGCAGCAGCACCTGCGCGGCAGGGCGTCCCAGCGCCTACTTCAATTCGCTGTCGGCGCAGCCGTTCAAGGATGTCGGCCTGCGCCTGTCGATGCTGATGCCGACCGGTTCGGTTGACGAGGCCAAGGCCTTGATCGACCGCGGCGTGGCGGCCGGCTTTCGCGTATCGCCTGCCACCGCCTACTACCTGGCCACATCCGAGCAGGCCCGCAATGCCCGAGTGAAGCTGTTTCCCCGGCCCGCCACGCTGGCTTCGCGCAAGCTGACCGTCAAGAATCTTCACACCGACGCCCTCGACGGCGCCCAGGACATCATCGTCTACCAGACCGGCATGGCAAAGGTCGACAAGCTCGACACCCTGGGCTTCCTGCCCGGCGCGCTGGCCGACCACCTGACTTCCTACGGCGGCGACCTGAACGGCAGCGGCCATATGAGCAGCCTGCGCTGGCTGCAAGCCGGCGCCACCGCCAGTTACGGCACGGTCAGCGAGCCGTGCAACCATTGGCAGAAGTTCCCCCATCCCTCGGTGTTGTTAAAACACTACATTGGCGGCAGCAGCGCGATCGAAGCCTATTGGCGCAGCGTGGCCTGGCCGGCTCAAGGCGTGTTCATCGGCGAACCCCTGGCCGCCCCCTATCAGCGCCGCTGATTCCTCCCGGCCGCCGCAGCATTGATCCGTTCGGATCAATGTGACGTCATCACGGTGTCACTTGCTGCCACTAATATCAAAATTGTTATATTCCAATGCTTTTTGCCAACAAAACGCACTGAGCAACGTAGCCATCTCTACAATACCGTTTCTTTACCGTTTCTCTACCATTTCTTACTTCAGGATTTTTCGATGAAAAAGCTCGTAGCTACGATTCACGCACCCGGCAAGCTTACCGTGCTTGCCGCGCTGCTGGCAGGCCTATCTGCGCCCGCCATGGCCGTGTCCCCGAACCTTGTGATCAGCCAGTTGTATGGCGCCGGTGGTAACGGCGGATCCGTTTACAGAGCCGACTATGTCGAAATCTTCAACCGCGGTGGTACGGCAGTGACCGCGACTGGCTGGACCCTGCAGTACGCAGCAGCGGCCAATCCATGGACCGGCAAGGCTGTATTGCCGACCTTTACTGTAGAACCTGGCCAGTATGTGCTGGTGCAGATGCAAGGCAGTGGCACAGCACAGCCGGCTTTGCCAACACCAGTCGTCGTTCCAAGCAGCGGTGCGTTAAATATGTCCGGCACCACGGGGCGTCTGGCACTTGTCAACGACAACGTCACCCTGGCAACCATTACACCTGTCACTGCCAATGTGGTTGACATGATCGGCTTCGGAACTTCGGCAACTGGTTTCGAGGGGACCGGCCCATCTCCGGCAGCATCCACCACGTTGGCGCTGTTCCGTGCCAACGGCGGCTGCACGGACACGGATAGCAACCCTACCGATTTTGCGACCGGCACGCCTGCGCCTCGCACCAGCGACTCGCCACGCAACCTGTGCGGTCCCGTCGTACCTGTCGCCCAGCCCATCGTCACTTCCTGCCCGGCCAGCCTGATGCGCCCGGAAGGCCTTGCCGCTAGCGCGACCCTGTCCGCTTCCGACACCGACAGCGTCATGAATGGCGCAATGATCACCAGCGCCCCGGTGACCGGCATCAGCCTGGGCAGCCTGGCCGTGTCGCCAAACGGCCATAGCGGTTCGGCCACCCTGACGGCCGACGCCGCCATGGCGCCGGGTTTGCATGCGGTCACCGTCAAGTTCACCAATGGCGATGCGCAGGAAGCGAGCTGCACGGTCAACGTGGCCGTCGGCGGCCGCGCCAGCATCATGGAGATCCAGGGTACCGGCGCAACCAGCCCCTTCAATACCTTGCTCATGACCACCAGTGGTGTCGTGACGCACAAGGTAACGAACGGCTATTTCCTGCAGGACGCGGCCGGCGATGGCAATCCATCGACCTCGGACGCACTGTTCATTTTCACCAGCACCGCGCCGACTGTCGCCGTAGGCAATTTGGTGGAAGTGCAGGGCACCATTACGGAATACCGTCCTAGCGGCGCGCCGCGCACCTACACGGAAATGAAGGACGTCATTGCCACGACGGTGCTCGCCACCGGAGTCAGCGTCACCCCGACCAATATCGACTTTGCTTCCAACGCCGATCTGCCGCGCATGGAATCCATGCTGGTCAGCATCAACAACAGCCTGACCATCAACCAGACCAGCTACCTGGGCGAGCGCGGTGAGCTGACGCTGTCGAACGGCCGTCGCGAAACGGCAACCAACCGTTTCCGTCCGGGGACGCCAGAGGCGATCGCGATGGCGGCAGCCAACGCTACCAACGAGCTGACCCTGGATGACGGCGTTTTCGTCAGGCCGACAACCACGCCTTACCTTGGGGAGAACAACACCGTCCGTGCCGGCGACACCGTTACCGGCCTGGTTGGCGTGATCGACTACGGTTCGACCGGTAGTGGCGCTGGATTCAAGATCCAGCCGACCACGCCGCCGATGATCTCGCGCACCAATGTGCGTCTGGCGGCACCAGCGCTGCCTGCTGCAGGCCTGAAAGTCGCTTCGGCCAACGTGCTCAATTTCTTCACGACCTTCCTCGATGGTGCCGATGCGTGGAATCCGACGGCGACCAACAAGACCTGCACCGAAGGCACCAATGCGCCGAGCAGGTTGAATTGCCGCGGTGCGGACAACATGCCTGAGTTCATTCGCCAGCGCGACAAGATCGTCAGCGAACTGGTGGCCCTGGACGCGGACGTGGTCGGCCTGATGGAAATCCAGAACAATGCCGACACTGCTGTGGATTACCTGGTGCAGCAGTTGAATGGCCGCATCGGTTTCCCGGTCTACGCTTATGTACCTGCGCCGCCTGCCACCGGCACCGATGCCATCCGCGTTGCCATGATCTACAAACCAGCCAGCGTTGCACTGGTCGGTGGCGCCCTCTCGGACGGTAACAGCGTCAACCACCGTCCGCCGATGGCGCAAACCTTCAAGGCGCTCAACGGCGCCAAGTTCTCTGTCATCGTCAATCACCTGAAGTCGAAAGCCGGCTGCGCTTCTTCCGGTGTCAATTCCGATCGCGGCGATGGCCAAGGCTGCAACAATGGCACCCGGGTCAACCAGGCCAACCGCCTGGCCCAGTACTTCATTCCGGAAGTGGTGAACACCTCGGGCGATCCTGACGTCCTGGTCATCGGCGACATGAACGCCCACGGCTTCGAAGATCCGATCCACATCCTGAACCAGGCTGGCCTGGTCAATGAACTGGAACGCTTCGTCCGTCCGAACGAGATCCCGTACTCGTACGTGTTCGACGGCGAATCGGGCTACCTGGACCACGCGCTGGCAACCGCATCGCTGGACAGCCAGATCGCCGGCGCTACCGAATGGCATACCAATGCCGATGAGCCGACCGTCATCGACTACAACACCGACGGTAAGTCCGAAGAAGGAAAGGCGCTGTGGACCAACGACGCATTCCGCTCCTCGGACCATGACCCGGTCGTCGTCGCGCTCAACCTGACCCCGACCTTTGCCGATATCTCGGCCAGCTTCTCGTTCCTGCGTTCCGGCTTCGTCTACAACCGCGTGACGAACAAATTCACCGGTTCGGTCTTCCTGACCAACACCAGTGGCGCAGCCGTCAACGGACCGGTACACGTGAAGATCACGGGCCTGGCATCCGGCCTGACGCTCGACAACGCGACCGGCATGCACAACGGTGTTCCGTACATCACGGTCAACGGTCCGATCGCCGCCGGCGTCAAAATTACGGTCCCGCTCGTATTTGGTAACCCTAACAAGATTGGTATCGGTTACACTCCTGCTGTCTTTACTGGCAACTTTTAATTCTTAGGAAAAATAGCACATGTTTAACTTCAAACATTTCATCAAGCATGCAGCCCTGGCCCTGGCCCTGGCATGCGGTACCACGGCAGCTTACGCCGGTCCGACCTATAACGTTGCCATCAACACCGCCGGCTTTGCCGGTTCGGGCTTGATTGATTTCTCGTTCCTGAGCGCAGACGGTACGTCCCCTGCGACCGCTTCGCTGAGCAATTTCGGCGGCGCATTCGGCGCTGAAATCGAGCGCTACGGCGACGTGGTCGGCGACACGGCCACCGGCCTGGTATTCACCAACACCGATGGTTTCAATTACCTGGCACTGAACGCCGCCTTCGGCAACATGCTGTCGTTCTACATCACCTTCAGCGATGGCTTCGCCGGTCCTGACCAGGCAACGTTCGCCATCTCGCTGTACGATGGCCTGGGCGAGTTCCTGTCGAACCCTGTGCAGTTCACCCTGCTGGCGTCGGATGCCGACTCCCCGACCACGCTCGATATCCAGGCTGAAAACATCGCCTCGATCACCGAAGTTGCGCTGGTGCCGGAACCATCGCAACTGCTGCTCTTGCTGACCGCGCTGGCCATCATGGGCGCTATGGCCCGCCGCAAGCGCCTCGGCTAAGATCCGCAGCCCGGGCCTTGCGCCCGGATGTTGCCTGAGACACATTTGTTCGGAAACGACAAATGTGTCTTTTTTTTTATGCGCTGGAAATGGGCCCTGCATGCATACCTTCACTATGAAAGCGCGCATTTAGTCGTCAAAGCTATTAATTTCCAATCAAAAATATATTAGTCATTGCTTCACGGCTTCGGGCATAGTCATTTTTACATTGCAATATTGTGTGAGTATTGATGAGGACCCGCCGCCATGCCAGCCCATATCCTGGTCGTTGAAGCCGAACGCGCCGTACAGGACCTGATACGCCTGAACCTCACGCGCGCCGGCCACAACGTCGAAAGCACGCCCGATGCGGAATCGGCCTTGCTGGTGCTGGACGATTGCCTGCCCGACCTGGTCATCCTCGAATGGGACTTGCCCGGCCAGGCCGGCATTGCCCTGATCCGCCGCCTGCGCGCCCAGGCCCGCACGCGCGACCTGCCCATCATCATGATCAGCGCCCGCAGCGGCGAACAGGACAAGATCCTGGCGCTCGAAACCGGCGCCGACGATTACATCACCAAGCCGTTCAGCCCGCGCGAAATGATCGCCCGCATCCATGCCTTGCTGCGCCGCCGCGTGCCCCATGTGGCGGCCGACACCGTGCAGATGGCCGGCCTGCGCCTCGATCCCAGCACCCACCGCGTCACCGCCGGCGCCCATCGCGTCCCGCTGGGACCGGTCGAATTTCGCCTGCTCAAGTTCCTGATGCACCACCCGGAACGCGTGCATTCCCGTTCGCAGCTGCTCGACCAGGTGTGGGGCAGCCATGTGTATCTTGACGAGCGCACCGTGGATGCCCATGTGGGCCGCCTGCGCAGCGCCTTGCAGCCCACCGGCCACCAGGAACATATCGAAACCGTGCGCGGCAGCGGCTACCGCTTCGTGGCGTGGCAGGCCGCCGCAGCGTAATCGCGGTCCATGGAACAGCTTGTCATCCTCAGCAAACTGGAGCAGGAATATTTGCTGAGGATCATCGAGTCCTCGTTGCAGGTGCGCGACCTGCGCCAGTTTTTCCTGTGGACCCAGGGCCAGCTGCAAGCCCTGTTGCCGCACGACGTCATGGTGTGCATGCAGTTCGACCAGGCGCAATCGCTGCTGCGGCTCGAATGTGTCCACGGCAGCGTGCAGGACACGGCCGCCATGGATGCCCTGAGCGAGACTGCGGTCCAGATGGCCTTGCGCGCCGGCCGCTCCGGCGCCTTGCCCAGCCTTGGCGACGACGTGGTGCTCCACGGCAGCGGCCAGTTGGCGGGCGGTTCGACGGCCTTTGCCCTGTTCGGCCTGCCGATGAAGCCGGGCCCGCGGCATGCCTATTTCCTGGAATTGCTGATGCCGCACCTGCACATGGCCCTGTTGCGCCTGGCGCAATCGGCGCCAGGCCGGGGCGTCGCCCGCGGCACGGCCCGCCCACTGACGGCGCGCGAAATGGAAATCCTGGCCTGGCTCAGGGAAGGCAAGAGCAATTATGAGATCGCCTGCATCCTGGGATTGAGCGCGCTCACGGTCAAGAATCACTTGCAGCGGATTTACCGCATGCTGGGGGTGTCAAACCGTACCCAGGCAGTGTCGCGCTGCCTGTCCTTGCGCCTGCTGGGCGACGGGCTTTTTGCATGAATATTCGGGCCTGCTTCGGGAGGCCGGGATATATTGCAACAGGGATAAACAGTAGTTGTCGCTTTAGCAGGCGGCATGGTAGCCTTGCGAGCCAAATTGCGCAATTGAGGAGTCGGTCGGATGTTTGCAGCAAAGAAATTTCGTGGTCAGCAGGGCGCCGGCTTTACGCTGCTTGAATTACTGGTTGTGATCGTTATCATCGGCCTGCTGGCGGCCTACGTCGGCCCCAAATATTTTGCCCAGCTGGGCAAGTCCGAAGTGACCGTCGCCAAGGCGCAGATGGAAGCCTTCGAAAAATCGCTCGACACCTTCCGCCTCGACGTCGGCCGCTATCCGACATCGGAAGAGGGCATGGCCGCACTGATGGTCGCGCCGCCCACCGCCGCCGCCAAATGGAACGGCCCCTACCTGAAAAAAGGCGTGCCTGCCGACCCGTGGGGCAATCCTTACCAGTACAAATCGCCGGGCGCCAAAACCGAGTACGAGATACTCTCGACCGGCAAGGATGGCCAGCCTGGCGGCACCGGCGAAAACGCCGACATCGTGACGCAGTAGGCGTGACGAAGACGCGCCGGTAGCCACCCATGCAGTTCGCTGTCCGCACCCTTGCGCCTGACCAGTCCATCGCGCGCCAGATCGTCGACGCCGTCGACGAGGCCGACGCGCGCCGCCAGTTCGAGGCGCGCGGCCTGTTCGTCAGCGCCGTCGATCCGGTGCGCTCGAACGGCATGCGGCGCGGCAGCGGCCTGCAGCTGGTGCTGTTCAGCCAGGAATTGCTGGCCTTGGTCACCGCCGGCTTGGGCATCGTCGAAGCGCTCGAAGCGCTCAACGAAAAAGAGGCCAACATCGCCGTGCGCGGCGTGCTCGAACGGCTGCTGGCCGGCCTGCGCGAAGGCAAGCGCTTTTCCAGCGTGCTGGCCGAACAGCCCGACCTGTTTCCCCCTCTGTATATCGGCATCGTGCGCGCCGCCGAAGGCACCAGCGATCTGCCGCGCTCCCTGTCGCGCTTCATCGACTACCAGCAGCGCATCGACCTGGTACGCAAGAAAATCGTCAGCGCCTCGATCTACCCGGTGATCCTGCTGGCCGTGGGGGCGGGCGTGAGCCTGTTCCTGATCGCCTACGTGGTGCCGCGCTTCGCCGAGGTGTACCAGGGCGCGGGCCGCAACCTGCCGTGGATGTCGCAGATGCTGCTCTCCTGGGGCCAGTTCGCCAGCGGCCACACCAGCTGGCTGCTGGGCGGGATCGCCGCCGTGGGCGTGACCTGCGTCATGCTGTGGCGTCACTTCACCCGCAATGGCGGCCTGGCGCGCATGATCGGGCGCCTGCCCGGCATCGGCGAACGGGTGCGCGTGTACCAGCTGTCGCGCCTGTACCTCACGCTGGGCATGCTCAGCGAAGGCGGCATCACCATCGTGCACGCCATCGAAACGGTGCAGGACATGGTGCCGCCGGCCATGCGCACGCAGCTGATGGCGGCCAAGGCCACCATCGAATCGGGCCTGCCGCTGTCGACCGCCTTCGAAATGCACGGCCTGACCACGCCGATCTCGCTGCGCATGCTGCGCGTGGGCGAACGCACCGGCGACATGGGCCCCATGCTGACCCAGTCGGCCGCCTTCTACGACGGCGAAATCACGCGCTGGATCGACCGCTTCACGCGCACCTTCGAACCCTTGCTGATGGCTGCCATCGGCATCATCGTCGGCGCCATCGTGGTGCTGCTGTACATGCCAATTTTCGACCTTGCCGGAGACATGTCTTGAACGCCGCCATGATCGACGCCGCCCTGCTGGCGCGCGCCCGCACGGCCAGCCTGCATTCGCAGCGCCCGCTGATGGCCGAACTGGAAGCCATGTCGGGCCTGGACGCGCGCCTGATCGTGCGCGAACTGGCGCGTCCCTTCGGCCTGGAAGTGATGGAGACGGCCGAGATGCTCAGCGCCGCGCCCGCGTTCGAGCTGCTGCCGCTGGCGCAAGCACTGGCGCGCCATTGCGTGCTGCTGCGCTTCCCCGGCGGGCAGCTGACCGGCGTCATCGCCGATCCGTTCGACCTCGACCTGCAAACCTGGCTTGAAACCTGCGCCCGCGCCACGCCGGCCGCGCCTTTGCAGCTGCGCCTGGCGCTGCAGTCCGACATCCAGGCTTACCTGTCCAAGCAGGAAGAATCCGCGCGCGCGGTCGACACCCTGGTGGCCGGCGTGTCGGAAGGGCGGCGCGACGGCAAGACCGCCGCGGTGCTGTCCTTCGCGTCCGTGTCCGAAGCTGCCAGCCCGGCCGTCAAGCTGGTCAACTCCACGCTGTACGATGCGCTCAAGGCGGGCGCGTCGGACATCCACCTTGAAAGCACAGCCGGCGGCCTGGCCGTGAAATACCGCGTGGACGGCGTGCTCGATCACGCGACCTCGGTCAATGGCATCGAAGTGGCCGAACACATCATCTCGCGCCTGAAGGTGCTGGCCGAACTGGACATCGCCGAACGGCGCGTGCCGCAGGACGGCAGCTTCCGCGTCGAGTCGGGCGGGCGCGAAATCGACCTGCGCGTCTCCATCATGCCCAGCATTCACGGCGAGGACGCGGTCATCCGTATTCTCGACAAGCGCGCCATGATCGAAGCCTACGGTTCGCTGACGCTCGAAGCGCTGGGCTTCGATGCCGCTTCGCTGGTGTCGCTGCGCGCGCTGGCCCAGGAAGCCTACGGCATGCTGCTGGTGACCGGGCCCACCGGCTCGGGCAAGACCACCACGCTGTACGCGGCGCTCACCGAGATCCACAACGGCCGCGAGAAAATCATCACCATCGAAGACCCGGTCGAATACCAGCTGCCCGGCATCCTGCAGATTCCGGTCAATGAAAAGAAGGGCCTCACTTTCGCCAAGGGCCTGCGCTCGATCCTGCGCCACGACCCCGACAAGATCATGGTCGGCGAAATCCGCGACCGCGAAACCGCGGAGATCGCGGTGCAGTCCGCGCTCACGGGCCACCTGGTCCTCACGACCGTCCACGCCAACAATGTGTTCGACGTGTTCGGCCGCTTCACGCACATGGGCATCGACCCGTACGCCTTCGTGTCGGCCCTGAACGGCATCTGGGCGCAGCGCCTGGTGCGCATGAACTGCCCGCACTGCGCCGCCGTGTACACGCCAGGCGACGCCGAGCTGGAAGCGGTCAACCTGGAACGCAAGGACGTGCACGACTACCTGTTCATGCAGGGCAAGGGCTGCGGCGATTGCCGCGGCACCGGCTACAAGGGCCGCCGCTCGATCGCCGAGATCCTGACCCTGAACGACGAAATCCGCGAACTGATCGTCGACAAGCGGCCGATCCGCCAGATCAAGCAGGCCGCCTACGACAACGGCACGCGCAGCCTGCGCCTGGCCGCGCTGGACCTGGTCAAGCGCGGCGCCACCACGCTCACTGAAATCAAACGGGTGACCCTGCATGCGTAAGCGCTTCGGACAAACCCTGCGCCTGGGCGTGTCGCCGCAGGGCCTGGCGCTGTGCACGGCGCGCCGCAACACGCTGGACGTGATCGCCGAACACAGCTTCGGCGCCGGCACGCCCGGCTTCGAAGGCATCGCCGCCGGCGTGCGCGAACTGCTGGCCGGCGCCGGATGCGCGGGCTGGCCCGCCACCCTGGTGCTGGCCGACGAACTGGCGCGCTTGTGGCAGGTCGTGCCGCCGCCGGGCAGCGCCCGCATGGGCGACCTGGAAGCGGCGGCAGCGTTGCGCTTCCAGACCCTGTACGGCGAACCGGCCGGCAACTGGAAGCTCGCTGCCGGCTGGGACGCGGCCCGGCCTTTCCTGGCCGCCGCCATGCCGCGCCAGCTTCTGACATTGCTGGAAGAGGGCGCGCGCGAACAGCGCGTGGACCTGGTCGAAATCGTGCCGCAATTCGTGGCGGGCTGGAACCGCTGGCGCGGCGCCGTCAAGGCCGGCGCATGGTATGGCCTGGTGCAGGGCCGCGTGCTGACCCTGGGCGCGCTCGAGAACAATGTCGTCACCGCCGTGCGCGCCGCCGCCATGCCCGACGGCGCCGATGCGCAATGGCTGGACGCGCATGTGGCGCGCGAAGCCTTGCGTCTGAACTTGCCGGTCCCCGACCGTGTGGCCGTATCGGGCCATGCGCCGCAGGCGTGGAGCGGCAGCTGCATCCTGCTCGCGCCTGCCCACGGCGAAAAATGGTCGGCTTGCGCGCAGCTGGCCGCCACGGGAGGCCCGGCATGAAGCCCTTGCAGATCGACTTCGCCGCACCTGGCCTGCGCCGCACCCTGTACCGCACGCGTCCAATGACCTGGGCGCTGTGCGCGCTGGCGCTGCTGCTGTGCGCCGTCGCCGCGGGCCTCGGCTGGCGCCTGAAAGCGCAGCAGAACGCCGACCAGGCCGAATTGATTGCCCTGGTCCAGCGCGCAAAGAAGCCGGTGGTGGTTGCCGTGAGGGTGCAGCAGCCCCGCATTTCCGATATCCAGGCCGGCGCGGTGAACGCGGTGGTTATGCAGCTCAATCTTCCGTGGCGCGCGCTGCACGACGCGATCGGTGCGGCCACGCCGGCCGACATCGCGCTGCTGGCGCTGGAACCGGACGCGCGCAAGCGCAGCATGAAGATCACCGCCGAAGCGCGCGGCAGCGACGACATGATCAAGTACGTTGAAAAGCTCAAGGAACAGGAACTGTTTGCCGCCGTCACGCTGACGCGCCACGAAATCAACGAACAGGATCCCAACCGGCCGATCCGCTTCCAGATCGAAGCCGAATGGATTACCCAATGAAGCAGATGACCTTCCTGCGTCTGCGCCTTGCGCTCACGTCGCTCGGCCCCGTGTTCTGCGCCGCCCTGGCCCTGTGCCTGCTGGGCGGGGCCGCGCTGCTGTGGCTTGCGCCGCAGCGCGCGCTGCAGGAGCAGAACCACCGGGTGGCCATGCGCCTGGCCGCCATGCCCACTGCCGTCGAAGGCAAGAACGCGCCGGCTTCCGCCAACCACAAGCTGGTGCTGTTCTACGATGCGCTCGGCGAAAAGCGCTACGCCGAACAGCAGGTCAAGACCCTGTTCGGCATTGCGGCCAAATCGGGCCTGTCGCTCAGCCAGGGCGAGTACAAGGGCGCCTACGACCAGAACGGCCGCCTGCATACCTACCAGGTCACGCTGCCGGTCAAGGGCAGCTACCGGAATATCTGGCAGTTCGCGCTGACCGCGCTGCGCGCCATTCCGTTTGCGTCGCTCGACGAAATCAGCTTCAAGCGCGAAAACGTCACCGACACCACGGTCGAAGCGCGCCTGCGCCTGACGCTGTACCTGGCCGACAAGCCGGCCGGAGCCGCGCCATGACGCCGCGCCACATCGCCATGGGCGTTGTGCTGGCCGGCGCGCTGGCGCTGGTGGTCTTTGGCGACCGCACGCCGGACAACGGCGTCGCCGAAGCCGTCGAACGGGCACCGGTGGCGCGCGCGCCGGCCAGCGAAGCGCGTCCGGCCCCCGCTGGCGAGCCTGTGATCCTGGCGCTGCTGCCACGCGAAAAGCTGATCGGCGACGGCGACGACGGCGTCAAGGGACGCGATGCCGTCTTCGGCAGCCAGGACTGGAATCCGCCGCCGCCGAAAGCATCGGCGGCGACCGCACCGCCGCCCCCGCCCCCGCCCACCGCGCCGCCGCTGCCATTTACCTATCTGGGCAAGGCCGCCGCCGAAGGCAGCTGGGAAGTGTATCTCGCGCGCGGCGACAAGACTTACGTCGTCCGCAACAATATGGTCATCGATGGGATGTACCGGGTCGACGCCATCGCCCCGCCCAATCTGACCCTGACTTATCTGCCTTTGAACCAGGTTCAACAGCTCAACATTGGAGTTCTCGACTGATGGCTAGCACACTGTCACGCCGCCTGGCATTGCCGCTTGTGGCGCTGCTTCTTTCCGGCTGCGCCGGTCAGATGGCCTACCGCGAAGGCCGCACCCTGGCCGATGCGGACAACGTCGAAGCGGCCCTGGTCAAGTACCGCCAGGCCATCGATGCCGAGCCGTCCAACCCGGTGTTCCGCGCCGCCTACCTGGAAACGCGCGACCGCAATGCCACGCGCCTGCTGGACCAGGCCGACCGCGCGCTGGGCGCCGGCAAACCCGAACTGGCGCTGCAGGATTACCAGCGCGTGCAAGCGATCGATCCGGCCAACGAACGCGCCCGCCTGGGCTTGCGCGCGCTGGAAGCGGACCTGCGCCACAGCCGCCTGCTGGAAGAGGCCACGGCCGCCCTCGAGAAAAAGGATTACGAACTGGCGCGCGTGAAGGCCGCCGCGATCCTGACAGAACGCCCGGCCCACGAAGCGGCGCGCCTGCTGCAGGCCCGCATCACGGATGCGATGCCGGCGCCGGCCGCGGAAACCACGCTGGCCGCGGCCTACCGCCAGCCGATCAGCATCGAATTTCGCGATGCGCCCCTCAAGCAGATCTTCGAAGTCATCTCGCGCCGTTCGGGTCTGAACTTCTTGTTCGACAAGGACGTCAAGCAGGACCAGAAGGCGTCGATCTTCCTGAAGAACAGCACCATCGAAAGCGCCGTGCACTTCCTGCTGGTCACCAACCAGCTCGAACAGCAAATCATGGATGGCAATACCATCCTGGTCTATCCGAACGTGGCCGCCAAGCTCAAGGATTACCAGGAGATGACGATCAAGACCTTCTTCCTGGCCAATGCCGATGCGAAGGCGATCGCCAACACGCTCAAGACCATCCTCAAGACGCGCGACGTGGTGGTCGATGAAAAGCTGAACCTGGTGATCGTGCGCGACAGCCCGGAAGCGATCAAGCTCGCCTCCAAGCTGGTGGCGCTGCAGGACATCGCCGAGCCGGAAGTGATGCTGGAAGTGGAGATCCTGGAGATCAAGCGCAGCCGCCTGCTGGAGCTGGGTATCTCGTGGCCGAACACGGTGACGCTGGCGCCGCTGACGGTGGCCACGCGCCCGATCACGATCGACACGCTGCGTGACCTCAATCGCGGCAATATCGGCCTGACCGGCATTTCGGCCACCGTCACCGCCAACAAGACCGACGGCGATTCGAACACCCTGGCCAACCCGCGCATCCGCGTGCGCAACAAGGAAAAAGCCAAGGTCGTCATCGGCGACAAGGTGCCCAACATCACCACCACCATTTCGCCGGGCGCGAATGGCTTCGCGTCCGAATCGGTCAGCTACCTCGATGTGGGCCTGACCCTCAATGTCGAGCCGACCATTTACCTGAACAATGAAATCGCGATCCGCATCGCGCTCCAGGTGAGCAACCTGGTCAGCTCCATGAAGACGGCTTCGGGCACGACGGCTTACCAGATCGGCACCCGCGAAGCGACCACCATGCTGCAGCTGAAAGATGGCGAGAACCAGGTGCTGGCCGGGCTGATCAACAATGAAGAGCGCAGCAGCGGCAGCAAGGTGCCCTTCATCGGCAGCATTCCGCTGCTGGGGCGCCTGTTCGGCACCACCAGCGACGGCAACGACAAGACGGAAATCGTGCTGTCGATCACGCCGCACTTGATTCGCAACATCCAGCGTCCGGCGGCGTCGGCGTCGGAATTCTCGGCCGGCACGGAAACCAGTTTCCGCCGCCGTCCCGACACCACCGTCAAGGCGCCGACGGTCTTGCCGCCAAGCCCGGGCGCGGCGCGCGCGCCGGTCCTGCCTGCGGCCCAGCCCGCGAGCGCGCCGGTGCCGGCGCAGCCGGTGCCCGTGACCGAGCCAGCCCAGCAACCGGTGATCACGCCGATCCCGGTCAATTAAGCGCCATGTTCCGACCCCTGGGCCGCGGCTTCACGCTGATCGAATTGCTGGTGACACTGGCGATTCTGGCCCTGCTCGGCGCGCTGGTGGTGCCGGTGACGCAAACCGTGGTCCAGCGCAAGCAGGAACAGGAACTGCGCCGTTCGCTGCGCGAGATCCGCAGCGGCATCGACGCCTACAAGAAGGCTTACGATGAAGGCCGCATCGCCAAGACCCTGAACACCACGGGCTACCCGAAGAGCCTGGAAGTGCTGGTGGAGGGCGCGCCCGACCTGCGCAGCCCCAAGCGCGCCAAGATCTATTTCCTGCGCCGCATTCCGCGCGACCCCTTCAATGGCGACAGCCAGCTGACCGACGCCCAGACCTGGGGCAAGCGCAGCTACGCCAGCGACGCCAACGAGCCGCGCGAAGGCGACGACGTCTACGATGTATACTCGAGCTCGGACCGCCACGGCCTGAACGACGTTCCGTACAAACAATGGTAACCATGAACCTTCGATTTCGCCGCGGATTCACGCTGATCGAGCTGCTGGTGGTGCTGGGCATCGTCGCGCTGCTGCTGACCCTGGCCGTGCCGCGCTTTTTTCCCAAGATCGACCGCGCGCGCGAAACCATACTGGCCGAAAACCTGCGCAATACGCGCGACGTCATCGACCAGTTCTATACCGACCGCGGTCGCTATCCCGATTCGCTGGAACAACTGGTCGAAAAAAACTACCTGCGCAGCGTGCCGGTCGATCCGATCACCGAAAGCAGCACCACCTGGATCCTGGTGCCGCCGGAAGACGCCACCAAGGGCGCGCTGTACAGCATCAAGAGCGGCGCTCCCGGAAACGACCTCCATGGCAAACCCTATCTCGACTGGTAAGCGCGCCGGGGGTTTTACCTACCTCGGCTTGCTGGTCCTGCTCTTCATCATGGGCATGGTCGCTGCCGCCGGCCTGAAAGCGGGCACCCTGATGCAGCGCGCCGCCGCCGAACAGGAATTGCTGGAAATCGGGGCCCAGTTCAGCGAAGCCTTGCGCAGCTACGCGGCCGCCACGCCCAAGGGCCAGCCGCAGCAGCCGCCCACGCTGGCCGACCTGCTCAAGGATCCGCGCTTTCCCAATCCGCGCCGCCACCTGCGCAAGATCTTCGTCGACCCCATCACCGGGCGCGCCGAATGGGGCGTGATGTACCTGGCCGACAACAAGGGCGTGATCGGCGTGCACAGCCTGTCGGACCAGCGTCCGCTCAAGCTGGCCAATTTCGATGCGCGTTTCCTGGGGCTGGAAAACAAGGAAAAACTGTCGGACTGGCGCTTCGTGATGGCGGGCGGGGAGGGCGCGACGCCGCCACCGGCGCCGCTGGTGCCAGGCAAGCCCGGCGACGCGCCCGGATCGCTGTTCGACGCTGCAGGCAAGCCGCCCGCCTTGCCGCCGGCCGAAGCGGCGCCGCCGGCGCCGGCGCCGCAAATGGATGAAGTGCCGCCTGAAAAGACGGACGCGGAAAAAGAAGCCGAAGCCAAGGCCGCCGAAGACGAGAAGGCCGAGGCGGAAAAGGAAGAGGAAGAAAAGAAAGAAGACCCGAGCGACAGGCTCGGGCCACGGCGCCGCTAATTCGCTACTTGGCGCCCATGCGCTTGAAGTCGCGCAGGCGGAAGCCCATGGCGAACAGGGCGGCGAAGTAGGCAATGGCGCTGCCGCCAATGATCAGGGCCAGTTTGCCGGCGCGCAGCAGGCCGTCGATCTTCGGCCCGGTCCAGCTGACCAGGCTGGCCGCATACCAGGTAATGCCGCCCATGATGGCCACGGCGATCGCCAGGCGCAGGAAGAACAGGAACCAGCCCGGCTGCGGCACGAAGATATCGCGCTTGCGCAGCATCACGAACAGGCAGGTGGCGTTCAGGCAGGCGCCCAGGCCGATCGACAGGGCCAGGCCCGCCACGCCCATGGTCGGTACCAGCGCCAGGTTCATCAGCTGGACTGCCACCAGCGTGCCGACGGCGATGCGCACCGGCGTCTTGACGTCCTGGCGCGCGTAGAAGGCCGGGGTCAGGGTCTTGACCAGGATAATGCCGATCAGGCCGGCGCTATAGGCCATCAGGGGCAGGGAGGCGTTGCGGGTGGCTTCGGCGCCGAACGCGCCATAGTTGAACAGGGTGGCGATGACCGGCTCGGCCAGCGCGGCCAGGCCGACCGAGGCCGGCAGGGCCAGCAGGAAGGTCAGGCGCAGGCCCCAGTTCATCAGCGCCGAGTATTCGACGATGTCGCCGTCGGTATTGGCCTTGGCCAGGCTGGGCAGCAGGATGGTGCCCAGCGCCACGCCCAGCATGGCGGTCGGAAACTCCATCAGGCGGTCGGCGTAGGTCAGGGCCGAAACATTGCCCGGGCCCAGGCCGGAGGCCCAGGAGGTATTGATGATCAGGCTGATCTGGGCCGCCGACACGGCGAACACGGCCGGGCCCATCTTGCCCAGCATGCGGCGCACGCCGGGGTCGCGCAGGGGGCGCAGGGGATTGAGCGAGATGCGCGGCAGCATGCCGATTTTCATCAGCGGCGGGATTTGCAGGGCTACTTGCAGCAGGCCGCCGACCATGACGGCGATGGCCATGGCGTAGATCGGCTGGGCCAGGCGCTGGGCCAGGAACAGCGACGCCAGGATGAAGGCCACGTTCAGCAGGACCGGGGTGAAGGCCGGAATCTTGAACTGGCGCCAGGTGTTGAGGACGCCGCCGGCCAGGGCCACGAAGGACATGCAGGCAATATAGGGAAACATGAAGCGGGTCATCCAGACGGCCGCTTCGTAGGTCTGGGGCGTCAGGTCTTTCGCTTCCATGATCCAGATGATCAGGAGCGGGGCGGCAAGGATGCCGACGATAGAGATCAGGATGGTCGACCACAGCAGCAGGGTGCCGACCTGGTCGACCAGCTGCTTGGTTTCCTCGGGGCCGTTCTTTTCCTTGTATTCGGACAGGATGGGCACAAAGGCTTGCGAGAACGCGCCTTCGGCAAACATGCGGCGCAGCAGGTTGGGCAGGCGGAAGGCGACGATGAAGGCGTCGGTGTAGATGGACGCGCCGAAGGCCCGCGCGAACAGGCTCTCGCGCAATAATCCGGTGACTCGGGACAGCATGGTCATGCTGGAAATGGCGGCTAGGGTTCTGAGCAAGTTCATGGGGCTGGATTATATCTGGCAATGTGTGTTCATACGTCGCCCTCGCGCAGGCGGGGGCCCATAGCACTTCTGAGCAGAGGTGCCATGGTTCCCCGCCGAGTGCCGCCTTGGCGCGGGGATGACGTAGGGTCCAAACAATTGTCGATTTAGGAATTGCCCTGTCCGGAATAATTCGCTATAATCGAAGGCTGTACAGAATTCTGTTACGCAGACACTAATGTTTAGCAGACGCTAATGTTTGCAAACGCAACTTGACCCGATCTAGGAAATTCCATGGCAAATACCGCACAAGCGCGCAAACGCGCTCGTCAAGCAGTTAAGCAAAACGCGCACAACTCGTCGCAGCGCTCGACCCTGCGTACCGCAATCAAGGCCGTTCGCAAAGCCATCCAGGCTGGCGACAAGGCTGCTGCAACGACGATCTTCCAGGCATCCGTGTCGAAAATCGACAGCATCGCCGACAAGAAAATCATCCACAAGAACAAGGCAGCTCGCCACAAGAGCCGCCTGGCAGCAGCCCTGAAAGCACTGTCGGCTTAATTGCCTGGTGTTTGGCGGATTCGTCCGCCGCTCTGCTTGTGAATGATAAAAAACCCGCCTGACCTGGTCACGGCGGGTTTTTTCGCTCGCGCGCGCCCTTACTTCGTTGCCGGCAAGCCCACGATGGCGCTGCCCGGCTTGATATTCTTTTGCTTGAACCAGCCCAGGTTCATTTCCAGCGCAAACTTGGCCGGCTTCTTGGAGCAGTGACTCGCCAGGGTCTGCGGTTCCATATCTTCAATATTGATAATTTTGCCATTCTCATCGAGGAAGGCCACCGACAGCGGCAGCAGGGTGTTTTTCATCCACATGCACTGGGTGGCTGCCTTGTCGAACACGAAGACCATGCCCGCATTGTTGGCCATTTTCTCGCGGTGCATCAATCCCTGCTGGCGCTCGGGATCATTGGCGGCCACTTCGGCCTTGATCAGGTGCATGCCGGCGGACAGCTGGGTCGTCGAAAATTGGGCTTGTTGGGCGCCGGCGCTGCCTGCAAGCAGGAGCAAGGCGGCGGAGCTGGTCAGCAGGAGTGTTTTCATGGGGATTGGTGAGAACGGGGACAGCGGGGATTAGGCCACGTGGAGCAGGCAGCCGTCAAGCGTGAAAAAAGGCAGGACCAGCCTGCCTTTTTGATATTGCCGGTGCGGCTTACTTGGAAGCGGAGGCCGATGCGGCGGCAGCTGGCGCCGAAGCCGAAGCGGAAGCCGAAGCTGCAGCTTTTGGTGGTTTTGCCGTTTTCTTAGGTGCCGACGCAGAAGCCGAAGCCGATGCCGCCGCAGGAGCGGATGCCATTGCCGAAGCAGATGCCGAAGCGGAAGCCGATGCTGCGGCAAACGCGGAGGTTGCGAACATGGAGACGAGCAGGGCAGCGATGATCTTGGACATGTTGATTTCCTTTTTTGGTTTAAGAAAACATTGATTCATGTGAATCATGCCCATAACGCAGCCTCAAAATTTCCGGTTGACATCTTTTCATGCGAAACACGTATTTATTTAGTGCGGACCGCTTCGGCCGGCACTTCCATCGATTCGCCGGGCATTAATGGGTGGCTGGCCAGCGAAAACGGCCCGATGCTGCTGCGCACCAGGCGCAGGGTGGGCAAGCCCACGGCCGCGGTCATGCGCCGCACCTGGCGGTTTTTTCCTTCCTGCAGGGTAATCGCGATCCAGCTGGTGGGCTTGTCGGCCCGCACCCGGATCGGCGGATTGCGCGGCCATAGCCAGAGCGGCTCGGCCATGCGCACCGCGCGGCAGGGCTTGGTGATGAAATCGCCCAGGTCGAGCGGCGCCTGCAGCCTGGCCAGCGCTGCCGGATCCGCTTCGCCGTCGACCTGCACCAGGTAGGTTTTTGCTTCCTTGTGGTCGGGATGGGCGATGCTGTGCTGCAGCTTGCCGTCGTCGGTCAGCAGCATCAAGCCTTCGCTGTCGGCGTCGAGGCGGCCGGCAGGATAGATGTTCGGGGTTTTCAGGTAATCGGCCAGCGATTCGCGGCCGGGCTGGGGCGAAAACTGGCACAGCACCTGGAAAGGTTTGTTGAAAAGTATCAGGGACATGGTGGCGCTGCTCGGGAAAATGTTAAGCTTTCGGGCTCATTGCAAGTGTCTCAAAGTCGTAGCGCCCAGTAAAATACTGGTGCATAATATGAAACACGCGTCTTATGTCTTATAGAAGACTACAGCTCTCGTCGTATTGTTATCTAATTCAGTTTGCAGACCCAGCCTGACAGACGCAACGTTGTTGCTGCCTGCTATGCGTCCACTTCGGAGATTACGATGTTTCAACATATCAAAGTACCTGCTGACGGCCAGAAAATCGCCGTCAATGCCGATTTTTCGCTGAATGTACCAGATAATCCCATCATTCCCTACATCGAAGGCGACGGCACCGGCGTCGATATCAGCCCGGTCATGATCAAGGTGGTCGATGCGGCCGTCGCCAAGGCGTACGGCGGCAAGCGCAAGATCAGCTGGATGGAAATTTATGCAGGCGAAAAGTCGACCACCGTGTACGGCCCCGACGTGTGGCTGCCGGAAGAGACCCTGGCAGTGCTGAAGGATTACGTGGTATCGATCAAGGGTCCGCTGACGACCCCGGTGGGCGGCGGTATCCGCTCGCTCAATGTGGCGCTGCGCCAGCAGCTCGACCTGTACGTGTGCCTGCGCCCGGTGCGCTACTTCACCGGCGTGCCTTCGCCGGTGAAAGAGCCTGAGAAGACCGACATGGTCATTTTCCGCGAAAATTCGGAAGACATCTACGCCGGTATCGAATACCAGCAGGGTTCGGAGGGCGCCAAGAAGCTGATGGATTTCCTGATCAAGGAAATGGGCGTCACCAAGATCCGCTTCCCGGCAACGTCGGGCCTGGGCATCAAGCCGGTGTCGATCGAAGGTACCGAGCGCCTGGTGCGCAAGGCGATCCAGTACGCGATCGACAATGACAAGCCGTCCGTGACGATCGTTCACAAGGGCAACATCATGAAGTACACCGAAGGCGGCTTCCGCGACTGGGCCTATGCCCTGGCGCAGAAGGAATTCGGCGCGGAACTGATCGACGGCGGCCCATGGTGCAAGTTCAAGAATCCGAAGACCGGTCGCGAGATCACGGTCAAGGATTCGATCGCCGACGCCTTCCTGCAGCAGATCCTGCTGCGTCCGGCAGAGTACAGCGTCATCGCGACCCTGAACCTGAACGGCGACTACATTTCCGACGCGCTGGCGGCCCAGGTGGGCGGCATCGGCATCGCGCCGGGCGCCAACCTGTCCGATTCGGTTGCCATGTTCGAAGCCACCCACGGCACCGCGCCCAAGTACGCAGGCAAGGACTATGTGAACCCGGGTTCGCTGATCCTGTCGGCTGAAATGATGCTGCGCCACATGGGCTGGCTGGAAGCGGCTGACCTGATCATTTCCTCGATGCAGAATTCGATCGCGAGCAAGAAGGTCACCTACGACTTCGCGCGCCTGATGGAAGGTGCGACGCAGGTATCGTGCTCCGGTTTCGGCGACGTGATGATCGAGCACATGTAAGCTGCAGGTTTCTGCACACGGAAGGCCCCGCCTCGCAAGATGCGGGGCTTTTTCTATTGGGCATTGTGATATTGAGGAGGATCAACGTCCCCTTGAAATAGTTCCAGCAGGATATGAGAACGCTCATCCTGCATTCAAGGCGGAATACACATGGCAGAAGAATTCAATTTTCCCGGACGCCAGCTTCCCGTGAACCCGGCGTGGGAGCGAGGCACTGTGGCGCAAGGCTTTTTCACGCCAATTGAAGATCGCATTCCCCAAATAATGAGCATTCCACCCAGGCGTGCGCTGCCCGTCATTTTTCTGCCTGGCACAATGGGAACCAATTTGCGTATGAGCGCGGCGCGGCAAAAGGAACTGACGAAGCCGAATAATCTTGCATGGCGCCCGGATCACCTACAAGCAACCTACAAGATGTCCAACGACACGTCCTGGGAGCGGCAACTCCGCCTCGATCCTGCACATACCGAAGTCGATATGTACGATCCGATCGGGAGCCCGACGGGAAGCGCAGGAGAGACTTCGGATCAGCGAAATGACGCTGTTACGGTTAGTAGTGGCATTTACATGTGGTCCGATGCTGGCGGTAGTGAGTGGCCGTTCCTCATGAGTGATCGACCGCCAAATGCAGTTGGCAGTAGGACGGCGCATCAAAAGGCGCGCGAACGAGGCTGGGGCGAAGTCTATTTCGACAGCTACGGAAAGTTGTTACTGAGGTGCGAAGGGCACCTGAACGCCCCATACCGAAACGGCAAAGTCGCAGATAAGTGGATGGGGATTGTCGGCGTCGCGCCGTCAAAATGGGATGCTCATCCGCTGCCTCATTTGAAAGCCCTCGATGAGGAGACCTTCCGTGCTGCCGTCAAGGGCGTTTGGTTTCCGATTCATGCCATGGGATACAACTGGCTCAGAGGCAGCAAGGAATCCGGCGTCGTCATCGCAAAGCGCATCGTGGCGCTAATGAAGAAATATGAGGAACAGGGCTTTCAATGCGAGAAGGTGATCCTGGTAACGCACTCGATGGGTGGATTAGTTGCTCGAGCGGCAATTCATCCGAAAATGGGAAATCTCAACGACAAGATTCTGGGGATCGTGCATGGTGTGATGCCCGCGATAGGTGCAGGTGCGGCGTATAAGCGTATGCGCTGTGGGGTCGAAGGTGATGACACGGCGGCGAAAGTTGTAGGCAATAAAGGGACGCTCATGACAGCAGTGCTCGGGAATGCTCAAGGTGGGCTTGAGTTACTTCCCAGTCAGGCGTATGGGAACGACTGGTTGCAGGTCGAACACAAGGGTGTGACGATCAAGAGCCTCCCTAGAATGGGCGATCCTTACGAAGAAATTTACAAGTTGAAAGACAAATGGTATGGCTTGATCAATGAAAGATCGCTGAATCCAGCAGGGGTCAAGAATGGTCCCACTTTTGCCAAAACGTGCACGCTCTTGGACAAGGCGAAGGAATTCCATAAGAACATTAGCGGCACTTACCATGAGCAAAGTTATGCCCACTATGGCGCGGATCTAGCTCGGGCATCTTGGCACAACGTGGTATGGGAAATCGATGCTCATGCGAACATCGCGAACGTTGATTTGTTGACGCTCGTCGCCGACAGTGATCAAGGTGTCTTGACGCTAATCGATCCAGGATCGTCGCTGCGAGATGGAAAGCCAAGTGCTCGGTTCGATTGCACCATGCTTCCCGCTGCCGATCCTGGCGATCAAACGGTGCCATCGCATTCGGCAGATCATCAGCTCCGGAGCGGGAAATTCAAGGGAATATTTCGTCAACGTGGTTATGAACATCAGGACAGCTACAAAGACACGGCTGCCTTGGATTCGACGCTCTACAGTGTGATCCGCATCGCATCGACGATGGTGTGGGCCAAGAAATGAAAAATCGCCGCTGCCAGCGAACGAGGTGTGCAGTAGTCTTGCAAGCACTATTGGTCGCATCGGTATTCTTGCTTAGCGGGTGCGAGAGAACACATGAATCCTTGACGAAGCCAAAAATGACTCCCTTATCGCCACGTTTGCACACCTTGTTCGCGACGACAAGAATGATTTGTTTTGGTCGTTTCGTGATCGAAATTCCAGCAACGGCCATGCTGGTGTTCGGCCCTGCGGAGGTAGGGCCACCTATCTCGTATTTACCTGGGAAAGGTGGGGAAATCGCGCAGTTTGTCGCCGAGGATCTCATTGCAGTTGAGACTTCTCGCGAGGTCATGGATGAAGGGGACTTCGCCCGTCTACCGCTGTTTGGGAAAGTGATGGACGGGATCGTGCCTGGTCAGAAGATTGTCTTCGATTCGAAAGATGGGGTTGGATATTACGTCAATTCTTATCTCCCTGTCGGCAAGGATTTGTTCGTTCAACATTTTGGTAGTGTGATGCACGAAGACTACGACGTGGAGGATTTCAACGTCGTCGCCAGACATCTTCGACTACGTGGTGACAACGAAATCCCAGGAGAGCCCGGCACCTGCATCGATGGCGGTTTTCTTCCCTTGCCGTTCGAATATGAAAGGGTCACACTCGGTGTCCGCCTAAACGAATTCCCTGATGTGCATCTATCGATCGAAGTGCACAAGAATCGGGATCGTTTGAGTGAATCCGGAGCCCTGGAGTTGATGCTGAAAGAAGGGGAGGAAATGGCGATACAGGCTGGGCACGGTGGTGCATACGCACGCATCAAGACCTTCCGGCGCGGACCGCGTCAACTCGGCGCCTGGAAGGGCTTTGAAATGGTGGCGCGCAAGCCGGTGCGTATTCCACGGCAAAGCGGCCACCAATTCCACGCCAATGTGGCCACCGAT
>JAZKBE010000007.1:0-183839 GCA_040388805.1 Pseudomonadota bacterium
TGTCAACTACGAGTTACCTTTAATCGGAGTCCTACCGCGCGAGCGGTTTAGTCCTTTGGCCGAACACAGCCGATTGTACTCGCCGGCACGTCGGCGCCGGCCGGTTACGCTGCTAGCGCCCCAATAGAAGGCGTTCGTTGCGGACAATTTTTTTCAGTCCTCTTTCGATGGCTTTGAATGAGGCTGAACAAGTTCGACATTTTCTCCAGATAACAAATCCGAGAGATCTTCAGGCGAAAGCCGCTTTATTTTTTCTTCGAGCTTACGGTCGTATCCACGGTCGTTCGGGTCCCACCCCTTAGTGGCTTTGCGTCCGTACTGCTGAACAAACCGCCCAAGTTGGGCAGCAAGAAGTGATTTTGTGCGCTTAGGAAGCATTAGGCAGCCGCTATAAAAATGGGTGTCTGTTTCTGGCCGGCCCCTGCCTTTCGCTGTTGCTATTGCTCCGAAATGGATAGGAGTGCCGCCTCAGCTGCGGCAACAACAGATTGCCATTCCGGAAGCTCGATGTACTGGGCATCAGAGAGCCCGGTACCATATTTTTCAAATACGCCGTCAATGCTTTTTGTCAGTGCTACGATTAGCAGCGCTTCCGAGGCGTCTTGCAATATCCAGCCAATGGTGGAGTGCGCGTCGTGGGCGAGCGCAGTGTCGTCAAAAAGAAAATGCACTGCATAGTCGAACTCGTCATGTATAACGGTGCCGTCGGAATCACCACTTATCCATACCCGTTTTTGGTATTCAATGTCGGCTAGTCCTTGCAGATATTCTACAAGCTCCTTGCGCATTTCGGGATAGGTCACTTGAATCATGTAATCCCTCTGAGGGGCAGGTCCTGACCGATTTTACCCTTACACTTCGGCCATCAGGTCGGCGAGTCGCAGCTCGTAGCGGATATCCGGTCGAGCAGCCTTTTAAAAGAGCGCTTTATGAGCGTGTGCCCGGCGCAGTGCTTCGCCTAGCAATGAGGGATCGTAATATATTTCCCCATCCGTTTCGTATGTTGTTCCAACCGCCAAGCGCGAAAGTCCGGCGGCAGCTAGTGCCTCCATCCAAGTCGCTTTACGATCTGGAACGCTTGCTGCTAGAAACTCCTTGAGATCGTCAATGAACGCGATGTTCACGGCTTGAGAAGCCCGACGGAGATCGGCTGCGGAGATAACGTTGTCGGCATAGCTCAAAAGCAATCGGGCAAGCATCGTTGCCTTCTCCATGTCGGTAACTTGCTCGAGGACGAGAATCAAAACTTCACCAACTTTGCCAGCTTCCTCGGGGCTCTTTTCCACCCTGGCACGAATGGCTGCCTTCTCATTCTCAGATGTCGCATTCAGTGCGCGAAGAAATCGGGCAAGCTTCGCTGCAAAGAGGCTCTGCTTGACCGAATCGGCCGCACGACACAGCTTGACAGCAGTGCCTACAACTGGGACGTCTGCCCAAATCGCTCCGTCAGAGAGCACATCAACGATCACTTCTGCGGTTTCTAAACCCGCTTCTCTCAAGGCAAGGCTGTCTGTTCGATTCACGTCTCGGCACTTTCAATTTCGCAATTATTCTGGAGCGGCGTGCGCTCTAAACGGCAACTGAGCCAACCCCCAACGCCACCGTCGGAACCGTACTTTCTCGTTCGCGGGAATGACCGGTGTTGGCCGATCCCTGCCGATTGTACTCGACGGAACGTCGGCGCATGCCAGCGCTGCTGCTGCTGCTGCTGCCCCAAGGCAGCCCCTGGTGAGCGCTGGGCAGGTACTCAACGATCAGTTCAGCCGCGCCGCAGGCGTCGGCCTGAACGCCTGGTTGGGGATGCCAAGCAGTTTACAAGTAAGGGCATTGCTTGGTTCTTGGGAATTTTTCACCGAGGCGGTTTCCGTTGAAATTTGTTCCTTAAACCAAGGAAGGCCAACCACCTCAACATACCTGACAACTTCAGCTGCGCAAACCGGGAGGGAGTCGGCCACGGCGGTGAAACGCAAATCGAAATCCTTCCCCACGTAATCAGATGTCGGGCCGTTTAGGGATACGGCTCTAAATAGATCTTCAGCTGCACGCACTCCAAGATGCACTCGGAAGGAAGGCTCAAACGAGAAAACGTGCAGATGTACGAACTCAACTTTCTGCTGATTCACTCGAGTGAAAAAGCTCGTCTTTGTATGAGAAAAGCCATGTACTTGAAGTGACTTCGCCACCATTCGTCGAATTCGTTCTACCAATAAGCGTTTAGTTCTCGTGTCCACTCAGGTCCCAAGTTACGATTAACCGTCGCGCATTGGCGCATCCGGGTTGAATTTGCTGTTGTCCGTTCCGGAGCCGCTTGCTGTCAATTGTACTTCACGGCCAATCGCTGTCTTCAAGAGTGCACGGGACGCTGTCAGTTGGGCATCTGGGGCCTAACTTTAGGCTAGGCGGCATTCGCAATGGATGAGGCGATTTCTGGATCCGGCTATCGGGCCGGAAGATTGAATGACAACTTCAAGGCGAGGAAAGGCAAAATCAGACAGGGAAAGGCGTGAAACAAGGCGCGTAGTGTTTACCCCTGAAAAAAGCATAGCTCCCACCCGTTCGCGACTTTACCGCAGGGAACTATGCCCGAAATCAAGGATGCAGCATGACACTAGCTGTATCGGCTGCGCAGCAGTTTCAGCATCGCGACATTCAATTCCCACGGATCCGACACCAGCGTGCCGCTATAAGGCAGCGCCTGCGTGTAGGGTGCCGGTCCGAATTCCGGGGTCATCGTCATGGTCGCAGCGCCGGCAGCCTTGCGCAGTGCGACAATCCGGTCCCACCATCCCAGATGGGCTTCCAGCGCCGCGCTTGACTCCGGAGCGCGGAAGTCGGCCACCTGCGGGCCCTGTGCGTGCCCGATGCGCGCGTGGATATGGCGCACATGGGGCAAGGTGAGCGCCAGCGTGTCCGGCTGGTCTTCGAGCAGCGATTCGCAGGCGCAGCACCAGTGCGACAGGTCGGCGGTCAGGGTCAGGTGCGGCAGCTCGCGCAGGTAGGGCAGGAGCAGCATCGGGTGCCCGGAAAAGCGGCTGCGGTGGATCTCGTGCACGACGGGTACGCCATGCTTGTCCGCGATGCGCGCCGCCAGCGCGATCAGTTCCAGGTTCTGTTCGCGGGTGTAGAAGTCCTTGCCGGTGTGCGAATTGACGAACAGCGGGCGCGCCGCGCAGGCGTTGTCGAGGTAGCGGGCCAAAGCGTCGCGGTGCTCGCCGAAGGCCGGATGGAATACAGTTTCCCACTGCTGCGCGATCAGTTTGAGTCCCGCATCGGCAATGCGCGCGGTCCAGTCCTCGCGCGCGGCCACATCGAGCGGCAGCGACATTTCAATGCCGTCGAAGCCGGCGTCCTGCACGCGCCGGATGAACACGTCCGGCGCCAGTTCATTGCTGCCCCAGTGCGGGGCGAAAATCAGCACGTCCATCAGATGAATCCGCGCACCGGGAAGGCGGCGTCGCGCTGGATCCAGTTCTGGGGCGAATATGCGCTGCGAGCGTCGGTGGCGTGCAGCGTGTAGGCGTGGCGCGATACCGGCGAGCGGTTCGGCGCGCTGTAATGGGGCAGCAGGCCATGGAAGCACACCAGGCTGCCCGCCGTCGCCGGCAAGGGCACGGCGGTGCTGTTGTCCGGCCACGGGGTGTCGTCCAGCTTTTCCATTTTGATGTCGTCACCATTGCGCACGAAGCGTTCGCGCATCGGGCCGCGGTGCCCGCCCGGTTCGACCCACAGGCAGCCGTTGTCGATGGTGGCGTCTTCCAGCGCGAACCAGAAGGTGGTCACGCTGACCGGGGTCGTCTCGAAGAAGGTGGCGTCCTGGTGCCAGTTCACTTCGCCGCCAATACCGGGCTGCTTGAAGATGTACATCGATTGCCAGACCTGCGCATCGACCAGGCCCAGGTCGCGCGCCACCGCGGCCAGCCTGGGGTCGCGCGAGAACTGTTCGAACACGGGGTCGAGGTCATGCAGCGCATGGCCGATCTTGTTGATCGACAGCGACTTGTCCTGGCGCAGCCGGCCGTCGGCATCGAAGGCCTCTTCCTCGAAGAAGCAGCGGATCGTATTGTCGGAGCGGAGGAAGTAGTCGTCCGTGGCTTTGACCTGGTCGCGCGTGGTGAAGATGCCACGGCCCTGGTTTGGATCGAATTCGTTGACAATCTGGCCCGCGCGTTCGCGCAAGCGGGCGATCTCGCCGGCGCTCTTGAAACCGGGCAGCACAAGGTAGCCGTCGCGGGTGAATTGCTGTTGTTGTTCGCTGCTCAGCATGCTTGCTGCTCCGGTCTTGGGGGTGGCGCTATTGTAGGCCGCCGGCAGAGGGCTCGCAATCACCCGAACGGTTGACATATTGTCGCCAAAAGGTTGACAATCGCCGCATGGACCAACTGCATGCAATGGAAATTTTTGTCGAAGTGGCGCGCTTGCGCAGCTTTTCGGCGGCCGGCCGGCGCCTGGGGCTCACGCGCGCCATGGTCAGCAAGTGCATCCTGCAGCTCGAAGCGAAGCTCGACGCCCGCCTGCTGTACCGGTCCACCCGCGAAGTGAGCCTGACCGACGCCGGCCAGGCCTACCTGGCGCCCTGCATCGCCACTGTGGAACAGGCGCGCGAAGCGGCGCGCGCCATCAGCCCGGCCGGCGCCGAACTGGCCGGGCCGCTGCGGATCCAGGCGCCGTCCAGCTTTGGCAGCGAATGGCTGGCCGACGCCGTGGCCCGTTTCAGCCTGCGCCATCCGCTGCTCAAGGCGTCGCTGTTTGTCGACGATGCCCTGCTCGACCCGATCCGGCACGGCTTCGACCTCACCATCCGCGTGGGCGGAATCCCGGATACCAGCGGCTTGTCGCTGCGGCGCCTGGCGCCATGCCGCGGCGTGCTGTGCGCCAGTCCCGCCTATCTCGCGCAGTGGGGCATGCCGGCCTCGCCCGACGCGCTGCTGGAGCACCAGTGCCTGCACTTCAGCCATCTGACCGACGGCACCAGCTGGCACTTCGCCAAAGGCGGGGAGCACAAGACGGTGCGGGTGAACGCGGGCTTCACGGCCAACAATGGCATGGTGCTGCACCAGGCCGCGCTGCAGGGCCTGGGCATCGTCTACAGCACCACTTTCCTCGCTTGGCGCAACCTGATCGACGGCTCGCTGGTAAGGGTGCTGCCGGACTGGGAGCTGCCGCTCAACGACCTGACGGCGCTGTATCCGTCGGGGCGGCAGCTGTCGCCCAAGGTGAGGGCGCTGATCGATTTCCTGGTGGAGGAATACCAGCCGGTGCCGCCGTGGGACGCCGCCCTGGCGCGTTAAACCCGCCAGGCCCCGTCGCTGTAGACCAGCTCATCGTCCAGGTACACGCTGTCGGTCACGGCGAATACATCCACGTGGTAGCGCGCGTCCTTGCGCTTGAAGCCCGGCTTGGGATACACGCCGTGCTTGGCGCCCAGCGACAAGTGGATGCCGCACATGCGTTCGTAAGTGCCGATATCGTTCACCCTGCGTTCGCGCGTGAAGGCGCGGTTCATGCCGAAACCGAGTTCGCGCAGCCAGACTTCGCCTTCGTCGGCGCGGATGATCTCGAGCAGCTTGTCGAACTCCGGCGTTGCGCCTTCCGCGCCCACCACGCGCCCCCGTTCCACGATCAGCGTGATCGGCTGCTCGGGGCGGTTGACCAGGTAGGACGTATCGCCAAACACATGCACCTGCACCCGGCCGTTGACCGCTTCCAGGTCACGCGCTTCGGTGAATACTTCGCCGATCGGGAACTGCCCGCCCACGTTGTTCATGCCGCTGTAGTCGCCCACATTGAGCTTGGCCGATTCGAAGGGCGACGCGAACACCAGCGTTTCGCCGCCCCCGTGCACGGTCCCGCGCGATGCGGCGTCGATGCGCGTCTTGAGGGCCTTGCCCACGCCGCGGTAGTAGGCGCTGTCGTAGGCCAGCGCCTCGATATAGTGTTCGCCCTGCGCGCCCGGCATGCGCGACAGGTGCACATGCTCGATCACTTTCAGGCCCAGCTTGAACAGCTCCACGCGGATGCGGAAGGCTTCCAGGCGGAAGTTGGTGGACTGGATCAGCACCACCAGGTCGCCCGCCCGCATGCGCCGGAAGGCGGCCAGCACCAGCTCCGGCGCCATGCTGTCGAAGTCGATGAATTCGCCTTCCGGCAGGTTGCGGCGGTAGCCTTCGGCCAGCGCGCGCGCCAGGTCGCAACGGGCGTCATGCACCACCAGGGCGCGCTGCGCCGGCCCGTGTTCGACCACGACGGCGAGCACGTCGCGCAGGTGGGCGCTGGCGGCGTCGACGGCGTGGACGGGAATGTCGCCCCAGGGGCTCGCTTCTGTGGTCATGGTGGGTGGCGCTTGCGAAAAGGAATCCAGAGCGCATTATACGGGGCTGATTGCTTGATCAAGATCAACAAAAACGCAGCTGACGCCCCCCTGCATACCGGAAAACAGTACCGGGTAATTAAAACGCCCGCGCCTGCCAGTTGCGCTATGATTTGAATAGCAACAGCAGCCCCTTTCCGAGGGCCGCTTGCATCACACATACATACATGGCGGCAGGGTAAATGGCATATCGATGGGAAACGCCGGCCAGCGTCTGGCTGGAAGATGACAGCACCGGGCAGTTCGAACTGGCGGCCAGCGACGGCCTGAGCCGGATCGACTGGCAAGCCCAGGCGCGCGGCCGCCTGCCGGACGTCGCCCACTTGCTGGGCGCATCGCTGCCGGCCGAATGCCAGTGCGCCGCCATCTATCCCGAAGGTTTCGCCTTCTGCCCCAATTGCGGCAGGCCCCTGCACAAGCTGGCCACGCAGCTGAAAAAACGGCCCGACTGGTGGGGCCCCTGGAACGACCAGTTCCTGCCGCGCCATGTGCCGCATGGCTTGCCCGTGACGGCGCTTCCGCTTGGCGACAGCCTGGAGGAAAAGCCGGGCGCGCCGGAAATCAACCGTCCCGACCGCAGCATGCCGGTGCCGCCGAATGCGCAATGCGTGTTCGCCGCCGGCGCCTTCGGCTTTCCGGTGCAGCGCCTGATCGCGCTGGCCCACACCCGCAACGTGCTGCAGTACTGGGATCCGCTGGCCGCCTTGTGGCATGTGATGGCGGCCGAAGAACACACGGCCGACCTGACGTTCATCGTATCGGACTACGGCTGGCTGCCGGTGGCCAATCCGCGCCGCGGCGAAGTGGCCCTGATCCCGACCGCCAAAGGCCTGTGCCGCCTGTGGATCAATCCCGTCAGCGAAACCTGGCGCACCGAATCGGTGTTCGACGCGGCCCTGGCCAGCGCGCCGGGCGCCATGCGGCGCCACGTGGCATGCCTGTTCAGCAGTTCAACCGGCACCCGCCTGTGGACCGCCCTGGCCGACCTTTCCGGCGTCACCCTGTACGACGTGGGCGCGCCGTCGTCCGGCTGGTCGCGCCCCATCGGTTACGACGGCCGCCTGTTCTGGCTGCACGCAGAAGGGCAGCTGACCTGGCACCCGGGCGCCGAACCGCAATTCCTGCGCTGGCCGGACGGCTGGAGCCCGCGCCTGGAATTCGGCGGCCCCACCCAGAGCCGCGACGGCCGCCTGTGGCTGATCGGCCATGACGGCCAGGGCTATACCTTCCTCGAACTGGGCAAGCTGGACGCGCAGCAGGAAGCCATCAGCGGCGCGCGCCTGGGCTTTGCCAGCCTGCTGTTCCGGCGCGGGCACGCGGTGGTGTCCGAGCCGTGGGACATGGAGCATGTCGAAGATCCGCACGAAGACGATTCTCTGGTGCTGCCGCTGCTGCGCGGCTTCAATAACAACCGCGCCCAGCCAAGCGGGCTGGTACTGCGCTTCCACAAGTACACCGGCAAGGCCGAAGATGCGCTGGGCGGACGCGTGATCCCGCGCACCACGCTCGAGTGGATAGGCAAGCGCAATGTCATCCTGGACGATATCGCGCGCCTGGCCCGTCCGCTCGAATGCACGCCCTTTGTATACGACGACATCCTGTGGCTGCACCACCCGGACTGGAACTGTGTCCGCGGCTGGCAGCTGGAGGCATTGCCGTGAGGGCGCTGCTGTGCGCGGCCCTGCTGCTGCCTTGCGCAAGCGCGCTGGCGGTGTCGCACGTATTCCTGGTCCAGAACTCGGGCTGGATGGAACCCTTCTTTGCCGACAAGTCGTCGCAATACAAGCCGCTCGTCACGGAGCTGGTGATGGCCGTCGTCAAGCCGGGCGACCAGATGGTGCTTGCCTCGTTCAACCAGTCCTTGCCTGGCGCGCCGTCGCCCAAGGCCCTGCTGGCGATCAAATTCGATGCCGCCTCGAACCGCAGGCAGGTCGGCTCCGTCCTGGTGTCGCTGGGCGTGGCAAAAAAGCCCGGCAGCGCGGCCTTCGCCGATACCGACCTCACCGAAGCGCTCAACGCGGCCATCGGCACGGCGCTGGGCGGCAAGCCTGGCCTGGTCTGGCTGTTCACGAACAACCGCAACAGCCCGAACAACGACCAGGAAACCGCGCGCCGCAACCGCGAGTTCTATGAACTGATCCACCGCGGCGGCGCCATCACGCGCGCGCTGGCCTTCCCGCTGCAGATGCAGGTCACGGGCCAGCACTACAGCGCCAACGGCCTGATGGTCTATGTGTTCGCGGTGGGCGAGCAGGGCGCGCGCGAACTGAAGGAGCTGGAATCATCGGGCGCCATCGCCCGCGTGATCACCGAACCGGCGGCGCGCCTGAAACCGCTGGACCAGGATACCGTGCGGCTGGTGCCGCGCAAGGTCAGCGAAGCGCCGGGCGTGGCCTTCTCGATGTCGAAGAGCGGCCTGCTGCGGGCAGATGTCGACGCCGATGCGCGCACGCCGGCCGCCAACATCGAATGGAACCTCGAGAACACCATGTACCCGTACACCATCACCAGCGCCAGCATCAGCGCGCGCTCGATGGTGGCCGGCGAGGACCGTCCGATCCGCCTTGGCAGCACCAGCGTGCGCGCCCTTGCGCCCGGCAAGAGCGCGCCGCTATCGTCCAGCATGCAGCTCCCGGTCAGGCAGCTGCCCGGAACCTGGTCGATGCAAGCCATCGGCGCCGCCGGTTCGGCCTATGTCCTGCCGGGCAAAATCGAACTGCAACTGAGCGGCCAGAAGCTGGAACTGTCGCAAGCCTTCCGCGACCGCATGGGCAAGCTGTTCCCCGGCGATCCGCTGCCCGATATCTTCATGCCGCCGGCCCAGATCAAGAGCTCGACGGCGCAGCTGCCGCTGGCGCTGCACGTGCACTACGGCGTGGGCCCGCTGGCCGCCCTGATCGGCGGCGGCCTGGCCCTGCTGGGCGGCCTGGCCGCGGCGGCGCTGGCATTCGCGCGGCCGCGCAAGGCCGTCGTCACCGTGGAGGACGAACAGCGCACCATGCTGGCGCGGGCCGGCACCACGCAACCGATTTTTGACAAGGCAGGAAACAAGGTGGCGCAGTTGAAGACCACCATTTTTGGGCACCAGCTGATCGACCTGCGCGAAGGCGCGCAAGTCCGGCTGGGGCGCTGACATTATAAAAAGAGGAATCGTCCATGCAGAATACCCAGGCACCAGCGGCAACACCACCAGAACCCGATCCAGGCTTCAAGCTGCCGTCCGAACTTGCTCCGCCCAGTCCGCAGGCCGACGTGATGCCGAAGGCGACGACCGGGATCGAAGTCGCGCCCGCGCTCGACGAACCCGTGACCGATACGTCGACGCGCGACCTGGCCATTGGCGCTGGCGCTTTCCTGATCCTGCTGATCATCTACTTCTTCGTGCGCAGCGCCTATGTGCACCACCTGGTCGTGCGGCGCGTGGCGCCGTCAGCGGCCGGCAGCGCGGGCTGGCTGCTGTTCGTCGGCCTGGCCTTCGTCAGCGCGGCCACGGTACTGGCCGTCATCAACGCAAGCAAGTTCCTGACCGTTGCTGTCACCACGCCGCTGGTTGTCGTGGGCGTGATCGCACTGGTGGCGGCGGTTTTCGTCGGCCGCCGCTGAAACACACTGAAAGAGAAGAACATGGCAGATTTTCCAAACACTGGCAGCGGCGCGAAAAAAGCGGAGTTGAAAGTCGACCTGCGTCCGACGCTGTTCATCGGTGCGGGCGGCACAGGCATGGAAGTGATGCTGCGGATCCGCCGCCGCATCCTGTCCGAAGTCTGGAACCGCCACAATCCGACCCGGGTGGAATCGATCAACCAGTTTCCGGTCGCTCGCTTCCTGCACTTCGACCTGGATAACAATGCCATCATCGACGAAGGCAAGTCGCAGCGCACCGACCCCTGGTACGAACTGGTCAAGCTGAGCGACGAAGAACGCCTGGTCGAGCCGCTCGACCTGCCGCAGTACCACGAGTCCGACGACAGCCTGGCGCGCTTTCCGCTGATCGAAAACTGGATGCCGCTGCGGCCCAAGAAACTGCGTTCGCTGGGCATCGACCCGTCCAAGGGCGCGGGCCAGATCCGCGCGCTGGCGCGCTTGTACCTGTTCGACAAATACCCCAAGCTGCGGGGCCGCATCAAGGGCGCTCTCAATTTCTTGAGCAGCAATGCGGGCAACGAGCGCAAGGAAAGCTACCAGCGCCTGGGCCTGCAGGTCGACACATCCAAATTCCGCATCGTCGTCATCGCCTCGTGCGCGGGCGGCACGGGCGCCGGCAGCGCCATCGACCTGGGCTGGATTTCGAAGGCGATCGCGCGCCAGGAAGTGTCCGACAACCAGGTCGACCTGGTGATGTTCATGCCATCCGGTTACGCCAAGGCCAACAAGGAGCGCACCGAGGCCAATGCCTACGCTACCCTGATGGAACTGGAAACGACCATGCGCGACATGAACGCGCAGGTACGCTGGGCCGAACCGGACAGCCTGGTGGGCAAGGGCGCGCCGTTCGACGACGTGTATTTCGTCGACACCGCCAACCTGGCCAACAAGGCCACCCAGGACGTCAAGGACGTGTACCAGATGGTCGCCGACACCCTGTTCGAGGACTTCGCCTCGGCCGATTTTGCCAACCGCAAGCGTTCGGTGGCGGTCAATCAGCAGCAGCACAAGCTGGGGCCGTACAACCCGCGCGTGCCGGAGCAGCGCTTCGGCGACATGCGCCTGTCGTACTCGAAGGTGTATTCGGCCTTCGGCCAGTCGGTGCTCGACACCCAGCAAAGCCTGCGCGACGACATCCGGGCCTACGAGCTGGCCGCGCTGATGGTGAAGGCCTTCTTCGGCCTGGTGGGCAGCGACGGCGTGGCAGCGCGCCGCGCCGGCGACCACGAACGCGATATCTTCATGCGCGGACAAATGGCCATGGGCGAACGTCCCTTCGACGAATTCCCGGACTTCAAAAAGGGCACGGTCGACGTCACGCCGTTCCAGGAATACGCGCTGACCGACCAGCTGCTGATGGACAAGGACCAGCGCTCGCTGCTTGAACGCGTGGAGAGCAAGGTGCAGCTAGAGATGGACCGCATCATGGGCGCCTACGACCTGGGCGTGTGGCGTGAAAAAGTGGCCGAGCTGCTGCCGCACCTGGAGCGCGACGCCATCCGCGAAGCCGGCGCCACCGCCGAAACCAGCGAAGACCGCATCAAGCGCCATACGGCCGAACTGATGACGCGCCTGAAGGGCAAGGCCCGCGAGCAGCTTTACGCGCTGCTGGACGACCGCAAGCAGGGCGGGCTCGAATTCGTGCTGTCCCTGCTCGAACAGATCAAGGCGCGCCTGCTGCAGCGCGACCTGGGCAACGCCGAACGCAATGGCAAGCGCTATCGCGACATCCGCGACGCGCTGCGCACGCGCCAAGTGGAAGAGTCGATGGGCAACCTGTCGCAGGCGTCGACCAAGTTGTTTGGCAAGGACGCCCAGGCGCGCGAAATCATGACGCACCTGAAACGCGACATCGCCGACTACCTGCGCTTCCACCTGCTGGCGGTGGCGGCCGGGCAGTCCATCGAAGTCATGCGCGGCATGTCGGCCTGGCTGGGCGATCCGCAAACGCCGGACGAGCAGGGCAACGCCGAATGGAGCGGCATTGCCGGCGAATTCCAGGAAGGCCGCCGCTGCGTGCAAGCCATGCTGGGCGCGGTGGACCAGCGCATCGACCAGCTGCGCGCCGACGCGCGGCACGACCATGCCACCTACATCAAGCTGGCCAGCGACGTGCTGCCCGCCCCGGTCAAACTGACCGGCGACATTAGCGCCTGGAGCGAAGAAGTGCTGCTCGAATTCGGCGGCTCGTCGCGCCTGTTCCCGCAGCTGGGCGACGACCGCCTGCGCGCCAGCCTGCTGCTCAAACTGTTCCGCCGCGCCCAGACCCAGCTCTCCGTCGAACAGCTCGGCGAAGAACCGGTCGACCCGCTGCTCGAACGCCTGGGCGCCATGTCGCCGGCCGAACGCCAGCGCATCTTCAACGAATGGATCAAGAGCGCCATGCCGTGGGTGAACGCGCGCTTTTCGGCCGAGTTCACGCCCAAGGCCGACCAGTTCAAATGCTTCATTGGCGTGGGCGACGTCAACGCCTGGCGCAAGATGGAAGCCGAGATCCGCGCGGCCGTGCCAACCGGCTCCTTTCACAGCGACCTGGTATCGGTGGTCAACACCGGCATAGCGGGCAAGGCCGTGTGCTACATCGAACTGTCGGGCTTCCCGATGACGGTGCTGCGCGGCCTGCCGACCTGGCGCACCTCGTACCAGATCGAGAACCCGAAAATCCCGACCCATTTGCATTTCGATTCGACCCGTTTCCGGCATCCGATTTCGCCATCGATGGACGAACTCAATCGCCTGGCCGACGACTACGAATGGTTCCTGCAGGCGAACGCGCTGGGCGTCATCAAGCGCAAGGCCGACCTGGCCGACCGCGAAGCGTCGTTCCAGCCGCGCGGGCAGTATTTGTTCGAGGTGGAGCCGGGTTCCGGCGAATGGCTCCAGATCGGCAACGAGTTCGCGATCCGCTCGAACGGCCTGCCGGCCTACTACCGCGAGCAGGTGATCGCCGCGGTTCAGCACAAGTTGGCCGGCATGGGATCGAACCAGCTGGCGCTGCTGGCCACCCTGATGCGCCACTACCAGCACCGCGTGTACGAACCGAAGCTGGAAGTGGACGAAACCGGGGCCCAGCTGCCGTCGCCGTCGCTGCCCAACATTACCGCGCGGCGCCTGTACGACGAATGGATCAAGCGCGCGCGGTCGATGGACCCTGCGCTGTCGGGCAAGCAGCTCGATATCGCGGCCAGCACCATGATGCAATGGACCCAGCTGGTGCCCGATTCGGCCAGCGATGCCTACGCCTGGGAAGTGGAGAGGGCGGTGGACAAGCGCGTCATCAAGGCCGACTACCTGGCCAGCGACGCGCAGGCCGGCGAAGCGTTCGAAGTGCGCACGCCGCAGATGGCAACGGGCCTGGCTCCGTCGCGCTTCAAGGTATTCCTGAACGGCGCGCAGCAGGGGCCGTATTCGCACGACGAACTGGCGCTGCGCATTGCGCGCGGCGAAGTGGGGGCGGACACGAAAGTGTGGAGCATGCAGTGGAATCCGAAGGCCGACAAATGGAAGCTAGCGGGCGAGCTGCCCGAACTGGCCGACCTGTTCGGCGAAGCGATTCCCGACCCCGATAACGACATACCCGATCCGGACTGAGGCGCATGAACCTGCAAGACCAAGTGATCTATCGCTGCATCCACGCAGCCTGCGCGCGGCCGCTGCCGCGCAAGGTCAACTTTTGCCCGTACTGCGGCACCGGCCAGCACGACGGCGTGATCAACCACATGCACGTGGCGCGCCCGGTGCAGGCGGCCTATGTCGCGCCGTCGCTGCAGGAAGCTGCGGCGCCCCTGCCGGCGGCGCCGCCGGCGCAAATGGCGCAGCCGCCGGTGCCGACGCCGCCCGCCAGGCCAGCGCCGCCGGCGGCGCCAGCCAAGCCCGCGCCGGCCTCGGGCCCGCCGAAGCGCGAACCGGTGCGCCTGCGCTACTGGCTGCTGGCGCTGGGTATGCTGTGGCTGATATGGATCTACGCCAAGCCGTCATCGAGCCGCATCGAGTCGCGCATCGAAAGCGCGATCCTGGCCACGGAAGAATGCCGTTTCAACGATGCGCAGTCCGAACTGATTGCGCTGCGCATGACGAAGGCCACGCCGGAACAGCTCAAGCGCCTGCAGGCGGCCATCAACGACGCGACCCCGGGCTGCGAGAAAAAGAAACAGCGCGCCAAGGCCTGGACCGACACCGAAACGGCGGTCGATGCCGCGCTCGCTGCGGGCGACACAGCCAAGGCGCAAGCGCGCCTGCTGGTCTTCGTGAAGCGCTGGAACGACGACGCCGAAACGCGCAAGCTGCGCGAGACGATCGCCGCCCAGCGTGCGGCGGAACCGAAGCCCGTGCCCGAGCCCGAGTTGGCGCCGCGTCCTTCAAGCCAGGCGGCCCAGTCGGCGCGCAACCTGATCGACGAAGCCGAGCGCGCGATCAAGGCGGGCAATTACAAGAGCGCGTCCGACAAGCTGGAAACCTGCATCACGATGGTCGACGCCGGGAACCGCGAATGCGCCGCCTTCAAGGTCCACGCCGACAAGCTGCAGCGCGACCTGGACCGCTGCCTGTCGGGTGGCGGCGAATGGATTAACGACCGCTGCCGCTGAAGCCGAAGCCGAAGCCGAAGCCGAAGCCGAAGCCGAAGCCGGCGCTCTCTTTTTTTGCTCTTTTCCAGGGGACTGTCCCAGGTTTATGGGAAATTCTTTCCCATAAACCTGGGACAGTCCCCTGGAAGAAGGAAATATGTTGCTTATTTCGCAAATCATTTGGAGAATGTTGTTTTTTGTTCTACCATGGCGTTTTTCCCGCCGTGGAGTGATCCGATGAATCTGAAAGCGCTTGCTGTCATGCTTGCCCTGGCGTGCGCCGCGGGATCGTCGGCGGCCGCCAGTTTCGATTGCGTGACCCCGGTGTTCCCCGATTATTCGAGCAGCAGCGATGGCGTGCGCCGGGTCGAGCGCCAGGTCCAGGCCTGGCGCAAATGCCACGCCGAATACCGCGCGGTCCAGGACACGGCCGCCGTCGCGCGCCTGAATGACGAAGTCAATGCGGACATGGAGAAGTGGATCGCCGCCACCCGCGCCTATCTCACGCGCCAGGGCGTGAGCGCGCCGGGCCTGATGCGCCTCGAGCGCGAACAGGCCATGCAAGTGCCGCTGCGCGGCGGCGCTTACGCCAGCGGGAAAAAATAGTTCAGGCCAGCGCCTGCATCCGGATCGGGATCCCCGACAGCACCGCATTGCCGGACAGCGGGTCGCGCAGGTTTTCGTCGAGCAGGGCATTCAAATTCACGCCCGGCCGTTCGGCCGCCACCCCAAGTTGCGCACCGGGCAGATTATGGCCCCATCCATGCGGCAGGCTGACCACGCCGTGCATCATGTCTTCCGAAATTTCCACCTGCACGTCGATATGCCGTTCGCCATTCGAGACGCGCGCGGCGCCGCCATCGGCCAGGCCCAGGCGCGCCGCGTCCAGCGGATGGACCAGCGCCGTGCAGCGGTAAGCGCCCTTGGCCAGCACCGGCAGGTTGTGCATCCAGCTGTTGTTCGAACGGAGCTGGCGGCGCCCGATGATGACCAGGTCCGGCGCCGGCGCAGCCAATGCAGCGGCCACCCGCGCCAGGTCGTCCAGCAGCGCTTGCGGGGCCATTTCGATTTTCCCCGACGGCGTGCGCAGCGCTTCGGGTATGCGCGCGCCCATGGGGCCAAGGTCGATGCCGGACGGCGCCGCCTTGATCTTCGCCAGGTTCAGGCCATCTGGCTTGCGGCCGAACTGGTCGCCGTATGGGCCGGTACGCAAGCCCAGTTCGAGCATGCGCTCCGCGCCCTTGAGCGAGGACAGCGCCGCCATCACCTGGCCGGCCGCGTCGCCCACGGTTTTCGCGAGGTCTTCTTCCAGCGCGGCGTCGTCCAGCGCGGCGATGTCGGCCCGCGCGCCCAGCCCTTTGGCGATGGCGGCGATGCGCAGCATGCTTTCCCATTCTTCCGGCTGGCCGGGCGCGCGCGCCAGCACCGGCGGGCTGTAACGCGCATGGTTACGGTGCGAAAACTGGGTGAAGGTGACGTCGTAGTGGGCTTCCTCCAGCGGCGACAGGCCGGGCAGGATGACGTCGGCGTGGCGCGAGGTTTCGTTCAGGTAGATGTCGAGGCTGACCATGAAGTCGAGCTGGTCGAGCGCGGCCGCCAGGCGGGCACCATTGGGGGCGGACAGCACCGGATTGCCGGCAATCGCGATCAGGGCGCGGATCTGGCCCGGGCCGGGCGTGTCGATTTCTTCGGCCAGGCAGGTCAGCGGCAGTTCGCCCGCCACTTCCACCGCGCCCGATACGCGCGAACGATGGCGGCCGCTGACGATGCCGCGTCCGGTGCCCGGCTTGCCGCGCGTGTTGGCCGCGAACGCCGCAGCCTTGGGGAACATGGAGCCGCCTTCTTCGTCCAGGTGGCCGGTGAGGACATTGATCACGTCGATCAGCCAGGAACACAGCGTGCCGAACTCCTGGGTGCAGGTGCCGATGCGGCCATACACGGCGGCGTTCTTGGTCTGCGCCAGGCTGCGGGCCAGGTCGCGTATCACGCCGGCGTCTATGCCGCAGCGCGCAGCCACCAGTTCGGGCGCATAAGCGACGACAGCCCCCTGCAGTTCGTCGATGCCCGCCACGTGCCCGGCCAGGCGGCCCAGGCGCACCAGCTTTTCGTCGAACAGGGCGTGGGCGATCCCGAGCAGGAAGAACACGTCGGCGCCGGGACGGATGAAGTGGTGCTGGTCCGCCACGGCCGCCGTTTCGGTGCGGCGCGGGTCGACCACGACAATCCTGCCGCCGCGTGCGCGCAGCGCCTTGGCCTTGCCGCGGAAGTCGGGCACGGTCCACAGGCTGCCGTTCGATACCATGGGGTTGGCGCCCAGGATCAGCAGGAAGCTCGATCGTTCGATGTCGGGCACCGGCACCGACAGCCAGCTGCCGAACATGAGGCCGACCGACAGCATCTTGGGCACCTGGTCCACGCTCGAGGCGGAAAACATATTGCGCGTGCCGAGCGCGCGCGCCAGGCGCGGGAAGTAGAGCGTCAGCCCCATCTTGTGCGACGTGGGATTGCCCAGCACCGTGGCCACCGCGTTCGGCCCGCCCGCGGCGATGACCGGCGGCAGGCGCTTTTCGATTTCGGCATAGGCTTCGTCCCAGCTGGCGACGACAAACTTGCCGTCGCGCTTGATGAGGGGCATGCGCAGGCGGTCCGGATCGTCATGCAGGTCTTTCAGGCCGATCGCCTTGGGGCACAGGAAACCGCCTGAAAACACGTCCTTCTCGTCGCCCCGGATGCGGACCACCTGGTTGTCCTCGAGGTCAAGTTCGAGGCCGCAGCAGGCTTCGCAAAATGGGCAGATCCGGCGCGCGGTGGCGGTGTGCAAAGTCATGGGCGACCTCTTTCAGAAAAATCGAACGGTCGTTCTATTGTCGCACACGCCGTCCAACTGTCAACCGCAATTTTTCGCGCAGGTGTATGCTACTGGGCAACAACAACCAATGAGGCGGACATGAACAATACGATGATAGCCGGCACCATCCTGGCGCTGGCCATGCTGGGCGGCTGCCAGAAGACGGAACCGGTGGGCCCGGCCCAGAAGGCGGGCGCGGCGATCGACGATGCGGGCGCCAAGGTGGCAGACAAGCTGCAAGAGGGCGTGGACAAGGCGGACGAAGCGGCCAAGCGATTGGCCGACAAGGCCAAGGCCACGGGCGACCAGATCGACCAGGCCGCCCAGGATGCCAGCAAGGGCATCGACAAGGCGCAAGAGAACGTGGGCAAGAAGGTGGAAGAGGCCGGCGAGAAGATCCAGGAAGCGGCGAAAAAGTAAGACGGTCAGGCGATCGCCTTCTTTTCGGGCGTGGCCACCGCTTTCGGTTCCGGCAGGCCGCCCAGCACGATCGACAGGTCGACGAAACCGGCGCGCCATGCGCGTTCGAGATCCTGTTCGATCGCTTCCATCGAGGTCTTGTCGAAATTGGCGAAGCCGCGCACGCCGTAGGCGCGGTTGCGGCCATGCGCCTTGGCCAGGTACAGCGCCATGTCCACCAGGTTGACCGCGCGCTCCCATGGCAGGGCATGGTCGCCCGGCACCAGCGGGAAGGGTGCGAAGCCGATCGATACATTCACTGAAATCTTCGTGTCCTGGTAAGCGATGGACTGCGCCGAAATGCCGGTCAGCAGGCGGCGCGCGATCTCTTCCACGCCGCTGCGGGGAATGGCCGGCAGGAAGGCCAGGAATTCTTCGCCGCCCCAGCGCACAATCATGTCGGTCTCGCGCAGGATGTCGCGCAGGCTGTCCGAAATCATCTTGAGCACGGCGTCGCCGGCCGCGTGGCCGTAGCTGTCGTTGACATGCTTGAAGTGGTCGACGTCCAGCAGGAACAGGGCGCCCACGATTTCCTCGCCCGACGTGCCGGCCCCGCGCTTTTCGACCTGCAGGTGGGTGCGCATGAATTCCTGGAAGTGGCGCCGGTTATACTGCGCCGTCAGCGGATCGCGCGAACTTTGCTGCTTGAGCTCCAGGTTCTTCACTTCCAGCTGCGCGTTCGCGTTGCGCACCTTGCGGTACAGGATGCCGACGATGAACGAGGCCATCGCAAACACCACGGCCAGCAGCCACCACACGCGCTGCTGCAGGCGGCGGTTGTCGATTTCGGTCGTCTTGATCTGGTTTTCGCGCCGCAGCAGTTCGATCTGGCGCTCCTTCTTTTCGGCTTCGTACTTTTCCTGCAGTTCGTAGGTCGCCTTCTGGCGCCGCTTCTCGAACAGCTCATTGGAAATCTCGCGCTCGCGGTGGTAGGCCTTGACGGCGCCGGCCATGTCCCCCGCGCGCTCGAGCGCCGAACCGTACTCCATCATGATTTCCTGGAGCTGGGTCTTGTCGCCGGCTTTTTCATACCATTCCAGGCCGGCTTCGAAACTGCGTTTGCCTTCGGCCAGCTTGCCCATGCCGAGATAGGCTTCGCCGATATTGATGCGGGCGGTCGCTTCCGTGCCTTCGCTGGTCACGCGCCGCGCCGCCTCGATCGCCTGGTTGGCATAGGACAGGGTTTTCGCGTAATCGCGCTGTTTCAGGTAACTGTCCGACAGGTTCACCAGCGAGCTGGCGACCATGCTGTCGGCGCCGATTTCGCGCTCGTACGACAGCCCCGCCAGCAGGGCGCGCAGGCCGCGCTGCGGCTGGTTCGTTTCGATCGACAGGGCGTACTCGGTATCGGTCAGGGTCGACATGCGGCCCGGCGAGTTGGTCTTGCGCGCGTGGACGAAGGCTTCGTCGAGCGCTTCGAAGCCCTTGTCGTATTCCTTCATGTGGCCATACAGGACGGCCAGCGCATTGAGCGACATGACCAGCTGGATCGGCTTGCCGTACTGGCGCGCCAGGCCGACGGCACCTTGCAACTTGTTCAGGGCGGCGGGAAAATTGCCTTCTTCCGTATACGAGTCGCCCGACGAAATGGCAGCCTGCACGCGCAGCGGATAGTCGGTGGTCAGGTTGGCGATTTTTTCGGCTTCCCATGCCAGCTTGTGCGACGCCGGCAGGTCGTTGAGGCGGTACACGACGTAGGCTTTGGCCAGCAGGCCGCGCGCGATCAGGACATTGTCCTGGTGCGCCACGCCCATCGCGTGCAGCTCGTCGGCCAGCGCCATGGCGGCCTTGTAGTCGCCCGTGCCGCGCCTTGCGTTGCTGAGCAATTCCAGGAATTCGCCCTTCACGCGCGGGGACCCGGCGCGCGCCGGCACTTCGATTTTCAGCAGGGCGTCGAGCGCCTTGGGCGGCACGAAGCGGCCGATCTCGCGGATCTCGCCCAGGCGCACCCCCAGGTCTGCTTCCTGGCCGTAGGCCAGGCAAGACATCAGGCATAGCGACGCTATCAGTGCGCGACCCTTGCGGGCATACGATCTGTCTGGTGAACCTGCCGACATCATGTTCCTTAGTGTGAAATCCGATGCTTCCCGCGGAGGGGCGCTGCCGACAATTATATTCTTGTTGCAGGGTGGAAAGATGAATTCTGGGCGAGATTTTATCCGCAAATGCACAAAAAAAGAGCGCCCGGCGCGAAATTGTTACCGGTTTGAAAACTAAACGTTGGTTGTCCGCCACGCCGCTGTATGTGCATTCTGTCGGCCGATTCCGGGGTCCTGTCTCAATCACTGCGTCGCGCGCGGCATCCTGTTTTACAGTGAGATCATTCCAACCGCACTCCCAGGATCGCTATGCTCGAAATTCGCAATGTAGTAAAAGCCTTCGGCAATCACTTCAAGGCCGTCGACGATGTCTCGCTCACCCTGGACAAGGGGGTGGTTGGCCTGATCGGCCACAATGGGGCGGGCAAGACCACGCTGATGCAGATGATCGCCACGCTCACCAGCCCGACCAGCGGCCAGATCCTGTTCGACGGCGTCGACGTCACCAGGAAACCGAACGACATCCGGCGCCGCCTGGGCTTCCTGCCGCAGGACTTCGGCGTCTATCCGAACCTGTCGGCGCTCGAATTCATGCAGTACTTCGCGGCCCTGAAAGGGGTGCGCGACCCGGCCCGCATCCGCCACCTGCTCGAACTGGTCAACCTGCACGAGCAGGCCAAGCGTCCCGCCGCCTCGTTCTCGGGCGGCATGCGGCGCCGCCTCGGCATCGCCCAGGCGCTGCTGAACGACCCGGACATCCTGATCGTCGACGAGCCCACCGCCGGCCTCGATCCCGAAGAGCGCCTGCGCTTTCGCAACCTGCTCGGTGAACTGGGCTTTTCCAAGCTGGTCATCATGTCCACCCACATCGTGTCCGACGTCGAGACCATCGCCGGCCAGCTGGCCATCATGCGCTCCGGGAAGCTGATCGCCTGCGAAACGCCGAACGCCATCCTGGAAAACGCGCGCGGCCAGGTGTGGTCGGCCAGCGTCGACGCGCATGCCTTCGACGTCCTGCGCGCCAAGGTGCACGTGCTGCAGTCGCAGCGCCAGGGCGACCGCGTGGCCCTGCGCATCGCCCATCCGCAGTCGCCTTGCCTGGGTGCCCAAAACGTCGAACCGAGCCTGGAAGAAGCGCTCATGGCCCAGCGCTACGCGGTGCAGGAGCTGGCAGCATGATGATCCCCATCCTCAAGGCGCTTGTGCTCAACGAGGTACGCCTGCGCATGCGGCGCGTATCGACCCTGGTGGTGCTGATGGCCGTGGTCGTCATCAGCTGGGCCATGATCGCCGACCCGGCCACCGGTTCGGCCCTGATCACCACGGGCGACACGCGCGTGCTGTACACCAGTTCCGCGCTGGCCGTCGGCAGCGCATCGCTCGGCTGCCTGCTGTTCGGGCTGGGCGGCTTCTACCTGGTGCGCGGCCGCATCGCCGAGGACATCCGCAGCGGCACCGGCAGCGTCATCGGCGCCACGCCGGTCAGCAACGCGCTGTTCCTGGCCGGCCGCTGGGCCGGCGGCGTGGCCTACCTGGGCAGCATGATGCTGGTCTTCATGTTCACCATCATGGCGCTGCACGCCGTGCGCGGCGACGGTCCCATCCAGCCCCACATCTACCTGCAGAACTACATCATGCTGCTGTTGCCGATGATGTTTTTCTGCGTCAGCTGCGCCATCCTGTTCGACAGCTATGCACCGCTGATGGGCAAGGGCGGCGATGTGCTGTTCTTCTTCGTCTGGGTAGTCCAGCTGCTCATTGTGGTGCCGGTGATCGAAGCGCCCAAGGCGATGGCGCTGCTCGATTTTTTCGACTTCAATGGCATGGGCGCCTCGATGCAGGTGGTGACGGCCTCGCTGGGCACCCATAACGTGTCGCTGGGCGGCGGCGACTTCAAGGCATCGATTGCCCCGGTCGCCATGCCCGACTACCTGTGGAGCGTGATGGCCGGCTTCAAGCGCATGATCGCCGCCACCCTGGCCCTGCTGCCGCTGCTGCCGGCAATTTTCCTGTTCCACCGCTTTTCGCCGGACAAGGTCAAACTGTCCCGCGCCACCAAGCGCCGTTCGCCGATCGAAGTGCTCAATGGTTTCCTGCGTCCCCTGTCACGCCTGGTGTCGCCGCTGTTCCGGATAGCCGCGGCCTTGCCGGGCATGGCGGGCCAGGTCGTCGGCGACGTGGCACTGACCCTCGTGGCGTCGCCCTCGGCCATCCTGGCGCTGCTGGTGGCGGTGGCGGCGGGCATGTTTGCGGAGTCGGCAGCGCTGGGCTTCGTCATGCTCGGCTGCGTGGCATTCTGGGGTGTGCTGGTGAGCAGCGTCACCTCGCGCGACTTCGAAGCCGGCACCGACGCCATGACCGGCGCGGTGCGAGGCGGCATCCGCGCGCGCTTCGTGCGCCAGTATGCGGCCACGGTCGTGGTGGGTTTGCTGTTCACCGGTGCGGTCATGCTGCGCTGGGTGCCGGAACATCCAGAGCGCGCACTGTCGGCGCTGGTGGGCATCCTCTCCCTGTCGGCACTGGCCGGCACCTTCGGGCGCACCAGCCGCACCTCCCGCCTGTTCCTGTCGCTGTTCCTGTTCATGCTGTACATAGCGGTCAATGCGCCCAAGCTGGCCTTTGTCGACGTGGCCGGCTTCAGTGGCGCGGCCACCATGGCCACCACCGCAATCTGGATGTCGATCGGGCTGGCGGCGCTGGCCGGCGGCTACCTGTTCAACCGGCGCGCAGCTTAAACCGCAAGCTGCTGCAGCAGGTACAGGCGCTGGTACAGGCCACCGTCGATCTGCATCAGTTCATCATGGGTGCCAGCTTCGGCGATGCGTCCATGATTGAGCACCACGATGCGGTCGGCGTCGCGGATGGTCGACAGGCGGTGCGCGATGGCGATGATGGTCACGCGGCCACGCAATTCGCCCAGCGCCTCCTGCACGATCTGCTCGGTCTGGCTATCGATGCGCGAGGTGGCTTCGTCGAGCAGCAGGATGCGCGGCTTGCCCGCCAGCGCCCGCGCGATGGCGATCAGCTGTTTCTGTCCGCTCGACAGGCGCGCCCCGCTTTCGCCCAGCGGCGTGTCGTAGCCGCCTTCCATGGCCATGATGAAGTCGTGGGCATGCGCGGCGCGCGCCGCCTCTTCAATCTCCGCCTGCGCCAGGCCCCGTCCCATGTCGATGTTTTCGCGCGCCGACGCGGCCAGCAGGAAGGGATCCTGCGGCACCAGTCCCACCGCGCCGCGGAAGTGCTCGTTGTCGATGCCGGCCAGCGCCTGGCCGTTGATCTCGATGCTGCCCGGGGTTGACGGGTAGTAGCGCAGCAGCAGCGACAGCAGGGTCGACTTGCCGCTGCCCGTGTGGCCCACGATGCCGAAAAACGCGCCCTGCGCCACGTCCAGGTTAAGGTGGTGCAGCACGTCCTGGCCGGGCGCGTAGCCGAAGCTGAGGTCGCGGATGCATACCGCCGGCGCGTTCGGATTTGCCGCGTCGCCCAGGGCCTTGCCGGCCGCGTGTTCGGGCGCCGTTTCTTCGTCGAGCAGGGTCGCCACGCGCGCCGTTGCCACCACCGCCTGCTGCAGGCCGGAAAACTGCATGGTGATCTGGATCAGGGGTTCGACCACGCGCGCGATGTAGCTGATGAAGGCGTACAGCACGCCGACCTCGATGGCGTTCATGTCGCGCTGGCCGAAGCTGTAGATCACCACCGCCAGCAGCACCACGTTGAGGAAGTCGAGCGCGGGGCGCAGCAGCAGGGCGTTGGCGCGCAGTTCGGCCAGGCGCGCCTTGTAGTGGTCATGGTTGGTGGCTCCGAAGCGGCTGGCGAAACGCGACTGCGCGTTGTTCGCCTGCAGCACCGTCATGCCGCCTATCGATTCGGCCATCTGGCCGTTGATGTCGCTGCGCAGCGCGCGGGCGCGCGTGACCGCCGGCGCCGACAATCGCTGGTACAGGTAGACGATGGCCACCACGGCCGGCACCAGGGCCAGCACGATCAGCATCAGGCGCCAGTCCAGCCAGGCCATGGCGGTCAATGTCCCGACCAGCACGATCAGGCTGTCGAGGATGGCGAACAGCACCTGGATGTAGAGCGTCTTGACCGCTTCCGTGTCGTTGGTCACGCGGCTGATCAGCTGCCCGGTGATGGCGCGGTCGAAGAAGGCCATGGGAAGGCGCAGCACGTGGCCGTACACCCATTCGCGCAGGCGCTGCACCGAGCGCATGGCCAGGCCCGACAGGCGCACCAGCTGCAGGTAGCGCAGCCAGGACGCGATCCAGCCGCTCGCCAGCATGGCGCCCAGCAGCGCGGCCATGCGCGGCCAGTCGAGATGGTGCGGCAGCAGGTGCTCGTCGATCAGGGCCTTTCCCATGATGGGGCCGATCACTTCCAGCCCCGCGGCCAGGATCAGCCAGAAGGTGGCCCAGCCAAGGTGGCGCCGGTCCGGGTGGGCGGCGCGGCGCAGCAGGCCGAGCGCGCGGCGCGCGTTGGTGCGCATATCCCGCGGCGAGGTATCAGAGTGCATCGAGGCTGGCCTCCAGTTGCTGGTAGCGCCACTGGCTGGCGTACCAGCCGTCCAATAGCAGCAGTTCGTCGTGGCTGCCCGATTCGGTGACGCGCCCGTCGCGCAGCACCACGATCAGGTCCGCGTTCACCACCGCCGACAGCCGGTGGCTGGCGATGATGGCGCTGCGCTGGACGCGTTCGCGGCGCAGTTCTTCCAGGTGTTCGAGGATGCGCGTTTCGGTGCCGGTATCGACCGCCGACAGGGCGTCGTCGAGCAGCAGCAGGGTGGCGTCGGCAAGCAGCGAACGGGCGATCGCCACGCGCTGGCGCTGCCCGCCCGAGAGCGTGATCCCGCGCTCGCCGACATGGGTTTCGTAGCCCTGCGGGAAGCGCAGGATGTCGTGGTGGATGGCGGCCATGTCGGCCGCGCGTTCGACCTGGGCGCGGGTGGCGCCGGGCCTGGCCAGGGCGACGTTGTCGGCTATCGTGGCCGAGAACAGGAACGATTCCTGCGGCACCCAGCTGATGGCGTCGCGCAGCGTGGCCAGCTTGTAGTCGGACAGCAGCTGGCCGCCCCAGCGCACCTGGCCGTGCTGCGGCGTGACCTGGCGCAGCAGCACGCGCAGCAGGGTCGACTTGCCGGCGCCGGTGGGGCCCACCAGGCCCAGGGTCTGGCCCGGATGGAGCGTGAGCGAAATGTCGGCCAGCGCGGGCACGTTCTGGCCCGGATAGGTGAAGCCGACCTGCGACAGCACCAGCGGGCCGGGCGCCAGCGCGGCTTGCACGCCGTGGTCGTCCACGGTCAGCGGGGCGTCGAGCAGGGGCTGCAGGCGCGCCAGCGCGGCGCGTCCGCGTTCGATCAGGGACAGCACCCAGCCGGCGGCGAACATGGGCCAGATCAGCTGGCCCAGGTACATGGTAAAGGCGGTCAGCGCGCCGATGGTCAGCTGGCCGTGCCAGATCAGGTAGCCGCCCAGGCCCATGCTCAGCACGCTGGCGGCGGTCAGCGTCCAGCCGACGGCAGGTTCGTATGCCGCTTCCCATTTTTGCGCTTCCAGGCTGGCGTCGGCGGCACGCGCTGCCAGTTCGCCGAACTGTTTCGCGCTGCGCTGTTCGAGGCCCAGCGCGCGCAGCGTACGTACGCCCGCCAGCGATTCCTGCACATGGTCGTTCAGGTCCGAGAAGCGCTTGAGCGAATCGGTGGCGGCCACGTGGATATGGCGCGAGATATACCAGAACGAAAAGGCCATCAGGGGAAACGGCAGCAGGGCGACGCAGGCCAGGCGCCAGTCCACGCCCAGCATCATGATCCCGACCACCATCACCAGCGTCATGCTGCCGTCGAAGCCGGCCAGCATGGCTTCGCCGGCGGCCATTTCGATGGCGTCGATATCGTTGGTGGCCAGCGCCATCAGGTCGCCGGTGCGCTGCTTCTGGTAGAAGGCCGGGCCCTGGCTGGACAGGCGCGCATAGAAGCGGGTGCGCAGTTCGACCCCGAGCTGGTAGGCGGCCGCGAACAGGCGCAGGCGCCAGCCCACGCGCAGCGCGTAGATGGCCAGGCCCATGCCAAGCAGTTGCGCGATATCGAACAGCAGGTCGTGGTCGCTGAGCGTATGCGCGGCCAGGCCGTCGATCATGGCGCCGATCTTGCGGGGGATGAGCACCGTGAACGCCGCCACGCCGAACAGCATGAGGGCGGACGATATGTACGATGGCCAGTGGCGGCGCACGAAATTGCCGACCAGGCGCGATAGACTCATGGCTTCCCTTGGTTTGGCGGCCAGAAGCGATTAACGGGCCGAAGCCCGTTAATTTACTACCTTTGGCGTTCGCGCGCAGGCGACGGGCCGGACCCTACTTCTTCTTCGACGCTTTCGGCTTCGGCACGAGCATGTCGAGCTGCTTCGGCTCGGCCGCGGGCTTGACCGCATCGGCCGGCTTGACGCCCTTGACGACGATCGGGAAGGGCGCCGCCGCCGGCTGCGGCGGCACCGCCTTGGCGACCGGCTTTGCCTTGACCGGCAGCGCGGCCGGTTCGGCCGGCTCGGCCGACACGGTTTTTTGCGCCGGCGCCGCCGGTGCTTCGAACGGTTCGGCTTCCTGCACTGCCAGGTTCAGCCCGACGCCGGACGCAATGTCGGCCAGTTTGCGGCCATAGGCCAGCAAGCTTTCAAAGTTGTCCTGGGTGGAGGTGGTGAAGGCCAGCAGGTCGCGCGGATCCTTCACGGCAAACAGCTGCTGCACCGCAGCCGAGGATTTTTCCATCGAGGCGCGGGCCGTACTGATATTGAGGGCGATGATCTGCTCGGCGCTGGCGAGCGAACGGGCGGTCAGGGTTTGAAAATAATTCAAATGCGCTTCGACTTGCTGGGTGCTCATGTTGTTCCTCTGGAAGGTTTATGATGCGGTGCAATAGACTTTAGTCTATCCCAATATCAGCAGTGTTGAAAAGAACTTTTCTCTCAGTTGCGCGGCAATATATCTTGCGTTGCAACATCAGTGCCGGCGTTCAATAACTTGGACGGCGCCGCCCGGAAGCCACTACAATCGAGTCGTCGCGCCGCCGCCCTTATCCGGAGAGTTCATGGATCTTGTCATTCGCAATGCCAGCCTGCCCGACGGCCGGCGCAACATCGATATCGCGCTCGACCAGGGCCGCATCGCCGCCGTCGGCGAGCGCCTCGCCGTGACCGCCTCGCGCGAGATCGACGCCGAAGGCGATTTGCTCACCCCGCCCTTCGTCGACGCCCACTTCCATATGGACGCCACCCTCAGCTACGGCCTGCCGCGCGTGAACGCCAGCGGCACCCTGCTCGAAGGGATCGCGCTGTGGGGCGAACTCAAACCCCAGCTGACCCAGGATGCGCTGATCGAACGCGCCATGCAGTATTGCGACTGGGCGGTGGCGCGCGGCCTGCTGGCCATCCGTTCGCACGTCGATATTTGCGACGACCGCCTGCTGGCGGTCGAAGCCCTGCTCGACGTGCGGCGCCGCGTGGCCCCTTACCTCGATTTGCAGCTGGTCGCCTTTCCCCAGGACGGCATCCTGCGCCACCCCGGCGCCTTCGACAACCTGAAGCGAGCCATCGCCATGGGCGTCGACGTGGTGGGCGGTATTCCCCATTTCGAACGCACCATGGCCGACGGCGCCGCATCCGTCAGGCTGCTGTGCGAATTCGCGGCCGACCAGGGCCTGCGGGTGGACATGCATTGCGACGAATCGGACGACCCCATGTCGCGCCACATCGAAACGCTGGCATTCGAAACCCAGCGCCTCGGCCTGCAGGGCAGGGTGGCCGGCTCGCACCTGACATCGATGCACTCGATGGACAACTACTATGTGAGCAAGCTGCTGCCCCTGATCCGCGAAGCGGGGGTGGCGGCGATCGCCAACCCGCTGATCAACATCACCCTGCAGGGCCGCCACGACAGCTATCCGAAGCGGCGCGGCATGACGCGCGTGCCGGAGCTGATGGCCGCCGGGGTCGACGTCGCCTTCGGCCACGACTGCGCCATGGACCCGTGGTACAGCCTGGGCTCGGGCGACATGCTGGAAGTGGCGCACATGGGACTGCACGTGGCCCAGATGACGGGCCAGCAAGCCATGCACAGCTGCTTCCTCGCCGTCACGGAAAACCCCGCCCGCATCATGGGGCTCGAAGGCTATGGACTGGACGTGGGCTGCCGTGCCGACATGGTGCTGCTCGACGCCGGCAGCACGGTCGAGGCGATCCGCCTGCGCGCCGCGCGCCGCGTGGTGATACGGCGCGGCTTTGTTGTCAGCGAATCGCCGCGCGCGCAGGCGGCCCTGAACCTGCCGGGCCGTCCATCGTCCACCGGTTTCCGCTTGAATCGCTAGGCAGATGAATATCCTCGAAACCGAACGCCTGCGCCTGCGCACGATCGAGGTCGAGGATGCGCCGTTCTACTTGAACTTGCTCAACACGCCCGAGTTCATCGCCTATATCGGCGACCGCGGCATCCGCACTTTGGCCGCCGCGCGCGAGGCCATCCTCAACGGCCCGGTGGCCATGCAGGCAGTGCGCGGGCATTCCATCTACCTGGTGGAGCTCAAGGATAGCGCGGCGGCCATCGGCATGTCGGGCCTGATCAAGCGCGACGTGCTCGACGACGTCGACCTGGGCTACGCCTTCCTGCCTGCCTGGTTTGGCCAGGGCTATGCCATCGAGGCGGCGCGCGCCGTGGTCGAGCATGCGCGCCAGTTCGGCCTGCAACGCCTGGTCGCGATCACCAATCCGGACAACCATGCATCTAACGCACTGCTGCTCAAGATCGGCATGCGCTACGACAAATTGGTGCACCTGCATGCCGACGATGCGGGCACCCGGCTGTATGTCATGGAGTTCGCTGCCTGAGATATATTTCCACATGGAAATACACTTCGTATTTGTGTCTACCCGGCGTGAATATTCACTTTTTTTTAATGCACGTTGGATTTTTATTTTTCATTGGCGCATGATTAGACTAGTCATCACATCGTCCCCCCCCCATGAGGAAAATCGAATGAATCTCGCAAACCTGAGAATCGCCGTCCGCCTGTCATGCCTGGGCCTGTTTTTTCTTGCCGCCTTGCTGATCGTTGGCTTCGGCGGCTGGCGCGCCTTGTCCAGTTCGAATGATGGCAGTGTCCGTGCCATGCAGCAGACGGGCACCCTGACCGAAGCGATCGACACGGCGCGCAGCGCGCAAGTCGAATTCAAGATCCAGGTCCAGGAATGGAAAAACATCCTGCTGCGCGGCGGCGACGTGGCCCAGCTGGAAAAATACACCGCCGCCTTCAAGAAGAGCGGCGACACCACGCGCGCCGAATTAGGCAAGGTCAATAGCCTGCTCGGCAAACTGGGCTTGCGCACGCCGCTGGTCGACGAAGCGCTCAAGGCGCACGAGGAACTGGTCAAGAATTATCTCGGCGCCCTGGCCCAGTACGACAGCGCCAATCCCGAGAGCTACAAGGTGGTCGATGGCCTGGTCAAGGGCATGGACCGCGCGCCGACCAAGAAAATCGACGAGATCGTTGCCTTCATCGGCGCCCAGTCGCAGGTATTGATGAACAAGATGAAGGCGGCCCAGGAACAGGGCGAGCGCGACTCGCGCAACTTGCTGTTCGGGACCCTGCTGGTGACCGTGGTGGCAGGCGCCGCCATCATGGTATGGCTGGTGCGCAGCATCACCACGCCGCTCAACGAAGCGGTGGGCATCGCGCGCACCGTGGCTGCCGGCGACCTGTCCGGGCAGATCGACGTGAAGGGCAATGACGAAATCAGCATGCTCCTGCGTTCCCTCAAGGACATGCATGACAGCCTTGGCGAGATCGTGGGCAAGGTGCGCGCCGGGACCGATGCGATTTCCCTGGCGTCGAACGAGATCGCCGAAGGCAACCAGGACCTGTCGGCCCGCACCGAAGAGCAGGCCAGTTCGCTCGAGGAAACCGCCTCGTCGATGGAGGAACTGACTGTCACGGTCAAGAGCAACGGTGAAAGCGCCACCCAGGCCAGCAGGCTGGCCAGCGATGCGTCGAGCGTGGCGGTACGTGGCGGCGAAGCCGTGGCCCAGGTGATCCATACCATGGGTTCGATCAACGAATCGTCGCGCAAGATCGTCGACATCATCGGCGTTATCGATGGCATCGCTTTCCAGACCAATATCCTGGCCCTGAACGCGGCCGTCGAAGCGGCGCGGGCGGGCGAGCAGGGACGCGGCTTCGCGGTGGTGGCGTCCGAAGTGCGCAACCTGGCGCAGCGTTCGGCGGCGGCGGCCAAGGAAATCAAGGCCCTCATCGGCGATTCGGTGGACCGGGTGGAAGCGGGCAGCAAGCTCGTTGGCCAGGCCGGCATCACGATGGACGAAGTGGTCAGCAGCGTACAGCGCGTGACCTCGATCATTTCCGAAATTGCCGTCGCCAGCGGCGAGCAGAACGTGGGTATCGACCAGATAAACGAGTCCGTGGCGCAGATGGATGCGGTGACGCAGCAGAACGCCGCGATGGTCGAACAGGCCGCGGCGGCGGCGGAAGCCATGCAGCAGCAGGCCGCGGCGCTGGCACATGCGGTCAGTATCTTCAAGATTGGCGAACAGCACGTGCAACAGGCGCCGGCGCCGCGCGCGCTCGCGCGTCAGCGTCCTGCGGTGGCAGCGGCCAGGCCGGCGCCGGCGCCGCGCCTGGCCCCCGCGCGCAGCAAGGCCGTGGCGGCGGCCGAATCGGACTGGGAGACTTTCTAGTTGCTATCCACCCGCAGCAGGCGCAGGCCGAGCAGGTCGACCTTGTTCGACGGTCCGGCCGTGCCGCCCGCCGCGCTGAAGGTGCTGTTGGCCTTCAGGTAGCTCATGTTGTAGAAGTCGCCGAGCACGAAGCTGTAGCGGCCCGCTTCCAGGCGTGCCGCCAGCGGGCTGGAATACCCTGGCTCGCGCCCGTGCGGCATTTGCACCACGCCTTCGGCCACGGTACGTCCTGTGCCATCCCTGACCGTCAGCCACTTCACGCCGCCGCTGATGCCGAGATTGATTTCGTTGGCGCGGTTGTGATAGCGGACCTGGACCTGGTAGGTGCCGGCAGCGGCGACATCGACTGCTTCGGCCAGCGCGGCAGAAATGCCGGCATCCAGGCAGCGTGGCATGCTGTGGTGGCTGCGGTTGCCCGATCCGGGAAACTGCGCTTCGACCGCATAGCAAACTGCGTCGCTCCCTTTGGCGTCAAGCCATTCGCTCCCTTTCAGTCTTGACGCCGCCAGCTTGCCGTTGCGGTAAATGTTATAGACGGCCAGCTCGCCTTTGGCCGGCGCAATGGTGAGGGCGATCTTGCCGTCGGCCTTGCGTGCCAGCTGCGCGATGGCCGGTTCGCGCGGACCGAACACGCTGCTCGCCTCCGCGTAGGGATCGGCTGTCACGCGCGTGATGGCGCGTTCGCCGCGCCGCAGTTTCCCCAGGCCGATCTCGATAACACTATCCGGCGCCAGGCCGTCCCAGGCAATGTCCGCGCCGGTGCGCACGCCGTTGAGCGTGATGGTGTCGACGCCGTAAAACCCGTCCCCGGCCACCGCCTTCGGCAGGCGCACGCGCACCGTCAGCGTCTTGCCCTGCAGGCGCAATCGGTGGAGGGTGATTTCATTTGCCTGCCCGAACGCCTGGCGCCGCAGCTTCGCGGTAATGAAGGGGCGCAGCGCGATACCCTTGTTGGTGGTACTGACGCCGAACACGTTCTCGATCACCATGCCGAGGTAGGCGCCTACGGACCACAGCTGGCGCTTCGAATTGATGACAGGGCCGATCAGCGCCGGGTTCTTCTCGTCCAGCAGCAGCGGCTGGCCGGAAAGCCATTCCAGGTTTTCCATGTTCGACAGATTGACCGCCGCGCCGCGCAGCAGCGTGTCGTAGGCGGCATCGGCCACGGCGACGTTGCCGGTCCTGGCGGCGGCCTTGAGGCCGTAGGCGGTCACGAATGGCCACATGGCCCGGTTGTGGTAGACCGGCATGTCCAGCTGCTGCGGATAGATCACCGGCGCGCCCATCGGGCCATGCGGATAGCTGGCCATGATCCTGCGCGCGCGCTGGCCGTCGGCCACGCCGGTGACGACGGCCAGCGCCTGGCCGAGCCAGTCGAACTTGTACATGGGCGCGCCGTCGAAGTGGCCCGCCGTCAGGCTGCTGTACATGCCGGCGTCGTTCAGCCAGAGGCGGTCGTTGATGGCTTGCTTCAAGTCGCTCGCCCACTGGACATAGCGCTCGGCCCTAGCCTTGTCGCCATGTTCGCGCGCCAGGGAGGCGGCCAGCGTCAGCGCCTTGTAATGGCCCACGTTGGTCGACAGCGCTTTCGATGTCGCCATCGACGCCAGGTCGGTGACGATCCACGCCGCGTAGCTCTGGTCGCGCCAGTCGAGGAAGGATTGTTCGCCCGTGTACAGACCGCTGGCCTTGTCGAAGGCCGCCACGCGGTCGTTGTCGATCGTGTTCGACAGCGCCGTGAGGGCGCGCGCGGCAAAGACCTTGCGTTCGGCCGGCGGCAGGCTCTGGAGCGCTTTCTCGGCGCCGAAAGCCCAGCTGACGCGATCGGTGCTGACCGGCCAGCTGCCGCCGCTGCCGGTATCCTGGATGATCTGCAGGCCGCCGGCCACGTGAGGGGCCGTCGCCACGCCGTCGCGGAAGGCGGAGAGCTTGAAGTCGAGCGAATTGCGCACCCGCTGGGGATCGAGCATGGCCAGGCCCAGGTTGGCCGCATACGACAGGTCGCGCGTCCACACGTAGTGCCATTTTTCGCCGGTTTCAAAGCAGTCGCAGGCGATGGGTGCGCCGCCGTTGTAGTTGCCGTCCTTGATCTGCGACACCGAGTTCTGTTTCATCTCCGAGGCGGCCAGCGCGAACAGGGCGTCGAAGGCCAGGCTGCCGCTGCGCACGGCCGGCAGGCCGGCAGCTTCCTGGTACAGCACGTGCTGCGGACCGGGGTCGCGCAGCTGCAGCGTGGTCGACTGGGCATAGCTGCGCAAGGGCGCCGCCGCGTCGGGCGAAGAGAAACGCACCGTCTCCTGCTTGCCGTCGAAGGTGGCGAAATGGAGCGTGGCCTGCGCCGCATGCCCTTTGTGGGCGTCAACCAAGGCGACGGCCGGCAGTTCCAGCTTCGTCACGCGCAGCACCGGCGCCGCCGGATTGCCAAGGTCGAGCCGGAAGCGGTAGGGCGCGGTCTGCCTGACGAACAGGTAGTCTTCCGGTCCGGTGCGGGTCGCCATCCGGTAGCTTGTTCCCGGCGCCACCGTCACGCTGGCCGCCGGGTCGATCACCCATTCGGTCGTCCATCCCTTGTCGCCAATCTTGAAAGGGTGGTTGCCGGGGCTGAGCATGACCTGCACTTCGTACACGCCCTTTTCCGTTTCAAGCAGTGCGTGGTCCAGTCCCCAGCCATTGAAGCCGCCGCGGATATACAGCTCGGGCTGGGCTGCGCCGGCGCTGCCGGCAAGCAGGAGAGCGAGGGCGATCGCGTGTTTCTTCATTTGTACTCGTTTCTTTCAACGATGCCCTTCAGGACATCCTTCGTTTTCAGCATGGGGAAGTCCTGCGGGCGATAGGTTTTCGGCGTCTGGAAACGCAGTTCGCCGATGCTGCGCGCGAACGAGGCCAGTTCCGGCTTCGCATGGAGCGCTTTGCCATCGAGGACGGCCCTGCCGTTGTCGATTTCCAGCACGGCAGCCTTGTCGGGAACAAGCGTGAATGCCACTTTCGAACGGCTCTTGTCGTCGTCGAGGAAACTGAAGGCCAGCTTGCGCGCTGTTTTTCCACCCAGCGTGAGCGTCCAGCGCTGTCCTTCCGGCGTGCGCTTGAAGACCACGTCGATCTCGTCGCCGGAGCCGAACGGAAGCACGGCATCGAAGCCGCTCCACGCCGCCGGTATCGCCGGCGTGAAAGCGAGCGTATTGGCCAGCAGGTCGGGGCGAAAGCCGACGAAGTCCTGGTAACCGTTGCGCGCATACTCGGCCACGCTCCACGACTGCGCATAGGTGCCCGACGGTTTGAGCTTGCCGTCCGGGCCGGGCAAGGCGTCGAGCAATTCGCTCATGGTGCCCAGCGTGCCCAGTCCCAGGATCTGGTTGCCGAGGTTTTTCGCCAGCGACCACGCCAGGTCCTGGTAACCGAACTTGTTGAGCGCCGTGACCGTGTAGCCGGCGTTCCATCCCCACACGGTGCCCTGGTGGTAGGCGGCGTCCTTGTGGTGGAAGTCCGGGTTTTCGTGGCGAGGGTGGAAGTAGGGATCGTTCTGGCTCAGCGAAGCGATGCCGTAGGGGTAGAGCAGTTCCGAGACGGCGTTTTTGGTCACCCGCGCCTGCACGGCCGGCGCCACGAAATCGTCGAACGGAATCGACACCAGCATCAGCTGGTTGGGACGCACCCGGGTATCGCGGCTGGCGTCGTCGCGCAGGCGGTCGGCCATGACCGCGCCGTCCCAGAACAGGCGCAGGAAGCTCTGCTTCGCCTTTGCGGCCAGCGCGCGCCATTCGCGCGCCCGGGCCTTGTCTCCGGCCTGGTCGGCCAGCAGGGCGCCGCTTTGCAGGGCGGTGTACCACAGGGCCTGGATTTCGACCGCGCGCGGGCCGCGTGCCGACCAGGGCTGCTTGTTCTCGATGCGGGCATCCATCCAGGTGTCGGCCGGATCGTGGGCCAGCAGGCCGTCCTTGTCGACGTAGTTCGCGATGGCGCCTTCGAAGTAGGGTATGGCCAGCTTGTACATTTGCTGGGCAAAAGCCTTGTCGCCGGTGTAGCGGATGTATTCGACCGCTTCGCGCAGCATCCAGGGCGTGCCGTCGACGGTGTTGTAGATGATGCTGTCGCCGGCGGCCACGCGGTTCGGCACGCGGCCGTAATCCTTGTCGCGCGGTTCGCGCAGGTTCTGGTAGCGGGCGAAATTGGACAGCACCGCTTTCGCATCGGCGAATTCGCCTGATACGAGCAGCGTGCCGGGCAGGGCGATGAAGGTGTCGCGGCCCCAGTTGTCGCGGAACCAGGGCAGGCCGGCCCAGATGCCGATGCCGAATTCCTCGACCACGAACATCCTGGAGGACGCCTTGGCCCAGTTCAGGGCCCGGTTGTATTGGCCGTCGCTGGTGGCCAGATAGCTGCGGGTCAGCGCGGCGTGCACCTGCTTGCGTTCGGCCGCGATGTTGTCCGCCTTGACCAGTTCGAGCGCGCGCTGGCGCGCCTGGGCTGCGCTGCTGCCGAAAGCGGCGACGATGTTGAGCGCTTGCGCCGGGGCCGCGCTGCGGATCACTAGGCTGTTATCCACGGTGAAGGGCTGGTCGGCCGCGAGCGCCATGTGCAGGCGGCCCAGCGCCACGCCGACCACGTCTTTCGAGCGGGTGACGACGCCGGGCGCCTTGAGCAGGACGGCGATGCCGAGGATGGCTTTGTCGGGGCTGGTCGCGCGCAGGGCGATGGCCTGCTTTTTCGACAGCAGCGCCATCTCTTCGGTGGCGCCGCTGGGATAGCTGACCTTGTGGCCATAGGGGAGCACCTGCTCGATGGAGCGCGTGCGGTCGTTGCGCACGCCGTCGACCGCGGTGGCATAGCCCTGGAAGATGGCGCCGTCCTTGAGCACGTAGCCGCCGCCCTTCTGGTGGCTTTGGGTATAGCTTTCGAAATAGCCGGCCACGTTGTCGCCCACCACGAACATCGATTGCTGGCCGGGCGCCACGGCAATGGCCATGGCGTCGAAAAAGGCGTCCACGCCGGGACGTTCGGCCGCGGCAGGCGCCAGTACCAGCGCCGCGGCGCTGGCGAGAAGAATACGCTTCATTAAAGCTCCAGTATCTGGACCGATCTCGCGGGCAGCGTCACGGTCTTGTCGAGGCTGACCATTTTACCGCTGATGATGTCCATGCCCGAGCTCACGCCGGCGAGCATTTCGGCGAAGCGCGCTGCCGGCAGCACCGCGTCCTTGCTGCCCTTGTTGAAGGCGACCATGACCTTCTTGCTGCCGTTGTAGCGGAAGTAGACATAGGTGCCGTTTTCGGCGCCGAAGTGCATGGTTTTCCCGCTGTGGATGACCGGCTGCGACTTGCGCCAGTTGGCCAGCTTCTTCACGAAGGCCTGGGCTTCGCGCTGCTGGGCGGAGAGTCCGGCGCCCGTGAACGCATCGACCTTGTCGCCCTTCCAGCCGCCCGGGAAGTCGCGGCGGTAGGTGGCGTCGTCGCGCTCCTTAGTGGCGCTGGTCATCAGCACTTCGCTGCCGTAGTAGAACTGGGGAATGCGCGGCATCGTCATCAGGTAGGCGATGCTCATCTGGTACAGCTTGTAGTCTTCACCGACCACGCTGAAGATGCGCGCCATGTCGTGGTTGCCCTCGAACAGGACCAGGTTGCCCGGATTCGGGTACAGATAATCCATCGACAGGGTTTCGTACACGTCGTTGAAGCCTTCGCCCATCTCCTTGCTGGTCAGCGCATGGCGCATGACCTCGGACATGGGGAAGTCCATCAGGCTGGGCAGCGAGCTGACGTAGCCGTCGAAATTGACTTTGCCCTTCTGCCAGCGCGACACCACGTTGGGCGACTTGTGCCATTCCTCGCCGACCATGTTCAGCTGCGGGTATTCGGCCATCAGGCGGCGCGTGTACTCGGTGAGGAAGGCGCCGTCCGAATAGCCGTAGGTATCGATGCGCAGGCCGGACAGGCCCGCGTATTCGATCCACCAGATATTGTTCTGGATAAGGTAGTTGGCCACCAGCGGATTGGTCTGGTTCATGTCGGGCATGGTGCCGGTGAACCAGCCGGTGGTGAAATTGAGCTTGTCCTCGTTCGCCGCGTACGGGTCCTGCACGGCCACGCGGTGGTGCTGCGTGGGCACGAACTTGCCGCCGTGCGTGGTCCAGTCGGGCGTCGGCATGTCGCGGAACCACCAGTGGCCGCTGCCGATATGCGACAGCACCACGTCCTGGATGATGCCGATGCCTTTCTTGCGCGCTTCGGCGGACAGGCGGCGGAAATCGTCGTTGCTGCCGTAGCGGGCATCGATCTTGTAATGGTCGGTGGCGGCATAGCCATGGTAGGAATAGGCCGGCATGTCGTTTTCCACCAGCGGCGTCGGCCAGATCTGGGTGAAGCCCATGTCGGCGATATAGTCCAGGCGGTCGATCACGCCCTGGATGTCGCCGCCGTGGCGACCGCCGCCCTTGCTGCGGTCGGCCTTGTCGGCCATGGCCTGGATGCTGTCGTTCGACTCCAGGCCGTTGGCGAAGCGGTCCGGCATGATCTGGTAGATCGCATCCTTGCTGGAAAAGCCCGGACGCTGCGCCGATCCTGGTGCGCGCGCCATCAACTGGTAGCCATGCTTGAGCGCGCCGTCGCCGAACACGATATCGAATTTCCCTGGCTTGGCGCCGGACGTAATGGTCAGGTCGATGAACAGGAAGTTCTTGTTGGCGACGCGGGTCACGCTGTCGATGCGCACGCCCGGATAGGCGACAGACGCATCGAGCGTGCCGATCTGCGGTCCATGCACCATCAGCTGCAGCTTTTCATTCTGCATGCCGGCCCACCAGAAGGGCGGCTCCATATGGTCGACGCGGTAGTCCGGGGCAGCCCATGCGCTGGTGCTGCACAGCAGGAGGGAGAGGATCAGTTTCTTCATTGTCATGCTGTCTCCAATAGGTCAGGCGGGCGGTCTGCGCACGTCGGCGCGTGCTTGGCAGGAGTAGATCCGTAGTTTCACTACTAATTCAGGATGTTAAAAAGCATACTATATAAGGAAGAGCGGATCAACGCACTTGGGCAGTTGAGGAGGGAAACTCGCTAGTTAAAGTACAAACGTGAATCTGACGTGCAGAAATCCTCGCCCGTTAAGATTTTTATCGGGATGGCATGGCGGTCTGTAGTAGGAGGTACGCGCAAGTGGCCGTAAATACCCGCCGCCCCGCCCCAGGACGGGGCATTTCCGCGCCAAAATGGTGAAAAATCACATAAATGTAGTCGTACTACAGATGATGCCATGCCGCTCTGTACCCTAAATACAACGACCTAGCCCCGCAGACTCAGGATAGCGGGCAAAAAACCCACAATTTAGTAGTCTCACGCAACTGTCGTTGACAGTGCATCTAGTTTTAGTACAAAATCCTTATCAGAGCGTCTTAGAACGCTGAGTTTATGGATCCCGTGCAGTAGCTGCCAGGCTGGCATGACGGGAATTGTGTAGTACTGATGAGATGAGGGGACACATGAAAAAATTCGCTGAGACGCGCGGCCAGAGCACAATGAGCTCGGTCTTCAAACTGAGCCCGGTAGCGGCAGGTTGCGCCGTTTTCGTTTCCGCCATGGCGGGTTCGGCATTTGCACAAACCGCAGCGCCAGCTGCCCCTGCTGCTGATGCGCCGCTGAACACCGTCACCGTGACCGGTATCCGTCGCGGTATTGAAGCTGCAATTTCCGTCAAAAAGAACAATGACTCGATCGTCGAAGCCATTTCGGCTGAAGACATCGGCAAACTGCCTGATCAAAGTATCGCTGAATCGATCGCCCGCCTCCCAGGCGTAACGGCCCAACGTACCGGCGGCCGTGCATCGGCAGTGTCGATCCGCGGCATGTCCCCTGACTTTTCGACCGCACTGTTGAATGGCCGCGAACAAGTGTCGACCGGCGACAGCCGCGGCGTGGAATTCGACCAATACCCGGCAGAACTGCTGTCGGGCGTTGTGATCTACAAGACCCCGGACGGCGCACTGGTTGGCCAGGGCCTGTCGGGTACCGTTGACCTGCAGACCGTGCGTCCGCTGGACTTCAACAAGCGCACCATCGCGATGAACTATCGCAAAGAGAAAACCGGCAAGGGCGTGGACGTGGGCGAAGAAGGCTCCGGCAACCGCTTCAGCGTTTCCTACATCGATCAGTTTGCCGACCGCAAGTTCGGTATCGCCCTCGGTTTCGCCCGTCTCGACGGCACCAGCGGCGCCACTTCGCGCTTCGAATCCTGGGGCAGCGGCACGGCGAGCTACAATGGCGCCACGGTCAACGTTCCATACAATGGCTTCAATGCATGGACCGACAAGTCGGAACAGACCCGCGATGGCGCGATGGCTGTCCTGCAATTCCGTCCTAGCCGTGACTTCAACACCACCCTGGACCTGTTCTACTCCAAGTATGACCGCCAGAAAAATACCGTCGGCTTCCAGGCGCCTTTGAACGATAGCTGGAACAGCCCGACCAGCACGGTCGACCGTCCAGGCCAGCTGGTCAATGCAGTCATCTCGGGCGGCAATGCCGTCAGCGGTACTTTCAACAACGTGCGCGCCGTCCTGCGTAACGACGTGGAAAAATCCATCGACGAAACCAAATCGATCGGCTGGGCAACCAAGTTCAAACTGAGCGACGACTGGACCGCGGCCACCGACCTTTCCTACAACTCCGCAGTGCGCGATGGCCGCAACGTGGAAGCCTACGCAGGTACCGCGGATGGCGTGTTCGACACCGTCTCCTTCACCGCCGGCAGCCAGGTGTTTGCCACCGGCCTGAACTACACCGACCGCAACGTCATCAAGCTGCGCGACGTGCAAGGCTGGGGTGGTGCCGACATCCAGGCCGGCTATACCAAAGCGCCAGCCGTGGAAGACAAGATCCAGGCTGTCCGTTTCTCGGCCAAGCGCGACCTGCCTGAAGGCATGTTCTTCAGCAACGTCGATACCGGCATCAACTTCTCGGACCGCTCGAAGCGCCGCGAATTTACCGAAGCCCTGCTGGCAGTCAAAGGCGGTACCCGTGCCTCGTCCGTCGCGATCCCTGGTTCGAACAATGCCCTCGCCGCCGGTACCGGCATCCTGGTGCCAGGTTTCGATCCTGTGGCCAACCTGAATGACCTGTATGACCTGAAGCAGAAGCTGCACCCGGACATCTACAACAAGGATTGGATTGTTGACGAGAAAGTCGTCACCGCCTTCGCCAAGATGAACATCGATTCGACCCTGGGCGGCATGCCTCTGCGCGGCGCTGTTGGCCTGCAGATCGTCCGTACCGACCAGGAATCGACCGCGTACTCGGTCAACCGTGCCGGCGGCACCAGCGACAGCAACCGTCCTGCAACGACCTACACGAACGGCACCAGCTACACCGACGTCCTGCCTAGCGCCAACTTCATCCTCGACGTGGGCGACGTAGGTTCCCTGCGCCTGTCGCTGTCGAAGATCATGGCCCGTCCGACGATGAACGACATGCGTGCCAGCAACGGCTTCGGCGTCGATACCACCAAGGGTATCTACTCCGGTGGCGGCGGCAATCCTGAGCTGCAACCGTTCCGCGCCAAGGGCCTGGATATTTCGTACGAAAAGTACTGGAGCAACAAGGCCTACGTGAGCACGGCTGCGTTCTACAAGAAAATCGACACCTACATCATTACCAATACCCGTGCGTTCGACTTCTCGCCGTTCATCACCCCGGGCGTGCCTGTCCTGCCATCGCGCATCGGTGAATTCACCGCGCCGATCAATGGTAGCGGCGGCAATATCCACGGTGTGGAAGCGACTGCATCGATGCCGTTCAACATGATCACGCCATTCCTCGACGGTTTCGGCGCCGTGGTCAACGGTGCACTCACGACCAGCTCGCTGAACGTGCCGGACACCAGCGACGGCGGCTCGGGCAACATGCCGCTGCCAGGCCTGTCCAAGAAAGTGGCCAGCCTGACCCTGTACTTCGAGAAGTATGGTTTCTCGGCACGTGTCGCAAACCGCTACCGTTCGGACTTCGTGGGTGAAGTATCGAGCTTCACCGGTGACCGCCAGGCAACCTACATCAAGGGCGAGAAAATCATCGACCTGCAACTCGGTTACGAGTTCCAGAGCGGTCCTTTGAAGAACCTGTCGTTCAACCTGTCGGTAAACAACTTGCGCGATGCCCGCTTCATCCGCTATCGTAAGACTGTCGACAATGAAATTGAAAGTGTCACCTACGGCAAGACGATCCTGTTCGGCGTGAATTACAAGATGTAATTGCTGAACTAGCAGGGCCGAAGCCCCTTGCCTGGATTCCGGGCAAGGGGCTTTTTTACTAGGGGGTTTAATGCAGCACAGCGTCAAAACTATAGTGATTGTCGGTGGCGGCACGGCCGGCTGGATGACCGCGGCTTCGCTGTCCAAGATCCTGGGAAAAAAATACGCGATCCGCCTGATCGAGTCGGACGAGATTTCGACCGTGGGCGTGGGAGAATCGACGATCCCCATGATCAAGCTGTTCAACCAGGTCCTGGGCATCAATGAAGATGAATTCATGCGCGAGACCATGGCGACCTTCAAGCTGGGCATCGAATTTGTCGACTGGGGCAAGCTGGGCGACAAGTACATGCACGGCTTCGGCAAGTTCGGCCAGGACCTGTGGACGGTCGACTTTTACCAGTACTGGCTCAAGATGTACCAGGCGGGCAAGGCCCCGGACCTGGAGAATTACTCGATCAACCGCATGGCGTCGCATGCGTCCAAATTTATGCGTCCGACCGCGGAGATGGGCAACTCGCCGCTGGCCGACATCGTGTACGCCTTCCACCTCGACGCCGGCCTGTACGCGCGCTACCTGCGCAAGTTCAGCGAAGCGCATGGCGTAGTCCGCACCGAAGGCAAGGTGGTCGACACCGTGGTGCGCGAAGGCGACGGCCATATCGACGCCGTGATCATGGAAAACGGCGAACGCATTTGCGGCGAACTGTTCATCGACTGTTCGGGCTTCCGTGGCCTGCTGATCGAACAGGCGCTGAAAACCGGCTATGAAGACTGGACCCACTGGCTGCCGTGCGACCGCGCCTATGCGGTGCCGTGCGAGCTGGCGTCCGACCTGCTGCCGTACACCCGCGCTACGGCGCGCCCGGCCGGCTGGCAATGGCGCATCGGCCTGCAGCACCGCACCGGCAATGGCCACGTCTTCTCCAGTAAATTCATGAGTGACGACGAAGCCGCGTCCATCCTGATGAATAGCCTTGACGGCAAGGCGCTGGCCGAACCGAAGCTGCTGCGCTTCGTCACCGGCAAGCGCAAGAAGGTGTGGAACAAGAACGTGATCGCGATCGGGCTGTCGTCCGGCTTCATGGAGCCGCTCGAATCGACCAGCATCCACCTGATCCAGTCGACCGTGGCGCGCCTGATTACCTTCTTCCCCGATGCCGGCTTCCACCAGGCCGATGTCGACGAATTCAACCGCCAGTGCGATTTCGAGACGGAGCGGATCCGCGACTTCCTGATCCTGCACTACAACGCCACGGAGCGCACCGATACGCCGTTCTGGAACCACTGCCGGACCATGGAGCTGCCTGAATCGTTGCAGCGCAAGCTGGACCTGTACAAGGCCCATGGCCGCATCGTGCGTGACAATAACGAGCTGTTTGCCGAAGTGGGCTGGCTGCAGGTCATGCATGGCCAGGGGATCAAGGCGGGCGGGTATCATCCGCTGGTTGATCTTTTGAGCGAGCAGGAGGTGTCGGCTTACCTGGAAGAGATTTCTGGGGTGGTGGGCAAGTGCGTGAGCGTGATGCCCACGCATGCGCAGTTCATCTCGGCCCTGGTCGCCGCCAAGTAAGCCTCCACATCGCCCCCGCCGAGTGCCGCCTTGGCGCGGGGGCGATGTAGAGGGTTTTTCAGGCGCCCAGCAGCTTGCGGATCTTGCGCAGCCTGGTCGCCGGACCCGTGACCGTAAGTATATCGCCATCGCGCGTAATGCGTACCAGTTGGTTATCACGGCGCAGCGCGGCCGGCAAATCCCTGCGGTACACCACCGCATTGTCCACCGCCCCCTGTTCCACGTAGCCCGCCTGCGCGATCGCCGACAGCAGGCAGCGCAAGGTATCCTCCGATTCCCACCGCACCGTCAGGCGCGCCTGCACCACAATGCCTATCGTGGCGGCAAAGCCCAGCGCCAGCGCAAACAGCAGGACCGCCGTCGGCGACTGGCCCGCTTGCGCGAGTTCACCCTTGCCGGCCAGGACAAACATCACGATCACCAGGGCGGCCGACAGCAGCTGGCCGGCCACCTGCAAGGTGAGCCAGAGGCGCGCGTTCGGGGCGGGGTAGGCGAGGGCGGAAACTTGGGACATGGTCGGATTGGGAGGGCGGAACCGGGCATCCTACCAGAGAAAAAGCGATTTTGCGCCATCTTGCGCTGCAACAGAGTAAACTAGAGGGTGCTTTCCCGTCGGGCGAGCTAGTTTATTGTGAGTGTCCCATGTCTGAATCCCCTGTACTGCTGTTTTCCGAACTCAATCTCTCAGCCGCCGTGCTGAAGGTCATGAAAGAGGTCGGATACGAAACGCCCTCGCCGATCCAGGCGGCGACCATCCCGCTGCTGCTGGCCAACCGCGATGTCCTGGGCCAGGCCCAGACCGGTACCGGCAAGACGGCGGCCTTCGCCCTGCCTATCCTGTCGCGCATCGATATCAAACAGCAGTCGCCCCAGGCGCTGGTGCTCGCGCCAACGCGCGAACTGGCGATCCAGGTGGCCGAGGCGTTCCAGAAATACGCCACCCATATCAAGGATTTCCACGTGCTGCCAATTTACGGCGGCCAAAGCTACGGCCCGCAGCTGTCGGCCTTGCGCCGCGGCGTGCACGTCATTGTCGGCACCCCGGGCCGCGTCATCGACCACCTTGAAAAAGGCTCGCTCGACCTGTCCAAGCTGAAAACCCTGGTGCTCGACGAAGCAGACGAAATGCTGCGCATGGGCTTTATCGACGACGTCGAACAGATCCTGCAAAAGACGCCGGAAACGCGCCAGACCGCGCTGTTCTCGGCCACCATGCCGTCGGCCATCAAGCGCATCGCCAAGACCTACCTGCGCGATCCGGCCGAAGTGACCGTGGCCGCCAAGACCGGCACCGCCGACAATATCCGCCAGCGTTACTGGATGGTGAGCGGCATGCAGAAGCTCGAAGCGCTGACCCGCATCCTGGAAGCCGAACCGTTCGACGGCATGATCATCTTCGCGCGCACCAAGCTCGGCACCGAAGAACTGGCCAGCAAGCTGCAGGCGAGAGGCTTCGCCGCCACCGCCATCAACGGCGACATGCAGCAGACGCAGCGCGAACGCACCATCGAACAGCTCAAGAACGGCAAGATCGACATCCTGGTCGCCACCGACGTGGCCGCGCGCGGCCTGGACGTGGAGCGCATCAGCCACGTCATCAACTACGACGTGCCGTCGGACCCGGAAAGCTATACCCACCGTATCGGCCGTACCGGCCGCGCTGGCCGCAGCGGCGAAGCGATTCTGTTCATCACCCCGCGCGAACAGGGCCTGCTCAAAGCCATCGAGCGCGCCACGCGCCAGCCGGTTGCGCCATTGACGCTGCCGACCGTGAAAGCCGTGAACGACGTGCGGATCGCCAAATTCAAGGATTCGATCACCGAAGCCCTGGGCGCTGGTGGCCTGGACGTATTCCGTTCGCTGATCGAAGAATACGAGCGTGAACTGAACGTGCCTGCGATCGAAATCGCCGCCGCGCTGGCCAAGCTGGCCCGTGGCGACGTGCCGCTGCTGCTGGAAAAGCCGAACCGCGACGCCAAGGCAGCACCGTCGTGGCGCGAAGAAGCGCCGATGGCGCGCGCACCGCGTTCCGACGCGCCGCGCTTTGAAGCGCCTTCCCGTGACCGTGGCGATGCGCCGGCCTTCAAGCCGCGCGAGCGCGTGGCGCGTCCGCAGGAAGACGGCATGGGTACCTTCCGCATTGAAGTCGGTCATGCGCACGGCGTCAAGCCGGGCAATATCGTGGGCGCCATCGCCAACGAAGCGGGCATCGAATCGAAGTTCATCGGCCGTATCGAAATCTACGACGACTACAGCACGCTCGACCTGCCGGCCGACATGCCGCCGGACCTGATCGACCACCTGAAGACCGTGTGGGTGGCTGGCCAGCAGCTGAACATCACGCGTGACGGCGAAGCGGTGCCGGCCAAGAAGGCCAGCGCGCCGAAGAAGGCAGGCGACCGCCGTTTCGAAGAGAAGAAGCTGGGACCGAAGAAGCCGTACGACGCGGCCACCAAGGCCAAGAAAGAGCACCGCAAGGGGCCGAAGCCTGGCTAAGGCGGAAACGAGGCGCCACATCCTGTTCGTGTGCAGCAGGAATCAGTGGCGCAGCCCGACAGCGGAGCAGGTGTGGCGCAAGCACCCGCTGCTGTCGGTGCGTTCGGGCGGCACCAGCCCGAACGCCAGGCGCAAGGTGACGGCCGACGATATCGCGTGGGCCGACGTCATCTGCGTCATGGAGGAAAAGCACAAGTCGCGTCTGAAAGCCGAATTCGGCCGCCTGATCGAAGGTTGCGTCATCCACGTGCTCGATATTCCCGACGACTACCAATACATGGATCCAGAACTGATCGAGCAGCTTCACCTGTCGGTGCCGGCGTTGCTGGGGCTCGATTAATCCGCCATATTCTTCTTTCGTTAGCGCGCCGCTGTTGTGGCAGGCGCCTTTTCAAACATCCACAGAATCGCCTGGCGGAATTCGGCGCGCCAGAATCCCTCGTTGTGCTCGCCGCCCGGCACGACTTTCAAGACCGTATTGCCTGATTGCCGACTGATCCTGACAAGGTCCGCACGCATGCGTTCGGCCTTTTCGACCCGTTCGCTGCCTTCTGCCGTGCCGACCAGCAGGTATAGTCGCGCATCCTTGCGCGCTGGCTTCTCGGCGACGAAATTGAAGGCTTCCTTGCCGATCAGGTAGGCCGGCGAGAAGATGCCCGCTTTACTGAAGACATCCGGATGCTGGTGAATGGCGTAGTGCGAGATCAGGCCGCCCATCGAGCTGCCCATGATGGCGGTACTGGCGCGGTCGGGCAGGGTGCGGTATCTGGCATCGATCAGCGGCTTGACCGTCTTCACCACGAAGTCCATGTAGCGTTTGCCCTCGCCCTTGCCGAATTCACTGTCATCCCACGGATTGAGTTCGGTCATGCGCTTTTCGCGCCCGTTGTCGATGCCCACCACGATCAGTTCGAGCTTGCCCTCGCGCGCCAGTGTATTGAGGGTTTCGTCAATCTGCCATTCGCCAGCGTGCGCGGTGGCGCTGTCGAACAGGTTCTGCGCATCGTGCATGTACAGGACCGGGTAGCGCTTGGTGGAACCGGCATAGCCCGGCGGCAGGTAGAGCCGCACCTGCCGCTTGCGGTCCAGCCCCGGCATGTCCAGTTGTTCGGCCAGCACGGATACTGTCGGCTGCGCGGTCGATGCCGCCGTGCTGTTGCCCCAAACAGCCAGCAGCGCGATAGCCGCGCACAAGGCGATGCTGTTCATCGCGCGGCGACGCCGGCCGGCTTGTCAAACATCCACAAGATCGCCTGGCGGAATTCACCGCTCCAGAAGGCTTCGTTGTGCTTCGCACCCGGGACGATCTTGAGCACCGTGTTCGCTTCCGGGTGGCCGATTCTCTTCAGCTCCGCCGCCATCAGCTGCACGTTGCTCACCATGTTCCCGCCTTCTTCGCTCCCCATCAGCAGGTACAGCCGCGCGTCAGCCCTGGCCGGTTTTATGCCCACGAACTTGAATGCATCCATGCCCACCCAGTAAGCCGGAGAGAAAATGCCGGCCTTGCTGAACACATCCGGATACTGGTTGATCGCGTAGTGCGAAATGAGCCCGCCCATCGAGCTGCCCATGATGGCCGTGTTGGCGCGGTCGGGCAGGGTGCGGTAGCTGGTGTCGATCAGCGGCTTGACCGTCTTCACGACGAAATCCATATACAGCTCGCCTTCGCCCTTGCCAGTCTCCTTGTGATCCCATGGATTGAGTTCGGTCATGCGCTTTGCCTGGCCGTTGTCGATGCCCACCACGATCAGTTCCAGCTTGCCTTCCTTGGCCAGCGCGTTCATGGTCTCGTCGATATTCCATTCGCCCGCGTAGGCCGTGGTGGTGTCGAACAGGTTCTGTCCGTCGTGTATGTACAGTACCGGATAACGCTTGCCCGACGTGGCGTAATCGGGCGGCAGGTATAGCCGGATCTGGCGCTTGCGGTCCATGCCGGGCATGGCCAGTTCGCCCACCAGCAGCGACACGTTTGGCTGGGCGGTCGATGCCGTCGGCTTGACTGCGGGTTTTTCCGAGCCGGTGTGGCAACCGGTGGCCAGGATGATGATCGAAATGGCGGTGATAATTTTCTTCATGTGCCTCTTTCTTAGTGTGCGGATGCAGGCATCAATGCAGGTGACGTGCTTTTTTCATCGCGCACCAGGCACCAGAGGGCAGCCGATATCGCCAGCGATCCGCCGCAGATCACATACAGCACGCTATTGTTGCCGGCGTCCTTGAGCACGTAGCCTACGCCGGTCGACATCAGCTGCGGCAGCACTACCGACAGGTTGAACACGCCCATGAAGAAGCCCATGCGGCTCTTGTCCACCTTGTCGCTCATGATCGCGAACGGCAGGCTGACCACGGCGCTCCAGCCGATGCCGACAACCGCCATCATGGCATACAGCATCATCGGCGTGCGCGCGAAGCCGGCGATCATGAAGTAGCCGGCCGCCATGATGGCGATGCACAGGGCCTGCGTCTGCACGCGTCCGATCCGTTTGGCCAGCGGCGCCAGTACCAGCGCCGGCAGCAGGAAGCCGACCGTGTTCAGTACCGCGAACGAATAGGCGATGATCTGGCCGCTCTGCGCATTCGCTTCGGCCACCGGCAGGCCGGCCGGGATGATGTGGGTCTGGATGAAGCCGTAGGTGTAGACGAACATCGATTGCACGCCCAGCCACGAGAAGCCATGGGCGATATAGATGCGCCACAGCTGGCCCCAGTCGGCTTCGGTGGCCACGGCGTCGGCCTTCTGGCAGGCCATCTCGCGTTCTTCCTTGATGAAGAACATCGGCACCACCGAGAACAGCAGCACGATCACCGCGCCGATCGAGATCAGGAACTCATTGCCCAGCGTGGCGCCGACGATGTAGGCCAGCACGCCCCAGAAGCCGGAGATGGTCTGCATCCAGGTGTAGCCCTTGGTGCGTGCTTCACCTTCGGGGGTGAGGTCGGCGATGATGGAGCGGGTAGGGTTGAAGCTGATATTGATCGACAGGTCGAGCACCAGCGCCACGATCACCGCCACTACCAGGATATTGCCCACGCCGAGCATGCGGTCGACCGTGTCGATGTGCGGCAGCAGGAATACCATCAGCGCGGCCAGCGTCCCGCCGATGAGGATGAAGGGACGGCGCCGGCCGCCCCAGAACCAGGCCTTGTCGCTGATCAGGCCAATGATCACCTGGCCCAGGATGCCGGCAGTGGGCCCCGCCGCCCACACGATGCCGATCTGGTGTATCTCCAGGCCGAACTTGGTGGAGAGGATCCAGCTCAGCGCCGAAATCTGGATGCACAGCGCGAAGCCCATCGCTGTCGAGGGCAGGCTGATTGTGGCGTAAAAGAAGTTCGTTAAGCGCTTCTGCATGTCAAGCATATTGTCTCCAGCTCTGTTATTTGACTACAATTTTTCTCGTTTTTATAGATTTCCTTCAGAGATTCTACTATGGAACCGTTTGAATTGACACTCAGAAATCGCCATGTTACTTTACTACAAATTAGAGAGGAAGTGTCCAGATGAAAGTAACGTTCGGAGCATTGCTGGTGTTTGCCCTCGCGCTTGCCTTGCCACAAGTGCAGGCGCAGCCGGTCAAGCCGGCCGGTGCGGTGCAGTCGGTCGACGTCCAGGGCCAGCAAGTTCGCCTGCGCACGGAGAATGCGTTTGTGGAACTCACGGTGTACAGCCCCACGGTGATCCGCGTGCGCATGGACAAGCAGAAGCTGGGGCGCGATTTTTCGCACGCTGTCGTGGCCAAGCCATTGCCCGGCAAGACCAGCATCACCCAAAACGCCACCGAGATCGTCATCGCTACCGATGCCCTGAGCGCCCGCGTCAGCCGCAAGCCATTTTCGATTACCTTCACCACGCCCGACGGCAAAGTGATCAACCAGGACGAGCCGGGCCTGGGTACTTCCTGGATCGGCGAGGAGGTGGCGACTTATAAAAAGCTGCAGGACGGCGAGCGCTTCATCGGCCTCGGTGAAAAGGGCGGCAACCTTGACCGCCGCGGCAGCGCCTACACCAACTGGAATACCGACGCCTTCCGCTACCAGAACGACACCGATCCGCTGTATGCGTCGATCCCTTTCTATGTCGGCATCCACCATGGCCTGAGCTACGGCATCTTCTTCGACAACAGCTACCAGAGCGACTTCAATTTCGGCGCCAGCAACCAGCGCTTCTCGTCGTTCTCGGCGCAGGGCGGGGAGATGAACTACTACTTCATCCATCATCCGCGCGTGGCCGACATCATCGGTTCATACACGGCGCTCACGGGACGCATGCCGCTGCCGCCGCTGTGGTCCCTGGGCTACCAGCAGAACCGCTACAGCTATTTCCCCGACACCGAAGTGCTGCGCATCGCCCAGACCCTGCGCGAGAAAAAAATCCCGGCTGATGGCATCACGCTCGACATCCACTACATGGACGCGTACAAGCTGTTCACCTGGGACAAGGCGCGCTTCGCCGATCCGTCGGCCATGACCGCGAAATTGAACGCCATGGGCTTCAAGACCACCGTCATCGTCGACCCGGGCATCAAGGTGGAAAAGGGCTACGGCGTATACGAGCGCGGCCTGAAGGACGACGTCTTCCTCAAGTTCGCCGACGGCAGCAACTACACCGGCGAGGTATGGCCGGGCTGGTGCCACTTCCCCGACTTCACCAGCGAGAAGGGGCGCGCCTGGTGGCGCCAGGAGGTGAAAACCTATGCCGCGGCCGGCGTGGCGGGCCTGTGGAACGACATGAACGAAATCTCCACCTGGGGCCAGCGCATGCCGAACAACATACTGTTCGACTTCGACGGCGTACCGACCACCCACAAGCAGGGTCGCAATGTCTACGGCCTCGAGATGACGCGCGCCAGCTACGAAGGCATGAAAGCGGCCACCGGCCAGCGCCCCTTCATGCTGACCCGTTCCGGCTTCGCGGGCCTGCAGCGCTACACCGCCATCTGGACCGGCGACAACCGCGCCGAGGAAGAGCACATGCTGCTCGGCGTGCGCTTGTTGAATAGCCTGGGCGTATCCGGCGTGGCCTTTACCGGCATGGACGTGGGCGGCTTTACCGGCGTGCCGACGCCGTCGCTGTACGCGCGCTGGATGCAGATTGGCGCCTTCAATCCTTACTTCCGCAACCATTCGGCCTACAACACCAAGGCCGCCGAGCCATGGTCGTTCGGCGAGGATGTCCTCGACAACGCGCGCCAGTACGTGAACCTGCGCTATCGCCTGATGCCTTATTTGTACTCGGCCTTCAACGATGCCGCCACCACCGGCGAACCGGTGATGCGCACCCTGGCCATCGATTACAGCCACGAGGCGAAGGTCTACGATCCGGCATTCCAGAACCAGTACCTGTTTGGAAAGTCCTTCCTGGTCGCGCCCTTCGACAGCACGAAGGAATTCGGCAAGGTGTGGTTCCCGGCCGGGAAATGGTATGAACTGTATTCGGATGCGGTGCAGGACGGGGGCCGCGAACAGATCCTGGAACTGTCGGTGGCCAGGCTCCCGGTGTACGTGAAAGAGAGTAGCATCGTGCCCGTGCAGTCGCTGGTGCAGTCGACGTCCGAAAAGCCGTCCGACACGCTGGCCATCCATATTTACAAGGGCGATGTGAACAACAGCACAAGATACTACGAAGACGACGGCGCCAGTTTCGGCTACCAGAAGGGCGATTTCTTCAGCCGCGACATCACGTACGACGCTCCAGCGCGCCGGATCAGCTTTGGCGCGGTGAGTGGGTCGTTCAAGTCGAAGTTCAGCAAGCTGGAAATCGTGCTGCACGGCTTTGGCGACGCGCCGGCGCTGCAGCTGAACCAGAAGGCGGTGACGCTCAAGGCGGGGACGGCGGACCTGTTCGATGGCGCTGCAGGCAAGGTCAAGGTAAGCAGTACCATCATCGGCAATGAGCGCGGCAGTTTCGTTCTCAGCTATTGATGCAAACAGTCCGGCGCTCCGTCCGGACAGAATAATTGGGGACACAGATGCAAATGACTTCGTTAAAACCACGCCTGACGTTCTGGCAGTTGTGGAACATGAGCTTCGGCTTCTTCGGCATCCAGTTCGGCTTTGCGCTGCAAAATTCGAACAGCAGCCGCATTTTCTCGACGCTGGGCGCTTCGCCTGACGACTTGCCGTGGTTCTGGCTGGCCGCGCCGGTCACCGGCTTGCTGGTGCAACCGATCATCGGCTACCTCAGCGACAACACCTGGCATCCGAAGTGGGGCCGCCGCCGTCCCTTCTTCTTCATTGGCGCCTTGCTGGCCACGTTCGCCATGTTCATGATGCCCAATTCCACGGCGATCTGGATGGCCGTGTTCGCGCTGTGGATCATGGATGCGTCGATCAATGTGTCGATGGAGCCGTTCCGCGCCTACGTCGGCGACAAGCTCGATCCGACCCAGCAGACTTCCGGCTTCGCGATGCAGACCTTCTTCATCGGCTGCGGTTCGGTGGTCGCGTCGCTGCTGCCTACCATGTTCGACAGCCTCGGTTTCAGCAACGCGGCGGCGCCAGGCGTCATCCCCGAGACGGTGCGCTATTCCTTCTACGTGGGCGGGATCGCCTTCATCTCCGCCGTCACCTGGACCGTCCTTTCGAGCGACGAAACGCCACCGGAAGACCTGGCCAAATTCAGGGCCGGGAACCGCGGCCTGGGCCACGCGATCACGGAAATCCTGGCCGGATTCGGCAAGATGCCGCTGACCATGCGCCAGCTGGCAGCCGTGCAGTTTTTCTCGTGGAGCGCGCTGTTCGTCATGTGGGTCAATACCACCAATGCGGTGGCGGCCAATGTGTTCGGCACCACCGATGCGCAGTCCGACGCATTCCAGAGCGCGGGCAACTGGGTCGGCGTCATGTTCGCCGTGTACAACGGCGTGTCGGCCGTCGCGGCATTCATCCTGCCTGTCATTGCGCGCAATACCAATCGCAAGCTGTGCCACATGATCTGCCTGATCATCGGCGGCGCCAGCCTGGCCAGCATCATGTTCATCACTAACAAGTACATGTTGCTCGTTCCGATGGTCGGCGTGGGCATCGCGTGGGCCAGCATCCTGACCGTGCCGTACGCCATCCTGGCCGGCTCGCTGCCGCCGGAAAAAATGGGCTACTACATGGGCGTGTTTAACTTCTTCGTCGTGATTCCGCAGATCCTGGCGGGCATGGTGCTCGGTCCGATCACGACCACGTTCCTGGGCGGCCACGCAGTCAATGCGCTGGCCCTGGGCGGCGTCTGCATGATCATCGGCGGCCTGTTCACGATGATGGTCCGGGACGACGCGGTGTCGAAGAACTAACGTGGCGTCGGCATTTTGTCAGCTGTCGTATCTTTACGATCACTGACAGGAGGTCAAAATGACGATACAGACGGTTCCAACCAAGGGGTTCGCCGGGCAGAAGCCCGGAACCTCGGGATTACGCAAGAAGGTGGCCGAGTTCCAGCAGCCCGGCTATCTCGAAAATTTCGTCCAGGCCATCTTCGATACCATCGGCGATTGCTCCGGGCGCATCCTGGTGCTGGGCGGCGATGGACGTTATTTCAACCGCCAGGCCATCGGCGTCATCCTGCGCATGGCGGCGGCCCACGGAGTCGGCAAGGTGCTGGTGGGGCAGGGCGGCATCCTGTCCACGCCGGCCCTGAGCTGCGTGGTTCGCAAGCACGGCGCCCTGGGCGGCATCGTCCTGTCGGCCAGCCACAATCCGGGCGGGCCTGACGGCGACTTTGGCATCAAGTACAACATCGGCAACGGCGGTCCGGCACCCGAAAAAATCACGGATGCCATTCATGCCGTTACCGAATCGATTACCCGCTATTGCATCAGCGACGAAGGCGATATCGATATCGATACGCTGGGCCAGTCGCGTATCGAGTCCATGACCGTGCAGGTCATCGATCCGGTTGCCGACTACGCCGCGCTGATGAACGAGCTGTTCGACTTCGATGCCATCCGGGCCCTGTTCGCAGGTGGTTTCACCATGTGCTTCGACGCCATGAGCGCCGTGTGCGGACCGTATGCCCGCGCCATCCTTGAAGACACGCTTGGCGCGCCGCGCGGCACGGTGATCAATGGCGAGCCGCTTGAGGATTTCGGTGGACACCATCCCGATCCGAATCCGGTCAATGCGGCGGAACTGATCGCGCGCATGCTTGGTCCGGATGCGCCGGATTTTGGCGCCGCGTCGGATGGCGACGGCGACCGCAACATGATCGTCGGCCGCGGCATTGCGGTCACGCCGTCCGACAGCCTGGCCATCATCGCGGCCAACGCCACGGTGGCGCCGGGTTACCGGGCCGGCATCAAGGGCATCGCGCGGTCCATGCCGACGTCGATGGCGGCCGACCGCGTGGCGCGTGAACTTGGTGTGCCGTGCCATGAAACGCCAACCGGCTGGAAGTTCTTCGGCAACCTGATGGACGCCGGCATGGTCACGCTGTGCGGCGAAGAGAGCTACGGCACGGGTTCGAGCCACGTGCGCGAAAAGGACGGCTTGTGGGCGGTGCTGTTCTGGCTGAACTTGCTGGCCGCCAGCGGCAAGCCGGTGACGCAGGTCGTGCACGAGCACTGGGCGCGCTTCGGCCGCAATTTTTATTCGCGCCACGACTACGAGGCCGTCGACGTGGCTGCAGCCGAAGGCATCATGGCGCGCCTGCGCACCAAGGTGGCAAGCAAGGACTTTGACGGAATCGCGGTGGACTTTGCGGACGACTTTGCCTACACCGACCCGGTCGACCAGTCGGTGGCGGTCAAGCAGGGAATCCGCATCGTCATGGCCGATGGCGCGCGCATCGTGTTCCGGCTGTCAGGCACCGGCACCGAGGGCGCGACGATCCGCCTGTACCTTGAACGATATGAAGCAGATCCCGCGCATCATGGCATCGACGCGCAGCAGGCACTGGCAGGAATCGAACGCATTGCCGACGGCCTGGCCGAACTCAGGAAACGGACCGGCAGACCCGGGCCGACAGTCATCACTTAACCAATACAGGATTCTTCATGAAATACTCCGCACTTGCTGTTTCGCTGGCGCTGGCATTCGGCGCCGTTACGACGCCCGTCCAGGCAAAGAAGTTCGAGTGGTCGAACGCCACGGTCTATTTTTTGCTGACGGACCGCTTCCATAACGCCAACCCTGCCAACGACCTGGCATACGGACGCAAGGCCGACGCTGCTGTCATGCGCGGCTACATGGGCGGCGACCTGGCCGGCGTCACCGCCAAAATCAAGGAAGGCTATTTCAACAAGCTGGGTGTCGACGCGATCTGGATCACGCCGCCGGTGGAGCAGAACCACGCCAGCACCGACGAAGGCACCGGTGTCTCGTATGGCTTCCACGGCTACTGGGCCAAGGACTTCACCAGCGTCGACGCCAACCTGGGCACCAAGGCCGACGTGCGCGAACTGGTCGACACGGCGCACAAGCATGGCTTGCGCGTGCTGCTCGACGTGGTCATGAACCACACCGGCCCCGTGACGGAAGCCGACCCGGCGTGGCCGGAGGAGTGGGTGCGGCTTGACCCGGTGTGCACCTACAAGGACACCCCCACCACGGTCGATTGCACGCTGGTGAAAAACCTGCCGGACGTCCGTACCGATAGCAACGCCAATGTGGCGCTGCCGCCGTCGCTCGTGGAAAAGTGGAAGAAGGAAGGGCGCTACGAACGTGAAGTGAAAGAGCTCAATGCCTTCTTCAAGCGCACGGGCTACCCGCGCGCGCCCCGCTACTTCATCATGAAGTGGCATGCGGACTGGGTGCGCAAGTACGGCTTTGACGGTTTTCGCGGCGACACCGCCAAGCACACCGAGCCTGGCGTGTGGAAGGACCTGAAGAAAGTCGCCAGCGCGGCCTACGAAGACTGGAAGAGGGCGAACCCGAAAAAACGCCTCGGCAACGACAAGTTTTTCATGACGGCCGAGGTGTACAACTATTCGATCACGCACGCGCGCAAGTTCGGCATGGGCGGCGGCAAATACGTCGACTTCTTCAGCAATGGCTTCGACAGCCTGATCAACTTCAGCACCGCATCCGATGCGGCAAAAGGATACGAGCATCTGTTCGGCACCTACGCGAAGGTGCTGAACGGTCCCCTGAAGGGCTACTCGGTCCTGAACTACGTCAGCTCGCACGACGACAGCGCGCCGTTCGATCCGCTGCGCGAAAAGCCGTTCGAGAGCGCGACCAAATTGATGCTGGCGCCCGGCGCGGCGCAAATCTACTATGGCGATGAAACCGCGCGCCTGCTCAAGGTCGACGGCGCCCGGGGCGACGCGACGCTGCGTTCGTTCATGAACTGGGAAGACCTGGACGGCAATGCGCAGCGCCCTGGCTACCGGGTCCAGGAAGTGCTCAAGCACTGGAGTTTGCTGGGCCAGTTCCGCAAGGCGCATCCGGCGGTGGGTGCGGGCGTGCACAAGCAGCTGCAGAAAAGCCCTTACACCTTCTCGCGCACGTACAAGCAGGACCGGGTGGTGGTGGCGCTGGACCTGCCGATCCGTCAGGCGGTGGCCATCAAGGTCGGCGGCGTCTTCAAGAACGGTGAAAAGGTCAGGGACTATTATTCGGGAAAGAGTGCCGTGGTCAGGAATGGCAAGGTGCGGTTCGACGCGGGAAATGAGCTGGTCCTGATCGGAAAATAGCTTTCTTCGCGCCATATTTTGGTGCATTTCGTACAATAGGGTATGCTACGCGCGAACCTGCCCTATTTACAGCGATGACCAAAGAACTCGAACCCGAACAGAAATACAGCCGTACCGCCTATGCGGACGGTCCGCGCCTGCTCGCCGACATCGGCGCCACCCACGCGCGCTTTGCCCTCGAAACCGCCCCCGGCGTACTGCGCTCGGTGCGCGTGCTCAAGTGCGATGACTTTTCAGGCATCGTGCCGCTGCTGCACTGCTACCTGGCCGACCACGCGAATATCCGGCTGAACCACGCCGCCTTCGCGCTGGCCAATCCGATCAGCGGCGACATGATCCGCATGACCAACCGCGACTGGACTTTCTCGACCGATGAAGTGCGGCGCGAGCTGGGACTGAACACGCTGCTGATCGTGAACGACTTTACCGCGCTGGCGATGTCGCTGCCTGGCCTGTCGGGCGCCGACCTGATGCAGGTCGGCGGCGGCGCGCCGGCATCGAACGCCGTCATCGGCGTGCTGGGGCCGGGCACCGGCCTTGGCGTGTCGGGCGTGATCCCGACCATCGACGGTTTCGTCACCCTTGGCAGCGAAGGCGGCCACGTCAACTTCGCTCCGGCCGACGAACGCGAATTCGCCATCCTCCAGTTCGCGTGGAAGGAATGGTCGCACGTGTCGAACGAGCGCCTGATCTCCGGCCCCGGCATGGAAATCATCTACCGCGCGCTGGCCGAACGCAATGGCATGAAGGTGGCGGCGCGCAGTTCGCCCGACATCATCACCGGCGCGCTGGACGACAACGACCCGCTCTGTATCGAAGTGCTTGAATGCTTCTGCGGCATGCTGGGCGGCGCCGCCGCCAACCTGGCGGTGACGCTGGGCGCCTTCGGCGGCATCTTCATCGGCGGCGGCATCGTGCCGCGCATGGCCGACCTGTTTGCCAAGTCCACTTTCCGTGCGCGCTTCGAAGCGAAGGGCCGCTTTACCGCCTATGCCGCCGATATCCCGACCTACGTGATCATGACCCCGAACCCGGCGTTCTACGGCGTGGCCACGATCCTCTCGGAACACCTGCGCGGACGCAGCGGCGCCAACACGCTGATGGAACGCGTGCAGCACCTGCAGCACGAACTGTCGCCGGCCGAACAGCGCGTGGCAACCCTGGTGCTCGAGCATCCGCGCAAGGTGCTGGGCGAACCGATCGCCGAAATCGCGCGCCTGGCCGACGTCAGCCAGCCGACCGTGATCCGTTTCTGCCGTTCGCTCGGCTTTACCGGCCTGGCCGACTTCAAGCTCAAGTTCGCCAGCAGCCTGACCGGCACCATTCCTGTGCGCCACAGCCAGGTGCGGGTATCGGACAGCACGCACGACCTGTCGGCCAAGGTGATCGACAACACCGTGTCGGCGATCTTGAAATTCCGCGACCAGCTTGACGTGCTGTCGATCGACCGCGCCATCGAGCTGCTGCGCGCGGCCAACCGTGTCGAGTTTTACGCGATGGGCAATTCGCGCGTGGTGGCGCTGGATGGGCAACACAAGTTCTTCCGCTTCCGCATTCCAAGTTCGTCGTATGGCGATTCGCACCTGTTCAAACTGGCGGCCGAACTGCTCAAGCCGGGCGACGTGGTGATCGCCATTTCGACGTCGGGCCAGCTGCCGGAATTGCTGGCCGCGGTCGACGCCGCGCGCGCTGCGGGTGCCGACGTCATCGCCATCACCAGCAGCAAATCGGCGCTGGCGAAAAAGGCCACGGTCTGCCTGGCGGTCGATCACAGCGAAGACAGCACGTCCTTCCTGTCGATGATCTCGCGCATCCTGCAGTTGCTGCTGATCGATATCCTGTCGGTCGGGATTTCGCTGAGCGGCCGCGAGACAGAATCCGAGAAAAAACGGATGCTGATCTCGCACCTCGATATCTAACTACATCGCTTATTCCACAAACACCACGGCAGTGCGCGCGGAGATCGTAAAGGTCCCCGTCGCGCTGTCGTAGGCTGCGCTTGCAGCGCGGTGCGCCGGATGCAGGCGCAGGCGCTTGCCTTTTTCTTCGGCCACGGTAATGCTGTGCGCCACCTTGTCCACATTGACGAAATAGACCACGCCCTTGAAGCGCGCGCCGGGATAGCCTTTGCCGTCGATGCTGGCCGCGATGACGGTTGGCACCTGCTTCGATCCGGTGTTGTGGAAGCGCAGGCGCTGGCCGATGTCGGCGGCGGTGCGCAGGCGGAACAGCGTGGTGCTGGCGCGGATCGCCAGCAGCTCGCGGAAGGCGTCGCGCGTGTATGCGATGTCGGCCGGGGACGGCTTGAGCGCCGCGTTGGCCAGCAGTGGCTTCATCAGCGCATGGTCCTTGGCGTTGTCCTCCGTCGGTGGCAGGCCGGTGCCGAAGTAGTTGTCCCGGTAGCTCCAGTCGATGCGGTTGAACCAGTCGCCCGAATTGAAGCTGTTGCGGTCCAGGGACTTCGAGCGCAGCGTATCGATACCGGCGTGGTAGTAGGCCACGCCCTGGCTGAACGCATTGATGGCGGCGGCCAGCACCTGCACGCGGGCGCGATCGCGGCTGGACGTATCCACTGGCAGCTTGAATACATTCATGTCGTACAGGGTCTGGTTGTCGTGGTTCTCGACATAGTTGACCGTTTCGCCCGGCTCGCTGGCATAGCCGGCCGGCTGGCCGTTGTAGTCGATCGCTTCGAGCGCCTGAACCGTGTCCTTGTAGGTGTGCAGTTTGAAGCTGCGCACCGAACCGGCCAGGCCCACGCGCACCATGTCGGCGGCGGCCAGCAGCTCGGACAGCGGACGCTCGCCGGCCAGCGCATTCGGTTCGTAGACCAGGCCATTGATATAGCCCTGGCGCTTGATCATCGCGTCGCCGGAGTCGGATGCCGAGCCGCCGCGCACCGCATCGCGGCCACGGTCGCTGAAGGTGCCGATGCCCGTGCCGTTCAGCGACAGCTGCGACGCCTGCACGAAGCGCGCGCCGTTTTCCACTTCGCCAAAATTCCATCCCTCGCCGATCAGCTGCACATGGCGCCCTGCTGCCTTGTTGACGCGCGCCTGCAGCTGCTCCATCACGGAGCGTGGCTGGTGGCCCATCAGGTCGAAGCGGAAGGAATCGATCTTGTATGCGCGGGTCCACAGCTCGGTCGAATCGACCATCAGCTTGCCCATCATGAGGTTTTCGGTGGCGGTGTTGTCGCAGCAGGTGGAGCGTTCGATGGCGCCGGCGGGGTTCAGGCGATGGTAGTAGCCGGGCACGATACGGTCCAGCACGGACTTTTCCTTCTGGCCGCCCGTGAAGGTGTGGTTGTAGACCACGTCCATGCCCACGCGCAGGCCGGCCTTGTGCAGGCCCATGACCATCTGGCGGAATTCCACGACGCGGCGTGCGCCGTCGGCCGGATCGCTGGCGTAGCTGCCTTCCGGCGCGCTGTAGTGGTAAGGGTCGTAGCCCCAGTTGAAGCAGTCAGATTCCTTTGTTTTGCCCACCAGCGCCTGCTGGGCGTCGCTGTCGGGCGCGCCGGAAGGCGAAGGCACGGCGCAGCCGTTTTCAGGCACGCTGCCGATGTCGTAGACCGGCAGCAGATGCACGTCGGTCATGCCGGCGCGCGCCAGCTTTGCCAGGTGCTTCATGCCGTTCGAACCCGACTCCAGGAAGGCGGTGTACTTGCCGCGCCTAGCCGCAGGCACGGTAGGGTCGTTGATCGAAAAGTCGCGCACATGCAGTTCGTAGACCGACATGTCGGTCTGAGCCTTGACGGTGCCCGGCACGCGGTGGCGGTCCCAGCCCGCGGGCTTGAGGCGCGGCGCCGCCAGGTCGGCGATGTAGCTGCGTTTCGACTCGGTGGTCAGGCTGACGGAATAGGGGTCGGTGACCATGTTGCGGACCAGGCCCATGCCATCGACAATGACGTCGACCGCGTAGGTATAGTATTTTCCGGTCAGGTCGGCCGGTTTGGACAAGCTCCAGATGCCGGTGGACGGGTCGCGTGACATGTCGTCGCCCGACGCGGCGCGCGCGCTGCCGCTGTCGTAGATGCATAGCGACACCTGCTGCGCGGTCGGAGCCCACAGCTTGAAGTCCGTTCTGCGCTTCGTCACGGTGGCGCCAAGGCCGGCTTCCTTGCCGGCGGCGGCGTACAGGTCGTCGAGCGCGCCGGCCGCCTGGATGCGCGTTGCGGCCAGCACCGCGCCACTGGCGTCTTCGCGAACGAGCACCAGCTGCTGGCGATGCAGCGCCTCCGTGCCGACCACGGACAGGACCACGCCGCTGCCGACATACTTGAAGCGCAGGGCCACATCGGCAGGCACCGCGCCCTTGAATGGGGTCAGGGCCAGGGCGCCGTCGGCGCCGCTGACCTTGGCGCCCACGGTGGCCTGGATGCTGCCCTTCGGCGAGTGATACAGCTTGTAGGTCCCGGCCCCGTCCATGTCCGGCCATTGGACCAGCTGGCGGTTGAGCCAGACCGCGCGCGCCTCCCATGCCGATGGCGAAGCCTGCAGCACGGCCTGGAAGCTGTCGGCGTTGCAATCGACGGCCGCCAAGGCATGGCTGGCCGACAAAAGGGAAAGGAGGGTGGCAGAGAGAAGCGTGAAGCGCATGACGGGGTCCCCGAAGGTTGCTGGCGGCGAAGGTAGGTATTGAAATTACACAAGCCGCGCCACCATATTATCGATTTACCCCAGTTTATTCGATAATTTGTAGCTTTACTACGAAAATTCGGCGAGGGGTCAGGCCTGACATCCGGACACGGGCTCTACTGTTGTTGCTTGAGCTCGTGTCCGGATGTCAGGCCTGGCCCCCGCCGAATGGCGGAGTTTTACTGCTTACTTGCTTGCCGTTGCATCCACGCGGTAGTTGTCCATCATCTTGTAGCGGGTGGCGTACCAGCCGAATACGGCGGCGGCCATGAAGGCGAACGCGGCGAAGAAGTACATCTGGAACGCGAGCACGCTGACCCCGCTGGTGGCGATGTGGGCGATCACTGCGTCGTTCTTGACGCTGGCGTTGACGATCAGGACCCACAGGCTGCCGACCGTGGTGGCCAGGAACCAGAAGGCCATGATCACGCCCTTCATCGAGCGCGGCGACTGGCTGTAGGCGAATTCGAGCCCGGTTGCCGACACCAGCACTTCGCCGAAGGTCAGCAAGGCATACGGCAGGATTTGCCAGGCCATCGATACCGGTTCGCCGCCATCCATGACCACCTGCACCGAGCCGATCACGATCCACGACAGGGCCGAGAACACGATCCCGGTCGTCATGCGCCGCAGCGGGGTGGGCTCGATGCCGATCTTGCGCAGGGCCGGGTACAGCACCAGGTTGTTGAAGGGGATCAGCAGCATCACCAGGATCGGGTTCAGCGCCTGCATCTGCGCCGGCAGGAAGGTGAAGCTGGAGCCGAACAGCGAGACCGTCGGCGCCACCATGGAGTTGGCTTGCACGATCCAGGTCGACGCCTTCTGGTCGAACAGGGACCAGAACGGCGTCACCAGCGCGAACACGATCAGGATGCGCAGCACGGCGCGCACGCCGTCGACCGCTTCCTCCGGGTGCACGCCGCGCGCGCGGTCCAGCTGGAGCGAGGTGCCGATGCCGCCGAATGCGAGCAGCAGCACCACCGCCGTGCAGGCGGCGATCACGAAGCCCCACGAAGGAATCTGCGTCAGCGCATATACGGCCCCCACCACGCCCAGGCAGGCGACGATGAAGCCGGTCGGCAGCTCGCCCGGCTTCTTCGCCATCAGGGCGGTGCGCGCCACGCGGGTGAAGGAATCCGGGTCGGCCGGCGCCGGCATGACGTTGACGTATTTTTTGCGGCCCAGCCAGAAGATGATGGTGGCGATGAACATCAGGATGCCGGGAATGCCGAAGGCGACCGAGGCGCCATAGCTCTTGAGGAAAATCGGCATCAGCAGCGAAGCGAAGAAGGAGCCGAAGTTGATCATCCAGTAGAAGACGTCATACACGACCTTGGCCCGGTTTTTGTTGGTGCGGTCGAACTGGTCGCCCACGAACGAGGAGATCAGCGGCTTGATGCCGCCCGAGCCGAGCGCGATCAGGAACAGGCCGAAATAGAAGCCGTTGATGTTGTCGTCCCAGATCGCCAGGCAGGCGTGGCCCGCGCAGTACACAAGACTGAGCCAGAAGATGGTGTCGTATTTGCCGAAAAAGCGGTCGGCCAGCCAGCCGCCCAGGAGCGGGAAGAAGTACACGCCGATGACGAAGGTGTGGAAGATGTGCTTCGCTTCGCCCGCCCGTTCGGGTTCGGGCATGAACATCAGCAGGGTGCTGATCAGGAATGGGGTGAGGATGTTGCGCATCCCGTAAAAACTGAAGCGTTCGCAGCCTTCGGTGCCAACGATGTACGGAATTTGCCGGGGCAGCGGCCCGTTTCCATCCTGCTTGTCTTCCTGCGCCATGGGTACTCCGGTAATTTTGATCAGACGCGATCCTATGCTGAAGAGATAAGTCCCGCAATAGCTAATTTAAGGTCTGTAGTTTGACTACGGACATTGACGCATCCTGGCGCGCATAGAATTCTTAAGTCCTTGTTTATAAACATTTATATTGTCTATAGATCGTCTTTGGCCGGGATTGTAAAATCGCCTTAAGTGATGTATATTATCTACAAACAATTAGCGAGACACACTCATGAATACAGAACTCAGCCCCTGGTGGCGCGAAGCCATCATCTACCAGGTCTATCCGCGCAGCTTCCTCGATACCAATGGCGACGGGGTCGGCGACCTGCCGGGCATCACGGCCAAGCTGGACTATATTGCGCAGCTGGGCGCGGACATTGTCTGGATTTCCCCTTTCTTTACCTCGCCGATGAAGGACTTCGGCTACGACGTCTCCGATTACTGCGACGTCGATCCGCTGTTCGGCAACCTGGCCGACTTCGATGTCCTGATCGCCAGGGCGCACAGCCTGGGCCTGAAAATCATGATCGACCAGGTGCTGTCGCACACGGCCGAAGTGCATCCCTGGTTCGTCGAAAGCCGCAAGAGCCGCGACAATCCGAAAGCCGACTGGTACGTGTGGGCCGAGCCGCGCCCGGACGGCAATCCGCCCAATAACTGGCTGTCGGTGTTCGGCGGTTCGTCCTGGCAGTGGGACAGCCGGCGCAAGCAGTACTACCTGCATAACTTCCTGGTCAGCCAGCCGGACATGAACTTCCACCATCCGGAAGTGCAGCAGGCGCACCTGGACAACCTGCGTTTCTGGCTCGAGCGCGGCGTCGACGGCGTGCGCATGGATGCCTGCAATTTCCATTTCCACGACACGGAGTTGCGCAGCAATCCGCCCGCGGTCAACCGCGACACCAACACGGTGTCCGACGTGAACCCGTACGGCATGCAGGCGCACATCTACGACAAGACCCGTCCCGAGAACATCGCCTTCCTGCAAAAGATCCGCACCTTGCTCGACGAATTCGGCGCCGTGTCGATCGGCGAGGTGGGCGCCGACGACGCGCTGGGCGTCATGGCCGAATACACCGCCGACGGCGACAAGCTGCACATGGCGTACAGCTTCAACCTGCTCACGCCTGCCTTCTCGGCAGCCTACATCCGGGCCCAGGTCGAAGAATTCGAAGCGCGCGTCAAGGGCGGCTGGGCTTCCTGGTCGGTGGGTAACCACGACAGCATGCGCGTCATGTCGCGCTGGGCCAATGGCGCGCCGACGCCAAAGCTGGCCAAGCTGGTGCTGGCCATGCAGCTCTCGCTCAAGGGCACGCCATGCCTGTACCAGGGCGACGAACTGGCGCTCACCGAAGCGGACGTGCCGTTCGAACTGCTGCAGGACCCGTACGGCATCACCTTCTGGCCAGAATTCAAGGGCCGCGATGGCTGCCGTACGCCGATGCCGTGGGACGCCAACGCGCCGCACGCCGGTTTCACGTCCGGCAAGCCATGGCTGCCGGTCGCCGAACCGCACATTCCCGCCGCCGCTTCTGCCCAGGAAGACGATCCGGAGTCGACGCTCAATTTCGCGCGCCGCATCATTGCGTGGCGCCGCCGGCAGCCGCAGCTCACCCGCGGCGAGATCGTGTTCTACGATGCGCCCGAACCGGTGCTGGCGCTGCGCCGCGACCTGGCCGGCTACCCCGGCATCGTTGCGGTGTTCAACCTGGGTCCTGACAGCGTCAGCTTCGCGCTGCCCGAGCTGGAAGGTGCAGAGGCGCTGTCCGGCCACGGTCTGGAAGGCGCCGTCGATGGCGCCAAAGTGACGCTGCCGCCGTACGGCGCGTGGTTCGGCACCAAGGCTTGAGCAGGCACGGCATGAACGACCATTCCGATCCAGAGAAGTTTGCCCGCACGGCCTTCGCCGACGGCCCCCGCCTGGTGGCCGACATCGGCGCCACGCATGCGCGCTTTGCGCTGCAGACGGCGCCGGGCGCATTCCGTTCGGTGCGCGTGCTCAAGTGCGACGATTTCGACAGCATCGTGCCGCTGCTGCGCTTCTACCTGGCGGACCATGGCGACATGACGCTGCACCACGCGGCGCTGGCGGTGGCCAATCCGGTCAACGGCGACCAGGTGCGCATGACCAACCGCGCCTGGGAGTTTTCAACCGACGAGGTGCGGCGTGAGCTGGGCCTGCAGACGCTCCTGATCGTCAACGACTTCACCGCGCTGGCGATGGCCATTCCGGGCCTCAAGAGCGACGACCTGATGAAAGTCGGCGGCGGCGCACCGGCCGGCAATGCCGTCGTCGGCGTGCTGGGGCCGGGCACCGGGCTTGGCGTGTCGGGCGTGATTCCCACCGTCGACGGTTTCGTCACGCTGGGCAGCGAGGGCGGCCACGTCAACTTCGCGCCGGCCGACGAACGCGAATTCGCGATCCTGCAATTCGCCTGGAAGGAATGGCCGCACGTGTCGAACGAGCGCCTCATTTCCGGACCGGGCATGGAAATCATCTACCGCGCGCTGGCGCAGCGCAACGGCGTGCCGGCCATTGCACGCACGTCGCCCGAAATCATCAGCGGTGCGCTCGACGACAACGATCCGCTGTGCCTGGAAGTGCTCGACTGCTTCTGCGGCATGCTGGGCGGCGCCGCGGCCAACCTGGCCGTGACGCTCGGTTCGTTCGGGGGCATCTTCATCGGCGGGGGCATCGTGCCGCGCATGGGCGAATGGTTCGCGCAGTCGCAGTTTCGCGCGCGCTTCGAAGCGAAGGGCCGCTTCTCGAACTACCTGGCCGAAATTCCCACCTTCGTCATCACCACGCCCAATCCCGCCTTCCATGGCGTGGCCACCATCCTGTCCGAGCACCTGCGCGGACGCAGCGGCGCCAATACGCTCATGGAGCGCATCGGCCACCTGCAGCATGAACTGACACCGGCCGAACAGCGCGTGGCCACGCTGGTGCTCGAACATCCGCGCCTGGTGCTCAACGAACCGATCGCCGGCATTGCCAGGCTGGCCGAAGTGAGCCAGCCGACCGTGATCCGCTTCTGCCGTTCCCTGGGTTTTCTCGGCCTGGCCGACTTCAAGCTCAAGTTCGCCAGCAGCCTGACCGGCGCCATTCCCGTGCGCCACAGCCAGGTGCGCACCGGCGACAGCACGCACGACGTATCGGCCAAGGTGATCGACAATACCGTATCGGCCATTTTGAAATTCCGCGACCAGCTCGACGTACGTTCGATCGACCGCGCCATCGAACTGCTCACCCACGCGAACCGGGTCGAGTTTTACGCGATGGGCAATTCACGCGTGGTGGCGCTCGACGGCCAGCACAAGTTTTTCCGCTTCCGCATTCCCACGTCGTCGTACGGCGATTCGCACCTGTTCTCGCTGGCGGCGGAGCTGCTCAAGCCGGGCGATGTCGTGATCGCCATTTCCAATTCCGGCCGCTTGCCGGAACTGCTGTCGGCGGTCGACGCGGCGCGCGGCGCCGGCGCCGACGTGATCGCCATTACCACCAGCGGTTCGCCGCTGGCCAAGAAGGCCACGGTGTGCCTGGCCGTCGACCATGCCGAGGACAGCACAACCTTCCTGTCCATGATTTCGCGCGTACTGCAGTTGCTGCTGATCGATATTCTGTCGGTGGGAATTTCGCTCGACGCACAGAACGTGCGCGAGAATGCCGAAGGCGAGGGCGATGCGGACCATCGCCGCATGATGATCTCGCACCTGGGAAGTTAGCACTACAGGGCGCTGGTGCGCTCCATCGGTTTTTTTTCAAGGCGCCACTGTTCCAGCGTCAGGGGGACGTCGGACTCGTCGTCTTCGACCAGGATCTCGGTGTCGGTCTCGGACACCAGGAAGCTCTCCCACCGTTGCGCCGCTTCGGGGCTGTTCTCGACATAGCTGATCTGCCAGTAGCTCTTGCCGTTGATCGATTTCGGCGTGGGGCCGTACTCGATCAGCGCGCCGCGCACGGTGCCGCCCGACGATTTCTCCAGGTAGGCATTCCAGGCCTTCAGCTCGGGCAGCTCGAGCAGCGCGATCATGGCGTCGTCCTTGGTGCGCGGGCTGGCCAGCCGTTGCGGGACGACAGGCTCCGCAGCCACCGGCACTTCCAGCACGGCCGGCGCGGGCGGTGTTTCGTCGCTGATGGCGAAGTACACACCCACGCCTGTTGCGATGGCGAGCATCACGATCAGCAGGAAAATCTTCAGGGGTGGTACGTGCTTCGACATGGGTGACAGACCGTTGGTTTTCAGAGTGCGGCCATACTAAACCAAAGGGGAAATGTCGGCAACACGCCACACCAACTTACGGGGCCAGCACAGCAGACGGCTTCACCGGACGCGCCATCAGCTCGAGCACCGAATACGTGAGTGCGGCCACCGACGTGCGGATCGTCGATTCGCGGTCAGGCGCCCAGAACGGACTGTGCGTGGATGGCAGCGCGGCGCCACCGGCCTTGGACGCCGCATACAACTTCGGTTCGATGGCGCCGATGCGCAGCTGCAGCGATGGCACGCCCGCAATGCGCCCATACACCCCGAAGTCTTCCGATGCCGACGTCGGGCCTATTGTCGCTACATTGGCTTCGCCCATGGACTTGCGCAGTGCGGTCAGCAATTGGGCGGCCATCGCCGGCGTGTTGACAACCACTTCGGACGCTTCGTTCGGGACCAGCAGGATGGTCGGTGCACGCGGCGCGCCGGCGGCCAGCGCTTCAGCCTTGGCAATGCGCTCGATCGCCTTGAGCAGCTGGGCCTGGACGGCCGGCTTGTAAGAGCGCACCGTCAGTTCCAGCCTGGCTTCGTCGGAAATGATATTGCGCTTGCTGCCGCTATGAAAAGTACCCACCGTGATGATGGCCGGGTCGAAGGGATTGACTTCGCGCGCGACGACCGATTGCAAGGTGGTGACGGTGCGCGCTGCGATCACGATCGGGTCGATTGTCGTATGGGGCGCGGCGCCGTGTCCGCCTTTGCCGTAAATGGTGATGTCAACCGCATTCGACGCGGCGGACGCCGGCCCGGAGACGATGCCGACCTGGCCGGACGGAATCAGGTTCGTGTCGTGCAGGCCAAGCACCATGTCGGGCTTGGGGAAACGGGTCAGCAAGCCGTCGTTGACCATGGCATTGGCGCCCTGCAGCACTTCTTCGGCCGGCTGGGCCACGAAGACCAGGGTGCCGTGCCAGCGGTCCTTCGAGCGCGCCAGCAAGGTGGCGGCGCCAACCCAGCCTGTCATGTGGATATCGTGCCCGCAACCGTGGAAGACGGGAACGGCATTGCCGGCGGCGTCCTTGGCCATCACGGTGCTGGCATAGGGCAGGCCGGTTTTTTCCAGGATGGGCAAGGCGTCGATGTCGGTGCGGACCATGATGGTGGGGCCGGCGCCATTGCGCAGCACGCCCACCACGCCATGGCCGCCGACTTTTTCCGTCACCTCGAAACCGGCGGCGCGCAGCTGGGCCGCCATTTTCGCGGCCGTCTTCACTTCCTGGAACGACAGCTCGGGGTTCTGGTGCAAATCACGGTAAAGCACGTCAAGCGCGGGATAGAGCGCATCGAGACCCTTCAGGTCCGCCACCGGCGGCGCTGCCAGCGCAAGACTGCTGGCCAGGATGCATACTGCCGCCGTGTAAACGTGCTTTGCCATGTCGACTCCTCGGAAACTGAATCCCCAGTGTCGCACAGTACTTGTAAAAATAATATCTTTCTATTTCAGGGCGGTGTTCACCTTGATGGTCTGTTCCAGGTACTTTGCCAGCTCGGGCGCCGGCGCCGCGGCCGCCGGGCCGCCAAGGTACTGGTGCACCATCCGCTGCAGCAGGTGCGTGTAAGCCTGGCGCACGATCTGCTTGCGCGGATTGTGGCCTTCTTCCGGGTCCACCAGCAGCGTCACCGGCTTGTCCAGGCCCTGCATGGTGGCGACGAAGTCGGTCACGCCGGCGATGTCGACCATCTTGTCCTTGCCGCCCGCGAGCACCAGCAGCGGCTTGCCTACCTTGCCGGCATTGGCGGCCGGCGCGGCATCGCTGATGCGCTTCATGGCGGCGTCGTCGGCCAGGTCGATGCCCATTTCGGCCAGCGTGACCGAGAACGGCGCATCGTCCCCGTATGCCGGGCCGCTGGCGGCCTGCTTCATGGTGCGCACGAAATCGGTCGGCGGCACCATCGCCATCCCGAACTGGAACAGGTCCGGCGTGTGGGTGAGCGCCAGCAGGGTCGAATAGCCGCCGAAGCTGTCGCCCATGATGCCGAGGCGGCGCTTGTCGCCCACGCCGTTGGCCAGCAGCCAGCGCACGCCGTCGATGATGTCGGCCTGCACCCGGCCGTTGCCGAAGTCCGATTTCGGCGCGGTCATGTACTTGTCGCCATAGCCGGTGGAGGCGCGGAAGTTCGGCTGGAACACGGCCACGCCGCGATTGACCAGCATCTGCACCAGGGTGGTGTAGTCGCTGTCGAACTTGCCCCACGGGCCGCCGTGCACCAGCGTCATCATCGGCAGGGTGGACGCATCCTTGCCCGGCGGGAGGCTCAGGAAGCCATGCGCCGTGGCGCCGTCCGAGGCGCGGTACCGCAGCGCGATCTTGCGGGCCAGCTGGGCTTCGGCCAGCGGCTTGCCCAGCAGGCGTTCCTGTTCCAGCACCTGGGTCACCTTGCGGCTGGCCCGGTCATATAGCCAGAAGCGATCCTGGTTCAGGCGCGCGCTGCGTTCGGTCAGCAGCCAGCGCGGCGCGCTGTTGCTGGCGCCGATGGTGATGTTCGATTCCGGGAAGCGCTTCGCGATGTCCAGAGCGGCCAGTGTCGCGGCGCTCGTCAGGCCGTAGTTGCGGCGCATCGGCATGTCGTACACGGCGAACAGCGGCACTTCGCCGGCAGGCGATGCGACCACATGGCGCAGGTCGGACACTTTCAGCGGATCGCTGTGCAGCACGCGCGTGGCCCTGGTGGCAAGGTCCAGCTTCACCAGGGTCTTGCGGTCGTCCGCATGGTTGACCAGCATGCTCAGGCTGTGCTTGTCGGCCGCCACCAGGCTGCAGGCGCGCAGGCGTTTGCAGCGCGTCGCTTCCACCCACTGGTCGCCCTGCTTTTGCGAGATGACCTGGCTGAAGTCCGTATCGAGCGTGCGGATGAAACGGACCTTGCCCTGCTCGTCGAGCAGGTAGTCGAGCGCTTTCCTGTCGCTTTCATGAATCACTTCGGTGCCGCCGCCGGCATCCACGCGGACCATGCGGTAGACCTTGGCCGCACGGTCGAAGCTTTCGGTGAGCGCGTGGCGCGGCCGACGCGGATCGACCGCGACGAACCGCTGTTCGGCCTTGCGGTCGAATGCGGCCAGCTTCGCGCTGGCGCCATCTGCCAGCGTGACGGCGGCCAGGCCGTCGCCGCTGTCAAGAAAGATCACGCTGCTGTCGATGGACCAGTGCAGTTCCTGGCGGCCGGTGAGCGTGAGCAGGCGCTTCTTCTCATGGGACGTCGTGGCCAGCACGGCCAGGTGCTGCCCCTGGTCGTCCGTTTCGAGGAAGGCGAGCCAGGCGCCGTCGGGCGACAGTTTGACCTGGTTCAGGCGCGAGCGGCGCATCAGGTCTTCGTCGGCGATGGGCGCAGCAAAGGGAAGGGCGGCATTGTGCGCGAGCGCCTGTTTCAGGCTTGGCAGTGCGTGCGCGGGCAGCACCGCCAGGCAGGCTGCGAGAAACAGGGCGTGAGCGGGGGCCGCCCGGACGATTTGTCGGGAAAACATGGTGACTCCTTTGCGTGTCAGTGTGTGTGCGTGTGTGCGTCAGGCCGGAACGGCGACACTCCTGGGTAGTGCGACCGGTCTTGCGGCGGGCATGCGGTTTTGCAGCACCAGCATCGTGGCCAGGGCCGCGGGCCCCAGCAGCAGGCAGGCGCCGGTCCAGGCCATCCTGCGACCATGGCTCACGCGCGAGGCGCCCAGCCACATCGATGCGCAACAGGCCGAGAGCAGCGACGCGGCCAGCGCCGCGATCCAGGCGATCGCCGGGCGCTCGGCCCGCAATACATTGGTCTGGCGATGCAAGCCCTTGTCCAGGATGACGCCCTTGTCCAGCAGCGCCGCCGGCAGTTGGCGCACGGCGTGCAGCACGGGCGAAACCCACCATTCATGGTGTTCGAACAGGGCCGGGAAATCATGGGTCAGGCGGCGCTGGGCGACCAGGCGCACCGTGCCGGCAGGATCGACCAGCAGGATGCTCTGGCTTGCTTCGCCGCCGCCGCGCACCATTTCAAAGCCGAAGCTGAGCGACAGCAGCGTGCCGTCGAGCAGGGTGGCCGTGTCGATGCGGTCAAGCTGGCTGAACGCCTCGGGCAGTTGCACGCTGAAGCGCTCGGCCAGCATGCTGGCGCCCGAGCCTTCGACCGGCTGCGCAAAGGCGATCAGGCGCAAGTTGGTCACCACGTACAGCAGGTCGCCGATGGCCTTCGGTTCGCGCGCCAGGGATTCCGGCGCGGACAGGCGGATCAGCGGGCGCACCAGGCCTGTTTCGGCATCCCAGGCATGCAGTTCCTGCGGCAGCATGATGAAATGGGGGCCCGGCAGCACCGGCACCGACGGAAACGGCGTGCTGTCGCCGATGCCTTTCAGACCGATCACGCCGCGCGCGGCCGTGGTGTGGTTGTCGCGGCCATGGAACAGCATGTCGTCGTGGCTGAAGGTCCATTGCGTGTGGCGATTGTCATCCTGGAAGGACAGGCCATCGAGGTTGCTGACCTGGTGGCGCACCGGGTACTGCTTGCCGGACGCCTGGAAATTGCCGATCTCGATCAGCGGAATCTGGCGCCGCCATTGGGCCGCACGCGGATCGGTGGCGCCGGCCAGGCCGCGCACGAAGATGTCGCGTTCTTCCGAACGGGTCGATTCGACGAAGCCGCCGGCCGGCGCGACCGGGCTGTTCAGGGGATGCACGCCCAGCAGGATCTGGCCGTTCTGGTACAGCAGGGAACCGGTCCAGCAGATCGCGATATAGAAGCCGAGCAGCAGCGGCGCTGCAGTGGCGGCCAGCGTGAAGCCGGCCGGCGGCACGCTGCGGTCCGGCTTGAAGACGCCGTAGGTGATGAAGGCCAGCAGGGCCAGGCACAGCAGCGTGGGCGCCAGCATGGTGTAGCCGGAAGCCAGGTGGGCCAACATCAGGTAGGGCAGCAGCAGGACCACGGCCGCGCTGCGGCTGCGGTTCAGGATCACGTAGCTGCCGGCCAGCCAGGCGATCATCGCCAGCAGCACCAGTTCGAGCACCAGCAGGTAGTGGCGGGCGTCGACGGTGCGCGCGGTCAGCAGGTCGTTGCCCATGACGGCGAGCAGGGCGGGCAGGCCGATGGCGAACACGATCAGGGTGATGGACGCCGCCGCGATCGCCGCGAAGATGGCGCCGCGCGACAGCGGCCGGTGCAGCAGCCATAGCCAGCGGCCCGGCTGGCGGTAGCCGCCAAACTGCACCAGCGCGAACGCGAGCGCGGCGATCAGGTACAGCGCCAGCGCGACCATGTGGATTTCCCAACCCTTCTGCAGCAGGTCGCTCATGCGGTGCACGAACAGCTGGAGCGCCAGGTGCACGGCGGCGAAGATCAGGGCGCTGTTGCGGAAGCGGCGCAATTCGCTGAAATAGAGGTCTCTCATGGCGTGACTCAGGCTGCGGCCGACAGGGGCGTGGTGGAGATATGTCCGCTGGACAGGAAGCCATTGACGGCGCGGTCCAGGCTGACGGGCATGGCGTGGGCGCTGCGCGCGCCCAAGAGGCGCAGGCGCACGCCGAAATCATCGCCCTGGTCGAACACCACGAAGTGGGTGAAGCCGTCGATGCGGGCGATATCGAGCACGCCCGGCAGGACCGACAGGTCCGGTTCGCGGAAGGGGAATTCGGCCACCCACAGCTGCACCCGTTCGCAAAAGTCGGATGGCGCCGACATGTGGCGCAGGCGGCCCCGTTCCAGGATGATCAGGTTGTCGGCCACGCGTTCGATTTCTTCCATCTGGTGCGAGCAGTAGACCACGGTCGACGCGGTGTCGTGGCAGGAGATCATCAGCGCTTCCAGGAAGGCGCGCTTGGCCACCACGTCCAGGCCCAGGGTCGGCTCGTCGAGCACCAGCAGTTCGGGGCATTGCGCCAGCGCCAGGGCAAGGTTGACGCCGGCCCGTTCGCCGCGCGACAGTTCGGTGATTTTCTGCTCGGGCAGGACATGGAAATTGCGGGCCACCGCCTCGAAGCGTCCCTGGCTCCACTGGGGATACTGGCGGCGCTGCATGGCGGTCAGCTGGTCGACCCGCATCCAGCCGGGCAGGGTATGTTCTTCGTTGACGAAGCCGATGCGCCCGCGCAGTGCGGGCGTGAGCGCGCCGCTGTCGCAGCCGAGGATGCGCGCGCTGCCGGCGCTGGCCGTCTCGAATCCGAGCAGCACCCGGAACAGGGTCGACTTGCCGGCGCCGTTGGCGCCCACGATGGCGTGGATGCCGCCGCGCGCCACGTTCAGGGTCAGCTTGTCGAGCGCGCGCTTGCGGCCGTACTGGACGGTGAGGGCGTCGGTCTGGATCAGGTAGTCAGTCATGGTCAGGCGGATTTTTTGGGAAGACACACGTCGAGCTCGCCGGCGACCCGGTCGAGCACGACGTCCGAAGGATAGTCCAGGCCGATGACGTCGCCCACGAAGCGCTGCACGGCGTCGTCCAGGCGGCGCGCCCGTTCGTCGTTCGACAGGCGCTGGCGCGGGATGGCCACGAACAGGCCCAGGCCGGCGCGCGCATCGAGCCAGCCTTCGGCCGTCAGTTCGCTGTAGGCCTTGGCCACGGTGTTGGGATTGATGGTGAGCTGCTGGGCCAGCCCGCGCACGCTGGGCAGGGCTGCGCCGACCGGCAATTCGCCGCTGGCGATCAGCCGTCGCACGCCGTCGACAATCTGGCGATTGATGGGGCGGGGATCGCCGGTGGCGATCTGGAGCATGAGGGCGGCGCGGCGGTTCACTGTTTGGACTCTCTACTGTACTAGCACGGTTAGTACAGTAACACTGGGGAATTACCAACGTCAACACAATTATCGCTGGCGCTGAACCTGAAAAATCGCGCGGTGATGTTCTTCATGCCGCTTGAATTCGTTGAGTTCGGCGACGAGGGCAGGCGCGGTCAGGCGCGCGACGGCGATCTGTCCGGCGCCGCTCTCGCCGCGTGGTTGACTTTGAGGATGCGGTAGCCAAGTTCGGTGTCCTGTTGCATGGCCTTGCTTTATCACAGCCATAGGTATCGTCCAGGCGGCCGAAATGAAAAAAGCCTGCAAGGCGCGAACCTTGCAGGCTTTTCGACAGTCGGAAGACTGGCAATTACATCATGCCGTCCATGCCGCCCATGCCGCCCATGCCGCCCATGCCACCCATGCCGCCGGCTGGCTTGTCGTCAGCCTGCTCGCATACCATGGCGTCGGTGGTCAGCATCAGGCCAGCGATCGATGCTGCGTTTTGCAGCGCCGAACGGGTGACTTTTGCTGGATCCAGAACACCCATTTCGACCATGTCGCCGTAGGTGCCGTTCGCTGCGTTGTAGCCGTAGTTGCCCGAACCGGCCAACACTGCTGCCACCACAACGGACGACTCCTCGCCAGCGTTTTGCACGATCATGCGCAGTGGCTCTTCCATGGCGCGCAGGACGATCTTGATGCCGGCGTCCTGGTCAGGATTGTCGCCCTTGACGGTGATGTTGGCACGTGCGCGCAGCAGGGCTACGCCGCCGCCAGGAACGATACCTTCTTCAACGGCAGCGCGGGTTGCGTGCAGTGCATCTTCAACGCGTGCTTTCTTTTCTTTCATTTCGACTTCGGTGGCTGCGCCAACCTTGATCACGGCAACGCCGCCTGCCAGCTTGGCAACGCGTTCTTGCAGTTTTTCACGGTCGTAGTCCGAAGTTGCTTCTTCGATTTGGACGCGCACTTGCTTGACGCGCGCTTCGATCGCTTCAGCCTGGCCTGCACCGTCGATGATGATGGTGTTTTCCTTGCCCACTTCGATACGCTTGGCCTGGCCCAGTTCCGCCAGCGTGACCTTTTCCAGGGTCAGGCCGACTTCTTCAGCGATGACCTGGCCGCCGGTCAGGACAGCGATGTCTTCCAGCATGGCCTTGCGGCGGTCGCCGAAACCTGGCGCCTTGACTGCGCAGGTTTTCAGGATGCCACGGATGTTGTTGACCACCAGGGTCGCCAGCGCTTCGCCTTCGATGTCTTCGGCGATGATCAGCAGTGGACGGCCAGCCTTGGCGACTTGTTCCAGGATCGGCAGCAGGTCACGGATGTTCGAGATTTTCTTGTCGCACAGCAGGACGAACGGGCTATCCTGGATGGCAACTTGCTTGTCCGGGTTGTTGATGAAGTAAGGCGACAGGTAGCCGCGGTCGAACTGCATGCCTTCCACGATGTCCAGCTCGTCGTTGAGCGACTTGCCGTCTTCCACGGTGATGACGCCTTCCTTGCCGACTTTTTCCATCGCTTCAGCGATGCGCTCGCCGATCGAGTAGTCGGAGTTGGCCGAGATCGCGCCAACCTGGGCGATTTCCTTGGTGGTGGTGCATGGCTTGGCGATTTTTGCCAGCTCTTCGACAGTGGCGGCAACTGCCTTGTCGATGCCGCGCTTGAGGTCCATCGGGTTCATGCCGGCGGCAACGAACTTCATGCCTTCGCGCACGATGGCTTGTGCCAGCACGGTGGCGGTGGTGGTGCCGTCGCCGGCGTTGTCGCTGGTGCGGGAAGCAACTTCCTTGACCATTTGCGCGCCCATGTTCATGAGCTTGTCCTTGAGTTCGATTTCCTTGGCCACCGATACGCCGTCCTTGGTGACGGTAGGGGCGCCGAAGGAACGCTCGAGCACCACGTTGCGGCCTTTAGGGCCCAGGGTGACCTTGACCGCGTTGGCCAGAATGTTGACGCCTTCAACCATTTTGGCGCGCGCTGCGTCGCCGAATACTACATCTTTAGCTGCCATGTTATTTTCTCCGTAGATTGTCTATTACTTGACCAGGACGGCCATGATGTCTTCTTCGCGCATCACCAGCAGTTCTTCGCCGTCGACTTTGACGGTTTGGCCGGAGTATTTGCCGAACAGAACGCGGTCGCCGACTTTGACTTCCAGCGCGCGTACTTTGCCGTCATCCTGTACCTTGCCGTTACCGACGGCGAGGATCTCGCCTTGATCCGGTTTTTCAGCGGCAGCGTCAGGGATGATCAGGCCGGATGCAGTTTTGGTTTCCTGGTCGAGACGCTTGACGATTACGCGATCGTGCAATGGGCGAAGGTTCATGCAAAACTCCTTTAATTTCAATGGTTTGACTTGCTATTCGTGCCCTGGCGCGGCGCGCCTGGGCTGGAAATCGTTGTTAGCACTCTCTGCTAACGAGTGCTAATTATAGGGACGGTAGTGGGTATTTTCAAGGCGTCATCGGGTTTATTTCTCCCAAGGCCTTGATCTGACGCAAACATGTCAAGGCGGCAACTAGCCCGGAAAGGCGATGCTTTGCTTCAATAAGCCGCGCTAACGTACTGAATCGGTTGACGGAAATTCGTTCACAGCCCTATAGTATTGGGATGATTTCTGAATTCCACGACCTCTCCGACAAAATCGACCGGCTTGCCGAGTTGACCCAGTCGCTCCGCCGCGAGAACGCCACGCTGCGCCAGTCCAACGCCATCCTGGCGGCCGAAAACGAAGCCTTCATGGAGCGCCTGTCGCAAGCCCAGCGCCGCGTCGAGTCGCTGCTGGCATCGCTTCCGGCCGAGCCGGAAGCCGCCGACGAACCTGTTACCAATGACGAGGCAGCGCAATGATCCAGCTCGACGTGACCATCATGGGCAATCCCTACCGCCTCGCTTGCAAGGAAGGCGAAGAGAAAACCTTGCAGGAAGCGGTCAGCTATCTCGATGGCAAAATGTGCGCGCTGCGCGATTCCGGAAAAGTGAAGGGCAATGACCGCATCGCCGTCATGGCCGCGCTCAGCGTGGCGGCCGAATTCCTGTCCGTGAAAGCGCCGCAGGGTCCCTTGTCGGATTTGTCGATTTTGGAAGTCAAGCAAAAAATCGGCGCCATGCACACGGTGTTAGATAGCGCGCTGACGCCGCAGGAAAATCTGTTTTAAGGTCCAATTTCGTTTGACATGCTGACACATCGGAGTAAACTTCGTTCCACCCTGCGGTGTTCGCGATTGCCATATATTCCTTGAACCATTTATGTGCACAGGTCGCGGTTTTTTGTTCGATGGGAGTGAGCGTCACTTGCTTGACGAACCCGAAATTGAACTGACTGTGACCGCCTTGAACCTTTAGGTTCAGGATGCCGGCAAAAACGGCACATGCGGGGCTCTATTTCTTGAAAGCGGTTGTTCGCATGCGTGCGCAACCGTTTTTTTTTGTGGGCGACCCCAATGCCTTACTGGCTGATGAAGTCCGAACCCGACGAAGTATCCATCGACGACGTGAAAAGCGCGCCGAAAAAAACGGTGGCCTGGTTCGGCGTGCGTAACTATCAGGCCCGCAACTTCATGCGCGACGACATGCGGAAGGGCGACCTGGTGTTCTTTTACCATTCCAGCTGCCCCGAGCCCGGCATCGCCGGCATCGTGGAAGTGGCGAGCACGGCCTATCCGGATGCGAGCCAGTTCGATCCCGACAGTCCCTATTTCGATCCCAAGGCCACCGAGGAACAGCCGCGCTGGACCAGCGTGGACGTGAAGCTGGTGAAGAAGACCCGCTTGCTCAGCCTGAAAGAATTGCGGACGGTTCCCGCACTGGAGAACATGCGCTTGCTGGCCAAGGGCAGCCGGCTCTCGGTCATGCCGGTCGAGCCATCCGAGTGGGCAACAATCGAGAAACTGCTTGCAGGGTAGAATGTCCGCTTTCGATCCGAACGAAAGCGTCACTGATGGACTGGACCCTGATCCTGATCCTGCTCCTGATGGGAACGGGCGGCGGCTTTGCCGCCGGACTGCTGGGCGTGGGCGGGGGCATGGTCCTGGTGCCCTTTGTCACCATGATTTTCACGGCCAGGCAGTTTCCGCCGCATGTGGTGGTGCACATGGCCATTGCCACCTCGCTGGCCACGATCCTGTTTACCTCCTTGTCGTCGGTGCGCGCGCACCACCTGCATGGCGCGGTGCGCTGGCCGGTGGTGCGCCTGCTCGCGCCCGGCATCCTGGTCGGCTCCTGGACCGGCCCCTGGCTGGCCAAGCAGCTCGATACGGCGATGCTGGCGCTGGTGTTCGGGGTGTTCGTCGCCGCCTCGGCGACCCAGATGATTCTCAACAGAAAGCCCTCGGCCACGCGCGAGTTGCCCGATGCGCGCGGCATGTTTGCCGTTGGCGCCGGGATCGGCATCGTGTCGGGCATGGTGGGCGCTGGCGGCGGCTTCCTGTCGGTGCCGTTCATGAGTTGGTGCAATGTCAAGATCCACAACGCGGTCGCCACCAGCGCGGCGCTGGGCTTTCCGATCGCACTGTCGGGGACCTTGTCGAATATCTATTTCGGCTGGAACGAGCCGGGATTGCCCGCCTATTCGCTGGGCTATATCTACGTGCCGGCGCTGGCCGTGATCGCGCTGGCCAGCGTGACCATGGCGCCGCTCGGCGCGCGCGCGGCGCACCGGATGCCGGTGGCCAGGCTCAAGCGGATCTTCGCGCTGGTGCTGTACTGCCTGGCCGGCTACATGCTCTGGAAAGGCATGTCGGCCTGACATCGGCCAGGCGCCGCATGGCTGTTCGTCACTATTGTGTATGTGCCAAAGTAACAGGCCCGCTGCCGCGCTTGCGGTATGCTCGCTCTTGTCAGTACTTGCACCGCAACTGAACACACACACCGCAGCGCCAGGCGGCTGCCGGCATCGCCATCCTCCCGCACCTCATGCTTGTGCCCGCGTCCGGCCACGCGGCGCGGCATGTCTGTTCCATTCGCCGGCAGACCCCGATGCTGATACTACGTGAAAGAGATACCCATGAATGAAGTCACTCCTCCCGAGCGCCGGCGCCTGATCCTGCTGGTGGACGACGACGAACTGATCCTCGACCTTCTCGGCAAATGCCTGGCGTTTTCGGGCTACGATGTGTGCACGGCCAGCAACGGCCTGATGGCGCTGGACTTGATCCGGCATGGCGATATCGAGCCCGACCTGGCCTTGCTCGATATCGCCATGCCGGGCATGTCCGGCCTGGAACTGGCCGACCGCCTGGCGGCCGAAACGAGCATGCCCTTCATGGTCTTGTCGGCGCACGACGACCAGGAAAGCATCCGCCGCGCATCCGAGCGCGGCGCCCTGGGCTACCTGGTCAAGCCGATCGAGATCGGCCACATCGCGCCGGCGATCCAGGCGGCCATCGCGCGCGCTGACGAGATCCGCGGCTTGCGCGCGAACGAACAGCGGCTGTCCGCGGCGCTGCGCAACGGGCGCGAAACCGGCATGGCGGTGGGCATGCTGATGGAGCGCTACAAGAGCGATCGTGGCACGGCCTTCCGCATGCTGCGGGAATTTGCGCGCTCGAACCAGCGCTTGCTTAACGACGTGTCGATCGAGCTGCTGGACAAGGCCGAAGCATTGAACGAATTTGCCGCGTGCATGCCGGCTGCGTCGCGCAAAAGTCTGTGAACGTCAGGCGGCTGCCGCTTTGCGGCCCGCCTTGACATAGGTCCACACCAGAATCGCGCCGGCGCCCAAGATCATCGGCAGCGACAGCATCTGGCCGGAGGTGATGGGCAAGCCCGCCACGTCCACCACCCAGTCGGGCACGCGGAAATACTCGGTGAAGAAGCGCGCGCAGCCGTACAGCAAGGTGAACATCGCGCCCACCGCCAACTGCGGCCGCGCCTTGCGCGCATAGATCCACAGCAGCACGAACACCACCAGGCCATCGATCACCATCTGGTACAGCGGCGAGGGATGGCGCGGTCCGTCCACGCCCGGCCACAGCATGGCCCAGGGCAAATCCGGATCGGCGGCGCGGCCCGGCAGTTCGGCATTGATGAAGTTGCCCAGGCGGCCGGCGGCATAACCCAGCGGCACCAGCGGCGCGATGAAATCGTACACATCGGCCAGATGGCGCCCGGCCTTGCGCGCCCACAGCGCCATGGCCACCATCACGCCCAGGAAGCCGCCGTGGAAGGACATGCCGCCTTGCCAGATCTTGAAGATATCGATCGGATGCTCCAGGAAGTAGGCGGGCTGGTAGAACAGCACTTCGCCCAGGCGCCCGCCGATGATCACGCCCAGCATGCCGTAGAACAGCATGTCGTCGATATCTTGTTTTTTCCAGCCCAGCGCGGCGATATGGGGCTGCCGGATGCGCACACGGCCAAGCGCGATAAACATGGCAAAGGCCAGCACATACATCAGGCCGTACCAGTGCACATGCACGGGGCCGATGGAAAAGGCGACGGGATCGGGCATGGGGTGAATCAGCATTGGGCTTTCTTTCTTGAACTAACCATGATGGCGCAGGAGCGCGCACAGCCCGGTATTCTACGCCAAATCATTTTCTGAAAACCTGGGATAGTCCCCAAGGAGAGTTTCCTGAAAACCTGGGACTGTCCCCAAGGAGAGGGGGGGCGGGGTGGGAATCGGCAGGGCGCACCCATGAAAAAAGGGAGCGGCGCGTGGCAGCTCCCTCTTTTAGGTGGGACAGTCCCAGGTTGTGGGGCAACTATTTTTTCTGGCTCTTTTCGAACGCTTCCTTGACGCGCGCCTTGCGCCGCTCTTCGTCGACGTTGTGCGCTTTCTTTTTGTCGAGGCCGAAAATCTTTTCGACGAATTCGAACCAGATGAAGGCAATCACCATCAGCAGGATCACCCACCACCACGACATCTCGGCGAATTTCCAGACCTCGAAGTAACGCAGGCCGATGAGTGCTGCAATTAAGATAATGATGGGCATCGCACGCTCCTTTAGATACAGCATCTTACAAACAATTTACTGCCTTGTGGCACTAAATCGTTGCGTGCGGCGTACAAGGGGGTCAACCGTTGCGCCCTGTCGACCGTTGTAGAAATAGTTGCTGTTGCTTTCGCTTTCAGGAAACACGGTAAAATCATTGCAATTGCCACTTTGGAGATCTACATGAAACGTTCGTTGATGGTGTGTATGGTGTTGTCCGCCCTGGCGTCGACCAGTGCGATGGCCAGTGCCGATCTGGCCAAGGCGAAAAATTGCATGGCTTGCCACGCAGTCGCCAACAAGCTGGTCGGTCCAGCCTACAAGGACGTCGCCTCGAAATACGCAGGCCAGAAGGATGCCGAGGCCAAGCTGGTCGCCAAGGTGCTCAAGGGCGGTTCCGGCGCCTGGGGCGCCGTGCCGATGCCAGCCAACCCGCAGGTGTCCGAAGCGGAAGCGAAGACCCTGGTCAAGTGGATCCTGGCGCAAAAATAAGCTTGTCATTCAGGTCAAAAAAAACCCAGCTGCCTGAACGCGCTCAAGATCGCGTTCAGTGCAGATGGGTTTTTTTTCGTCCGGCCGCAGCCGGCGAGGCCGTGCTTATTTGATCACTTCGGTCTTGTTGCGCTTGCCATCCTTGAAGGTGAACAGGGTCAGCGCGCCATCCTTGATGTCGCCGAACTGGTCGAACTGGATCAGGCCGGTCACGCCCTGGTACTTGACCTTTTTCAGTTCCGGCAAATACTTGACCGGATCGGCCGACTTGGCGTTCTGCATGGCCGTGACCATGACCATCACCGCGTCGTAGGAATACGGCGAGTACAGCAGCACGGGCCCGTTGAAACGCTTCTGGTAGCGGGCCGCGAAGTCGGCCAGCACTTTTTCCTGGGCGCCCACGACGCCGCCCGCTTCGGCGCAGGTGACGTTGCCGTTGCCCAGGCCGTCGCCGGCCAACTTGATCATCGATTCGGTGCACACGCCGTCGCCGCCCATGAATTTGGCGGTAATGCCCAGCGCCTTCATTTGCTTGAGCATCGGGCCGCCCACCGAGTCCATGCCGCCGAAGAAGATCAGGTCCGGCTTCTTGGCCTTGATCTTGGTGAGGATGGCGGTGAAGTCGGTTGCCTTGTCGGTCGTGAATTCCTTGGTGGCGACTTCGACGCCGCGCGATTTCGCGCCCTTGACGAATTCGCCGGCCACGCCCTGACCATACGCGGTGCGGTCATCGATGACGGCAATGGTCTTGGCTTTCAGCTTGTCGACCGCATAACGGCCCAGCGTGCCGCCCAGCTTGTTGTCATTGGCGACCACGCGGAAGGCGCCAGGGAAGCCTTGCTTGGTGTACATCGGCTGGGTCGAGGAGGGCGAAATCTGGGGAATGCCCGCGTCGTTGTAGATTTTCGATGCCGGGACGGTGGTGCCGGAATTGAGGTGGCCGACCACGCCCAGGACCTTGGCGTCGACCAGCTTTTGCGCGACCGCCGTGCCTTGCTTCGGATCGGAAGCGTCATCTTCGGTCACCAGCTCGAACTTGACCTTTTTGCCGCCCAGCGTGATGCCTTTGGCATTGAGTTCTTCGATCGCCATGCGGGCGCCGTTCTCATTGTCTTTGCCAAGGTGCGCGCTGGGGCCCGAAATCGGGGCCACGTGGCCGATCTTGACCACTTCCTGGGCGCTGGCCGTGCCTGCGAATGCGAGGGCGATGGCAAGCGGAATGAGTTTCGTCGTGAACTGCATATGCATACTCCTGTGGTGTGATGAGAGCAGCGCTCGTGGCGCCGAAGTCGAAAATTTTGCGTAGGGCAAAAGGTACAACAAATTGCCAGGTTCGCAAAGTCGATTGTCGCGCGCGGACGGGGTAATCGGCGACTTATCAGCGTAAACGACACAGCGCGCGCTCCGTGGACGCGCGCGCTGTAAGTATTTGTAAGCGGCGTCTACTTTTTCAGTGTCTGCAGGTGGGTCACTTCCTGGGCCACGGCGCGCGCGACGATGCTGGCGATGGTTTGCTGCAAGCCTTCGCGGATCTCGGCCGTGAGGCCGGCCATGGCCTTGGCCAGCACGTCTTCCATGGCGTCGCGCAGGCGATGTTCGAGCACGAAGTCGACCCGGCCCTGCAATTGCTGCAGGATCCGTTCCGACAGGCGCCGTTCCAGCAGGTTCCATTCGGGCTCGGTCCAGCCCTCGACCGCCCGCGCTTCGAGGTGGGCGTTGAGCTCGTCCTGCTGCGGGGCGGCCTGCTCGGCACGGCGCAGGGTGGCCGGCTTGTCGCTGAATACTTCCGTCAATACCGGGATGCTTTGATCGAACGGTGAGTTCTGGGTCATGGCTTGGCGGCTACATAGTGGTTGAGGGGATAGGCCTGCTGCTTGTAGGCGGCGTAGCGCTTGCGTCCGATGGCCAGTTCGGCCTCATCGGTGGAGACGATGTCGACCAGGCGAGCGAAACGGTCCAGTCCGTGCGGCACCGCGCTGGTCAGGTTGACCAGGGTATCGTAGTGCGGGAAGTCGGCATCGAGGTTGTTGGTGACGAGGATGGGCGTGACCGGCGCCAGCGCATGGTTGGCCATCACGTGCGGCAGGAAATCGGTCTCGCCCACGGTCCACAGCAAGTCGTTGAGGAAATCGGCCTGGGCCGTGCTTTCGGCCAGGATCACCAGCCTGGCGCGCTTGCCCCAGGCCTTGCGCGCCAGCCGGCACGCGTACTCGAGCTTGTCGCTGACGCTGGAATGAAAGTCGATCTGGGTCATGGCTCAGAACTGGAACTTGGGCTCATCCGGATCCTTTTTCGGCGGCGCGGGCGGCGGGGCGGGCCGGCGGCCGAGCGGCGGCGCATTGGCGACCATGGTGGCGGGCACGGCATCGCCGGCGGCGGCGACCGCTTTCGGGAACTGGTAGCCGGACGGCAGCATGCGCGACGCGGGGTAGCCCGCGTAATCGAGCAGCTTGCCCCAGGTAATGCTTTCGTAGCCCATCGCGGCCTTGCTGCCGACCGTCAGCGACGGCAACTGGCCCTCGGGGGCGATTTGCTTGAGCTTCTCGATATCGGCCGCCGAATTGACGGTTTTTTCGGCAAACGGAATGCCGCGCCCGCGCAGCAGGGAACGGCCCTGGTCGCAGGGCGTGCAGGGCGAGGTCGTGTACAGGATGACGGGGGCATTGCGCACCGCCAGGGCCAGCGCATAGGGCAGGTCGCTGGCCGGGTTGGCCGGCGCCGCGGCGATGGTGGCCACCTGCTCCACCGGCGGCGGGCGGTCGCTGATATGGGTCTTGCCCTTGGCGTCGACCCATTTGTACACCTGCGCACTGGCGCCCGCCGCACACAGCAGCAAGGCCAGTCCTAGACACGATGTTGCCAATTTCATTGCCTTCCTCCTGCCATTACTCGGATTTCATGCCGCTGTGACGGAGCAGCGCGTCGATGCTCGGTTCGCGGCCGCGGAAGGCCTTGAACGATTCGAGCGCCGGCCGCGATCCGCCCACCGCAAGGATCTCTTGCTGGAAGCGCTTGCCCGTTTCCTCGGACAGGGCGCCGCCGCCGGCCTCGACCGCTTCCTCGAAAGCGGCATAGGCGTCGGCGGACAATACCTCCGCCCACTTGTAGCTATAGTAACCGGCGGCGTAGCCACCTGCAAAAATATGTCCGAACGAGTGTTGGAATCGGTTGAACGCGGGCGGCATCATGACGGAAAACTTTTCCCGCACTTCATTGATCAATTCCTGCACCGGCTTGGCGCTGGCCGGGTCATAGTCGTAGTGCAAATGCATGTCGACCAGCGAGAATTCCACCTGGCGCAGGGTCTGCATGCCGGACTGGAAATTTTTCGCGGCCATCATCTTGTCGTACAGCGCGCGCGGCAATGGCTCGCCCGTTTTCACGTGGGCGGTCAGGTGTTCCAGCACGTCCCATTCCCAGCAAAAGTTTTCCATGAACTGGGATGGCAATTCCACCGCATCCCATTCCACGCCCGAAATGCCGGACACGCCGATTTCATCGACCTGGGTCAGCATGTGGTGCAAGCCATGGCCGAATTCGTGGAACAGCGTGGTCACTTCGTCATGCGTGAACAGCGAAGGCTGCAGCTGGCCGTCGACGGTGGCCGGCGGCGTGAAATTGCAGGTCAGGTAGGCCACCGGGGTTTGCACGGTGCCGCCCGTTTCCAGGCGCCGTCCGCGGGCGTCGTCCATCCAGGCGCCGCCGCCCTTGCCGCTGCGCGCGTACAGGTCGAGGTAGAACTGGCCCACCAGCTTGCCGTCGCGTTCGATGCGGTAAAAACGCACGTCCGGATGCCAGACCGGCGCGCTGTCGGGCGCAATCTGCACCGAGAACAGGCTTTGCACCAGGCGGAACAGGCCGTCGACCACTTTCGGCTCGGGGAAGTATTGCTTCACTTCCTGGGCGGAAAAAGCGTAGCGCTGCTCGCGCAGTTTTTCGGACGCGTAAGCCAGGTCCCAGGCTTCCAGCCTGGCGATGCCCAGTTCGTCCTGGGCGAACTGGCGCAGCTCGGCCAGGTCCTGTTCGGCAAACGGGCGCGCGCGGCGCGCCAGGTCTTCCAGGAATTCGATCACGTGTTCCGGGCTTTGCGCCATCTTCGGCACCAGCGACACGTCGGCATAGCTGTTGTAGTCGAGCAGCCTGGCTTCTTCGTTGCGCAGCTTGAGCAGGGTGGAAATATTACTGCTGTTATCCCACTTTTCCAGTTCGCTGAACACGGTGCCCATCTCGGACGCCTTGGTGCTGCTGGCGCGGTAGATGGTTTCGCGCAGTTCACGCTTGTCGGCAAATTGCAGGATGGGGAAGTAGGACGGGAAGTGCAGGGTGAACTGGAAGCCGGCCTTGCCATCCTTCTCGGCGGCGGCGCGCGCGGCCTGCTTCACGTCGTCGGGAATGCCGGCCAGCTCGGCTTCGTCGGCCACCACCAGCTTGTAGTCGTTGGTGGCGTCGAGCACGTTTTCCGAGAAGCGGGTCGACACCATGGCGTGCTGTTCCTGGATCGCGGCGAAGCGTTCCTTGCGCTCGGCCGGCAGTTCGGCGCCGCCCAGGCGGAAGTCGCGCAGGGCGTTTTCGATGATCTTCTTGCGCGCCGGCGACAGCGTGTCGTAGGCGGCGCTGGCCTTGATGGCCTTGTACTTGGCGAACAGCGCTTCGTTCTGCGACAGCGCGGTCCAGAATTCGGTCACGCGCGGCTGGTTTTCATTGTAGGCGGCGCGCAGTTCGGGCGTGTCGACCACATTGTTCAAATGGTTGACGACGCCCCAGGCGCGGCCCAGCTGTTCGGTGGCCGCTTCGAGCGGGGTGACGAAGTTTTCCCACGTCACGTTCTCCAGCGGCGCTTCGAGTTCGGCGACAACCTTGCTGGCGCGTTCGATCAGCGTTGCGATGGCCGGCGTCACGTGTTCGAAGCTGATGGCATCGAAACGCGGCAAGCCGGAAAAATCGAGCAGGGGATTGGCGGTGGCAGTGTTCATGGTGGTTTCCTTTATTCATCAATCACGGCCTGGATTTTTCCGGGCCGGCTTTATTCGCGTTCGGCCGCTTCGACCGTGTTCATCAGCAGCATGGTAATCGTCATCGGGCCCACGCCGCCTGGCACTGGCGTGATGTGAGCGGCCACTTCGCGCACCCCGGCCGTGTCCACGTCGCCGCACAGCTTGCCGTTATCGTCGCGGTTCATGCCCACGTCGATGACGATGGCGCCCGGCTTGACCATGTCGGCCGTCAGGGTGTTGCGGCGGCCCACGGCGGCCACGACCACGTCGGCCTGGCGCGTGTGGTAAGCCAGGTCCGCAGTAGCACTATGGCAGATGGTGACGGTGGCGTTGGCTTGCAAGAGCAGCAGCGCCATCGGCTTGCCCACCGTATTGCTGCGGCCGATGACCACCGCGTGCTTGCCGCGCAGGTCGTAGCCGGTGCTTTCGATCAGCTTCATGCAGCCGTAGGGCGTGCATGGGCGGAAACCGGCCAGGCCGGTCATCAGTTCGCCTGCCGACAGAACCGAATAGCCATCCACGTCTTTCGAAGTGGAAATGGCTTCGATGACCTTGTGCGGGTTGATGTGCTTGGGCAAAGGCATTTGCACCAGGATGCCGTGGATGGCCGGGTCGGCATTGAGCGCGGCGATGCGGTCCAGCAAGGCAGCTTCGGTCAGGTCGGCGTCGTATTTTTCCAGCAGGGAGTGGAAACCCACATCGGCGCAAGCCTTGACCTTGTTGCGTACGTACACCTGGCTGGCCGGATCTTCCCCCACCAGGATCACGGCCAGGCCGGGCTGCTTGCCCCTGGCGGTCAGCGCGGCGGCACGCTGGCCGATCTCGGCGCGCAGTTGTTGGGAGAGGAGTACACCATCGATCAGTTGTGCGGACATGATTTTTAGCCGGTTGGAGGGGGAAGACGAGATTATAAGGCACCCCAAGCACATCGCGGGTCGTACGTATTTCCCACAATATGAAATGATATATCGTAATTTGAAAAATTCAAAAAACGCTGTTAGAATCACTGCACTAATTCGGGGTATTGGTAAATAATCAGCAAAAAACATTAGGAGACGCATTACATGTCAGCTCAACTCGACCAGTTGACGGCCCAAGCCGCCATCGATCCGGACACGCTTGAAACCAAGGAATGGCTCGAAGCACTGGAAGCCGTCATTGAAAACGAGGGCCCGGAACGCGCCCACTATCTGATGGAACGACTGGTCGACCTGGCGCGCCGCCGCGGCGCCCACATCCCGTTCTCCAGCAATACCGCTTATGTCAATACCATCCCCGTCGGCCAGGAAATTCACAGCCCCGGCAACCTCGAATACGAAGAGCGCCTGCGCTCGTGGATGCGCTGGAACGCCATGGCCATGGTGGTCAAGGCCAACCGCGCCGACGGCGACCTGGGCGGCCACTTGTCGAGCTTCGCCTCGCTGGCGAACATGCTGGGCATCGGCTTCAACCATTTCTGGCACGCGCCTACGGCCGACCACGGCGGCGACCTGCTGTACATCCAGGGGCACTCCTCGCCGGGCGTGTACGCCCGCGCCTTCCTCGAAGGCCGCCTGACGGAAGAGCAGATGATCAACTTCCGCAAGGAAGTCGACGGCAAGGGCCTGTCGTCCTACCCGCACCCGAAACTGATGCCGGACTTCTGGCAGTTCCCGACCGTGTCGATGGGCCTGGGCCCGCACATGGCGATCTACCAGGCGCGCTTCCTGAAATACCTGCATGCGCGCGGCATCGCCAAGACCGACAACCGCAAGGTATGGGCTTTCTGCGGCGACGGCGAGATGGACGAGCCGGAATCGCTGGGCGCCATCGGCCTGGCAGCACGCGACATGCTCGACAACCTGGTCATCGTGGTCAACTGCAACCTGCAGCGCCTGGACGGCCCGGTACGCGGCAACACCAAGATCATCCAGGAACTCGAAGGCGAATTCCGCGGCGCCGGCTGGAACGTCGTCAAGGTCATCTGGGGCCCGGGCTGGGATGCCCTGCTGGCCCAGGACAAGGATGGCATCTTGCAGCGCGTGATGATGGAAACCGTGGACGGCGAATACCAGAACTACAAGGCCAAGGACGGCGCCTACGTGCGCAAGCACTTCTTCGGCAAGCATCCGAAGCTGCTCGAAATGGTCGCCAACATGAGCGACGACGACATCTGGCGCCTGACCCGTGGCGGTCATGACCCGCACAAGATTTACGCCGCCTTCAAGATCGCCCAGGAAACCCGTGGCCAGCCGACCGTGCTGCTGGTGAAAACGGTCAAGGGCTTCGGCATGGGCAAGTCGGGCGAAGCGCGCAACACCGCGCACCAGACCAAGAAACTCGACGACGAAGCCATCCGCGAAATGCGCGACCGCTTCGCCATCCCGATCCCGGACGACAAGCTGGCCGAGATCCCGTTCTTCAAGCCTGCCGACGACGCGCCGGAAATGGTCTACCTGCACGAGCGCCGCAAGGCCCTGGGCGGCTACCTGCCTTCGCGCCGCCAGAAGTCCGAAGAAACGCTGCCCGTGCCGGAGCTGTCCGCATTCAAGAACGTGCTCGAAGCGACCCCTGAAGGGCGCGAAATCTCGACCACGCAAGCGTTTGTGCGTGTTATCGGCACGTTGCTCAAGGACCCGAACCTGGGCGCGCGCGTGGTGCCTATCCTGGTCGATGAATCGCGCACCTTCGGCATGGAAGGCCTGTTCCGCCAGATCGGCATCTACAATCCTAAAGGCCAGTTGTACGAGCCAGTCGACAAGGACCAGGTGATGTACTACCGCGAAGACAAGGCCGGCCAGATTCTGCAGGAAGGCATCAACGAAGCGGGCGGCATGAGCTCGTGGATCGCCGCGGCGACGTCGTATTCGACCAACGACCGCATCATGATCCCGTTCTACACCTACTACTCGATGTTCGGTTTCCAGCGCATCGGCGACCAGGCCTGGGCGGCCGGCGACATGCGCGCACGCGGCTTCCTGATGGGCGGCACGGCGGGTCGTACCACGCTAAATGGCGAAGGCTTGCAGCACGAAGATGGCCATAGCCACCTGATGGCCGCGACCATCCCGACCTGCCTGCCGTACGATCCGACCTTCAGCCATGAAGTGGCCGTGATCATCCATGACGGCCTGCGCCGCATGATCGCCAACCAGGAAGATGTGTTCTATTACATCACCATCATGAACGAGAACTATGCCCACCCGGGCCTGCAGGCCGGCCAGGAAGAAGGCATCCTGAAGGGCATGTACCAGCTCTCGAAGGGCGACGCCAAGCCCAAGCTGCGGGTGCAGCTGATTGGCTGCGGCACCATCCTGCGCGAGTCGATCGCCGCGGTGGACCTGCTGTTGAACGACTGGGGCGTCGCGGCCGACGTCTGGTCTGCGCCGTCGCTCACCCTCGTCGCGCGCGATGGCCAGGACGCTGAACGCTGGAACATGGTCAATCCGCAACAGGCGCAACGCGTGCCTTACGTGACCGGCCTGTTGCAGGATACGGCTGGCCCGATCATTGCCACCACCGACTACATGCGCGCGTTTGCAGAACAGATCCGCGCTTTCATGCCGAAGGGCCGCACCTACAAAGTGCTGGGCACCGATGGTTATGGCCGCTCGGACAGCCGCGCCAAGCTGCGCGAGTTCTTCGAAGTCAACCGCTATTACATCACTGTCGCCGCGCTCAAATCGCTGGCCGACGAAGGCAAGGTCGAGACTTCGGTCGTGGCAGCGGCCATTGCCAAGTACGGCATCGACCCGAACAAGCCGAATCCAGTGACCCAGTAAAAAACCGCCACCACATCGTCCTCGCATTCGCGAGGACGATGTAGACACACAAGAATACGGAGCAGCTATGAGCATAGTGGAAGTCAAAGTCCCGGATATCGGCGACTTCAAGGAAGTCGAAGTCATCGAACTGATGGTCAAGCCAGGCGACACCATCAAGGTCGACCAGTCGCTGATCACGGTCGAATCGGACAAGGCCAGCATGGAGATCCCGTCCAGCCATGCGGGCGTGGTCAAGGAATTCAAAATCAAGATCGGCGACAAGGTTGCCGAAGGTTCGCTGCTGCTGATCCTGGAAGTCCAGGAAGGCGCAGCAGCGGCACCAGCTGCCGCACCTGCACCAGCGGCGGCAGCGCCGGCACCCGTTGCAGCGCTTGCACCAGCACCCGTGGCAGCGCCAGCACCGGCTGCTCCGGCTGCGCCAGCCGCACCAGCGGCCGCACCGGCAGTCTCGAACTCGAAAGCCCACGCATCCCCGTCGATCCGCAAATTCGCGCGTGAACTGGGCGTGGACCTGATGCGCATCGCCGGCAGTGGCCCGAAAGGCCGCATCACCCAGGAAGACGTGCAGAACTTTGTCAAGGGCGTGATGGCCAGCGCATCGCCAGGCAACGGCACCGCCGCTGCCAAGGGCGGTTCCGGCGTCGGCCTGGACCTGCTGCCATGGCCGTCGCTCGACTTCAGCAAGTTCGGCCCGACCGAACTGCTGCCACTGTCGCGCATTAAGAAAATCAGCGGTCCGAACCTGCACCGCAACTGGGTCATGATCCCGCACGTGACGCAGTTCGACGAATCCGACGTGACCGACCTCGAACAGTTCCGCGTCGATTCGAACGCGGCCCTGGCCAAGGCCAAGTCCACCGTCAAGTTGACCATGCTCGCCTTCGTCATCAAGGCCAGCGTGGCGGCACTGAAAAAATACCCGGCCTTCAATGCGTCGATCGACGGCACCGGCGCCAACCTGATCCTGAAGCAGTACTACAACATCGGCTTCGCGGCCGATACGCCGAACGGATTGATGGTCCCGGTCATCAAGGATGCGGACAAGAAGTCGATCTCGCAGATCGCCGTCGAAATGGGCGAACTGTCGCTGGCCGCACGCGACGGCAAGCTCAGTCCCGCCAACATGCAGGGCGCCACCTTTACCATCTCGTCGCTGGGCGGCATTGGCGGCACGGCCTTCACGCCGATCATCAACGCACCGGAAGTGGCGATTCTTGGCCTGTCCAAGTCGGCCATGAAGCCGGTATGGGACGGCGCCGCATTCCAGCCGCGCCTGATGCTGCCGCTGTCGCTCTCCTACGACCACCGCGTGATCGACGGCGCCATGGCCGCACGCTTCACCGCATATCTGGCCGAAGTCATGGCCGATTTGCGCAAGACTTTGCTGTAAGGGGAACGAACGATGAGCATAATCGACGTCAAGGTCCCGAATATCGGCGACTTCAAGGAAGTGGAAGTGATCGAACTGATGGTCAAGGTTGGCGACACGGTCAAGGTTGACCAGTCGCTGATCACGGTCGAATCGGACAAGGCCAGCATGGAGATTCCTTCGAGCCACGCGGGCGTGGTCAAGGAACTGAAAATCAAGGTTGGCGACAAGGTCGCCGAGGGTTCGATGCTGCTGGTGCTGGAAGAGGGCGGCGCCGGCGCTGCCGCTCCTGCGCCTGCTGCTGCCGTGCCAGCGCCAGCGCCTGCCGCGGCCGCACCTGCTCCTGTTGCGGCGCCAGCGCCGGTCGGCGGCAGCTACGCCGGCACCGTCGACATCGAGTGCGAGATGATGGTCCTGGGCGCAGGCCCGGGCGGTTATTCGGCCGCCTTCCGTTCGGCTGACCTGGGCATGAACACGGTGCTGGTCGAGCGTTTCGCGTCGCTGGGCGGCGTGTGCCTGAACGTGGGCTGCATTCCATCGAAAGCGCTGCTGCACGTGGCAGCCGTCATCGACGAAACCGCGGGCATGGCCAAGCACGGCATCACCTTCGCCAAGCCGCAGGTCGACATCGACCAGCTGCGCGGCTACAAGGACAAGGTCATCACCAAGATGACGGGCGGCCTGGCCGGCATGGCCAAGGCGCGCAAGGTCAATGTGGTGACCGGCGTCGGCCAGTTCGTCAGCCCGAACCATATCGAAGTGACGGCCGCCGACGGCAGCAAGAAAGTCGTCCAGTTCCAGAAGGCGATCATCGCCGCCGGTTCGTCGGTGGTGAACCTGCCGTTCGTGCCGCAAGATCCGCGCATCGTCGATTCGACCGGCGCTTTGGAACTGCGCCAGATCCCGAAACGCATGCTGGTCATTGGCGGCGGCATCATCGGTCTGGAAATGGCGACCGTGTATTCGACCCTGGGCGCGCGCATCGACGTGGTTGAAATGCTCGACGGCCTGATGCAGGGCGCGGACCGCGACATGGTCAAGGTCTGGCAGAAGTTCAACGAGAAGCGCTTCGACAACATCATGACCAAGACCAGGACGGTTGCGGTGGAAGCGCTGGCCGAAGGCATCAAGGTATCGTTTGAAGCTGCCGAAGCAGGCGCCAAGGCGCCCGAGCCGCAACTCTACGACATGGTGCTGGTGGCCGTTGGCCGCAGCCCGAACGGCAAGAAGATCGCGGCCGACAAGGCTGGCGTGACCGTATCCGACCGCGGCTTCATTCCGGTCGACGGCCAGATGCGCACCAACGTGCCGCATATCTTCGCCATCGGCGACCTGGTGGGCCAGCCGATGCTGGCGCACAAGGCGGTGCATGAAGCGCACGTGGCGGCGGAAGCTGCGCATGGCGAGAAAGCCTTCTTCGACGCCAAGGTCATTCCTTCGGTGGCGTACACCGATCCGGAAGTGGCATGGGTCGGCGTGACCGAAGACGAAGCCAAGGCGCAGGGCATCAAGGTCGAGAAGGGCCACTTCCCATGGGCCGCCAGCGGACGCGCCGTGGCCAATGGCCGCGACGAAGGCTTCACCAAGCTGCTGTTCGATGCGGAGACCAAGCGGATTGTCGGCGGCGGCATCGTCGGCACCCATGCGGGCGACATGATCGGCGAAATCGCCCTGGCGATCGAGATGGGCGCCGACGGCGTCGATATCGGCAAGACGATTCACCCGCATCCGACGCTGGGCGAATCGATCGGCATGGCGGCGGAAGTGTACAAGGGCGTGTGCACCGACCTGCCACCGATGCGCAAGAAATAAACTCTGCCGTGCCGCAAATAGAAGGGAAGCCTCGCGCTTCCCTTTTTCACTTGGCACTTCGCTGATGTTGACTTGGCGTTCCACCCGTCATGAAGGGCCGTGTATGCCCGCCGACGAACCAGGCGACCTGATTGCCTTCCTCAAGCGCGTCAAGGCGGCAAAACAGCCCTGACGGCTAGTTGTAGCTGGTCCAGCGGGTGGGAATTTCCAGATTGCCGTCGCGCGCCTTGTCGGCATACGCTCGCATTTCGGCGACCACGGCTTCAAGCTGCTCGGTGTTCGGGTTTTGCATGAAACCCTTCATGCGTTCGTTGAGGGCGGCGTGCTGATCGCGCCATTCATAGCGAGCCGACTTGCTCATACATCCTCCTTGAGAAGTTCCCAGCTTGCCAGAGCCGTCCATACTGCACGGTGCGCGAACGCACATTGGCCCGGTATGCTTCAGGACTTGCGCAATACGCCCTGGTAGAACAGTTCCAGGCGGTGATGCAGCTGCCTGATCACTTCGTCGCGCGGCTGGGCGGCAGGGTCGAACAGGAAGCGCGAGAACGGGTCGCCCATCACGCAATTGATCAGGTAGCTGGGCAGCAGGTCGTGCGGCATGTCTTCGCGCAACTGGGCCAGGATGTCCGGCCGGGCGAAGTAGGTGGCCAGCATCTCGCGCGTCTGGCGCGGTCCGGCCTGGTAGAACGAATTGGCCAGCTCGGGGTTGAACTGGCCCTCGGCGATCACCATGCGCTGCACCGCCAGCGCCTCGGGGGCGCTGACCATGTCCAGGAAGTGCTCGCTGAAATCGGCAATGACTTCCTTGAACGGGCGCCGGTCCTGCGCCATCTGCTGCGGCGGGATGAATTTGTCGCGATTGGCCACCAGCACCGCCTGGAACAGGCCGGCCTTGCCGCCAAACTTGACGTAAATGGTGCGCACGGCCACATGGGCTTCGCGGGCGATCAGCTCCAGGCTCACTTTTCCATAGCCGAGTTCGATGAACAGCCGTCCGGCCGTGTCGATCAATTGCTGGTTGCGCGCCTCGAGATCGGCGGCGCGCGGGCGTCCTGCGGGTTTGTTCATGGAGTGCAACTTTAAAGCAATTTAAAATGAAATGCAATCGTTTCATTTCTTGACTTGCTCCAGAGAATGCACAATAATGCCCCTAGCCCATTTCATTTCCGGAGTCGTGACATGTCCCAAGCGCATAGCAAAACCGAGCACCCGCAGCTCGCCGCCGTTCCTCCGGTACCGGAGCCGGCCGCCACGGGGCCGAACTGGCGCGTGCGCGGCGTGCTGGCGCTGATCGCCCTGCTGGCCATCGGTGGCGGCGCCAAGATGTGGTACTACAGCACCCACTACGTCGAAACCGAAAACGCCTATGTGTCGGGCCATGTGACGCCGGTCTCGTCGCGCATAGCCGGCGTGGTCACCAAGGTGCTGGTGGAAGACAACCAGGCCGTCAAGGCGGGCGACGTGATCGCCGAACTCGATCCGGCCGACCAGCATGTCAAGGTTGAACAGATCGAAGCGCAGATCGCCAGCACGCGCCAGCAGGTGCTGCAGGCCGAGGCGCAGGTAGCGCAGGTGCGCGCCCAGGCCGGCGCCGCCGTCGCGCAGGTAGCGCAGTCGCAGGCGCAGCTGGTGCGCGCCAAACAGGATGCCGAGCGTTTCGGCCAGTTGTACAACGCCCAGATGAAAGCCGTCTCGAAAGCCGAAGTCGACGCCGCCAACGCCAACCGCGCCGGCGCCGACGCCGACCTGGCCGCGCGCCGCGGCAACGTGGCCGCGGCCCGGGCCCAGATCAGCGCCGCCGAAGCGCAGCGCGACGTGGTCAAGGCCCAGATCAAGGTGCTGCAGGCCCAATTGAAGGACGCCACGCAGCAGCTGGCCTACAACCGCATCGTCGCGCCCGTGGCCGGCCGCCTCGGACGGCGCAGCATCGAAGTCGGCGCGCGCATCCAGCCGGGCCAGCAGTTCGCCGCCATCGTGCAGGAAGAAGTCTGGATCACCGCCAATTTCAAGGAAACCCAGCTGGCCGGACTGCACCCTGGCCAGGCCGTCAAGGTGGTCATCGACGCCATGCCCAAGCATCCCCTGACCGGCAGGCTCGACAGCTTCTCGCCAGCGTCGGGCAACCAGTTCGCGCTGCTGCCGGCCGATAACGCGACCGGCAACTTCACCAAGATCGTCCAGCGCGTGCCGGTCAAGATCGTCCTGAGTGCGGCCGACGTCAAGGCCCTCAAGGGACGCCTGGTGCCCGGCATGTCGGCCATGGCCGAAATCGAACTTGACCAGGCCGTCGCCGCCGCCGCCCGCTAAGCATCGCGATGACCAGCACCATTGCCACGGCGCTGCCGATTCCTGAAAAGGTCGAGCTGCGCACCTGGATCGCCGTGGCCGCCGGCATGCTCGGCGCCTTCATGGCGATCCTCGATATCCAGATCACCAATTCCGCGCTCAAGGACATCCTGGGCTCGCTCTCTGCCACCCAGGAAGAAGGTTCGTGGATTTCGACCGCCTACCTGTGCGCCGAAATCGTCGTCATTCCGCTGACCGCCTTGCTGACCATCGTGTTCGGCATGCGCAATTACATCGTCGGCACCACCGCGCTGTTCCTGCTGTTCTCCACCCTGTGCGGCGCCGCCTGGAACCTGGAAAGCATGATCGTGTTCCGCGTCTTCCAGGGCATCACCGGCGGCGCGCTCATTCCCATGGCCCTCACGCTGGTGATGACCAAGCTGCCGCCGTCGAAGCGCGCGGCCGGCATGGCCATCTTCGGCCTGACCGCCACGCTGGCGCCGGCCATGGGCCCCACCGTGGGCGGCTACCTGGCCGAGCTGTATGGCTGGCCGATGATCTTCTATATCAACTGGGCGCCCGGCCTGCTGCTCATTTTCGGCGTGTGGTGGGGCCTGGACCGCGAACCCATGCAGCTGTCCAAACTGGCCAGCGCCGACTGGTTCGGCATTGCGCTGATGGCGCTGGGCCTGGGCTCGCTGACCATTTTCCTGGAAGAGGGCAATTCGAAGGACTGGTTCGATTCGAACTTCATCATCGCCTTCGCCTTCCTGTCCCTGTTCGGCATCCTGGGCTGGGTCGCGACCAGCTTCAGCCACCCGGAACCGTTCGTCAACCTGCGCCTGTACGGCCAGCGCAACTTCCTGGTGGCCACCGCGCTGTCGGGCGTGATCGGCATGGGCCTGTATGGTTCATCCTTCCTGCTGCCGCTGTACCTGGGCCAGATCGCCGGCTACAGCCCGATGCAGATCGGGCAGGTCATCATGTGGGCGGGGCTGCCGCAGCTGTTCATCATGCCGTTTGCCGCCATCCTCTCGTCCAGGGTCGACAACCGCATCCTGTGCGCCTTCGGTCTGACCCTGTTCGGCATTTCCTGCCTGATGAATGCGAACCTGGACGCCACCGCCGGCTACGACCAGCTCCTGTGGTCGCAGGTCGTGCGCGCCCTGGGCCAGCCCTTCATCATGCTCACGCTCTCGCAGTTCGCCATGCACGGCATCGCCGCGCAGGACACGGCGTCGGCATCGAGCCTGTTCAACATGACGCGCAACCTGGGCGGCTCGATCGGCATCGCCATGCTGGCCACCACGCTGACCAACCGCGAGCACTTCCATTCGGCCATCATCGGCGAGTCGGTGTCGTCGCTGGCGCCGGCAACCCAGCTGCGCCTGGACCAGCTGACCGCTTCCTTCATCTCGAACGGCATCGATCCGGCCACCGCCGCGCACCAGGCGCTGGCCATGATCGACCGCATCGTGCGGCGCGAATCGTTCGTGATGGCCTACAACGACGGCTTCGTGATCATGGCGGTGTTCCTGTTCGCCTGCGTCGGCGCGCTGCTGTTCGCCGATAAGGTCAAAGCCCCATCCGGCCCCGGCGCCGGCGCTCACTAATCTGTACGGAGAACCTATCTTGAAGCCATTGATCCTGTGCGCGCTGCTGGCGCTGTCCGGCTGCGCTACCATCGGCGCCGATTTCGCCGCACCGGCGCAAGCGATAGCGCCAGCCTGGCGCCATGCCGCCGCCACCGATGCCGCGCGCCTGCCCGCCGCATGGTGGACCGTCTTCGGCGACGCCACGCTCAACGAACTGGAACAGCGCGCCGTGCGCGACAATCCGGGCGTGAAAGCGGCAGCGCAGCGCCTGCTCCAGGCGCAGGCCCAATTGGGCACGCTGCGCGCCGCGCAAGCGCCAAACGTGAACGTGGGAACCTCGGTCGCCAATTCGCGCAGCTCGCAGTACACATCGCAAAGCCTGATGCTGGGCGGGCGCAGCGTCGAAGGCAACAACTACACCGTGGGTGCGCAGCTGTCGTATGAGCTGGACCTGTGGGGCCGCGTCAAGCGCGTGGTGGAAGTGGCCGATGCCCAGGCGCTGGCCACCCAGCACGACCGCGACGGCGTGGTCCTGCTGCTGTCGGCGCAAGTGGCCAGTACCTATTTCCAGCTGCGCGGCACCGACGCCGAACTGGCGATCCTGATCCGCGCACTGGCGGCGCGCAGCGAAGCGCAGAAGGTGATCGAAGCGCGTTTCGACAGCGGCCTGACGAATGAGCTGGACGTGTCGCGCGCCCGCATCGAACGCGCCAACGCCGAAGCCGACCTGCACGAAATCGGGCGCCAGCGCAACCTGCTGGAACACAGCCTGGCGACGCTGACCGGCGTGGCCCCGACGTCGCCGCTGATTGCAGCGACACCGGCCACCGTGATGCCCGCACCGCCGGCCATCCCGGTCGGCTTGCCGGCCAGCCTGCTGGGGCAGCGCCCCGACCTGGCGGCCAGCGTGGCCGGCCTGCGCGCGGCGAACGCCCAGGTGGCGGTGTCCGAAGGCGCCTTTTATCCATCGCTGAGCCTGACCAGCAATTTCGGCTTCGCGTCCGAGAGCCTGAGCGACCTGGCCAGGGGAGGCGCGCGCCAGTTTTCGGTCGGTCCGCTGGCGCTGTCGCTGCCCATGTTTGACGGTGGCCGCAACAAGGCCAGCCTGGCCATGTCGAAGGCGCGTTATGCCGAGGCGCTGGCCAGCCACGAAGGCAAGCTGCTGACGGCCCTGCGGGAAGTGGAAGACGCGCTGTCCGATTCGCAGCAGCGCCAGTTGCAGGGCGAAGCGCAGGCGAAGTCGCAACAGGCCGCCGCACGCGCGGTCCTGGTGGCGACGGCGCGCTACGAGCGCGGCCTGTCGACGTATCTTGACGTGACGGACGCCCAGCGCAGCGCGCTGGCCGCGGACCGCACGGCCGCCCAGATCGGCACGCAGCGCCTGCTCGCCGCCGTGGCCGTGGCGCGCGCGCTGGGCGCCGGATGGACCCCGCAGGCGCCGGAAGCGACCATCGCCAAAGCGAATTAAGGCACGTCTGCGCGGGGACGACGGCTTTTGCTTGCGCAGTCGGGCCATTCCGGGCGATCATGGGCAACCGGCCAATCAATGGGGGAATCCATGAAAACGATCATGCTGTTTCTGTGCGCTGCACTGCTGGCACCTGCGGCGCTGGCAAAGGAAGTCAGGTTTCTGTTCAGTTTTGCGCTTCCTCCCTACGTGATCAATGAAGCCGGCAAGGATCCTTCCGGCTTCGAATTCGAAATCATCCGCGAGGCGCTGGCCAGCAAGGGCCACACGGTCAAGCCGGTCTTCGTTGCCATGGGCGCCATCCCCAAGATGATGACCGAAAAACAGGCCGACGGCGCCCAGCGCGGCAGCCCCGAACTGAAGGAAGCGGACGGCTACTTCTACGCCGACGAACCCTCGGTGGTCTACCAGGACGTGGCGATCTCGCTCAAGTCGAACAAGCTGGCCGTGAACAGCGTGGCCGACGTCAAGGACAAGAGCATCATCGCCTTCCAGGGCGCATCGCACTTCCTGGGCCCCGATTTTGCGGCGGCCGTGAAGGGCCATCCCAAATACAGCGAAACGTCGGACGAAAAGCGGCGCGTGATGCAGCTCTATGCAAACGGGGCACAGCTGTACGTGGGCGACATCAACGTCTTCCGCTTCTACAAAGGGTCGGCCAGCGGCGTCGATACGGCCCAGGAGATCAATGTGCACAAGGTGTTCGGGCAAGGCACCCAGAAAATCAACCATGCGGTATTCCGCGACAAGCAGCTGCGCGACGACTTCAACGCCGGCCTGAAACAGCTGAAATCGAGCGGCCAGTACAAGCAGATCGTTAAGAAATATGTAAGCGAGTAGGCGCATTCTGGTGGGGTGGGGATTACAATGTCAGCCATTGCAAATCCTCATCCATAAGGAACCATGAAGACGCTTTTTGCACCCACCTTACTCGCCTCCTTCCTGCTGGCCGGCGCTGCCGCCAGCGCCGCCGACGCGCCGGTCGCAGCCATGACGGCGCCGCGCGTGGCCACCGCGGCCGAACTGGGCGCAATGGGCAAGCGCTACGCGCCGGTCGACCTCACGGCCGACGTGTCGGGCCTGTCCGCGGGCGACCGCAAGGCCATCGCCGCCCTGATCGAGGCGGCCAGGGTCATCGACACCCTGCAACTGCGCCAGCGCTGGGCCGACAATGAAAAGCTGATGACCGCGCTCAAGCGCGACAAATCCCCGTTGAGCAAGGCGCGCCTCGATTACTTCTGGCTCAACAAAGGTCCCTGGTCTATCCTCGACGGCAACCTGGCCTTCATGCCGGCCGACTACGCCGGCATCAAGATCCCCGCCAAAAAGCCCGCCGGCGCCAATTTCTATCCGGCCGGCGCCAGCAAGGAAGCGCTGGAGTCGTGGATGAACGGCCTGGGCCCGAAAGACAGGGAACAGGCGCAATGGTTCTTCACCACCATCCGCGCCGGCAAGGATGGCAAGTTCAAGACCGTCAAGTATTCGGACGAGTACAAGCCCGAGATGCGCAAGCTGGCCACGCTGCTGCGGGTCGCCGCCAGGGCGACCGACAATGCCTCGCTCAAGAAATTCCTGACCATGCGCGCCGACGCTTTCCTGTCGAACGACTACCTGCCGTCCGACTTTGCCTGGATGGATCTCGATTCGCCGGTCGACATCACCATCGGTCCCTACGAGACCTACAACGATGAACTGTTCGGCTACAAGGCGGCATTCGAAGCCTACGTCAACATCCGCGACCAGAAGGAAACCCGGAAACTCGATTTCTTCAGCAAGCACATGCAGGAACTGGAAGACAACCTGCCGCTCGACAAGCAGTACCGCAATCCGAAGGTGGGCGCGCTGGCGCCGATGGTGGTGGTCAACCAGGTGTATGGCGCCGGCGACGGCAATATGGGCGTGCAGACGGCCGCCTACAACCTGCCCAACGACGAGCGCATCATCAAGGAACGCGGCTCCAAGCGCGTGATGCTCAAGAACATACAGGAAGCCAAGTTCGCATCGACCCTGACCCCGATCGCCAGGCTGGTGCTGCGCGCGCAAGACCAGCAGGACCTCGATTTCGACTCCTTCTTCACCCACATCCTGGCGCACGAAATCACGCACGGCCTGGGACCGCACAGCACCACCCAGGGCGGCAAGCCGTCGACCCCGCGCCAGGACCTGAAGGACGCCTACTCGACCATCGAGGAAGCCAAGGCCGACATGGCCGGCCTGTGGGCGCTGTCGTACATGATGGACAAGGGCCAGCTGAAGGACGGGCTGGGGCAGGGCGAACTGGCTGAACGCAAGCTGTACAACACCTTCCTGGCGTCGGCCTTCCGCACCCTGCATTTCGGCCTGACCGATTCGCACGCGCGCGGGATGGCGATCCAGCTCAACTACCTGCTCGACAAGGGCGCCTTCATCTCGCATGGCGACGGCACGTTCTCGACCGACTTCAAGAAGATCAAGAAAGCGGTGATCGACCTGAACCGCGAGTTCCTGACCATCGAAGCGACGGGCGACTATGCGCGCGCCAAAGACATGATGGCGAAATACGTAGTCATCCGCCCGGACGTGCAAAAGGCGCTCGACAAGATGAAAACGGTACCGAATGACATCCGTCCCAAGTTTGTCACCGCCGCAACGCTGACACAAAAATAAGCCAGGGTTTCGTTCTTACTTTCTTGCTTCTTGTCAGGGGACAGTCCCAGGTTGTGGGGAAACAGATTTGTTTCCCCACAACCTGGGACTGTCCCGCTTCAAGGATGTTGATTTTGCTACGCGGAAATATATTTTGCAGGAGGGCTAAAAAGCGCTAAGGACTTGCCGATAGGCATGTATGGACCTCATGAGGAACCGTGCCATGCTAAAGCGAATCCTGACCGCGACGTTTGCCCTTTTTCCTGTTTTCGCCAGTGCCGCCAGCCTGACCGAAATGGAAATCCGCTGGCTCAAGGCTGCCGGTCCCGTGTTGGCATATGCCCAACAGATCAAGCTCCCCATCGATATCATCGTGCAGCCGCAAGCCGGTCCCAACGACGTGCCGCTGGCCATGGGCTTTGTCGATGGCCGCTGCAAGCTGGTGCTGTCGATGCGCGGCAACCCGGATGCGGAAAAAATTATCGCGCACGTGCCCGAAGCCGATCGCGGCGTGCTGATCGAAGCCATGACGGCGCACGAGGTCGGCCATTGCTGGCGCTATGCCCAGGGCGTGTGGCACGCCTTGCCGGCCGGCTTTGTCGAATCCGGCGAAGAAAGCGCCGACGATGCATCCTTGCTGGCGCTGTCGAAAGCGATGCGCGAAAACCGGCGCGAGGAAGGCTTTGCCGACCTGGTGGCGCTGGCCTGGACCAAGCGCCAGCATCCGCAAGCCTATGCCCGCGTGTACGCCTGGATCGCGTCCCTGCGCGCGGACCAGCCGGTGGCCCGCAGCGGCCACGATACCCGTGCCTGGATCAGCCTGGCCCGGGATGGCACCGTGTTCAGGACGGGCGCCACCCCGTTCGACGAAGTCAGCCCCGCCTGGGGCCAGGGCTTGCTCAGCGATGAATAGGTGGCTGCTGGCGCTGTGCCTGTCCGCCTGCGCGCTGCAGGCAAGGGCGGGGATGCCCGCCAGCGAAGCCCAGTCGATTGCAGCGGCCACCCAGGCCGTCGCCTTCGGCCAGGCGCATGGCATGCCGATCACGCTGGCCATCGCGCAGGGCAACGGCCTGTCCGGCCACACGCCCATCGGCCTGCAAAGCGGCGATGGCCGGTGCACCCTGATCGTCTCGGTGCGCGACAATCCCACCGCCGACAAGCTGAGCGCCATGATCGAACCGGCCCTGCTCGAGCTGTTCCTGGCCGGCGCGGCCATCCATGAAGTGGGCCATTGCCACCGCCGCCTGAACGGTTATCCGCACAATGAACGGCTGCTGCCGGTCGTGGCCTGGATCCGGCCCGTGCAGCGCTGGTTCACGCGCCGCATCCTGACCGAGGAAGTGTTTGCCGACATGACCGAGGTCGCGTGGCTGGCGCGCTACCATCCCCTGCAGTTCGGCGCGCTCATGCAGGAAATCGTGAAAGTGCGCACGCGCTTTCGCGAACCGAAGCATGACACCCTGCCGTGGCTGGAAATTGCTCTCGCGGAGGGGCCCCGCGATGATGGTGAGAATCTTTTCTTGATGGCTGACAAACATCTGGCGCGCTATCGATAAATTTGGTCCGGTATGTACGATGGCGCACAGATTGCCAAAGTGATTACGTCGTTAAATCACGTCACCATCCACCATACGCAAAAAGGGACCATCATGAAACCCATCACCGCTACCCTGATGGCAGTCGCACTGAGCGCTGCCTTCACGTCCGCCCATGCCTTCGATACCACGCCCGACGCCGCCACCTACCGCACCGTGACCAAACAAGCCGGCGCCGACTTCAAGGCCGCCAATGCCAAGTGCAAGGAATTGAAAGGCAGCGCGCGCGCCGTGTGCACCGAAGAAGCCAAGCTCGCCCGCGCGCGCGCCGACCTCGACGCCGTTGCCCGCTACAACAATACGGCCAAGGCCCGCCTCGACGCCCGTACCGCGCTGGTCCATGCCGAATTCGCGCTGGCCAAGGCCAAGTGCGGCGCGGCCAGCGGCGCCGAAAAAGACAGCTGCCTGGCCAACGCCACCACGGTGCGCACCGCTTCCCTGGTCAATGCCAAGGCGGACCGCGACATCGGCTCCGCCACCACGGCCGCCGCTGTCGAAAAATGCGTCCAGATTGCCGGCCGTACCGATACCGCTTGCGTGATCGACAACAAGGAACGCGCCACCGCCGGCACCATGGTGGAAAACGCGGCCGACCGCACCCGCAATGCCGCCGCCAATGTGGCCCAGAAGACGGAAAACGCGGCCGACGCGGCAGTCCAGAAAACCCGCGAAGTGGCGTCCAACGTTGCCGACAAGACCGAACGCACGGCCGAGACGGCCACCGCCAAGACCGGCAAGGCGATCGCCGACACCGTCATCACCACCAAGGTCAAGGCCGACCTGTTCAAGGAACCTGCACTGAGCTCGATGGCCATCCACGTGGAAACCGAAAAAGGCGTGGTCATGCTCAGCGGCTTCGTCGATTCGAAGGCCGATGCCGAGAAAGCCGAACGCCTGGCCCGGAGCGTGGACGGCGTCACCGCCGTCAAGAGCGCCATCAAGGTCAAGTAAGCAAACGCATGTAAGGAATCACCCTTGCCAACGGGGTTGTGGCTGTCCCGTTGGCAATTTTGCATCGAATTGCTTTACGGCGCGTCTGCTCAAGGTATAATTTTCCCGTGAACAGACTAGAAGCCTTCGGATACATTGCCGCCCAAGCAGCACGCGGGGAGATCACCCTCCCTACCAGCGTGAATGCTGCCTTGCGCCTGCAACTTGCCCTCGACAACCCCGATTGTCATATTGAGGACGCCATCAAGCTGGTCCTGGGCGAACCCCAACTTGCCGCCCGCACGGTTGCGCTGGCCAATTCGGCCGCCTTCAACCGCAATGGCGACGCCCCTATCACCAATGTCCGCGCCGCCGTCATGCGGGTGGGCTACCGCAGCCTGCAGACCCTGGTCGCCAGCCTGGTGGTGCGCCAGTTCGGCAGCAAGATCGTCGATCCCAAGCTGCGCGCCAAGGCCGAACAGCTGTGGGAGCACACGGCCCACGTGGCCGCGCTGGCCCAGGTGCTGGCGCGCAAGGTCACCTTCATCAATGCCGATACCGCCATGTTCGCGGCCATCGTGCACGAAGTCGGGGGCTTTTACCTGCTCTCGCGCGCCGATGAATTCCCGGGCTTGCTGGACGAAGATCCGGAAAAATGGGCCGAGCTGTGCGAGGAAGTGGTCAGCCGCGAAGTGATGCGCAAGCTGTCGATTCCGGAACCGGTATCGTCCGCCATCATCGGCCTGCGCGATGCATGGATGAGCATGCCGCCGGCCAGCCTGCTCGACACGCTGCTGCTGGCCAACCAGTTCGCCCCGGTGGCGTCGCCGCTGTCGGTGCGCGAAGAACCGCTGCCCAACCACGAAGATTCGGTGCTCGACTTCGTGATCGACAATGCCACGCTGCAGGAAATTCTGGCCGAATCGGCCGATGAAGTGAAATCGATGAGCGCCGCGCTGCTGGTCTGAGCGGCGTGTCTTGCAGAAAGGCCGGCGCGAAGCCGGCCTTTTTTTCGTCTAGAGGATGGACAGCACTTCCACTTCGAACACCAGGCCGGCGTTCGGCAGGATGACCGTGCCCGAGCCGGTCGTGCCATACGCGAGGCTGGCCGGCAGCACCAGGGTGCGCTTGCCGCCCACGCGCATGCCCAGGACGCCCTGGTCCCAGCCCGCGATGACCTGGCCGATGCCGATCTTGAACGAGAACGGCGTGCCGCCGACCGAGGTTTCGAACCTGGTGCTGCGCAGGTTGCTGGCATTGCCGTTGTACAGCCAGCCCGTGTAGTGCACGGTGACCGTCTTGCCGCTGGTCACGGTGGCGCCCGAGCCGATCACGCTGTCGGTGGCGCTGTAGGCCGGCGCCATGCCGGCCGGCGTCACGCGCGCGCCATTGAGGATATTGCTGAGCGAACGCGCCGCATTGGTCACGCCCACCACCAACTGGCGGCTGGAACCGTCGTCGGCGAGGAAGGTGTAGCCGATGCCGCTGGCCGCCTGCGCGGCCAGGCGGCACTGGCCGCTGAAATTGAGGGAAGCATCGAACACATTCTTGCCGCTGGCCCGTGGCTGCAGGTTGCCGCTGACGCTGCAGCCGCTGGTGGTGCCGCCAACGCTGCCGTTCGCGTTCACGGTCGATACCAGCCGGTAACCGTTGATATCGCTGAAGGTCCAGTCGCCCTGGATATCGCTGATGCTGGCCGGCGCGTCGTACTGGTAGCTGGTGCCGGCAATGGCCGCGTTGACCAGGCTGATGTTGGTGCCGGCGGTGAAGGCCCCGTCCAGGCTCACTTGCTTGACGACCGTGGTGGCCAGGTCGTAAACGCCGTAGGGCGACGGGTTCAGGTCGCGGATGTCGGCCGCGTTGAAGGTGCCGCTGCCGAAGGCGCCGCTGCCCTGCAGCAAGCCGCCAGGGTTGAAACGGCCGGTCGCCGAGCGGCTGTAGAAGCCCCAGTACTGGCCATCTTCCAGGATCAGTGAACTGAACAGCAGGGCATTGCTGCCAAGTTTTCCGAAGTACAGGCCGGCAGGCGAGCTGGTCGCCACCAGGTTGGCGATGGTCGCCGTCACGGTCGGCTGGAAGGCGGTGGTATCGGTGTCCAGCACCACCGTGGCGAGCATGGCGCGCACGACGGCATTGGCTGCCAGGCCGCCGTAGGCGGCTTGTTGCGCGTCGCTCAGCAGCTGGGAGGTGAAATAGGCGGCGACCGTGGTTTTCTTGTTGATGACGTCGATGTCGGTGCCCTGGGCGCCGGCCATGATGTCCACCGCCGCGCTGGCCCGCGTGACCAGGCCCAGGTTCAGGGCATTGACCCAGAAAGCCTTGCCCACGGTATCGGGCGCGCGCCCGAACAGGTTGGCGTAGACCGCGTCGATGAAGACACCGTTGTCGCCGGGATACAGGTCAGCCGATTCCTGGCTGCCGCCGAACACGTCGATCACGGCCTTGATGTCGGCATTGTTCTGCTGGTATGCCAGGCTCAGGCCCTGCATGGTGGCGGGCGCGTTCAGGGTCGACAGGCGGCCCGCGAAAAAGGCCAGCCCGCCCACGTCGGCCGGACGGCCGAAATAGCCGACATAGATCTTTTGCACCACGTCGTAGTAGGCGGCGGGCGCCAGCTGTTCCTGGGCGGCGCTGTGGCGGACCTGGGTCAGCGTGACGGCCGGTGCGGCCGGTTGCGGATCGCCGCCACAGGACGCCAGGACACAGGAAGATGCAATAAGGGTAAGTAATTTCGACAACGTATTCATGGATGCTTTCGACGCTGGGGCGGGAAAAATTTCTGAAGGGAAAAGTATAGCCTAAACAAGGAGTTAGGCGCGCAGCGTATGCAGCTTGTACCAGGCCAGGCCGATCCATTCATGGGTGGCGTAGAAAGAACGGTAGAGGGCGCTGGCGCTGGGCAGGAGCAGCCAGCCCGACCATGTGCGGGTGGAATAAAACATGGTGGGCGCCGGCACCACCTCGATGCCATGGCGCGCGAACGACAGGCGTGCCCTTTCCATGTGCATGGCATGGGTCACCAGCAGCACGCGCCGGATCCCGGCCGACTTCAGGATGCGCGCGCTCAGTTCGGCGTTGTCCGCCGTGGTGGCGGACCGGTCTTCGATCCAGCGCACCGGGGTCTTGAAGTCTTCCACCAGCACGCGCGCCATGACCAGGGCTTTGGCCGCCACCTGGCGTTCGGGCTCGGCATTGCCGCCGCTGACCAGCAGCGGCAAGCCGGTCGTACGCTGCAGGTGGGCGGCGTAGGTCAGGCGCACCAGGCCCACGTGGTCGGGCATGTCGGCGCCATATTCGGGCGCGGCTTCCACGGCGCCGGCGGCCAGCACCACGATGGCCTGGGCGCCGCCGGTCCGGCCTTCGGGCAGCGGCGCGTTCAGCCGTTCCAGCGGGTTCACCAGCAGCATGGCGCCGATGCCGGTCGAAAACAGCAGCAGGCATGCCGCGGCGGCGATACCGAGGACGCGGCCGGTCCGCGGCCAGCGGCGGCGCAGCAGCAGGCCGGCCAGGATCAGGATGATGAAACTGCTGGGTGGCATCAGGACTATGCGGGCGACTGCGTCGATCATCGTTGGGGGCTTGCAAGGGTGATAATCCGGCTAGCATGCAGTCACGCTGCCGGAATTGCAAGCCGGCTGGCGCAAGGGCCCTGTCAAGGTAGCGCCCGGGTTTTTATATTTCGCCTACAGTATTTGCCATAGTGATAAAACGTAGCGGGGAGAAAGACGATGAAATGGGAAGGCAATCGCGAAAGCGACAATGTGGAAGACCGGCGCGGCAGCGGTGGCGGTGGCGGGGGGGTCGGCCTGGGCGGACGCTCGGTCGGCATCGGCACCATCGTCATCGCCCTGGTCGGGGGCTGGATCTTCGGCGTCAATCCCCTGACCTTGCTCGACGCCATGAGCGGGGGCGGGGCCGTGCCCGTGCAACAGCAGCAAACCGGTCCGGCCGCCACGGCCACCGACCGCGATACGCGCTTTGTCAGAACGGTGCTGGCCGACACCGAGGATGTGTGGGTCAAGCTGTTTTCCGCCAACGGCGCCAGCTACGTCAAGCCGCGCCTGGTGTTGTTCGACAATGCCACCGAGACGGCCTGCGGCACCGGGCAGAGCGCCAGCGGGCCTTTCTATTGCCCGCCGGACCAGCGCATTTTCATCGACCTGAGTTTTTACCGGCTCATGAAGGAACGCTTCCAGGTCGAGGGCGAATTCGCCCAGGCCTATGTGATCGCCCATGAGGTGGGGCACCATGTGCAGCACCAGCTGGGCCTGACCGACAAAGTCGACAATGCGCGCCGCCGCGGTTCCGAAAAGGCGGCCAATGAAATGTCGGTGCGGCTCGAATTGCAGGCCGACTGTTTTGCCGGCGTGTGGGCCTATCATGGCAACCAGGCGCGCGGCATCCTGGAGCAGGGCGACGTGGAATCGGCGCTCAAGGCGGCCGCCGCCATCGGCGACGATGCCTTGCAGCGGCAGTCGCGCGGGCGCGTGGTGCCCGATTCCTTCACCCACGGCACCTCGGAGCAGCGCGCGCGCTGGTTCAGCAAGGGCTTGCAGACCGGATCGGTGACGCAGTGCGATACCTTTGCGGCGCGCCAGCTGTAAGGCTCAGGGCCCGATGTGGAAGGTATCGATGAATTTTTTCAAGCCATCCGGTTCCGCTTTTTTCCAGGCTTCGAAATCGGGCCGCCAGGCTTCGCGGTAGCGCAGCGCGAACAGGGCGGCCTTGAGCTGTCCTGCCTCGTGGAACTTGATCATCTGGCGCAAGCCTACATCCTTGAGCCTGGCCGCGGTGCCCAGTTCCTGAATGATGAGCACGGCCGTCGTCCAGGCGGCCAGTTCCTGTTCGAATGGCGATGCCTTGCCGGGCTTGATGCTCTCGGTGGCCTGCGCCATGGCGTAGGCCAGCCACGCCGCCGAGTCCGGTGTTTCCTGGTCCGTATCCATTTCGATATTCCTGGTGCCGGCGACCAGCCTGGCGCGCGGCACCAGGCGCAGCCTGGCCAGCTTCTGTCCCCATGCCGCGTGCAGCTGGCCCATGCGCAGCCAGCTGGGCAGTTCGCTGGGACGGGCGGCAATCGCGCCCAGGGCCGACGTTTCGGCATCCTTCAGTTTCGACAAGCGCATCTGGGTATCGAACAGGAAGCGCCAGGCGATGCCCAGCAGCGGTTCGGCTTGCGTGGCCTGGAGGAAGATCTTTTCGGCCTTGAGATAGTCTCCCTGTGCAAAGTAGCAATCTCCCAGGTACACGATGGCGTCGACATTGCGCGGGTCCAACGCCAGGGCTTGCTGGTACTGCGCGATCGCTTCCGGATATTTTTTCGCGTGGAACAGCGCTTCGCCTTCCTGCATCGCCGCGTGCGATGCCTTGCCCGGCTGGTAGCGTGCCTGCGGCTGGGGATCGTCGAGCTGGCGCAGCACCTCCATGGCCAGGGTATTGTTCTCGTCGATATTGATGGCGGTCAGGGCTGCCTTGCTGGCCTCGCCGCGATAGGCCTCGGCCTTGCCGTCCTGCGCCGCTTGCGACAGGCGCAGGTAGAGATACGCCATCCTGGCCACCGGCAGGGATGCCTTGCGGTCCGCCGCGAAGGCGGCCGCGTAGCGCGCCATCGCTTCCTTCAACTGGTCCTGCTGCTCGAAGGCTTCACCTTCCTTGCGCAGGGCCTCGGATTGTTCGTTGCCCATGTACAGCTGGGCGCTGGCGGCACCATGGTCCAGGAGCAGGGCGAGGGCGAGAATGGTGCGTGAGAGCATGGTGTTGTCCAATGACGTGAGTGCACATCATGCCATGGACATGGACGGAAAAAAAAGCCCGCGCAGGCACATGCGCGGGCTTTTTCCGGGGCAGGGGCAATTACTCTTTCGCCATGGCCTTGCGGAACTCTGCATTGTTGAGCAGATCCGTAATCAACTTGCGGTACATGCCCTGGTATTGCTGCGCCGCCATGGGAATGGCGATCGCCCCCATGAACGACGATTCCCAGGTCGAGGTGGTTTTCAGCTCACGGTCGAAGCGAACCGCACCGTTCCTGGTGACCACGAAACGTGCGGCCAGGCGGCCGGTGCCGGTGCCGATCGCCGCATCGAGGTCGCTGTCGGTCATAGTGCCCGTGACAACGGTGGCGGCGTTCGGATCGAGCAGGCCGGCGGCAGCCAGTTCGACTTTCAGCGATTCGCGCAGATACTGCGTGAACGACCCATCGTACGGCGATTCAACGGAGTTTGCACCGCGCATGCTGGCGCTCTTGTCGAGTGCGGCCATGTTCTTGCTGGCGACGAAGCTACCGACATTGGCCGGCGCCAGGTTGGCGGCGCGCAGGGTCGCGGTATTGTCGAGCGAGGCGACCGGTGCGCTCATTTTCAGGTTGGCGCAGCCGGTCAGTTGCAGGGCAAACGCACACAGGGCGGCAAAGCTGGCAAAACGGATCATTTTTTTCATGGGTGCACTTAGTTAAAATTGGGATTGGCTGCCAGGTCGCGCAGGTTGTTGCTCAGGATTTCACGGGTCATGGTGGTGACCGCTTCGGCCATGTCCGCCGACTTCCTGGCATTTGCCGGTGCATTCGCATTGCCCGCGGTGGCGTGAATCGCGTGCTTCGCGGTGGTGACGATCACGTCCGTTTTGCCGGCAGGGAGGTAGCGCACGGTGCAGACATAGCCGTCAGTCACGGCAGAGCCTGCCAAGCCAAAGGTCAGGCCGGTGACGAAGCCCTGGGCTGCCGCATCCTTGGTAATGGGAATGTTGTTGAGCGTGACGCTCAACTGATCGGAACCGGCAACCGGTGTCAGCTCCACCGCTGAAAACAAGCCGCTGGCCTTGACCTGGGCCGCGATCTTGTCCTTCAGGTAGGTCGTCGCCGCAGCGTTCGGCGCACCGTTGGTCTGGAATTCAAAGGTCAGCTGCACCGGTTTTGGTTGAACAACTTTCTTCAGTTCAGCAACGGGCACTTCTTTGGTTGCCGTGTCGACGTACATGGTCATACATCCGGTCAGCAAGGCGGACGATGCGATGAGACCGGTGACAAAAAGCCTGCGGATTGCGGCGGTGGTGAAGCTTGATAAGGCCATGATGCTCCCAGAAGAAACTTTCGGTTTAAAAACAAAATTGAATGCCGGCCAAATTATATTGCATTTTGTTTAAGGCTAAACGCGAAATATTTCTTTCTGTTCACATTTCCCAACACCATCACATTGCCTGGAGTTCCACCAGGAAGCCGCAACCGGTGGCGGCGCGCAGTTCGATCCGGTAACCGTCGCTGTACTCGCCCGATGCCGCGTGCATGTCGACGATGCGCACGTCCGGCGCGGCCGGCGCCATCGGCCTGATGTGCAGGCGGCCGGCGACGATGCTGCCGTCGGACTGCAGCACGGGCGGCACCGGCACGTGCACTTGCCAGACTGCCTGCACGCCCTGGGCCACGCTGCACTGGTCGCGCACCTGCAGGGTGTGGGTCGAGCGCTGGTAGGTCAGGGAACGCACCCAGTTCGTCACTTGCTGCGCATGGCGCGCATAGGCCGGCGTCAGGTTGGCCGTCACGTTCAGGGAATCGCCGCTGTCGGTGACGGTTTTCGCGAGCACCACATTGTTCTGACCGATGGCCGCGCCGTTCGCTTCGAAGCGCACGATGTTGTGCAGTTCGACGCCCTGGTTGATGCCGCTGTGCGAAAACACATTCGAGGTCACGGCCAGCCAGTTGTCCTTGAAGAAGCTGAACGAACCCTGGTCCTGGTGCGCATGCGACTGGTCGTACACGCCGGCCACCAGCGACATCCAGCTGGCCGAGGTGCTCCAGTCGCTGCGGGCGAACAGGGCGCCCACGCCGCTGGCATCGTAGCTGAGCTGCGCCGGCGCCTGTTCCGCGCTGCTGCGCGCCAGCAAGTCATAGCGGAAGTTGAAGGCGTAGCGCATGCGGCCCGTCACCGAGCCGTCGCCGCCATCGGTGACCCGGATGCGGTTGAGCCACCAGGTGCCGCGCCGGCCGGCGTCGGTTTCCGGATTGAGGGCCACCGCTTCTTCCACCAGCTTGCGCTGGTAGTCGAACATGCGCGGCATCGACATGCGGGCCTGGTCGCCGATGGAGGCGTAGTAGTCGAGCGTGGGCACGGTGGCATGGATCCAGTAATCGATGGTGTCGCGGGCATGCGGCGACAGGGCGGACAAATCTTCGCCGGTGGCGCTCTTCCAGTAGCGGTAATTTTCGAACAGGCTGCCCATGGCGGTGCCGTAGCCGGTGCCTTCGCGCGATCCGCCGCCGTTCAGCTGGCTGAAGAAGGGCACCATCTGGCTGAATTTCTGTTGCTGCAGGAAGCTGATCCAGCTCGTGTTCTGGGTCGCCAGGGCCCACAGCTGGGTCGCCTTCAGGAAGCTGTAATAGTAGTTGTTGCCCGGGTCGTTGATGGACCAGCCGCTCCAGGGACGGCTGACGCCGCCCCAGCTGGCGGCCGAGGGATTCCACACATTGGCCAGGGTCTGGCTGGCATAGCCTTCCCACGCGGCGCGCTGCTGCGGCGACAGCCTGGCGTAGCCGTAGTCGTAGCTGAGGGCGACCTGTTCGAGCAGGTGTCCCACTTCGAGATAGGAGTCGCCCGCAATTGCCGGTTGCGTGCCGGCCGCGATTTTCGCGGTTTCGGAAGCGACGAACAGGCCGGCCATGCGCAGCGCCTGGTCGATGTACTGGACTTCGCCGGTCAGGCGGTACATCAGCACCGAGTCGACCGCGGAGTAGCCGTAGTGCGAGGCATTGAGGGCGCTCACCAGCTGCTCGTAGGTGGCCGTGGCCGGCAGGGTGTTGGTCACGCGGACCACGTCGTCGACCTGCGCCTTGAGCCTGATGACGGCGTCGGCGCTGCGGCTGGCCGCGTTGAAATCATCGAGCGAAATGAAGGGGCGCTGCAGCGGCAGGGTATAGGTGTAGCCGGGGTAAGGCGTACCAGGCGGCGTCGGTGGTGACACAGGATCGGGCCCCGGGCCCGGGCCGGGCCCTGGCGTCGGGTTTGGCGTGGAGATGGGCGTGACACCGGCGAGCACCGCGCTCACATCGTCGAGCAGCACATTGGCGAGGGCGGCGCCGCCTTCCTGGAACAGGCCCATGCGTACGCGGTCGAGGTCGCGCAGAGGGTCGAGGGCGAGTGTGATGCCGACCACACCCTTGTCGCCCACCGCGCCGCTGACGCTCACGCAGTCCGATGCATAGCCGCCTTCCACGTAGTCGACCATGGCGCACACCTGCAGTGCCGAACTCGATGCCGTGGTCATCCTGACGCGTGCCGAGATCGTGTACAGCGACGAGCGGCGGCCCGACAGTTCGTTCCATGTGCGGCCGGCCCACAGCACGCTGTCGCCGTAGCCTGCCGTGCCGATGACCAGGCTTTGCGATCCGCTGATGGCGCCGGCGGTCACGACGGCGGCGCTCGTGCCGCTCTGGTTGGGACCGAAGCCGGACGTGCCCGATTCGAAGCCCGGATCGCTGACCAGGTTCGATGGCGAAGGCGGCGGGGTTGGCGTCGGCGTCGGCGTGGGTGTTGGTGTCGGTGTCGGTGTTGGCGTTGGCGTTGGTGTTGGCGTCGGGTCCGGCGGCGGTGGAACAACAACAGGTGGGGCCACGCCGGCCAGGCTTGCCATCACATTGTCGAGCATCACATCCTTCAAGGCGGCAGAGCCTTCCTGGAATATGCCCAGCCTTACACGCGCCAGGTCGCGGCTCGCGTCCAGCGCCAGCTGCACGGTAACGACGCCCTTGTCGCCGAAGGAGCCGGCGACGTAGCGGCAGGCGCGCAGCGATTGGCCGTCGGCGTAGTCGACCAGCGCGCACAGGCCGATCTTCGATCTCGACGGCACGGTGCTGCGCACCAGGGCGCTCACTGTATACATGGCCGAGCGCTTGCTTGCCATGCCGGCAAGCCGCGAGCCGGCCCACAGCACGCTGTCGCCATAGCCGCGCGTGCCGGCCACCAGGCTTTGCGTGCCGGCGAGGGCGCCGGTGCTGGTCAGGCGCAGCGAGGTGCCGGATTGATTGGTGGCGAAGCCGGACATGCCGGCTTCGAAGCCGCCGTCTTCCAGCAGGTTGTAAGGGGCTTGGGCGAGTGCAGGGGCGGCCGCCGAAAACAGCAGGAACAGGGCGGCAGTTTTCAAGCCCGGTGAATGGCGCATGGTTGTCTCCAGATGAGGTATGCCAATCCAGGAGCAATAGGCGTGCCACGTGTAAATACTGCAAAAGTGACAATTTATGCACGGTTCCATGCCCTGTTTCGGCAGCCGCTGACAAAAGCTGTCACCGATGCAAACAATTCGTCATTGCAATTGTGCCAATGTTAATATCGGCAACTATTTGATCTGGAGGCAATATGGGATGGACACCGAATAAATGGCTGGGCATGGCCTTGTCCCTCGTGGCGCCGGGCCTGGGCTTGTTGTATGCCGGTGCGCCCGTGCTGGCGCTGGCATGCTTCGCAGCCGTCTTGGGTAGTTTCATACTGGCCAAGTTCACCAGCATGGCGATGATCTTCGGGTCCATCGCTTTCCTGCTTGTGCTTGGCACCGTCCTGCTTAGCTACTTCCTGGCAAAGCGCGCGCTTCCCGTGGCACGGCGTCCGTGGTACGCGCGCTGGGACGGCGTGCTGGGCATGTTCGGGTCCTATGTGCTCCTGTGCCTGGTGCTGCGTGCATTCTTCTTCGAACCCTACACGGCGCCGTCAAGCTCGATGGCGCCCTCGGTGCCCAGCGGATCGGCAGTCGTGGTGCAGAAATGGGGATATGGGCACTATGCGACTTACGGCATCACCCTTGCCCGGCGTGGCATCAGCGCGCCCCTGGAACGTGGCGACGTCATCGTGTTCGACTATCCGAAAGACCCGTCCCAGACCTGGATCAAGCGCCTGGTGGGATTGCCTGGCGATAAGGTGAGCTACCGCGACAAGCGCCTGGTGGTCAATGGCGTCCCGGCAAGCCAGCGCGCCCTGGAAGATCTGCTTGACGAGGAAGAACTGCGCTACGACAAGCACTTCGAGGAAACCCTGGGCGCGGCCCGATATCGCATCCTGCACCGCGAGCGTGCCCTGCCGCTGGAGGCAGATTCCCCCGGCAAGCAAGCATGCGTCTTCGATGGCCCGTGGCTGGAATGCACGGTGCCCGCCGGCCACTATTTTGTGCTTGGCGATAACCGGGACAATAGCCTCGACAGCAGGATGTTCGGCTTCGTGCCGGCGTCACACATCGTTGGCAAGGTCGTCCTGATTTCAGCGCCGGTGCTGTAGCGCGTGGCCCCTTTAATTTAAAAACAACAAGGTGTCCCCGGTCCCGCAATCGTGTTGACAATTGAATACTGCGGAGCGCATGATTATCCGCGAGCAATTGTGAATAATCCCCACAGCGATAGACCCTATGACCTTATCTGCCCTGAACGAAAGCGGCCAGGCCGTTGACTGGTGGTTCATGTACAAGGTACCCAAACTGGCCAAGGATGCGAACACGCAGTCGGCCAGCGGTTACGAATATGTGTATTACGATCCTACCGCCGGCAAGGTGGAAAAGTCGCCCAATCTGCTTACCGATGGCAAAGGCGCGCTCGACCTGACGATCGCCGCCGTGTTCACCAATCCTTCGGCGACGACGGGATGGATCCTGTACAACGATGAAATGCCTGCCGACGCGAAACGCGCCGACAGCGGCAGCTTCGGGCACACCAAGGGCGTGATCGCTTTCGACACGGCGACCGACAGCGCCCTGTGGCTGCTGCATTCCTGGCCCAAATTCGCCGATCCGAACGCCAAGGACATGCCGACTCCGATCTACGGCCAGACCTTCCTCTGCATTTCGCTCGACATGGCCACCGCCAGCAAGATCGCGCAGCAAATGGCCAACCACCAGGAGCCGCAGGTGTATTTCCCGCGCGTGCCCGACAGCCTGGACAAGACCGATCCGCTCTATCTGCTGGCCCAGAAACTCGACCCGAACGCGGCGGGCGACGCCGACGTCATCGACTGCAGTTCGCGTGGCGGACTCAAGTTCAAGGTCATCGCCAAGAATCGGAAATGGGGCAAGGATTTCTGGAACGACCTGGTCGGGCCCACCATCGCGTCCGACATGGATGTGGAAACATGGATACGCGGTGCGATTCCGCCGACGCTCGACAGCGACGGCATCCACAAGACCTTCGACGTCAAGTACATCGACTTGCGTGCACTCGGCATTCCCTGGGTGTGGCCGGAAACCCACGACCATGCGAAGTGGGGCATCAGCGTCGATTCCGACTGGGTCTGCGTGGGCGATATCAACCGCATGGTGTCGCAGGAAAAACGGGGCGGCGGGACGATTGCCTTCCAGGAAAAGATCCTGTGGGATGCCCTGTCGAAAACCGACCTGATCTCACCCCCAGCCGGCTATACCGATGCCGACGCCAAGGCGCTGATTGCCTCGACGGCAAGCAGCTGAACCGGATTACGGGGCCGCTGTGCCCCTGGCGATCGTCGCCGTCAGTGTCTTCGTGACGGCGGCGGCGATATCGTCCTGCACCATGAGCAAGTCGTCCACCGGCTTGTTATAGGTTTCCGACCAAATAATGATGCCATCGTCAGCCTTCATCAGGCGCGCCGCGACCCGCAAGGTGTTGCCGGATTTGCGCACGCTCCCCTCCAGGATGTAGGTCACGCCCAGTTCGCGCGCGATATCGGCCACCGCCTTCTGCTTGTTCTTGTAGAAGAACGAGGAAGTGGGCGCTGGCACCTTGAAGCCTGGAATCTTGCTGAACCTGTCGATCAATTCTTCGGTCATGCCGTCGGCAAAGGTCTCATGGCCCATGCCGTCGGTCAGGTCGGCGAACGGCAGCACGGCGACCGATTTTTGCTGTTGCGTGTATCGGGCGGGGGCTGGCGCCGGTTGGTACTGCCACACGGCAAAGCCGGCAGCGACAGCGACGGCGACGCATGCCGCCAGCAGAACGGCCGGCCGCTTGCGCGCGGCAGGGGGCGGCGTTTCCGTCCCGGTCCACGGGCCGGTGTCGGCCACCATGCGGTAACCCTGGCGCGGCACGGTCACGATATAGGCGGCTTGCTTGGGATCGTCGCCGAGCAGGCGGCGCAGCGAGGCGATGGCCTGGTACACCGAATCGGGCGTGACCACGACGCCGGGCCAGACCTGGCTGAGCAACTCGTCGGCGCTGACGATTTCCCCTGGACGCTCCGTCAGGCAGAGCAGCAAGCGCAAGGTGCGCGGATCGAGGCGCACGGTGTCGCCGTCGCGCGTCATGTCGCCGGTGGCGGGATCGATACACCATGCGCCCACGCGCAGTTTCGCTTTCCTTGCAGTTTCCATCGGGCTCCAGCGTTTTTCCGGTTGTCGGGGGCGGTTTCAGAGAGTTTCAGGGGAATTTCAGACCAATTTCAGGACTTTTTTCCGCCTCGGCCTGCATTGGCTCACCGATGACATTGATGAAATGGAGTTCACGTATGTATGGAGACAATTTCCCCCGCCTGGGGCGCCTCGTGATGTGTTGCGCGGGCCTGGCCTTTTGCTCTGCCGGCCTTGCGGCAGATGATGTACTGGTGCATGGAAAACTGCGCTGGACAAAAGAAGATAACGGGCAAGACATCAAGCTGGACGATGCCGCGGCTTTCTGCGCCCGGCGCGGCGCAGGCTGGCGCCTGCCCCATGTCGGCGAACTGGCCGCCCTGCATGCGGAGGGCGGCGGCATGCCGGCGTTCAGGCTGAGCGGCAACTGGTTCTGGACCGATACCCCGGTGACCAGTGAAGAGGCCGCCAAGTTCGAACATTTGGGCTGGGGCGTCGTGTTGTCGAACGGACGCCGGACCCAGACGTTCAAGTTCATGTCTTTCGGCAGCCGCGCATTGTGCGTTCAAGCCCTGTAAACCCATTCCAGGAGAGTGTAGTGAAAAACCTTGTTGCGTCCCTGTTCCTGCTGTCCGGCCTGCCTGCTTTTGGCGCCGAAACCCTCGCCATCGTGCCGCGCCACAGCGCCGTCGTGTTTCACTGGAACCACTTCGGCTATTCCAAGCCCGTCGCCCGGCTGGAAAAAATCGAGGGCAAGATTTATCTGGACGAGAAAGATATGGCGAAATCCACCGTCACCGTGAAACTGGCGCTCGATGGCTTGCGAACCGGCGTCGATGCCCTCGACCGGCATTTGAAAACGGCCGAATTTTTCGATGCCGCCAAGTATCCGGACATCAGCTTTACCAGTACCGGCGTCGTGAAAGGACCCATGGATACGCTCAAGATCACTGGTAATTTGTTCATCCATGGCGAAACCAGGCCGGTGGTGCTGGACGCGAAAATCAACAAGATCAGCGTCGACCCCGTATCGAAGACGACCAGGGCCGGCTTCGATGCGGAATTCATGCTCCGGCGTTCCGATTTTGGCGTCGGTAAATTTGTGCCCGCCGTCTCGGACGACATCTTTGTCCGGATTACCGTGGAGGCGGGCGCTGTCGAATAGGGGAGGCCCTGCGCCTTAGTCCGTGGACCCCGGGGAAATCGTCTTGCTGACCTTGCCGGCATCGTCGAACATCTGGATTTCCGCCTTGCCGGCTGCACTGACCAGCAACATCATGCGCACCCGGCCCTGGGCATCCTTCAACTGCAGGGACGAACCCTTGTCGCGGGTATTGCCCAGCCAGATGCGGTTGTTGCTCAGGCGGCCTTGTTCAGACAGTTTTTGCCAGTAAGCGTTCTGCTCGGCCATGGGCAGCTTGTTCGCTGCCTCGGCGAAACCGTGCTGGTCCTGCAGGGACGTCACCTTGAAATAGGGAACATCGTTGATCTTGATGGCGGTCTGCTGGTGGTCCGCGCTGTCGTTGTTCAGCAGTTGCAGGGCCTGGTCCTGGCGAAAGCGGTCGAAGGTCAATGACAAGCCCGACGATATCTTGCCCTCAGGCGAGATGCTGCCCTTCTGGATCAGGCCGCCATTCTCGGTGCCTTCTTCATTAATAAACAGCATGCCCGCGAAGCTGCGGCGATCCGGCCGGGCGCCTTCCTTGCCTTGCAAGAAGTCGCCCGGGAATTGCGCCTTGTTCGAAATGACGATGCGCTTGGTGCCGTCGGGTTCGACAATATTGATCCTTCCCACCGTGATCTCGTCGAAGTGTTCGTGCCTGGAACCCTTGGCGCCGGTCAGCAAGAGCACTACCGCCAGTGCGCTGGCCATCGTTGTAGCACCTGCAAAGAATGTTTTGATTTGCGACATATGTATTTCTCCTTTTTATGCTTGTTTGAGGTTGTTTTCAATGCCGGCGCCGGCTTTGCGCAAGCGCCATTCGAGTACGAAGGCCAGCACGCCGCAGAAGGCGAACAGGGCGCCGATATATTGCAGTATCTTGTTTGGGGTCGAGTGCACATAGCGCGTGTCCTTCAGGTCGAACCTGCGCCGTCCGTTTTCCGCGCTTTCAAAATACACGGTGCCCCGGTCGTCCCAGGTTTCGATGGTGAGCGGTCGCATTCTTGCTGTTTCGAATTCCGCGACCGTCCTGGCGTGTTCCTGGTGGGTGATGATGCCCGCGTCTAACTTCAACATCAGGATCTTGGAGAATTGTTCAAAGACATCTTCCGGTTCATTTTTCAGAATCACGCCTTTCGAGACGTATTTGTACTGGTTATTCCCAAAGAAGATGCCGTCGTTGGCGGCCAGCATCAGCGCAAACCCGACAGCACACGCTGCGGCCGCGCCGAACAGCCATTTCCTGGCGTCGTGGACGCGGCGCGCCACGCTGCCATTGATAAACTGGCTGACTTCGGGGATATGCCGCAGGGAAGTCTGCAAGACTGACTTGTCGATATCAGCGAGGAAATCCTTGGGGGCCAGTTCCAGGGCCTTGACGATGGTGCTGAACATGTCGGCGGAAGGGATGGATTTGTCGTTTTCCAGCTTCGACAAATAGGATTGCTCGATGCCGATCGCTTCCGCGAACTGCGGCTGCGTGAGATTTTTTTCCGTTCGTATCTGCTTGAGCTTTTCGCCAAAATTCATCGGACTCACCTTTTCCATGGTTGGTGACGCGGACCATTTGCTGCGTCTGAGCCGTATTCTTCTGGATTCATGCATGAATGAGAAGATGAATATGGTGGAATTCCGGTGAATATTGCTTTTATCTTCAGATTGCGGCGGCGCCTATCCGCTTTTCTCCCTTCTCGAACCCCGGTTCAGGCAGTTTCATCCATTCCGGTCCGACACTGACCATGCCCCCGGATATCCTGCATGATTTCGGGGAGACTACAAATGGCTTCAGCACACACATTAATCATGGCTGGCGCAGCGGCTTTGTTGCTGACAGCGTGTGGCGGTGGCGATGGCGGAGAAGCGCCGCGCGTGCAATCGGCAGGTACGCAGAACGAGGCATGGACCCTGGCGGCGCCCGCCGACGTCGGCATGGATGGGGCAATTCTCCAGCAGGCAGTGAGCATTGAACACTTCCGGGCCTCCATCATTGTGCAGCGCCATGGCAAGCCGGTTCTGGAGCATTACTGGAAAGGCTAGGACAGGAATACCCTGCACGAAATTCGCTCCGCCACCAAGAGCATCACCTCGCTCCTGGCCGGCATCGCCATCGACAAGGGCATCCTGAAAGGCGTTGACCAGCCGATCGCCGAACTGCTGGGCGCAGCCTATCCTGGCCGGCCTGCGCTGGCGCGTGGCATTACGGTGGGGAATTTGCTGACCATGAGCAGTGGCCTGCAGTGCGACGACTTCGACGATGGATCCCCCGGACATCAATTACAGATGTACAAGGCACAGGACTGGGTCGACTTCATGTTGAATCTGTCGCAGCAGACCACGCCAGGCACGGAGGGACGCTATTGCACGGGTGGGGTCACCACCTTGGGGCGCGCCATCAGCGAAGCGAGCAAATTGTCGGTTCCGGCATTCGCCGAGCAGCACCTGCTGGCGCCCCTGGGCATCACCACCATGAACTGGATCACCTACGACAATGGGCGCCATGCGAGCGCGGGCGGGCGCGGCTCCTTGCGGCCGCGCGACATGCTCAAGATTGGCCAGTTGGTATTGCAAAAGGGTAAGTGGAATGGACGCCAGATCGTGTCGGAAGAATGGATAGCAAAATCGACCAGTCCGCATACCAGGTTAGTCGGGGCCGGCGGCGAGTACGGCTATCTGTGGTGGATCTCCAGTGTAAGACATAAAAACCGCCAAATCGCGGTCCATTCCGCGATTGGAAATGGCGGCCAGTATATTTTTGTGATCCCGGACCTTGACCTGGTTGCTGTGTTCACAGGGGAGCACTACGATCAGGACACCGATGCGTCTACTCTTTCCATCCTCACACACAATATTGTCGGCGCGGTCAAATAGGCGGGCTTGCCCTCTGCCTGGTTTGCTTCAGGCGCTGCGCGCAGCGAGCGCAGCCTTGCGCGCAGCCGGTTCCAGCAGCAGGCCGCGGCGCCTGAACCAGATTTCCATCGGCACCGTCACCAGCGGCGGCACGGCGGCAAGCGCGGCAAGCAGAATAGCCCAGAGCGGCCAGCGCAGGCGCACCGCAGCCATCACCAGGACCACCACATAGCTGATGAACACGATGCCGTGCAGCGGCCCGAAGAATGTCACGCCGAGCTCGGTCGTCTTGGTCCCGTACTTGAGGAACATGCCGATCAACAGGCCTGCCCAGGTCATTCCTTCAAGCAGGGCAACGATGGAGAACAGTTTTCCAATGCCGCTAGGCTGGTGGTGGTTCATGCGACTTCCTTGTCAGTTGCGCAATGGCGGCATCGACGTGCCGGCATGTGCCGATTTCTCATTGGCTAGCATGATAGTCGAATTTCTCATCTGCAACATCGATTATCGTGCTTGCGCGACGTCAAGCTGACGTGCTTACCGATACGCAAGAATGGCCCATGCGCAACTGTGCGTGACGCGACGGAGGTGGGCATGTCTGGAATTCCATTTCAACCACATGACAAACTGGGGCGTTTCATGCTTCCGCAGGCGCCTGAGGGCGCTGGCTACTACGTCTACGGTAACGTTGGGGGCGTGCCCGGCACTGGACACCTGGCGCAGTATGCTCATGCCAATTTGTTGTCCGTCATCTTCAGGATAGAGCACGAATGGCAGGCAATTGAAGAGCGCAAGTTCGGAATCGGAAACATCAGTCTGGCTGGGGGGCGAAAGTATGAACACCTGGGGCACCAGAAGGGAATCGAGATGGATTTTCGGCCGATTCGCAAGGATAGGCTGACCGGACAGGCTGCGCGGCTTTCTCGGTTTGATGCGATTTACGACCGCGACGCGACGATCAAACTGGTTCGCCTGTTCTTGCAGCACCCTTTGGTGGTAAAGATTTTCTTCAATGACGATCAGGTGCAGCACATCTGCGGTAGTCGTGTGCAGTATTCAAAAGACCATGACGATCACCTTCACGTCGAAATCCGGGAGCGCCCATGAACTTGCGACGAGTGTGCGGTGTCGGTGTCCTTGCACTGTTCTCAGCTGCCCACGCAGCCGGGAAAAAAGAGGAAGGCCGGTACTTGGCCAAGCCGCTCCAAGGCGACTACTACGCTTATAGCGGGACGTTGGCAGAGATGGCTCCCCCAACGCTGAAAGACCGGAAAGTGTCTTTCATGCTCACTGGAAGATTAGCGAAGGACATGTTCAACCAGATCGGGCCGGACGTGACAAAAGAGGATGCTTGCAGTTCCTCGCCGGATTACCGTGAGCGGCGACGAGGCGACCTCGATTGCATCTTCACAAAAGAGGATGGATATAGTTGCTATATCGGGCTCAATGTAGCAACGGGAAAGAGCAGGTCCGGGGCGCTCTGTTGAAAGGCACCAAAAAAGTATTCGCCAGCGTTTCGGTTGCGTTCAGGTCTGGCAGGCCAGCTTGCGGCTGGCCGCTAGAGAGCCGCTTCGACCCGTCCCGGTTGCGAAGACGAGGGGTGCATGCGCGCGTACAGCGGCCAAGCCCCATTGATCGCCTTCCTGCTCCGTACGCCAAGAAAATGAAAGGATTCTGAACGTGACCAATCGCCCCGCATTCTTGCACCCTGTTGCCTTCGTCTTGCTACATGTCGTAGCAGTGTTATCCGCGTATTTTATCGGGTATGCGATGCATTCCTTGGTCGTGATGTTTCTAGCACCCGTCCTCGCGCTACTTGCACCTGTAATTCCGATGATACGAGCGAAGGCAGGCGAACGGCGTAAGGTCTATTTGGTCAGTATGGGGATCGCAAGCCTGTTTCTCTTGCCGATTTTTGCTTGGTGGGGATTCCTTTTTCACGCCTATTCTGGAAAAATCGGGTAATCGGCTGAGGATATTGCCGCTGATGCTGTGGGCCGAACAGGGCAGACTTTTCCGGAGCGGCTAGAGTGGGGCCAGAAAGCAAAAAGCCCACGAACCGAAATTCGTGGGCTTTTTGGGTATTCGTGGTAGGCCGTGCGGGATTCGAACCTGCGACCAACGGATTAAAAGTCCGCTGCTCTACCAGCTGAGCTAACGACCCGAAGAGGCAGCATTATATACGACGCTAGCCGTTTCCGCTAGGCTAGATTTGTGCGGATCCTCTAATTGGTCAGCTTGGACGTGACTTTCAGCACTTCTTCGGCCGTGGTCGTCCCCTCGATGATCTTGTAGGCGCCGGCAATCCGCAGTGGCTTCATGCCGTCTTTCACGGCTTGTGCGCGCAGCGCCACCAGGTCCGTTTCCTCTTCGATCATATTGGTGAAGCCTTCGGACACCGTCAGCAATTCATACAGGCCGGTACGGCCGCGGTAGCCGGTCTGGCGGCATTCGGGGCAGCCAACCGGGCGGTACACGGTGGCCGGCTTGGGAATATTCCACAGGCCGCCTATGCTTTGCCAGATGTCGTCATTGATACTGCCGTCGGGCGCCTTGCACAGCACGCACAAGGTACGCACCAGGCGCTGCGCCATGATGCCGATCAGCGTCGCTTCCAGCAGGTAATACGGCACGCCCAGTTCCAGCAGCCGCATCACGGCCGACGGCGCGTCGTTGGTGTGCAGGGTCGACAGCACCAGGTGGCCCGTCAGCGCGGCCTGGATCGCCATTTCCGCCGTGGCCAGGTCGCGGATCTCGCCGACCATGATGATGTCCGGATCCTGGCGCATTAGGGCGCGCACGCCGTCGGCGAAGGTCAGGTCGATGCCCGGCTGCACCTGCATCTGGTTGAAGGAAGGTTCGACCATTTCGATCGGGTCTTCCACCGTGCACACGTTCACTTCGGACGTGGCCAGGGCCTTGAGCGTGGTGTAGAGCGTGGTGGTCTTGCCCGAACCGGTAGGGCCGGTCACCAGCACGATGCCGTGCGGGCGCGTGGTCAGGCCATCCCAGCGGGTAGCGTCGTCGACCGGAAAGCCCAGTTCGGGCAAGGTCTTGACCACCACTTCCGGATCGAAAATACGCATGACCAGTTTTTCGCCGAACGCGGTCGGCATGGTCGACAGGCGCAACTCGACTTCCTGGCCGGCCACGGTGCGCGTCTTGATGCGGCCGTCCTGCGGGCGCCGCTTTTCAATGATGTCCATGCGGCCCAGCAGCTTGATGCGCGCCGTCATGGCGATCATGACCACCGCCGGCACCTGGTAGACCTGGTGCAGCACGCCGTCGATGCGGAAACGGATCGAGGCGATTTCGCGTTTCGGTTCCAGGTGGATGTCGGATGCGCGCTGTTCGAAGGCGTATTGCCACAGCCAGTCGACGATGTTGACGATGTGCTGGTCGTTCGCGTCCAGCTTGTTCGACTTGCCCAGCTCAACCAGTTGCTCGAAATTGTTGCGCAGCGCCAGGTCCTGGCCGGTCGATTTGTTGGCGTTCTTGATCGATTTTGCCAGGCTGAAGAATTGCGAGATGTACTGGGCGATATCGAGCGGATTCGACAGCACCAGTTCGATCTTGCGGCGCGAAATCTTGGCGATTTCCGCTTCCCATTCGATCGAGAACGGATCGGCGGTGGCCACGACCACCTTGGTCGGCGTCAGTTCCACCGGCAGGATGTTGAAGCGCGCCGCGTAGCCGGCCGACATCACGTCGGCCACCTTGGTGAAGTCGATCTTGAGCGGGTCGATGCGCACGAAGGGCAGGCCGATTTTTCCGGCAGTCCATTCGGTCAGCACATCGAGCGTCAGCAGGCGGTGCGGCGGCAGCAGGGAAATGAGCTTGCATTGCGCCACGGCCGACAGGGGATGCATCGAGCCGGCCGAGGTCTTGAGGATGCCCTGGGCTTGCGCGTACTGGGCCTTGACCTTGTCTTTTTCAATGATGCCGTCGGCCAGCAACCACGAGAAAATGGCTTGCAGGTCCAGCGTCTTGGGCCGCGTGCTTTTCGGCGCGGCCGGGGCAGGTGAAGCCGTTGCTGATGTCAAAGCTATTTCTCCCTGGTACGCTGCAAAGTCAGGCGGCTGCCTTGATACCCTTGACCCACGATTTGGCGGGCAGTTTGGTGGCGGCGACAATCTGCGCCGCGCGCGCGGCCAGCACGTCGAAGTCGAGCACCGGGCGGGTCTTGAAGCAGATCGCCACTACATTACCATCATGCACTTCCGGCAGGCAAATGACATGGCCGAAGGCGAATTTCATGGCCTTGATATTCTTGGCGTAGCTGGGGTGGTCGCCGAACAGGTTGACCGTCATGATGCCGTTCTCGGCCAGGCAGGCATTGCAGGCGAGGTAAAACTCGGGGGTGTCGAGCACCGGGCCGCGCGCGGTGGCGTCGTACAGGTCGCACTGCAGGGCGTCGAACACGCCTGCGTTGGCCGGATCGTTGACGAAGTCGAGCGCGTCCATTTCCAGCACGGTCAGGCGCTCGTCGTTCTGGGGCAGCTTGAACATCGATTCGCACACGGCAATCACGGACGGGTTCAGTTCGACCGCGGTCACGCTGGCCTCGGGAAACTGGCGGTAACAGAATTTGGTGAGGGCGCCGGTACCCAGGCCCAGCTGGGCGAGGGCGCGTGGCTGGGATATGAACAGCATCCAGGCCATCATCTGCTGCGCGTATTCCAGTTCCGGCCAGTCCGGCTTGCGGATGCGCATGGCGCCCTGGACCCATTCCGTGCCGAAATGCAGGTAGCGCACGCCTTCCTGTTCGGACAGGGTGACGGGGGCGAATTTGGGTTTGCGGGCCGGACGGCGCGAGGATTCGACTTGTTCGATGGATTTTCGTTTGATGAGCATAGGGCGCCTGGTTCGATCGTCCTATTATCGTTGGACGAGTTACCCTAGTGCAAGCAGAAGTCACAACGCCCCGGCGCAAGCGAGGGGCGTTGTGCTTGGGACAACTTAACGGCGTTGCGAATATTGCATCTCTTCCGGTTCCACCGAGACCCGCAGGCGCACGCGCTCGCCGGGGTCGCGGTTCATGATGCTGGTATACGAGCGGCCCCGGTATTCATAGGTGACGTCGTAACCAGTGGTCCGACTTTCATAGGCGTCGACCACGCGGCACTGGCGTACCGCCTGTTCCTGGGTGTAGCCAGGCTGGCTGGCGCGGCCATCGTTGTCGATCCGGTCGCCGACCACGGCGCCGGTGATGGCGCCCACCGCGGTGGCCGCGGCCCGGCCGCTGCCGCCACCGACCTGGTTGCCGATAATGCCGCCGGCAATGGCGCCGATGATGCCGCCGCCCGCGCTGCGCGGCTGTTGCTGCTGCACCGGCACCTGGACGTAGTCGGTCTTGCATTCTTCGCGCGGCTGGCGCACCTGTTCGACGCGCGGCTGGACGCGGGTGACACGGCCGTATTCTTCGAATTCGACGGCGTGGACCTGCGGCAGCGCCGCCAGGCCAAGAACAGGGATCAGGAATTTGAAGGTGGTATTCATGGTGTTACCTCATTTTCGTATGCACAACAGTATGAATCTGGCGCTCATCGCCATGCTCATATGGTAGTCCTGGCATTGCCGCTTGCGCGGCCGTCGTGGCAACAAGATGTAACAGCTGGTACTGACGCCCGGGGGGGCGGACAGGGAAGATAGTCCGGGAAAATAGCTCGATTCTAGGTAAAACCTTCTGATTATTTACAAATCTTGCGTTTGAAATCACATTCGGGTTGATTCAGATACCACAAAACGTTACCCTTACACGAATAGGGGGTATATTGGCGCGTGGCAACCACCAGCAAGATAGCAACACTATATAGAGAACAGCACCGAACACACCTGGATCACTTGAGGGAAAAATGAGTTTGTTGATTACAGTGCCGCCCAATCTTGTGCAGTCCATCCGTGCTTTCCGTGTTGTGGAATTGCAGGAGGAAGCAGGCCGCCTGGGTCAGCATTTTCTGTATGCCCACTGTGCCGATACCCTGACCAAGCAGCAAGTGTGCGCCCGCATCGGTGAAAGCTTTTGTTTTCCCAAGCCTTGCGGCAAGAATTTCGATGCCCTGCGGGAAAGCCTGACCGAAACCATCAACAAGGCCGGTCCCCAGCAAGGTTTCATTGTTGTCCTTGAGCAATTGCCGAATACCCAGAAGTTCGACAAGGAAGCGCGTGAGATCCTGCTCGACGTTTTCCGCGATGCCGCCGATTTCTGGGCCGAAAAGAAGGTGCCGTTCCGGGTGTTTTACTCCTTCGAATAGCCTGCTGCACCGCAACATTTTTCTTCCGCTTTGTTGGATTGGCCTCCCGATCAGGGTACAATGCCGCCTCATGAAAAATATTGTCATCCTTATTTCCGGTCGCGGCAGCAACATGGAAGCGCTGGTGCACGCCGCCAAAACAGAACAGTGGCCGGCGCGGATCGCTGCCGTCATCGCCAATAAAGCCGATGCCAAGGGCTTGGAATTTGCCGCCTCGCATGGCATTCCAACCTTTGTTGTGGCCAACAAGGATTTCGCCAGCCGCGCCGACTTCGATGCCGCGCTGCTGGCCGCCATCGACCGCTATGTACCCGACCTGGTCGTGCTGGCCGGTTTCATGCGCATCCTGACCCCGGCCTTCGTGCAGCACTACGATGGCCGCCTGCTCAATATTCACCCGTCGCTGCTGCCGAAGTTTCCCGGCTTGCATACGCACCAGCAGGCGCTCGACGCCGGCGAACTGGTGCACGGCGCAACGGTCCATTTCGTGACCGCGGAACTCGATCACGGGCCCGTCGTAGCCCAGGCCAGCGTGGAAGTTCTGCCTGGCGATACTGCTGACACACTGGCCGCGCGCGTGCTTGTGCAGGAACATCAGTTGTACCCACGCGCGATCCGCCTCTTCATCGAGAACCGGCTCAGTATCGACAACGGCATCGTCCACGTCGCCGAAACAACAAGACATTAATTAAGGAATTCCATGAGATTGCCACCAGCGATACTCGGCAATACAGAAGAAGTATTGCGCGAGATCTTGCGTTTTACGGCCCCGGCCGACACCACGTTGTCGCGTTACTTCAAGGACCACCCGCGCCTGGGTTCGCGCGAGCGCGGCGCCGTGGCCGAAGGCATTTATGCCATCCTGCGCAACAAGTCCTTCTTCACCGACTTTGCCGAAGCGGGCCAGAGCCCGACCATGCGCCGTCTGACCATCCTCGGCCTGGCCGAAGCGGTGGGCGCCGATTCCCTGGGCGGCCTGACGGAAGAAGAAACCGCCTTCCTGGAACGGGTGCAGCAGATCGACCGCACGCTGATGCCGGCGCAAATGCGTTCCAACCTGCCGAAGTGGCTGTTCGACAAATTCGTCGCCCAGTATGGCGAAGCAGAAACGCTGCAACTGGCCGATGCCCTGAACCAGCCGGCGCCGCTGGACTTGCGCGTCAATTCGATCAAGGCCACCCGTGACGAAGTCATGGCCGGCCTGGCCGAAGCGCCCATCCTGGCCACGCCGATGCCGTATGCCCCGCTGGGCCTGCGCGTGATCAAGAAGCCATCGCTGCAAAACCTGCCCCTGTTCAAGAGCGGCGCGATCGAAGTCCAGGACGAAGGCAGCCAGGTGCTGTCCCAGATCGTGGGCGCCAAGCGCGGCGAGATGGTGGTCGACTTCTGCGCCGGCGCCGGCGGCAAGACGCTGGCACTGGGCGCGCTGATGCGCAACACCGGCCGCCTGTACGCTTTCGACGTGTCCGAAAAGCGCCTCGCCAAGCTGAAGCCGCGCATGGCGCGCAGCGGCCTGTCGAACGTGCATCCGGTGCTGATCGCGCACGAGCGCGATGCCAAGATCAAGCGCCTGGCCGGCAAGATCGACCGCGTGCTGGTCGATGCGCCGTGCAGCGGCCTGGGTACCCTGCGCCGCAATCCTGACGTCAAATGGCGCCAGAAGGTGGAAGCCGTGGCCGAGATGCAAGTCAAGCAAGCCGCCATCCTGGACGGCGCGGCGCGCCTGCTCAAGGGCGGCGGCCGCCTGGTCTACGCCACCTGCAGCTTGCTGGATGAAGAGAACGACTTCATCGTGCAACAGTTCCTGGCGGCGCATCCGGAATTCGACCTGGTACCAATGAGCAAAGTGCTGGCGGAACAGAAGATCGACCTGGAGATGGGCGACTATTTGAAACTGCTGCCGCACAAGCACCAGACCGACGGCTTCTTTGCCGCCGTGCTGGAACGCAAGCCGATGGCGCCCAAGCCACCGCGCGAAAAGCCGTCTGAAGAAACCGAAGCCGACGAATAAACCGACACCCGCCCATGCCGCTTTCGAACTTGCTGACCGACCTGATTGACGATATTCACAATCCCGTGATCCTGTGGCAAGCGGGGATCATCTTCGTGTGTATCGTCCTCGGCTGGGGGCTGTCGCGGCTGGTGCGCGGGGCGTATGCGGGCTCGCAGGACGGCGGGGTGGTGCGGCATGGCGTGGTCAATTTTGGCGACGTGCTGGCGCCGCTGCTGATCGTCACCCTGATCGCGCTGTCCAAGCTGGTCATGATGCGCTTCGTGCCGAACGTGCACCTGCTGCGCCTGGCCCTGCCCATTTTCGGTTCCCTGGCCGTGATCCGCATGGCGTTCTACCTGCTGCGGCGCGTGTTCGCGCGCCATGGCCAGGTCGGCGCGGCCATCATCACCTTCGAAAAGATTTTCGCACTGCTGGTGTGGCTGGCCTTCGCCCTCTACATCGCCGGCATGTGGGACGATATTTTCCAGTTCCTGGACCACACCAAGCTGCCGCTGGGCAGCAACGATGTGGCCTTGTCGGCCATCTTCAAGGCCATCGTCTCGGTCGTCATCCTGATGATGCTGGCGCTGTGGGCCGGCGCCGCACTCGAAGAGCGCCTGATGGGCGTGCAGGGTTTGCATACCTCGCTGCGCGTGGTCATGGCGCGCATGGGCCGCAGCGTGCTGATCCTGGTGTCGGTGCTGGTGAGCCTGTCGCTGGTCGGGATCGACCTGACCGTGCTGTCGGTGTTCGGCGGCGCGCTCGGCGTGGGCCTGGGCCTGGGCATGCAAAAAATCGCCAGCAACTATGTATCGGGTTTCGTGATTTTGCTCGAGCGCAGCCTGACCATCGGCGACATGATTTCCGTCGACAAGTATGCCGGCAAGGTCACCCAGATCAATACCCGCTACACCATCCTGCAAGGCCTGGACGGCGTCGAAACCGTGCTGCCGAACGAGATGCTGATCTCCGGTCCGGTGCAGAACCAGTCGCTCTCGAATCCGACCGTGCAATTGTCGACCATGCTGACGGTGGCCTACGATAGCGACCTCGGTGTCGTCATTCCCTTGCTCGAAAGCGTGCCGCGCGAAGTGACGCGTGTATTGACCGAACCGTCGCCCGGCGTCGCGCTCAAGAAATTCAGCACCGACGGCTACGAACTGGAATTGGCTTTCTGGATACGCGATCCGGAAAACGGCCGCGGTGGCGTGCTGTCTGATGTAAATAAAAAGATTTACGCGCTGATTCAGTCGGGTCAGATCAAACTTGCATATCCGTCTCGTGACACACGTCAGTTAGACGCGCAAATGCTTGCTGTTCTTGGCAACCTTTCACGTAACTAGCTGAATTCATTAGTGTGAACCGTGCCGGGAATCATTAGTTCAGCGTAAAATAGAGGACTGTCTCGGTTTCATACAAAGCGCGTACCGGGCCTTCTATTTGGAGCAGTAATGAATTTGTTCAGCACCATCCTCGATTTTCTTTCGACCGGTCTGGTTGGCCTGTCAGCCTGGCAAGTGGTTATTTATACCCTCGTCGTTACTCATATCACGATCGCCAGCGTCACCATTTACCTGCACCGCCACCAGGCACACCGGGCACTCGATCTGCATGCGATTCCAAGCCACTTTTTCCGTTTCTGGCTGTGGCTCACCACCGGCCAGGTCACCAAGGAATGGGCCGCCATTCACCGCAAGCATCACGCGAAATGCGACACCGAAGAAGATCCGCACAGCCCGGTCACGCGCGGCATCCGCAAGGTTTTGTTCGAAGGCGCCGAGCTGTACCGCATCGAATCGAAGAACCTGGAAACCATGGCCAAGTATGGCCACGGCACGCCGGACGACTGGATGGAACGCAATGTCTACACGCGTTTCAGCTGGCAAGGCATCTTCATCCTGGCGGTGATTAATTTCGCCCTGTTCGGCGTCATCGGCATCACGATCTGGGCCATCCAGATGGCGTGGATTCCCATCACGGCCGCCGGCATCATCAACGGCATCGGCCACTACTGGGGCTACCGCAATTACGATTGCGCCGACGCCGCCACCAACATCATTCCCTTCGGCATCCTGATCGGCGGCGAAGAACTGCATAACAACCATCACACCTACGCCACCTCGGCCAAGCTGTCGTCGAAGTGGTACGAGTTCGATATCGGCTACTTCTACATCCGCGTGCTGGAAACGCTGGGCCTGGCCAAGGTCAAGAAGCTGGCGCCGAAGCCGGCGTTCGAACACGGCAAGCTGGTGCCCGACTTCGATACCCTGCACTCGGTGATCGCCAACCGCTACGACGTGATGGCCAAGTATGCCAAGTCGGTCAAGCATGCATGGCGCGAAGAATTTGAACACCTGAAGCACAAGGCGGAGCTGGAATCGCGTTTCCTGAAGTCGTCGCGCAAGCTGCTGCAGCGCGAGCCGGCCAAGCTGGAAGCGTCGCACAAGCAACAGCTGATCGAATTGTTCGAGCACAGCAAGGCGCTCGAGACCATGCACCAGATGCGCGTGGAACTGGGCGCGATCTGGGAGCGTTCGCATTTCACCCGCGACCAGTTGCTGCAGCAACTGCAAGACTGGTGCGCACGGGCCGAAGCGTCTGGCATCAAGTCGCTGCAGGAATTTTCGCTGCGGCTGCGCAGCTACGCATGATCGACCACGGCTCCTTCGGGAGCCGTTTTTATTGAGGCGGCCGGAACGATGTGCGATGATCGGACATGACTAAAAAAACAGCGATCCTCTTCGTTTGCATGGGCAATATCTGCCGCTCGCCCACCGCGGAGGGCGTTTTCCGCGCCCGCGCCGCGGCGGCCGGCCTGATCGAAACCCTGTACATCGATTCCGCCGGCACCCATGCCTATCACGTGGGCCACAGGCCCGATCCGCGTTCGTCCGAATTCGCCATGAAGCGCGGCATCGACCTGTCGACCCAGCGCGCGCGCCAGGTCACGGCCGAGGACTTTGCCCGGTTCGACCATGTGTATGCCATGGACGAGGAAAACCTGGCCGAGCTCAGTTTCCGCTGTCCGCCCGAACACCGGCACAAGCTGGGCCTGTTCATGCAGTTCGCCAAACGGTCTCCATCGAAAGTGGTGCCTGATCCTTACTACGGCGATGGCAGGGGCTTTGACCTGGTACTCGATTACATCGAAGATGCGACGGAAGGCTTGCTGGAGAAATTGAAGTGATGCGGGCGGCCTTGCTGTTGCTGTGCCTGCTTGCCGCGCCAGCGGGTGCGGAACCCGGACGCCTGGAGCGGGTGCAGGCGGTGCTGCCCGAAATCGACAAGATGTATGCCGACCTGGCCGAGAAGGAACACTTGCCGGGCCTGGCCTACGGCGTGGTCCTCGACGGCAAGTTGATCCATGTACGCACCCTGGGCCTGGCCAATCTCGACGACAAGATTCCCGTCACCAAGGACTCGCTGTTCCGGGTTGCCTCGATGACGAAAAGCTTTGTCGTCATGGCGGCCCTGAAGCTGCGCGACGAGGGCAAGCTGAAGCTCGACGATCCCGTCAGCAAATACCTGCCCGCATTGCGCGGCCTGCGCTTGCCCACGTCCGATTCGCCGCCGCTGACGATCGCCATGCTGATGACGATGAGCACCGGCCTGCCCGAGGACAATCCCTGGGGCGACCGCCAGATGACCGTCAGCAATGCCGCTTTCGACAAACTGTTCAGGGGCGGGCTGTCGTTCTCGACCGCGCCCGGCACCGGCTACGAGTACAGCAATCTTGGCTTCATCATGCTCGGCAAGCTCGTCAGCAAGGTGGCCGGCATGCGCTACCAGGATTACATCAGCGCGAAGATCCTCAAGCCCTTGGGCATGCACAGCACCGTGTGGGAATACGGCAAGGTGCCGAAGGACAAGCTGGCGCTGGGCTACCGCTGGCTGGACAAGGCCTGGGTAGCCGAACCCATCTTGCACGATGGCGATGGCGCGGCCATGGGCGGCCTGATCAGCACGATCGACGATTACGGACGCTATATTGCTTTCCATCTTGACGCGTGGCCGGCCCGCGACGGCGCCGAAACCGGGCCATTGAAACGTGCATCGGTGCGCGAGATGCACATGCCGCGCGTGTTTGGCGCCACCATACCGGAAAACCAGCAAGTGACGTTCTACGGCTACGGCATGCGCTGGACGCGCGACTTCAAGAACCTGGCCACCGTGGGGCATTCCGGCGGCTTGCCCGGCTTCGGCAGCCAGTACCGCTTTGCGCCCGAGTATGGCATCGGCGTGGTGGCCTTCACGAACTTGCGCTACGGTCCCGTGTACCAGCCGACGATCGACGCGCTGGGCACGCTGGTGGTCAAGGCGAAATTGCCGATCCGGCCAGCGCCGGGGTCCGACATCCTGACCCGCCGCGCTGTCCAGGTGGCGCAATTGATTCAATCCTGGGACGAGGCGCTCGGCAAGGAGATTGCCGCCGACAACTTCTTCCTGGACTATGCGCGCGAAGAATGGATTGCGAAGGCCGGCGCCGCGTTCGCGAACATTGGCAAAGTGACTGCTGTGGGACCGGTCAGGCCCCTGAATGCGCTGCGCGGCAGCTTCACCATCACGGGCGAGCTGGGGGAGTTGGACGTGAGCTTCACGCTGACGCCGGAACAGCAGCCAAAATTGCAGGAACTCGATCTCAGGCGGGTGCCGGTGGTCGTCGTACGCCAGGAAAGTTACAGCATCCTCGGGCGCGAGATGGCGACAGTCGGCGAGCTGACTGCCTGGCTGAAGGCGCAAGGAATCAAGAAAGTGGCGGTGCGCGTGGCAAGTGACGACGACTATACGCAGATCGGCAAGCTGATATACGGCTGCCAGCGGGTCGGCATCGAACTGAAATTGCCTGATATGTAACTTGTGGTTTGCCACTGGGAGATGCTGGTGGCCGCCTTCGGAAAGTAAGGCCAACAGCAAAAGAGCCGCGCACTTGCGTGGGCGGCTCTTCTGGTACTGAATTCGAGATCCGGATTACTTGATCTTGGTTTCTTTGTACATGACATGCTTACGTGCCTTAGGATCGAACTTCATGATCTCCATTTTGGCAGGCATCGTGCGCTTGTTCTTGTCGGTGGTGTAGAAGTGACCCGTACCCGCGGTCGATTCCAGCTTGATTTTGTCGCGGCCAGTTTTTGCCATGATAGCTCCCTAATTAAACTTTTTCGCCACGGGCGCGCATGTCGACCAGGACGGCATCGATGCCGACTTTGTCGATGACGCGCAGACCGGCGTTAGACAAGCGCAGGGAGACCCAGCGGTTTTCCGATTCTACAAAGATACGACGGTTTTGCAGGTTAGGCAAAAAACGACGCTTCGTTTTGTTGTTAGCGTGGGAGACGTTGTTACCAACCATCGGGCCCTTGCCAGTTACTTGGCAAACACGTGCCATAGCGCACTCCTAGAAAAATATCCAAACTTGGAAAAGAAAGAGTATAGCGCGAAAAGCACCACTTAATCAATGACTTGTGAAAAACAATTGTGTCTTAAAATTTACCAAATTTAACAATCAGTCGAAGTTCGATGTTGTTCCCCTTGCTTTGCAGGAAAGAGCGGTGAATACTTGACGCGGCAACAAGCTTTCTTAACCAATATTGGGAGAGTCGCGCGATGGGGATTACGAAGAAGCATGCCATGCCTGCAGTGCCAGCTGTTTACCGGCCTCATGGCGTCGCGCTGGCGATGCAGCCGAAAATGGCCGCCCCGGCTTTTCGCGGGCCCGGGATCGCCCGTCTTCCGCCCGTGCCGCCGCCGTTCAGGCCGGGACCGAGGGCTGTCCTCCAGCGGGCGAAGCGCGAAATCACCGCCCAGGAACACAATTATGTCGTGGTCCCGAACCAGGATGACTGGTATGAAAAGCATGCGCGGCAGCGTATTTCGCATTTCGTGACCGTCATCCTGCAGGTTTGGCATGTTTTTCACGAGATGAAGAAAAGCCATGCCCCCAATGCTTTGCGCCGCATGTCCAGTACGGTGTCGCCGACCGCAGAAGCGCAAGTCGGCCAGGGCAACTACGGCGCCAGCGCCGGCAAGCTCGATGCCGCGCACCTGATGAATACCAGCGTGCGTAGTGACGTCATGTTGCAAGGCATGACAGTGACATCGAGCCAGGAAGAAATGATCAAGGCCCTGCGCACGATGAGCGGCGCCACCACCATGCAACTGAAAGCGGACAATGTCGGGCCGGACAAGGTCATCGATTCCTGTATGACATCCTTTGCGCAGCTATGGTGTGCGCAGTGTGATGCCGGCAACGCGCCGCCCAGCGCCGAGTCGATGGTGGCGGCGCTGACCCACGAATGCTTGACTCGCCTGAATGCCAGCGCCAAGAGCGCCAACGTCAACTACCAGAGCGCGATCGCGGGCGTGAACTGGGCTGCCAGTAATGCCGCGAGCAATGTGGCCCATGAAATCGGTCCCTGGACCAAGCAGTTCGGGCAGTAAGCGTCCACCTTCCAGGCTACATCTGCCCGTGTTCCGCAAACGAATGTACATGGGTACCGGCGACGATGAAATGGTCCAGCACGCGCACGTCGACCAGGGCCAGCGCCTGCACCAGCGCCCGGGTGAGCACCAGGTCGGCCTGGCTCGGTTCGGCGGCGCCGGACGGGTGGTTATGCGCCAGCATGACGCTGGCGGCGTTGTGCCGGAGCGCCGCTTTCACCACTTCACGTGGATACACGCTGGTATGGGTGAGGGTGCCGCGAAACATTTCATCGCGGGCCAGCAGGCGATTCTTTACGTCCAGGAACAGCACCAGGAAGGATTCATGCTGCTGGCGTCCCAGGTGCATGCGCAGGTATTGCCGGACCGCGTCGGGCGAACCGAGGGCGGGCCCGGCCTGCATTTGCTCCGCAATGGCGCGCTGCGCCAGTTCCATCACCGCCTGCAACTGGGCAAATTTGGCCGGCCCCATGCCGTGCACGGCCGAAAATTGTCCCAGGCTGGCCCCGAACAGGCGGTTGATCGAGCCGAAGTGTTCCAGCAAGTCGCGCCCCAGTTCGACCGCGCTGCGGCCCGGAACGCCCACGCGCAGGAACAGCGCCAGCAATTCCGGGTCGGACAGGGCGGCCGCCCCCTCGCGGATCAGGCGTTCGCGCGGGCGCAGCTCTTGTGGCCAATCCTTGATTCCCATTCTCGCGTCCCCATCAATGCCGGCTCCCCGACGCGGTACAATATCGGTTTGCAAGCTTCAGTCCACACTATGTCCAACGCCTCTCCTGCCGTCGTCACGCTCACGTCCTACCTCACCCTGCATTATCGGCTCGCCACCGCCGACGGTACTGATCTCATCACTACCTTTGCCGGGAACCCCGCCACCCTGATGCTGGGCCAGGGCCAGCTCGCGCCCTTCCTCGAAGATTGCCTTCTGGGCATGCCGGAAGGCGCCCACCAGACCTTCGACCTGGCGCCCGGGCAAGCCTTCGGCGAACGCAATGCCGAACTGATCCGCGACGTGACGCGCGCCACGCTGGAGCAAAATACGGCTCCCGGCAATGAATACCGCGTGGGCGACCTGGTCGACTTCGCCGCGCCGGGCGGCGGCCGCTTCGCCGGGGTGCTGCGCGAACTGCGCGCCGACGCCGCCACCTTCGATTTCAACCATCCGCTGGCCGGCCAGTCACTCAAGTTCGAAGTCAAACTGATTTCGGTGTTGTAAAAAAGCTCAACGGGATTCCCATGACCAGTGAAATTCTCCTCGCCCAGCCGCGCGGCTTTTGCGCCGGGGTCGACCGTGCGATCGAAATCGTCGAACGCGCCCTGCTGCAATTCGGCGCTCCTATTTATGTACGTCACGAAATCGTGCACAACGCCTACGTGGTCGACGACTTGCGCAGCAAGGGCGCGATCTTCATCGAAGAACTGGAAGATGTGCCGCCCGGCAACACCCTGGTGTTTTCCGCCCACGGCGTCTCGAAGGCGGTGCGGGCCGAAGCCGAAGCGCGCGGCCTGACCATTTTCGACGCCACCTGCCCGCTGGTGACCAAGGTCCACGTGGAAGTGGCCAAGATGCGGCGCCAGGGTTGTGAAATCATCATGATCGGCCACGACGGCCATCCCGAAGTCGAAGGCACCATGGGCCAGACGGAAGAGGGCATGCACCTGGTCGAAACGGTGGAGGACGTCGCCAGGCTGCAAGTGCGCACCCCCGACCAGCTGGCCTATGTCTCGCAAACCACGCTGTCGGTCGACGATACGGCCGACATCATCGCCGCCATCAAGGCGCGCTTCCCGAACGTGATCGAGCCGAAAAAGGGCGATATCTGCTACGCCACCACCAACCGCCAGGAAGCCGTCAAGTTCATGGCGCCCCAGGTCGAGGTGGTGATCGTGGTGGGCAGCCCCAACAGTTCGAACTCGAACCGCCTGCGCGAAGTGGCCGACAAGATGGGCACGCCGGCCTATATGGTCGACAATGCGTCCCAGATCGACCCGCAATGGCTGGTCGGCAAGCTGCGGATCGGCGTCACCGCCGGGGCGTCGGCCCCGGAAGTGCTGGTCCAGGCCGTCATCGACCGCCTCAAGGAACTGGGCGCCCGCAGCGTGCGCGCCCTCGAAGGCGTGGAAGAGCACGTCACTTTCCCGCTGCCCAAAGGGCTGGACAGGGGACCGACCGACGCGGCCTGAGCCGCGATGGGATGCGCGGCGAAATTATATTCGGTACAGTTGTGATTTTCCGATATTAGTTTTTAGCAAACCTCGCTATCATGACGACGCTCGGATTTTTTGTCGCTGCAGGGATCAACACATCCCCCGGCGCGGCGCGGTTGCGGTAGAACCACCATGAAACAAGGAGCGGCACTACGGGGATTTCTCCGGGTGCCGTTTTTGTTAGAACGAATAAAAGAGGCGTGCAAAACCATGGATACATTTATCCAACAGATTATCAACGGCCTCGTGCTGGGCAGTATGTATGCGCTGGTGGCCCTGGGTTACACCATGGTGTACGGCGTGCTGAACCTGATTAACTTTGCCCACGGCGATGTGCTGATGATAGGCGCCATGGTCGGCCTGTCCATCCTCAACCTGCTCGCCAAGCTGTTCCCGGAAATGTCCGGCCCCGTGATGCTGGCCATTGCCATCATCGGCGCCATTCCGGTGTGCATGATTGTCAATATCATCATCGAGCGGGTGGCTTACAGGCGCCTGCGCAATGCGCCGCGCCTGGCGCCCCTGATCACCGCGATCGGCATTTCCACGCTGCTGACCACCTTCGCCATGATGATCTGGGGCCGCAGCCCGCTGTCCTTCCCGCAACTGCTGGCCACCGAACCGATCGCCATCGGCGGCGCCGTGATTTCGCAGACCCAGATCCTGCTGCTGGCGCTGGCCGCCATGTCGATGGGCGCGCTGGTGCTGCTGGTCGAAAAAACCAAGATGGGCCGCGCCATGCGCGCCACCGCCGAAAACCCGCGCGTTGCCGGGCTGATGGGCGTCGATTCGAACAAGGTCATCGTGGCCACCTTCGCCATCGGCGCGGCCCTGGCCGCCATTGCCGGCGTGATGTGGGGCGCCAATTATTCCTCGATCCAGTTCGCGATGGGCTTCCTGCCCGGCCTGAAAGCCTTCTCGGCAGCAGTGCTGGGCGGCATCGGCAATATCTACGGCGCGATGATAGGCGGTATCGTCCTCGGCCTGATCGAAGCGCTGGGCGCCGGCTACATCGGCGACCTGACCGGCGGCTTCCTGGGCAGCCATTACCAGGACATCTTCGCCTTCGTGGTGCTCATCATTGTGTTGACGATACGTCCATCCGGCATCATGGGTGAACGCGTGGCCGACCGCGCCTGAACGAGAAAGGTACATCATGGCTCTGCTCTCATTTGACGTCGAACACGACAAGAAAAAGGCGTACATCAGCATGGGTTTCGTGCTGATCGGCCTGCTGATCTTCCCCTTCATTGCCCAGCAGTTCGGCAATTCCTGGGTCCGCATCATCGACATGGCGCTGCTGTACATCATGCTGGCGCTGGGGCTGAACATCGTGGTCGGCTTCGCCGGCCTGCTCGACCTGGGCTATATCGCCTTCTTCGCGGTGGGCGCCTACATGACGGGCTTGCTCGCTTCGCCGCAGTTCGCAGCCCTGCTCGAATCGCTGGTCTACCAGTACCCGGTGCTGGCCGACTGGCTGATCGCCGTCATGGGCCCCGAGATCCAGCAGACCGGCATCCACCTGTCGGTGTGGGTCATCGTGCCGCTGGCCGCGGCCACCGCCGGTTTCTTCGGCGCCCTGCTGGGCGCGCCGACGCTGAAACTGCGCGGCGACTACCTGGCCATCGTGACCCTGGGCTTCGGCGAGATCATCCGCATTTTCATGAACAACCTGAACGACCCGATCAACTTCACCAACGGTCCGCAGGGCATCAACCTGATCGATCCGATCCGCATCTTCGGCGTGTCGCTGGCGGGCGAGCCCGGTTCCAAGGCCACCGTCTTCATCGGCGACTACGGCATGCCGTCGGTCAATGCCTACTATTTCCTGTTCCTGTTCCTGTGCATCGCCATCGTGTTCGTCACGGCGCGCCTGCAGCATTCGCGCCTGGGCCGTGCCTGGGTGGCGATCCGCGAAGATGAAATCGCGGCCAAGGCCATGGGCATCAATACCCGCAACGTCAAGCTGCTGGCCTTCACCATGGGCGCCTCCTTCGGCGGCGTGGCCGGCGCCATGTTCGCTTCCTTCCAGGGCTTCGTGTCGCCGGAATCGTTCTCGCTGACCGAATCGATCGCCGTGCTGGCCATGGTGGTGCTGGGCGGCATCGGCCACATCCCGGGCGTGATCATGGGCGGCGTGCTGCTGGCGGCCTTGCCGGAAGTGCTGCGCCACGTGGTCGAACCGTTCCAGATTGCCGTGTTCGGCAAGGTGCTGATCGAAGCGGAAGTGCTGCGCCAGCTGCTGTACGGCCTGGCGATGGTCCTGATCATGCTGAACCGTCCGGCCGGCCTGTGGCCCGCGCCCAAGCATGAAGACCGCCCCGAGGCGGCCGAGACCAACAAAGCCGACGCCTTCCCGGCCGCGTAAGGAATGACCATGAGCGAACAGATTATTCTTAACATCGCCGGCGTGAACAAGCGCTTCGGCGGCCTGCAGGCGCTGACCAATGTCGGCATCAAGATCACCAAGGGCCAGATCTACGGCCTGATCGGCCCGAACGGCGCCGGCAAGACGACTTTCTTCAACGTCATCACCGGCCTGTACCAGCCCGATACCGGCACCTTCGAGCTGGCCGGCAAACCGTATTCGCCGTCCGCGCCGCATGAAGTGGCCAAGGCCGGCATCGCCCGTACTTTCCAGAACATCCGCCTGTTCGGCGAAATGACCGCGCTCGAAAACGTGATGGTCGGCTGCCATGTGCGCACCAAGCAAGGCGTGTTCGGCGCCGTGTTCCGCCACAAGGCGGCGCGCCTGGAAGAAGCGGCGATCCGCCAGCGGGCCCAGGAATTGCTGGACTTCGTGGGCATCGGCGCGTTCGCCAAGCGCACCTCCAAATTCCTGTCGTATGGCGACCAGCGCCGCCTCGAAATCGCGCGCGCCCTGGCCACCGATCCGCAACTGCTGGCGCTCGACGAGCCGGCGGCCGGCATGAACGCGACCGAAAAACTGGCCCTGCGCGAGCTGCTGGTGAAAATCAAGAACGAAGGCAAGACCGTGCTGCTGATCGAGCACGACGTGAAGTTGATGATGGGCTTGTGCGACCGCATCACCGTGCTGGAATACGGCAAACCAATCGCAGAAGGCTTACCGGCCGACATACAAAAGAATCCGGCTGTGATCGAAGCCTACCTGGGAGGAGCCCACGCATGAGCGAAACCATACTCAAGATCCAGGGACTGAAGGTCGCTTACGGCGGCATCAAGGCGGTCAAGGGCATCGACCTGGAAGTGAACAAGGGCGAGCTGGTCACGCTGATCGGCGCCAATGGCGCGGGCAAGACCACCACGCTCAAGGCCATCACCGGCACGCTGCCGCCATGCAAGGTCGATGGCGTGATCAGTTACGCCGGCCAGCCGCTGCGCGACGTCAAGTCCTTCGAGATGGTCCAGCGCGGCCTGGCCATGGTACCGGAAGGGCGCGGCGTGTTCACCCGCATGACCATCCTGGAAAACCTGCTGATGGGCGCCTACACGCGCAATGACAAGGCGGTCATCGAGACCGACGTCGAGAAATGGTTCACCGTGTTCCCGCGCCTGAAAGAGCGCGCGGGCCAGCTGGCGGGCACCTTGTCGGGCGGCGAACAGCAGATGCTGGCCATGGCGCGCGCGCTGATGAGCCATCCGAAACTGCTGCTGCTCGACGAGCCGTCCATGGGCTTGTCGCCCATCATGGTGGAAAAGATTTTCGAAGTGATCCGCGATGTGTCGAAGCAGGGCATCACGATCCTGCTGGTCGAGCAGAACGCCAAGCTGGCGCTGGAAGCATCGCACCGCGGCTATGTCATGGATTCCGGTTCGGTCATCATGAGCGGCAATGCCGACGACATGCTGCACGATCCCCGGGTCAAGGCCGCCTACCTCGGCGAATAACTTCTTTCCATCGCTACGTTCGATGTGGTTGCGCGCCATACTTCGGGCGTACGATTCGATCGTGACTGCTTTGGCGGCCTATGAGGCACCAAAGTGGTTCCGACCGGCAATTTGGCTCCAACTGCGTTTCCGTTTGTTCATACAACTCGTTGGAACCTAAACTCTCACGGTCGGCCATATTTGTCAGCGATCATTCGGACAATCAGTATGTACAAAATCGTAGTAACCAAGAACCAAAAGGTGCTATCAAGGGCATTGTCAAGTGGAATGATAACGGCACCTAGGATGCCCACACCAATGGCATAAATATGCATTCTTCGAAGTTTTCGCACGTCTATTCCTTGCATTTGCATTTATCGTCATCACCAAAGACTTCGCCATAGGCTGCCTTGAGCCCTTGGAATGCCGCTTGAGGGATTACTACGTCAGCAATGGCTTCCTTATGTGCTGAGATTCGACTTTCCAGCTTCGCTTGGCGCGTCGCAGTGCGGCCTACCTGGCTGGATAAGGTCCTAATGGCACTTCCTGATCTCAAAGCGGTTTTGCCTACGGCTAACATGCCAGGCGCGACCGCACCAATTGCGCCAGAGACAGCAATCAATTTGAAGTTGTAGTTTTCCAACGCAAGCATGTCGCATCCATTCTTATAGTTATTGTAGGCTTGCATGCCCGCTTCAAATCCGAGACCGATGAGCAAGCCCGGCAATCCGACTTCGCCGGTAGGATCGACTGAACTAACGGGATCGCCATTCGCGTAAGTGAAGGTGTTGGCCCCACCTGCTAAGCCTATTGGATCACTTTGTAGATACCTGCCGAGCAACGGATCATAGTAGCGATTCCAATTGTAAAAAAGTCCCGTCTCATCGTCAAAGTGCTGGCCAGGGAATCCGACGTTCATGCCGCCAATGCCATCGGTAATGACACGGCGGTCGAAGGCGGCGTTGACGGCGCGCCACACGACTGCGGCACTGGCATCGCTCATGACCTCTGGCCGTCCCAATTGATCGTTGTGGCTTGCATAGAATGTCGCGTTGCGTGACAGGCCCAGCAACTGCCCGCCGAGCCAGACATAGTTCGTCACTGTCGGCCCGATTTCCGCAAGCAGTTCGCCGCTAGGTCCGTAAATCGACGCCACCGCACCTCCGTTGGCAAGTTTGTACACTCGCTGATTCAGTGCGTTGATGCGGTAGTCGCCCACGTGTACGCCATCGACGTAGGCACCGTTCATCCTGTTGAAGGCGTCATAGGTGTAGCGGCGCTGTCCATCGTTCCGGGTTTCGGTCTCCACGTTGCCGACCGCATCGTGGCCAAAGGTCCTGCTTTTTCCGCCGCCGCTCCAGCCGTTGAGACGATTGCTGCGTTCGTCGCGGTCGTAGACAAAGTCCCCCTGGCTGTCGCGCCGATGCTCCTTGCGGTTGCCAACCTGGTCCCAATTGAAGATTTGTCCGTCGCCGATGCGCGTCACGCTGTTGAGCCTCGCCGTCTCGTTGTAGGCGTAGCCCGTGGTCAGTTCCGGAAAGACGGCGTCAATGATCTTCGAAATTGTCCCTGTCGTATGGTATTCATAGCCCAGGCTGTGTATGCCAGGAGACGCCAGTTTTTCCAGGCGCCCATCCTCGTCAAGCGTGACCATCCGTGGCAATCCGTTTCCAAAGCGCCATCCATACATCGCATCGGTGGCCGGTTGATAGATGAATGAATCGGCCAGGACTGACCAGGTGCCGCCGAGATTGCTGCCTACGGTCTTAAGGCGGCCATGCTGGTCGTATTCGTAGCCAAGGATGAATCCGCTGCTGTTGCTCATGCCTTCCAGCCGGCCTGCCGCGTTGTACGCCCAGTTCGTCTGGAACTTGACGCCATGAATATCGTTCTGCTGCGAAATGATCGCGCCCGACGCGGCGAAGCCATAAACCGTGCTGCCCGACATGTCGCTGAAACTGGACAGGCGCCCTTTGCCATAAGGCCCTTCATCGTAGTTGAACTGTTCGGCCGCATTGCCGCTGCGGCGCGACCGCATGCGCCCCAGGTCATCCCAGGAGTAGGCAATGACCCTGCCGTCCGCGCGCGTTTCCTGCAACAAGCGTCCCGCATCGTCATAGTCGTCGAAGGTGGTGACGCCTGTATCCGGGCTGGCAATGCTGCTGACATCGCCGAAGCCGTTGTAGGCGTAGACGGTTGTCAGCCCGCGTGGGTCACTCACTTCCCTGACCCTGCCCGCACCGTCGTACCTGGTGTGTGTCACCCCGCCATCCGGAGCGATAATTCTCACAAGCCTATTCTGCGCATCGTAATCAAAGTCCGTGACATGGCCCTGTGCATCGGTGACCGCATGGACGTTGCCGTTGTTGTCATAACGAATATCCAGGCGTTGGCCCTTGTTCCCGACCTTCGCATACGGCCGGCCCAGGGAATCGAGTACGGTGTTGCTGCTGAATTCGCCGCTCGCTTCGGCGACCGGGCCGCGCGCACCGGCAGTCGGCACGCTGCGCGCGGAAGATTCGCGAACCGAGTTGGAGGCCAGGTCAAGCACGATGCTGGCGAATTCTCCGCGCGCGTTGCCGATTGCCTCGATGCGGCCCGATGCCGCGTAGTTGTAGCGGGTAGCCGAACCATCCGGGTAGGTGATCAGGGTTGGCTGTCGCGCGCTGTTGTAGCTCGTTGTCGTCACGCGGTTGCCAGTCTCGGTCATCGTGGCGAGGGTGCCGTTGGGATTGTAGGCAAAGGAAGTGGTGACGCCGTTGGCGTCGACAATCGTGCGCGGCATCCCCAGACCGGTATGGTCGGACATGGTGACGGTGTGGCCCAGGGGATTCGTGGTGCCGCTGATATTCCCTGCGCCGTCAAAATGTACGGTGTACGCGAGTTCCCTGCCAGGCAGCACCGTCCTGGTATTCTGCCTCGCCAGGACCTTGTTCGGATGAAAAGCATAGCTATACCTGGTCAGGCGCTGCTTTCCCTTCATGTCGGAATAGTTTACCTCGGCGATGCGGTCGACTTCCAGGCCGCTGGAGTAGTAGGAATAGCTAATCGCTGCGTAAGGCGTCCCGGCGGCATCCTTGTAACTGACCCCGGTGATGTTCTCGCCGGTCCAGGTGTTCACAGTCGTTGAGGCATCCGGCGTACCTGCCGCCGTCGTGACGTCCAGCAGACGACCGGCATCGTCGAAGGTGTAGTCGGTCTTGTTGCCATTCCAGTCGAGCGTGTAGTCTTCGTAGCCATTGGCATCGTAGAAAGTCTTGGCACTGGCACCCGCGCACGTCGACGTGCCGTTCCGCTCTATCGACGCAATTTTGAGTTCGCCCTGGATGCTGGTAAAGGTGTGGATTGCCTGCTGGCCCCGCGCGTTCGTGATCGTGGTGCTCATGTCGCCGTAGACGAAGGTATCCTTTTCCTCATCGCCGGCCAGCGCGCTTGTGTGCACCCGCCGGTTGCCGTAATAGGTGTAGGTGCTGTAGCGGCGGCCACCAATGGTAATGCCCGTCAGCAGCGTGGGATCCGCATTCTCATAGTGATACTCGCGCACGTCTGGATTCGTGCCCGGCGCTGTCACCTTGGTGAGCATGCCGTTGGCGTTGTACTGGTAGCCCCAGGTATTCCCGCCGCTGTCCTGCACTTGCGCGACCCGGTTATTGGCGCCCCAGGTAAATTTGACGGTCTGCCCCGCCATGCTCGTAATCGTATCGAGCTTGGGAGGATTGTTGCCATCGGAACTGATCCAGGTATAGATCCGCAATATCGCATCGGCATTGTCGTGGATGACCGCGAGCCGCAGATCCCAGTTGAAGCCGTATGTCATTTTGTCCCTGAGTATCCACGCCGGTCTGTACGGCGAATACGTTAGCGTGCCGGTGGCAGCGGCATCCGAGGAGGTGTAGTAGTACTCCGTCGGACGGCGCACCGGCGTGCCAGGCACGCCAGCTTCCGCGGCTGACGCGGCGGTTCCTGGCTTGCCGTGAGGCCTGCGCGCGACGAGACGCCCATCGTCCTCCAGGGGACCTTCCTTGACGAAATGGTATACAAAGGACGTGCCATTTTCATTGGTGTACGTGATCGCCGATGGGATGCAATGAAAGCCGGGTTTTGGAACGGTGCACGCCGCATACTGCAATTTTGGTCCGTCCAGGCTGGAGAGCCAATGCGGTCCGAACATGCTTCCTTCCGCATGCTCGCTGCGGTAGCTGCGGGTCAGGGACAATCCATACAGTCCGCCGGCCTGAAAATCGGGTTCACTCTTGTGCTTTTCACCAGTGGCGATCACAACCGGGTTCTTCGTCGATTTGCATTTCTCCTTGTTTGAGTTGTTCTGCGAAGGCGGGTCGGCCATGCCGTCACCAGCGCCTTCCATACTCAGGCCTGTGCGGTATTGCGCTGTGGTGTCGATTGATACCCAATCGCGCGTTCCGGGCCGCTTGCCGACGATGATGATCGTGTCAATCTCGTCGGCCTGGGTTGAATGCAAGTAACGCGATGTCTGCAGCCAATTGCTCAGGCCATTTGTTGCAGAGGCGGCAGGGTATAGGAAAAATAGTGGCAAGAGCATGCCAAGCTTCGTCGGGTTCATGGATTTTTCTGATCGTCTTAGTAGAAGGAAATGACTATCGAGCGATAGCCCATCCAGACGACTCTATTGAGCCATTGAGCTGCAAACAAGCGCCGCACGGCGCTTGTTTGCTTTGCATCAGAGCGACCATGCATTGTCAGCGCGCCGTCACACTGGCGACTTGCTTCACGATGCACGCGTGATCAAGTATTATTGGCGAAAGCAAATGCGCAGACGAAAAAAAACCCGCCGAGGCGGGTTTCTCATTTGGCGCGGAAGAATTACTTCTTCGAAGCGGCTTTAGGAGCCACTTTCTGTGCTGCCTGGGTGAACTGGCTGACAGCCGCGTTCACATTGGTTTCGATGGCTTCAACAGCTTGCTTGGTGGTCTTTTGCAGCTGCTCGTAGCCGGCGTTGGCATTGCCGATCGATGCTTTGATCACGGCAACAACGTTTTCCGAACCGGCTGGTGCGTTCTTGCTGACTTCGTCGACCAGGGAGATGACCTTGCGGTTGGTCTCGGCGATCTGGAATTCGGCAGCCTTGCTGAATTCGGCCTGGGTGCCGGCAGCGATCGAGGCCAGCTGCTTGCTGTACGAGATGGCTTTTTCAGCGGTTGGCTGTGCCTGGGCGGCGGTCAGCGAAAAGAATTCCTGTGGATCCTTGGCCGACAGCAGCTGGCGGGTGGCGATCGACGACTCTTCCAGCGATGCCTTGGCAGCGGTCAGGTTCAGTTCAACCAGCTTTTCGATGCCTTCGAAGGCTTTCGAGGTCAGCGACGAGAAAATAGCGAACTGCGATTCGAAGTTGGCTTTGGTGGCGTTCGAAAACTGCTCAGGGATTGCAAACATGTGTGTTCTCCAAAATAGGTGATAAATCGTTTATAGATCAAATGTTGCTTGTAACCGGTGAAGCAGAAAATCTGGTGAATCCGGCCGGACGATGGATTGTGCAGCGCAACAAACCCTATTCTAATGATTTCCAGATTGAAGTCAAGCAGTTTTGTGCAGTGCAGCATAAATGCTTCGGGCGCGGTTGTTCGCCCTCGCCACCGCGCACGCATGCATTCCTTGCTCCCAGTCCATCAAGTGTTTTCATAGGGGAAAAGGCGTTCCGGCAACCCTTGCCGGCGCGACATGCTAGACTCGTCGCTGCCATTCACTACCCGCTTGCACTTGCTCAATGCAAGCGTGAACCCCCGCGTATTTATTGATAAATGTCAAACATTGCCAAAAAAAATGTTGCGACGCGCCAAGCGCATGCCTGGCTCTCGCCCATCCCCGTCTTTTTCGTCTTGCTGTGGAGTACAGGCTTCATCGTGGCCAAGTTCGGCTTGCCGTTCGCCCCGCCGCTGACCTTCCTGCTGCTGCGCTGCCTGGCCGTGCTGCTGGTGCTTGTTCCCATCGTGTTGATCTGGAAGGCGCCTTGGCCGCGCGGCAACATCGGCCACATCGCCGTTGCCGGGCTGCTCTTGCAGGCCGGCTATCTGGGTGGCGTCTGGTGCGCCATCAAGCTGGGCATGCCGGCCGGCGTGTGCGCCCTGATCGTGGGCATGCAGCCCATCCTGACCGCCGCCGCCGCGCCCCTGATCGGTGAAACGGTGCGTCCGCGCCAGTGGCTGGGCCTGCTGTTCGGCCTGACTGGCGTTGCCATGGTGGTGTATGCCAAGATCACGCTGATCGGCCTGTCGGCCGCGGCGATCGGCTATTGCGTGCTGGCGCTGCTGAGCATTACCGCCGGCACCATGTACCAGAAGCGCTATTGCCCGCGTTTCGATTTGCGCACCGGCACCGTGATCCAGTTTTCCTCGACCGTGGCCGTGCTGCTGCCGCTGGCCATCCTGTTCGAAGGACTCGATCCGGGTATCTCGGCAGTAGAATGGACGCCGGCATTCACGGGCGCCTTGCTGTGGTCGGTGTTCGCCCTGTCGATCGGGGCCATCTTCTTGCTGTTCAAGTTGCTCAGGCGCAGTGCTGCCACCGAAGTGACCAGCCTGCTGTACCTGACCCCGCCCACCACGGCGCTCATGGCCTGGCTGATGTTCGGCGAGGCGTTCAGCCTGCTGGGCGCGCTGGGCATGCTGGTGGCGGTGGTGGGCGTCGTGTGCGTGGTTAAAAAATAAAGGAAAACAATGATTCAGAGTCAACAACAAGAATGCGTCGATGCCGCCATCACCAGCCGCCACTCGATCCGTGCCTTCCTGCCCGATCCGGTCGCGCGCGACGACATCGAGCGCATCCTGGAAGTGGCGGCGCGCGCGCCGTCCGGCACCAATACCCAGCCGTGGAAAGTGTATGTGCTCACGGGCGCGGCCAAGGCGCGCCTGTCGGCGGCCATTGCGGCAGTGCACGCGGCCCCCGCGCTGTCGGCCCAGCACACCGAGGAATACGCCTACTATCCGCGCGTGTGGACCTCGCCCTATATCGAGCGGCGCCGCAAGGTGGGCTGGGACCTGTACGCACTGCTGGGACTGACGCGCGACAACAAGGCCGGCATGTCGGCCCAGCATGGCCGCAATTACCATTTCTTCGATGCGCCGGTCGGTTTCATTTTTACCATCGACCGCGTCATGGAGCAGGGTTCCTGGCTCGACTACGGCATGTTCTTGCAGAGCATCATGGTGGCGGCGCGCGGGCGCGGGCTCGATACCTGCCCGCAGGCAGCCTTCACCCAGTACCACCGCATCATTGCTGAACAGCTGAACCTGCCCGACGGCGAGATGGTGGTGTGCGGCATGGCGCTCGGCCATGCCGATCCCTCGAAGATCGAAAATACCCTGATCACCGCGCGCGAACCGGTCGCCGGTTTCACGCGTTTCCTGGAATAAGGCGTACACTGAAGCAAGTTAGTGATGCGCTTGTGCAAGTGCAAATAGGTTTGAATTTCGCTTGCGCAAGCCCTGCGCTTTGTTACACTGCTTCAAAGAATGACCAGTTCGCTGTAAAGGATTTCCAGATGTATAAGCTTGTGTTAGGTGCATTTGTTTCACTGATGTTTGTCCTGAGTCCGGCCACGGCCGCCCGCTCGGAGCAAGGTGTCAGCGCGAGCAAGACCAAGAAATCCGCGATCAGCAAGACCCGCTTCAAACGCAAGGAACTGAGTCTGCGCGCCTCGGCCGGTCCGCGTGGCAAGCTGATCCGCCGCACGGTCGTGGTCAATGGCAAGCGCAAGGTGGTCTACCAGCGCGTGATGCTCGCCGGAAGCATTCCCGAGCGTCCACGCCTGTCCGCCGGCGACCTGGCCGGCCTGAAAAATACCCCGAACCCGCTCGAGCTGGCGTCCAATGTGGCGCTGGTCATGGACCAGAACAATTCCGAAATCCTGTTCGAAAAAAACTCCGACGTGGCCTTGCCGATCGCCTCCATCACCAAGCTGATGACGGGCCTGATCGTGGTCGAGGCCGGGCAGGACATGAACGAGGTCATCACCATCACCGACGACGACGTCGACCGTGAAAAATTCACCAGTTCGCGCTTGCGCGTGGGTTCGCAAATGACGCGCGCCAACCTGCTGCATATCGCGCTGATGAGTTCGGAAAACCGGGCCGCTGCCGCGCTGGGCCGCAATTATCCGGGCGGAGTGCAGGGTTTTGTGGCGGCCATGAATGCCAAGGCGCACGAACTGGGCATGAGCGATACGCGCTATGTCGATTCCAGCGGCTTGTCGAGCAGGAATGTGGCCAGCGCCCGCGACCTGGCCAAGCTGGCCATGGCGGCTTACCACCAGCCCCTGCTGCGCGAATATTCGACCGATCCGAAGTCCATCGTCGATGCCGGCGGGCGGATGATGCATTACAACAACACGAACTACCTGGTGGCCATGCCCGACTGGGATATCGGGCTGCAAAAGACCGGCTTCATCAATGAAGCGGGGCGCTGCCTGGTGATGCAAACCATGATACAGGGCAGGGCGGTGATCATGGTCTTCCTCGATTCCAAGGGCAAGCAGTCGCGCACGGCCGATGCCGGGCGGATCCGGCGCTGGCTGGAATCGTTCAAGCCGCCCGGCCTGGGCTGATTTTTTTCAAGCCGCGCCGGTGTAGCCCAGCGTCGCCGAAATCCGGTTGGCGGTGCTGACCAGGTCTTCCAGCCATTCTTCCTGCAAGCGGTCGGCCGGCGCCGAGATCGACAGGCCGGCAATGAGCTTGCCCGTATCGTCATGGATGCCTGCCGCCATGCAGCGCACGCCCAGTTCCAGTTCTTCATTGTCGCGCGCATAGCCGCGCGTGCGCACCAGGCTCAGCTCGCGCTCGAGCTTGGCCAGGTCGGTGATCGAATTCTTGTTGTGGCCGGCCAGTCCGGTGCGGGTGGCGTAGGCGCGGATGGCCTTGGGCTCGTCCACCGACAGGAACAGCTTGCCGGTCGAGGTCAGGTGCAGCGGACCGCGCCCGCCGATGGCGCGCACCACCTGCATTCCCGAACGCTCCGAAAACGCACGGTCGATATAGACGATTTCGTCGCCCTGGCGCACCGACAGATTGATGGTCTGCTGGGTTTTCTTGTGCAGCGAGCGCATGAAGTCGAGCGCCGCTTCGCGCACCGACAGCCGGCTCTTGACCACATTGCCCAGTTCCAGCAAGCGCATGCCCAGGCGGTAGGTGCCCGGCTCCACCCGGTCCACGAAGCGCGTGATGACCATGTCGTTGAGGATGCGGTGGGCCGTGGAAGGGTGCAGGCCGGATACTTTCGACAATTCCTTCAAGCTCACGGGATCGGTGTAATTGGCCAGGGCATCGAGCAGGGCGACCATGCGTTCGATCACCTGGATGGATGTTTTTGGCGTTTCGACGGTTTCAATTTTCATGATGTGGTTGGTGCAGTGCAGTATGTCCCTACTTTATACCACAATGTGAAAAAGAAAGGCAATTGGCGTGCGCGGCCACAGCGTGCATAATGTTGCATCACCATTCACCCAGGAAGCACCATGACCGAACCCGTCAGCGAATTCAAAAGCAGGAGCGGCCTGGGGCGTATCATGCCGGCCATGGGCTATGCGATTGCCGGCCTGAAAGCCGCCTGGAAGCATGAACATGCCTTCCGCCAGGAAATGGTGATGGTCGTCATCCTCAGCATCACGGCCCTGGCGCTGCCGATCTCGGCCTTCGAGAAAATGTTCCTGATTTCCCTGCTGATCTTCGTGCTGATCGTCGAGCTGATCAATTCGGCCATCGAAGCCATCGTCGACCGCGTGTCGCTGGAGCGCCATCCCCTGTCGAAAAACGCCAAGGACATGGGCAGCGCCGCCGTCATGCTGAGCATCTTCATGTGCAGCGCCTGCTGGATCGTGGTCCTGTTCAACCGCTTTTACTAGCCGCAGGCGCATAAGCTAAGACGAAAGCATTCCTTCGCTTTCGCCTTGCCTGCCCGTATCCTTCGGTTCAGGAGGCGGCCATGGGCACACAACTTTTTCCCGATTTTCACGTCATTATCGTCCCCGGCTTGCATGACAGCAGCCCGGACCACTGGCAATCGCGCTGGCAGCGCGCGCACCCGGAATTCGAGCGCGTGGTGCAGGACGACTGGGACCATCCCCAGTTGGCGGCCTGGTCCGCGCGGCTCGATGCGGTGCGCCGGCGCGATCCGCGCCCCTCGCTGCTGGTGGCGCACAGCTTCGGCTGCCTGACGGTGGCCCACAGCATCGCCCGCGATGACGACAATATTGCCGGCGTCCTGCTGGTGGCGCCGGCCGACCCCGACAAATTCGGCGTGGCCACGCAATTGCCGCTGCTCCCATTCCCCTGCCCATCGCTGATGGTGTCCAGCGCCAACGATCCATGGATGAGCGCGACAAAAGCGGCGCTCTGGGCCGCACGTTGGCGCTGCGAACTGGTCGAAGCAGGAGCGCTGGGCCATATCAATGCCGATTCGCGCATCGGCGACTGGGCGCAGGGCCAGCGATGTTTGCAGCGGATAGCCGATCTGGCGCACAATAGGAGGCTGGCTTTTTCGGCATGATTGACATCCGACTCATTTTTATTCAATCAACATAGGGAGAACACGATGACATTACGTCTGGGCGATACCGCCCCTGATTTCGAGCAGGACAGTTCCGTCGGCAAGATCAAATTCCACGAATGGGCAGGCGACTCCTGGGTGGTGCTGTTTTCGCACCCGGCCGACTTTACCCCGGTGTGCACCACCGAGCTGGGCCTGACCGCCAAGCTCAAGCCGGAATTCGACAAGCGCAACGTCAAGGCGATCGCGCTCTCGGTCGACCCGGTGGAAACGCACAAGACCTGGATCAAGGATATCGAAGAGACCCAGCAGACGGTGGTGGGCTTCCCCATCATCGCCGACGCCGATAAAAAGGTCGCCGTGCTGTACGACATGATCCATCCGGAACAGTCGGTGACGGCCACGGTCCGCTCGCTGTTCGTGATCGACCCGGCCAAGAAGATCCGCCTGCAGATCACCTATCCGATGAGCACCGGCCGCAACTTCGACGAAGTGCTGCGCGTCATCGACGCCCTGCAGCTGACCGACAAGCACACCGTGGCCACGCCGGGCAACTGGAAAGATGGCGACGACGTCATCATTCCCCTGACCGTCCAGGATCCGGAAGTCATCAAGCAAAAGTATCCGAAAGGCTACACGGCAGCCCGCCCGTATTTGCGCGTGACGCCGCAGCCGAACCGCTAGCGCCTGCGCGGAGGGCGGCCGTTCCCGCCTTCTCGCATAAGCAAATAAGCTTTTAGTCGTTTGGTTTACTGCCGAGCCCCTTTACCCTTGCGGTAACTTTAGGGGTTCGCGCATGTTAATGACATATATCGTTTCGGGTTTTGCAGTCGGCTTGCTGGTCGGGATGACCGGCGTGGGCGGCGGTTCCCTGATGACGCCCCTGCTGACTCTGCTGTTCGGCGTGCCACCCTCGGTGGCGGTCGGCACCGATCTGGCTTTCGCCGCGATCACCAAGACCGCCGGCACCTTCACCCACCGCCTGCGCGGCACCGTGCGCTGGGACATCGTCAAGCGCCTGTGCATGGGCGCCTTGCCGGCCGCCGTCCTGACCACCCTGGCCCTGAAGCAGTTCGGCACCCTGGACGCCTCGGTCGGCCAACTGATCCGTTATTCGATCGCCGGTTCGGTCATGCTGACCGTGATCGCGCTGCTGTTCAAGGGCAAGATGCTGGCCTGGCTGAACGCCCATCCGGAACGCCAGTTGCAGGGCCGCGCCCTGGACACGGCCACCGTCGTGTCCGGCCTGGTGCTGGGCACCCTGGTCACCATTTCCTCGATCGGGGCCGGCGCCATCGGCGCCACGCTGCTGGTCATGCTGTATCCGCGCCTGACCGCCGCCGAAGTGGCCGGCACCGACATCGCCTACGCCGTGCCCTTGACCGCCATCGCCGCCTTCGGCCACTGGTGGCTCGGTTCCATCAACTGGGAATTGCTGGCCATGCTGCTGATCGGCTCGGTGCCCGGCATTACCCTCGGTTCCTGGGTAGCCCGTTCGGTGCCGGAAAAATTCCTGCGCGCCCTGCTGGCCATGACACTGACCGGTGTCGCTGCCAAGCTCATCTATTAGGACGACTCCTAAGAGCATTTTTCATCTATGCAAATGAAGATTGCTTCGTTTGCTTTATGAGGAATATCTGAGATTATTGAGTCTTCTTAGATGTATTAGTAATAAGAGGGCTGCAATGACCACTCCCCCCGCCAAGCGCGCGCCACCGTACCGGGTCATGCCCGGCTTCGGCCTCTCGCTCGGCTTCACCATCTTTTACCTGGCGCTGATCGTCCTGATCCCGCTCTCGGCCGTGTTCCTGAAAACCTTCACCATGACCTGGGAAGCCTTCTGGGCCGCGGTGACCTCGGAACGGGTGATGGCGTCCTATCGCCTCAGCTTCGGCGCCTCGCTGATCGCCGCTTCCATCAATGTGGTGTTCGGCGGCATCGTGGCCTGGGTGCTGGTGCGCTACCGGTTTCCGGGCAAGCGCATCATCGACGCCCTGGTCGACCTGCCGTTCGCGCTGCCGACCGCGGTGGCCGGCATCACCCTGACCGCCCTGTATTCCACCAATGGCTGGATCGGACGCTACCTGGACAGCGCCTTCGGTTTCAAGGTCGCCTTCACCCCGGTGGGCGTGGTGGTGGCGCTGACCTTCATCGGCCTGCCTTTCGTGGTGCGCACGGTGCAGCCGGTGCTGGAAGACGCCGAACGCGAACTCGAGGAAGCCGCCGCCAGCCTGGGCGCCACCTCGCTGCAAACCTTCACCCGCATCATTTTCCCGACCATCATGCCGGCCATGCTGACCGGCTTCGCGCTGGCCTTCGCGCGCGCCACCGGCGAATACGGCTCGGTCATTTTCATCGCCGGGAACATGCCCATGGTGTCCGAGATCACGCCGCTGTTCATCATCACCAAGCTGGAACAGTACGACTATGCCGGCGCCACCGCGATTGCCTGCGTGATGCTGGTGACTTCCTTCATCCTGCTGCTGACGATTAACCTGCTGCAGGCCTGGACGCGCAAGAGGAGCGGCAAATGAGCGAACGCATCACCGTGTCGAAAGGCGTGCTGGAACCGGCATGGGTGCGCGTGGCCCTGCTGACGGTGGCCCTGGGCTTCCTGACGCTGTTCCTGTTCGTGCCGCTGGTGGCCGTGTTCGCGGAAGCGTTCAAGAAGGGCTGGGAAGCCTACGTGGCCGCCATCACCGATCCGGACGCGGTATCGGCCATCAAGCTGACCCTGATCGCGGCCGGCATTTCGGTGCCGCTCAACCTGGTGTTCGGCGTCTGCGCGGCCTGGGCCATCGCCAAGTTCGAATTCCGCGGCAAGAGCCTGCTGCTCACCCTGATCGACCTGCCGTTTTCGGTCTCGCCGGTGATCTCGGGCCTGATCTATGTGCTCATGTTCGGCGCCCAGGGCTGGATCGGCCCCTGGCTGCAGGAGCACGACATCAAGATCCTGTTCGCGGTGCCGGGCATCGTGCTGGCCACGGTGTTCATCACCTTCCCGTTCGTGGCGCGCGAACTGATACCGCTGATGCAGGCGCAGGGCAACGAGGAAGAAGAAGCCGCGCTGGTGCTGGGCGCCTCGGGCTGGAACACCTTCTTGCGCGTGACGCTGCCGAACATCAAATGGGGCCTGCTGTACGGCGTCATCCTGTGCAATGCGCGGGCGATGGGCGAGTTCGGCGCGGTGTCGGTGGTGTCCGGCCATATCCGCGGCGAGACCAATACCATGCCGCTGCAGGTCGAGATCCTCTACAACGAATACAACTTCGCCGCCGCCTTCGCCGTGGCCTCGCTGCTGGCATTGCTGGCGCTGGTGACCCTGGCGATCAAATCAATTATCGAATGGCGTTTGCACCAGACCGACCCGGTCGATGCAGAAGCACGCAACAGGGAGCATGCATCATGACGATCGAAGTGCGCGACATCAATAAACGCTTTGGCGAATTCGTCGCCCTGGATAATGTAACGCTGCAGTTCCCGGCCGGCGAACTGACCGCGCTGCTGGGGCCTTCGGGCTGCGGCAAGACCACGCTGCTGCGCATCATCGCGGGCCTGGAGCATCCCGATGCGGGGCAGGTGCTGCTCGATGGCGAAGATGCGTCGGCGCGCCATGTGCGCGAACGCCAGGTCGGCTTCGTGTTCCAGCACTACGCGCTGTTCAAGCACATGTCGGTGTTCGAAAACGTGGCCTTCGGCCTGCGCGTCAAGCCGCGCGCCGAGCGCCCCAGCGAAGAACAGATCCGCCACAAGGTGCACCAGCTGCTCGACCTGGTGCAGCTCGACTGGCTGGCCGACCGCTTTCCGCCGCAGCTGTCGGGCGGCCAGCGCCAGCGCATCGCCCTGGCGCGCGCGCTGGCGGTCGAACCGCGCGTGCTGCTGCTCGACGAACCTTTCGGCGCGCTCGACGCCAAGGTGCGCAAGGAACTGCGGCGCTGGCTGCGCCGCCTGCACGACGACCTGCACGTGACCAGCATCTTCGTCACCCACGACCAGGAAGAAGCGCTGGAAGTGGCCGACCAGGTGGTCCTGATGAACAAGGGCAGGGTAGAGCAGCTCGGCACGCCCGACGCGGTCTACAACCATCCGGCGTCGCCTTTCGTGTACGGCTTCCTGGGCAATGTGAATCTGTTCCACGGGCGCGTGCATGAAGGCGTGCTGGCCAGCGGCGACGCCAGCTTCCAGGTGGCCGAGCATGCGCAGGTCCGGGACAGCAAGGGCATCGCCTATGTGCGCCCGCACGACCTCGATATCGACCGCTACGTGCAGGGCGGCGAAGGCATCGTCGTCAAGCTGCGCCGCGCGCATGCGATCGGCCCGCTGGCCCAGCTCGACCTCGAACGGGCCGACAACGCGGAACTGATCGAGGCGGTCATTCCGAACGAGCGCTTCCGCCAGCTGCAGGTGAAGGAAGGCGATACCCTGCTGGTGCGCCCGCGCCGCATGCATGTCTTCGTCGACGGAGGCGCCGCGATATGAACTTTCAACAATTGCGCTCCATTCGCGAAACCGCGCGCCGCGGCTACAACCTGACCGAAGTGGCGAATGCGCTGTTCACGTCGCAGCCCGGGGTGTCGCGCCAGATCCGCGAACTCGAAGATGAACTGGGCGTCGTCATTTTCGAACGCAACGGCAAGCGCCTGACCGGCATGACCGAACCGGGCAAGGGCATCCTGAAGATCATCGACCGCCTGCTGGTGGAAGCGGAAAACCTGCAGCAGGCCAGCCTCGATTACGCGGGCCAGAGCAGCGGCACCCTGACCATCGCCGCCACCCACACGCAGGCGCGCTATGCGCTCCCCAAAGCGGTGCAATCGTTCCGCGCCGATTTTCCCGAAGTGCGCATCGCGCTCCAGCAAAGCGCGCCCGACCACATCGCCGAATGGGTCCTGTCGGGCAAGGCCGATATCGGCATCGCCACCGAAGGCCTGTCGCAATTTCCCGACCTGGTGTCCTTCCCGTGCTACCGCTGGAGCCACCTGATCGTGGTCCCGGACGGCCACCCGCTGCTGAACAGTTCGCCGATCCGGCTCGAGGACCTGGCGGCCTGGCCGCTCATTACCTACGACGTCGGCTTCACCGGGCGCGGGCATATCGACGCCGCTTTTGCCGCGGCCGGCGTCAAGACCGACATCGTGCTCACGGCGATGGATTCGGACGTCATCAAGCAGTATGTATCGCTGGGGCTGGGCGTGGGCATCGTGGCCTCGATGGCCTTCGACCATGGACGCGACAAGGGCTTGCGCGCGGTGGAAGCGTCGCACCTGTTCGCGCCGAACGTGACGCGCCTGGCCGTGCGCAAGGGCGCCTACCTGCGCCAGTACGCCTACCATTTCATTGCGCAGTTCGCGCCCGATCTGACGCGCGCGGAAATCGAACGGGCCCTGGCCGTCGACAAGGAATAGCCCTAGGAACGCAGGTGCTTGAGGATCTGCGACACCGTATAGGGCTTGCGCACGAATTCGAAGTCGATGACCGCTTCCTGCGCGGTCGCCAGCGCCGGCGCGGTGTAGCCCGAGGCCAGCAGGATCTTCATGGCCGGCGCGTGCGCGCGCGCCTGCTGCGCCAGTTCGATGCCGGTCATGCCGGGCATGACCACGTCCGAGAACAGCACGTCCACTTTCGGCGTGCGTTTCAGGATCTGCAGCGCCTCGCCGCCATTGCTGGCGGCCAGCACGTGGTAACCCAGCGCGCGGAACAGTTCCGACGCCATGTCCAGCACATCGGGCTGGTCGTCGACCACCAGCGCCACTTCGGTGGGCTTGTCGGCGGTCGCGCCGGCCACGGCGCTCCCGGGCAGGGCCGGGAAATACAGGGTCACGGTGCTGCCTTTGCCGACTTCGGATTCGATGGACATGCCGCCGCCCGATTGCTGTACCAGGCCATAGATCTGGCTCAGGCCCAGGCCTGTGCCCTGGCCCACCGGCTTGGTGGTGAAGAACGGTTCGATGGCGCGCGCCGCCGTTTCTTCCGACATGCCATGGCCGGTGTCCCTCACGGAGATGGCGACATAGACGCCTTCGTCCATCCCCTCGACGGCCCCGGCGGCCAGGTAGGCGCGCCGGGTTGCCAGCGTGATGGTGCCGCCATCAAAGGTGGCGTCGCGGGCATTGACGATGAGGTTGAGGATGGCCGCTTCCACCTGCGGACCGTCCACCAGCACCAGCGGCAGGTCGGGCGCCAGCTCCGCCTCGAAGGCGACCGAGCGGTTGACCGCGCGCCGCAGCACCGTCTCGAACGACATGATCAGTTCATTGATATTGTGGTTGGCCTGGTCCAGCGGCTGTTGCCGGGCGAAGGTCAACAGTTGCTGGGTCAGCTTGGCGCCGCGGCTGGCCGCGCGCGCCAGGGCGTCGAGCACGCGCACGTCCTCGGGGTCGCGCAGGCGCCGTTGCAGGATGCTCACGCCGTTCGACATCACGCTGAGCAGATTGTTGAAATCGTGGGCCACGCCGCCCGTCAGCTTGCCGATCGCTTCCAGTTTCTGCGACTGAAAAAGCGCTTCCCTGGTTTTTTCCAGGGCCCTGGCGGCATTCTGCCGTTCCGTGATGTCGCGCGTCACCTTGGCGAAGCCGATCAGCTCGCCGAAGCTGTTGCGGATCGGGTCGATCACCACGTGGGCCGCGAAGCGCGTGCCATCCTTGCGCACGCGCACGCCCTCGCTTTCGAAGCGGCCGCGCGCCTGGGCTTCGGCCAGCGCCAGCGCGGGCAGCCCGCGCGCATTGTCTTCGGGCGTGTAAAAGCGCGAAAAATGGGTGTTGATCACTTCCGCTTCGGCATAGCCCTTGATGCGCTGCGCGCCCGCATTCCAGTTGGTTACCAGGCCGGTGGGGGAGAGCATGTAGATGGCGTAGTCGGTCACGCCCTGCACCAGCAGGCGGAAGTTTTCCTCGCTGGCGTGCAAGGCGTCGGCCGCGCGCTTGCGTTCGGTGATGTCGCGCGTGATCTTGGCGAAGCCGACCAGGACGCCGTCTTCATCGCGGATCGGGTCGATGACCACGCTGGCCCAGAAGCGGCTGCCATCCTTGCGGATGCGCCAGCCTTCGTCTTCGAACTTGCCTTCGTTGAGCGCGGTCCGCAGGGCGCGCTCGGGCACCTTGTTGGCGCGGTCGGTTTCCGAATAGAAGCGGGAGAAATGCTGGCCGATGATTTCGTCGGCGGCATAGCCCTTGAAGCGCTGGGCGCCGGCATTCCAGCTGCTGACGGTGCCCTCGGGCGAGAGCATGTAGATGGCGTAGTCGGTCACGCCCGCCACAAACAGCCGGAAACGCTGGTCGATGCTGTTGCTGGCGGCGCCGCTTGATTCGGAGGTCATGCCGTACTTTCCAGTAATAGTAGCAAAATAGAAAATACAACTATAAACCAAACCCAACACACGCGACGGACGAATCGGTTCGGGCGCCCGGCGCCGTGATCCGCGGCAGGCAGGCGAGGGCGACGCGACATGGCGTGATCATCGGCGAGGCCGCGATGTGCCGGTCAGCGGATCGGCACCGGGCAAGGCGGGGACGCCGGCAGGTGGCGTTCGATCACGCCGAGCATCTGCTCGACATCGATGGGCTTGGCGATGAAGTCGTCCATGCCGGCGGCCATGCAGCGATCCCGTTCCGATGCCATCACGCCGGCCGTCATCGCCAGCACCGGCAGCGTCAGTCCGAGTTCGCCGCGGATATGGCGCGTGGCCGACACGCCATCGAGAACCGGCATGTGCATGTCCATGAGCACCACATCGCAGCGGCGGGCATCGGCACGCAGCAGGTCGACGGCCTGCTGGCCGTCGCCGGCGATCTCCACTGTTGCGCCGGCATGTTCCAGCAGCGATTTGGCCACGAACTGGTTGAGCGGATTGTCTTCCACCAGCAGCAGGCGGGCGCCGGCCAGGCGCGCCGGCGCCGGCGTGGCGGCGCTGGCCGGCGCCGGCGCGCCGGCGCGCCTGGCCATCCGTTCCTGAAGCGCGGAAACGAGCGTGACGCCGGTGACCGGCTTGATCAGAATGGCAGCGGCCTGCGCGCCCGCCTGCTGTCGGTCCAGGGCGTCGCGGGCGCAGGCGTTGACCATCAGCAGCACCGGCAGCGCCGCATCGTCGCGGGCCGGGTCCGACCGCCCGGCGCCGCCCGGCAGCGCCCGCAGCGCCTGCAGCGTTTGCAGCCCATCCATGCCGGGCATGCGCCAGTCCACCAGCACGGCGTCGTAGGCGGCGCCCCGGCGGCCCGCCAGAATCAGGCAGTCGGCGCCGGACGCGGCCGCATCGGCATGCCAGCCCAAGGCGCCGATGGTGCGGCACAGGTAGTCGCGGCTGGTGGCATTGTCATCGACGACCAGCAGGCGCATCGCGCCATGGCCGCCGGCGGCCGGGGCATCGGCCAGGGCCACCAGCGGCAAGGTCAGGCTGAAGCGGCTGCCCCGCCCCAGGGCACTGTCGACGTCGATCGTTCCGCCCATCAGCCCGGCCAGGCGCTGGCAGATGGTCAGGCCGATGCCGGTGCCGCCGAAGCGGCGCGTGATGCTCGCGTCGGCCTGGCCGAAGGCGGCGAACACCCGCCCCAGCTGCGCCTGGTCCATGCCGATGCCGGTATCGGTGACGGAAAAGCGCAGCACGCAGGTCTCGCCGTCGCGCCGCAGCTGCTCGACCAGGAGCGCCACTTCGCCACGTTCGGTGAACTTGATGGCGTTGCCCACCAGGTTGACCAGGATTTGCTGCAGCCGCATGGCGTCGCCGCTGAGCCTGTGCGGCACGCCGGCATCGATGCCGATGGCCAGTTCCAGTTCCCGGTCGCCCGCATTGACGGCCATGATGGCGGCGATGGCGTCGAGCACCTCGTCGAGCGCGAACGGCGCCGCCGACAGTTCCATGCGATCGGCCTCGATCTTGGAAAAGTCGAGGATGTCGTTCAGGATCCCCATCAGAGACTGGCCGGCCGAGCGTATCATGCCGACATAGTTGCGCTGGGGCGCGGTCAAGGCCGTCGTCTCGAGCAGCCGGGTCACGCCCAGCACCGCATTCATCGGAGTGCGGATTTCATGGCTCATGTTGGCGACGAATTCGCTCTTGGCGCGGTTGGCCGCCTCGGCCTTGTCGGTGGCCAGGGCCAGCTGGCCATTCCTTTCCTCGATCGTCAGCGTGCGCTGCCGTACCAGTTCTTCGAGGTGGTCGCGGTGCAAGCGCAATTCGGCCTCGATGCGCGCCATGTCCAGCAAGTCTTGCGCTACCTTGTCGCGCATCTGGTTGATGGCGTGGACGACATAGTCCAGCTCGTCGATGCCCTGGCGCTGCGGCCGGTCCAGGCGCAGCGGCACGCCGGCCTGTTTCAGGTCCATGGTACGCACGAACTGGGCCATCGTTTGCAGATGGCGGGTCACCCAGCGCCGGACGATGAACAGGAAAAATAGCGAGCCAAGCAAGAGCGAACTGGCCGAGGTGATCGTGATGCCGACCGCGCGGTCGGTCAGCCGGTCCAGGACGGCACGATCGCTCAGTTCGACCGAGAGCGAGCCAAGGGGGTAGCTGAAATCACCGTCGCGGAACAGGATGGGGAAGCTGCGCCGTCCGATGGGGGGGCCGCCGGTGTCGGCGTTGCGCAGCCAGCTGCGTCCGGTCTCGTCGCGCAGGATGACGCGGCCCACATTGGGCAGCTTGGCAATGCCGTTGAGCAGCAGGTCGGTGCCGTCGGTGTCGACTTCCCACAGGCTGGCCGCGATGCCGGGCAGGTAGCCCGCTTCGATCTGGCCGAAGCGCTCGCCGGCGGCACGCGCATCCTGCCGGTACAGGATGTAAATTTGCGCCGCGCTGACCAGCACGGAAATGACGGCGCTGCATAGCAGCGAGGCCAGCATCAGCCGTACGCTGAGATTCTGGCGCAGGAAGGCGGCAGCGCGCTCCCTCATGGCGCCGCTCGGCGTGCGCGCGGCGCGTGGTACCACAGGGCCCGGTCGGCCAGCGGCGTGGCGGCCGGCAGCAGCGGGTTGGCCAGCATCAGCACGGTGCGCCGATCGAGCGCGGCACGGGCGATGGCCGCACCATGGAATTGCTGGAACAGCGCCTCCATCGAGCCGTCCGCGATCGCGGCGCGCAATCCTTTTTCGATGGCGGCGGCCAGCGCCGTGTTCGACTTGTTGACAAAGAAATACAGCGCTTCCGGATAGTGGAGCACGATGCCGTCGGCCACGGCAAGCGGCGTTTCACTATGGGCGTCGAGCTCTTGCCAGATTTCCGACACGGCGCGCGGGAAGTACTGGATGTGGCCGCGTTCGAGCATCTTGAACAGGCGCTCATAGGAGGTGCTGGTGTAGACCGTCAGGTGGTTGGCGCGCAGCACATCCGTATCGGGCCAGTCGTGGCCCTGGCCGGCGCGCAATGGCATCAGCCCCGCGACGCTCGCCAGCGATCCGAACAGGGCGCGCTCCTGCGGCCGGATCAGCAGCAAGCGCCAGCCGATCAAGCCGCGGTCGATGGGAATACGGATGGGCAGGAAAGCATCTTCGCGCGCCTGCGACGTGACGGTCCACACCAGGTCGATGCCCTTGCCTTGTTCCAGCATGCGCAAGGCGCGCCCCTGCTGCATGTGCACCGCACTGGCCGCCAGGCGGAAGGGGTTGCCGGCTTTGCGCAGGCTCAGTGCGAGCAGGGCGAGCGGATAGCTGGCGCGCGCGTCGGCCAGCGATTCGGGGCGTGGATAGGTGACGACTGGCGTGGCACGCGCGAACGCCATGCTGCTTGCGAGCAGCACGAGCTGCAGACATGTCAAAAAACTTGCCGGGTGCCGGAGATAACGGTGCTTTCTGGCCGCGGCGTCCAACATCGCTCAGTCCTTGATCATGATCATCCGCACCAATTCTAACCTGTCCCGCGAGCGGGCGATCAGAATTGTTTCACCGAAGGAAAATTCTTGTTGCCTGCGACGTCAGGCACCTGGATTGGTGATGCGCGCATGGATGGCATCGATGGCATCGACCAGCTGGTCGGGCAGGGTCGTGTCCAGCGCATCGATGTTTTCCTTCAGCTGCGCCAGCGTGGTGGCGCCGATGATGGTCGAGGCCACGAACCAGCGCGAATAGCACCAGGCCAGCGCCATTTGCGCCGGGCGCATGCCGTGATCGCGCGCCAGGGCCGCGTATTCCTTGACCGCCGCCAGCACCGAAGGGCGCAGGTAGCGCGGGCTCCAGCTGGCCGGGAAGATCGTCAGCCGGCCATGGGCCTTGGGGTCGTCCAGGTACTTGGCCGAGAGCTGGCCGAAAGCGAGCGGGCTGTACGCCATCAGGCCCACCTTGTCGCGGTAGCAGGTTTCGTTGAGCAGGCTGGTCTCGACGTTGCGCGCGGTCAGGTTGTACAGGTTCTGGAGCGAGGTAATGCGCGGCAGCCCCTTCAGCTCGGACTGCTTGATGAATTCGGAGACGCCCCAGGCGCTTTCGTTGGACACGCCGATGTGGCCGATCTTGCCTTCGTCGATCATGCGGCCCAGGGCCGCCAGCGTCTCGTCGATGGCGACCGACTTGCGCTCCTTGCGCGGATCGAAGGCGGCGGCGCCGAAGATGGGCACATTGCGGCTTGGCCAGTGCAGCTGGTAAAGGTCGATATGGTCGGTCCGCAGGCGCCGCAGGCTGGCGTCGACGGCGGCGCGGATATTGGCCGCGTCCAGGTTCTGCTTGCCGCCGCGCACCCAGTGCAGGCCCGGATTGGGGCCGGCGATCTTGGTGGCCAGGACCAGGTCCGCCCGGCGCCCGCTCTTCTTGAGCCAGCTGCCGATGAAGCGCTCGGTGGCGCCCTGGGTTTCCGCGCGCGGCATGACCGGGTACATTTCGGCCGTGTCGATGAAATTGATGCCGCGTTCGATCGCGTAATCGAGCTGGCTGTGTGCCTCCGCTTCGGTGTTCTGCTCGCCGAAGGTCATGCTGCCCAGGCAGGCTGTCGATACCAGCAAGCCCGACCCGCCCAGCGCCTGCTTATGCATGATGGTTCTTGAGCGCCCGCGCGCATTCGCGCACCAGGCCCGGGCCGGCGTAAATGAGGCCGGTGTAGAGCTGGACCAGCGACGCGCCCAGTTTCATTTTTTCGAGTGCATCCTTGCCGCGCATGATGCCGCCCACGCCGATGATGGGGATCTCGTTGCCCAGTTCCAGCTTGAGCGCGCGGATGACGATGTTCGACAGGTCGAACACCGGCGCGCCCGATACCCCGCCCGTCTCCAGGCCATGCTTGACGCGGTCGACCGAGCGGTGGCTCAGGGTGGTGTTGGTGGCGATGACGCCGTCGATCTTGTGGCGCAGCAGGGCGTCGGCGATATTCCTGATCTGTTCGCCGTCGACGTCGGGCGCGATCTTCAGGGCCAGCGGCACGTAGCGCTTGTGCTGGTCGGCCAGGCGCAGCTGCGCCTGCTTGAGCTGCGAGAGCAGGGCGTCGAGTTCGGACGCGCCCTGCAGCTGGCGCAGGTTCTGGGTATTGGGCGACGAGATGTTGACCGTCACGTAGCTGGCGTAAGGGTAGACTTTCTCAAGGCAGTGCAGGTAGTCGTCGGCCGCGTTCTCGATCGGGGTGGCGGCGTTCTTGCCGATGTTCAAGCCCAGCACGCCGCGCTTTTCCTGATAAAACTTCGACGACTGCACATTCTTCACGAAGGCATCCACCCCCTCGTTGTTGAAGCCCATGCGGTTGATGATGGCGTGCTTGGACGGCAGGCGGAAGATGCGCGGCTTCGGATTGCCCGGCTGCGCCTTGGGCGTGACGGTGCCCACTTCGATCGAACCGAATCCCAGCGCGGCCAGGGCGTCGATATAGGCGCCGTTCTTGTCCAGTCCCGCGGCCAGTCCCACCGGGTTGGGGAAGGTGATGCCCATGACGGTGCGCGGATCGGGCGCCGGCTTGCGCACGGCCGCGGTCAGGCCCAGTGCGTTGGCACCGCGCAAGGCGGGCAGGGTCAGGTTGTGTGCCGTTTCCGCATTGAGCGAAAAGAGCAGGGGGCGCGACAGCAGATACAGCAATTTCTGGGACATGGGCGACTCTGGTGGGAACTGGTGCGGCATTTTACCGTGCACAGCCTGCCAACGCACAGAATGCTTAGCCGGTCAATACACTCCAGGCGCCTTTGATGCGCGCTTCCAGCGGCCGGAAATTGGTCTTGTAGGCCATCTTGGGGCTTTGCTCGATCCAGTAGCCCAGGTAGACATAGGGCAGGTCCAGTTCGCGCGCCTGGGCGATCTGCCACAGCACGTTGTAGGTGCCGAAGGAGGCGCCGGCCACGTCGGGGTCGAAAAAGGTGTAGACCGAGGACAGGCCGTCGGACAGCACGTCGATGATGGACACCATGCGCAGGGTGCCGTCGGCTTCGCGGAATTCGACCAGGCGGGTATTGACCCGGCTTTGCAGCAGGAACTGGGCGTACTGGTCGCGGCTGTCCTGGTCCATGCCGCCGCCCACGTGGCGCGTGGTCTGGTAGCGCAGGTAGAGCGCGTAATGCTCGTCCGAAAAGCTGAGGTTGGCCACGGTGGCCACCAGCGCCGCATGGCGGTTCCAGGCGCGCCGCTGGCCGCGGCTGGGGGAAAATTCGGCGCTGCGCACGCGCACCGGGATGCAAGCCTGGCAACTGTCGCAATAGGGGCGGTAGGTGAAGATGCCGCTGCGGCGGAAGCCGTTCTTGACGAGTTCGGAATAGACGTCGGCGTTGATCAGGTGCGACGGGGTGGCCACTTGCGAGCGGGCTTGCCGCGCATCGAGATAGCTGCACGGGTAGGGCGCCGTCGTGTAGAACTGCAACGTCGAGAAGGGCAGGTCATTTAAGTGCGTCATGCATGGGCTTTCGATGCGACTTGCTGTCCATTGTAGCGAAAGTTTGGCCTTTCTACCGCATGCCGTGCAAGCGTGGCGGGCTGTCCCAGCCGGCAACGCCCGGTTCCTGGATCGCCTGCCGCAAATGGGCCAGGAAAGCGGCGCGCGGCATGGGCGCCGCGCCCAGCGAGGCCAGGTGCGCCGTCTCTTGCTGGCAGTCTATCATTGTCACGCCGGCCCGGCGCAGGAAGTCGACCAGGTAGGCCAGGGCGATCTTGGAACCGTCGGTCACGCGGGCGAACATCGATTCGCCGTAGAACATGCGGCCGATACACACGCCATAGGCACCACCGACGAGTTCGCCATCGAGCCACAGTTCGGACGAATGGGCATAGCCGAGCGCATGCAGGCCGCTGTAGCCGCTGATGATGTCCTCGGAAATCCAGGTGCCGGGCCCATCCTTGCGGGGGGCGGCGCAGGCGCGCATGACGTCTTCGAAGGCGCTGTCGAAGCGCATTTCCCAGCGCCCGCCGGTGTCCATGCTGCGGGCGACCCGGCGCAGGGCCTTGGCCAGGCTGTCGCTGACCTTGAAGTCGGCGGTCTTGAGGACCATGCGCGGGTCGGTGCTCCACCACAGGATGGGCTGGCCTTCGGAAAACCAGGGAAAGATGCCGCGCTGGTAGGCGGCCAGCAGGCGCTGGGGCGACAGGTCGGCGCCCGCGGCCAGCAGGCCGGGCGCGTCGATCGTCAGCGCGTCGGCGACGTCGGGAAAGGGCGAATGGGGCTCAAGCCAGGGGATCATGTGTAGTCAGGGGCGCTCGATATGCGCATCGGGCGCACGATATCATGGCTGTGGAAGCCGAAACGGCCTCCTTCCCGCACTTGGACGCAATCGGCGAAGAACAGTTCCAGCGTGCTGCGGATGGTGGGGAAGGCCAGCTCGTCCCAGGGGATTTCATGCTCGGCAAACAGTTGCACTTCCAGGCTTTCGATGCCCGGAGCAAATTCCAGGCTGCGCAGGCGGGCCAGGTAGAACAAATGCACCTGGTGCACCTGAGCGACATTGAGCAGGGAAAACAGCTCGCCGATGGCGATGTCGGCGCCGGCTTCCTCTTCGGTTTCGCGCACGGCCGCTTCGGCCGTGGTTTCCGCGTTTTCCATGAAGCCGGCCGGCAAGGTCCAGTAGCCGTGGCGCGGCTCGATCGCGCGCTTGCACAGCAGCACGCGCACCTGGCCGTCGGCATCCCAGACCGGAATGGAGCCAATGACAAGCTTGGGATTGTGATAATGGATGGTGGCGCACTGGGCGCACACATAACGTGGCCGGTTGTCGCCTTCGGGAATCTGCAGGACGACAGGGTGGGCGCACTCGGAACAAAATTTCATAAGGAGCCGTGATATTGGATTTCTGCTTACTTTACACCGATTGCGCCCCGTGTGGCGTACCGGGAATTAAGCGAAATGGCCCCCAGGGAAGATTATCGCTGCTGCTATCGCACATCGCGCTTAGATTAATATTGCCTAAATCCATAAAGCGCCTTATAATGATTGCATACAGACGCGGGGTGGAGCAGTCTGGCAGCTCGTCGGGCTCATAACCCGAAGGTCACAGGTTCAAATCCTGTCCCCGCAACCACATTCTAAAGCCGTCAACCTTGCAAAAGGTTGGCGGCTTTTTCGCTTGGTCTATTGCACTGCAGCGGAGATGGCGGCCCCCAGATTGGGCAGGGGTTCGGGTGTGTTGAAGGTGCTGGTGCAGAACGCGGGAATGGCCATCCGAATGCGGGGCCCCGAAGGCCGATCGAGCGGGCAGCTATCGCGTAATTTTCTTTACAAATCGCCAAATCGCGGCGTAAGTGATCATGGCTGTGACCAACGCGATAAGCTGGACCCCAGGATCGGTCCATTCGACGAAACGTCCTGAATTCGAAATGATCACACCTGCAACGATGGTGGCTGTAATACTGACAATCAAGAAAAACTGAAAAGCAGAGCAACCGGCCTTTTTTAGAAGTTCCGGCACCGTCTTGCTGAGGTCAATAAAAATCATGGTATCCCTTTGACCAAACACCCTTGCGTTCAGGGTGTCCAGATTGTGCTTGATCCTGTTAGACAGGCGCTGGTTGCCCGAAGTGTCAAGGGGAATTGTCAATCCAATTATCATTGATCCAAGTTCCAATGATCCAACCGATGCCCAACGCTGCGCCGAGGCCTGCACCTGCTGCGGTTCCGATGGCGGCCATCCCGGCCACTGCGGTGCCGCTTGCACCAGCTGCGACAGCGGCGGAAACGCCGCTGGCACCTCCTAGCGCGGCGCCCACTCCTGCGCCATTGACTGCAGCGTTTCCACCCGAAACGTGACGGATTTCATCCATAGACAAGGTCTGCATATAAACTCTCCAAGTATCAAAACTGCGATATGGCAGTGAAAGAAGTATTGGTGCTTTCAGAAATATGATCAATAAGGCATTGCTGAATGCTTATGATGAATCAATATCTGGCTGATGAAATTGATTTCCAGATACATCTTCTTTTGATCGTTCATGCGGGTCAAAGTGCTGTGTCGCTCAGGCTGGCCCACAGGTAGGCCGCGGCCATGGTCCGGTGCGGGGCGTACCGGGCCAGCAGTTCTTCGGTGCGCGCCATGCCGGGCTTGGCGTCTTCGCCCAGCAGCTTCTGGAAGGCGGCGCGGATGGCCACGTCGCCGTGCAGCGAACAATCGGCGTAGCCGTAGCCGCGCAGCAGTGCGTAGTTGACGGTCCAGGGACCGATGCCCTTGACGGCCAGCAGCGATGCCGAGATCTCGTCGGGGCCGTGGGTGCGGTCCAGTGTCAGCGCGCCGCTGTCGACCAGCTGCGCCAGCCGGATCAGGGTCTCCGCCTTGGCGCGCGAAAATTTGCGGGTGGTCAGCTCCTCCACGCCGATACGGGCCACGTCGCCCGCTTCGGGATAGCACCACAGGCCACTGCTGTGTGGCCGGCCGGCTTGCTGGATAAAGGTGCGGCGCAAGGCGATGGCGAAAGTCAGGTTGATCTGCTGGCCGATGATGGCCCAGGTCAGCGCTTCGAAAATGCTGGCCGATTGCACGATGCGCAGGCCGGGCTGGCGCTTCAAGAGCGGCGCCATCAGCGCATCCTTGCGCGCCGCCTTGAGGAAAGGCGCGGGATCGATGCGCAGGCCCAGGATGTTGAGCAGGGCATCGTCGATATGCTTGCGCGCCTGCTTCGTCAGCTTGCCGTCGGCGCTGGCCGCGCACTGCGCTTCGCTGTCGCTGAACGCCACGTCCAGCAGCACCGGCACGCCGTCGACCATGACGCCCTTGCGGATGCGCGAGGGCTCCACGCGTTCGGCCACGGCCTCGGCGTCGCGGCTGTGGAAGTGCAGGATGTCGGCCAGGCGGTAGCCGGCCGGCAGGGCGATCGTCGTCTTCACGCCGCGGCGCGCGCCAGGAAGCGCGGCGTGAAGCCGGTGACCAGCGCGGTGCCGGCGATGACGATGGCGGCCCCGGCGATCGTGTACCAGCCCACCACTTCGTGCAGGAACAGCGCGCCCCACAAAATGCCGAACAGGGGATTGAGGAAGGTGACCGTCAGCGCCGACGTGGTGCCGACTTCCTCGATCAGCTTGAAGTAGATGATGTAGGCCACGCCGGTGCACATGACGCCGAGCGCCAGCGCCGCGGCCATGATGCCGGCCGTCGCTTCGCCGGGCGAAGGAAAGAAGAACAGGGCGGGAACCACCAGAACCGTCGCGCCCCACATGCTGCCGTGGGCATTGGCGAAGGGTTCGACATTGGTGACGGTCCTGGTGTACGCGCTGGCGATGCTGTAGCTGATGGCCGCCACCAGCGCCGCCGCGATCGCCATTGCCGCACCGGGGCGCGCTGTGACGTCGTCGAAGCCCACCAGCAGGGCCACGCCGGCGGTGCCCAGCACCAGGCCGAGGACCTTCTTGCCGGAGATCGGCTGGCGATAATAAAACGCGCCGATCAGCGCGCCCCACATCGGCGCCGTGGCGTTCAGCACCGACAGCACGGACGCGGTGAGCGTGCTGGCCGCATAGGCGAACAGCAGGAAAGGAAAAGCCGAATTGAAGAAGCCCAGGATCAGGTAGTGCTTCCAGTGCGTGGCCAGGTCCAGCTTCTTGTTCAGGAACAGCGACACGATCAGCAGGAAGATGGCGGCGAAGCCGACCCGGTATTCGATCAGGACGGCGGGGCCGAGCACGGGCGCGCTGATGCGCATGAAGAGGAAGGAGCTGCCCCAGATGGCGGCCAGGACGACCAGGCGCAGCATGTTAGCGGTGTTCATGTCATTCTTTCAGAGTACGGTGCTGCGATTGTGTGCCAGGCGCCTGGGCCGGGACATCCTGTTCTTGCTATTGAATGGCCTTGGCGTGCTGCACCTGCAATTCGTCCGGCACGCCATTTTTCACCGCCGTGAGCTGGGCCAGGATCGAGATCGCGATTTCGGCCGGCGTCTTGCTGCCGATGTACATGCCGATCGGACCGTGCAGGCGCGCCAGCTGCTCGTCGCTCAGGTCGAACAGCTTGAGCCGTTCGCGGCGCCTGGCATTGTTCACGCGCGAGCCGATCGCGCCCACATAGAACGCGTCGGACTTGAGCGCTTCCATCAGTGCCAGGTCGTCGAGCTTGGGATCGTGGGTCAGCGCCACCACGGCGCTGCGATGGTCGAGGCGCGCCTCGATCACCAGGTCGTCGGGCATGGCGTGCACCAGCTGCACGCCGGGCAGCTGCCATGCGGCGCGGTATTCCTCGCGCGGGTCGCACACGGTGACGTAGTAATCCATGGCCGTGGCGATCTGCGCCAGGAAGCGCGACAGCTGGCCGGCGCCGATGATGAACAGGCGCCAGCGCGGCCCGTGGATGGTGGTCAGCACGCCGTCGGCCAGCAGCTGGGTGGCGCCGGGCTGGGCGCGCGCCAGCGTGACGGCGCCGGAGGCCAGGTCGAGGCGGCGCGCCAGCAGTTCGTGCTGGTCGAGGCGCGCCAGCAGTTCGGCGATGGCGCTGGCGCTGGTGAGCGGTTCGATGGCCAGTTCGATGGTGCCGCCGCAGGGCAGGCCGAAGCGGTGCGCCTCGTCGGCGCTGATGCCGTAGCTGACCACTTCAGGCGCGCTGCGGGTGATGCCTTCGGCGCGCACGCGCGCGATCAGGTCATCCTCGATGCAGCCGCCGGAGACCGAACCGACCACGCTGCCGTCGTCGCAAATGGCGAGGGTGGCGCCGATCGGGCGCGGGCTCGAGCCCCAGGTCTTGATCACCGTGACCAGCTGGCAGCGGTGGCCGGCGGCGATCCACGCGGCAGCGCTCTTGAGAACTTCCAGGTCTATGCTGTCCATGGGATCGAATATACTGGCGTTCCAGAAACACGCCGGGGAATGGAAGATGAGCAATGATACAAAAAAAGACGACGGCTCGCCGAAGTTCGGCCGTTTGCTGATCGTGCTGGTGGGAGCGGTGCTGTTTTGCGTACTGCTGACGTGGATCATGGGAACCTACTTCCCCAATTTCCCCTCCTGATCCCTCCCGAGGGGACAGTCCCAGGTTTTCAGGAACCCGAGGGGACAGTCCCAGGTTTTCAGGAAAGTATTGCCTGACAACCTGGGACTGTCCCGGGTTTAGAGGCAACTAATAGAGGCAAATGATAGAGGCAACTGTGACTTACCTCTTTTTCTTGCCCTTGCAGATGGCGTGCAGGGCGCCTTCCAGGTTGCTGTCGGGGATGATGTCTTCGGGCAGGAATTTCTCGTACTTGAAGCTTTGCGCCACCGGGCCCTTGCCCATCGCTTCGGTGTAGTACACCTGGCTGAGCAGGGTGGTGGTGCGGTCCTTGCACGAGTACACGTGCAGGGCTTTCATCGAGCGGTAGGGCACGCCGTCCTGGGTGGCTTGCTCGGCCCCGTACGATACCAGCGACCAGGCTTTCTGGCCGGCGTCGTTTTTCACGATGCTGCCCGTGTCGATGTAGGACTTGCTGAAACTGTCCGCGCCCACGGAAACCCATTGCGCGGCGTGTGCCATCAAGGGAAGCAGCAGGCAGGTCAGCAGCAGTTTTTTCATGGCACAAGCGCTTTCTTCGATGCCTGCTTCGATTTGAGTTCGGCCACCGAACCGGCAATCGCGGCGATACGGGCCGCCGTGGCAGGATGGTTGGCGACATAGCCGTTCAGGACCGAGGCCGGGTAGGTGCCGGCCAGGCGCTTCCAGAACGGCGCCGCAGCGTCCACATTGTAGCTCGCGCGCGCCAGCATATACAGGCTCAGTTCGTCGGCGGCGATGTCCATGTCCTGGGGCATGGCCTTGATGCCGCCGCTGCCGATCAGCATCGATGTGTCGGGACGCACTTTCGCAAGGTTGTCGATGATGCTGCCCAGGGTGCTGGTGTTGCGCTGCGCCGCGGCGTGGCCGAGGATGTTGTGGGCCATGCCCTTGGCCAGGATGACGGCCAGTTCTTCGTCCGATTGCGCGAACTGCATCATGCCGCGCGTAACCATGACGCGCGTGCCGTCGGCGTAGGAATTGATATTGTCGGCGTTGCCCAGTTCGATGGTGAAGCCGCAGGCCCGCGTGACCGGCACCGAGAGGCTGCGCGATTTGTCGTCGCGCTCGACCACCAGGGCGATGGTGGCTTGCGAACTGACCAGCGGCCCGAACACGGCCCCCGCCAGGCTCGATGCGTTGGGACCGGTCGGCAGCGACTTGCCGCCGGCCGACACCAGGCCGTCGCCGCGGCGCAGGCCGGCGCGGGCAGCGCCGGAACCGGCCAGCACGCCCGTCACCTGCAGGCGCTCGTCCATGCCGAAGGCGATTTGCGCCGCTTCGCTGTATTCGCCGGCGTACCAGTAGCGGTTGCGGGCGGTAAAGCCGAGCAGGTTGCGCGCCTGCGATTTGCACAGTTCCGTGTTCTGGATCAGGAGCGGCGCCGCCACTTTGTACAGGCGGTCCTGCAGGAGCGCCATCCTGGTCAGCGCTTCGGCCGCCGCAGCCATGCGCGGCGTCAGGGCCGGGGTCTCGTCGACCGGCGCCTGGGGCGCCACCACCGGGCCCGTTTTCACGGGCGCGGTCTGGCACGCCGCGAGCAGCAGGGCGATGAGGATGGCCGGTACGGCCGTACGCAGACCTGGGATGCGGGTCATAAAATCTCCAATGTTATTGTTTGCCGGTGCTGCCGAAACCGCCGGCACCGCGTTCGCTGGTGTCGAACTCGTCGACGATGTTGAATCCAACCTGCAAGACCGGAACGATGATCAATTGCGCCAGGCGCTCCATGGGGGCCAATGTGAACGCGGACTGGCCGCGGTTCCAGGTGGACACCATCAGCTGTCCCTGATAGTCGGAATCGATCAAGCCTACCAGATTCCCCAGCACGATGCCGTTCTTGTGGCCCATGCCGCTGCGCGGCAGGATCATGGCGGCGTAGCCTGGATCGGCCACGTGGATCGCCAGGCCGGTGGGAATGAGCACGGTCTGCCCCGCTTCGATGGTGATGGCCTGGTCGATGCAGGCGCGCAGGTCGAGGCCCGCGCTGCCCGGGGTGGCGTAGGCCGGCAGCATGTCCTTCATGCGCGGGTCAAGGATCTTGACGTCGATATTTTTCATGGTTTACTTAAGGAGCGAGCGCTGTTCGATGCGTTTCGCGATTTCTGAAATGAGCTGGCGCGCCAGGGTCAGCTTGTCGGCGCGCGGCAGCACCGTGTGGCCGCTTTCGTCGAACAGGATGATGGTGTTGTCATCCTGCCCGAAAGTGTGGTGACCGATATTGCCCACCAACAAGGGAATGCCTTTTTTCTCGCGCTTGACAGCGCCGTATTCGACCAGGTTTTCCGATTCCGCGGCAAAGCCCACGCAATACGGCCAGCCGGAGATCGAGGTGGTCGACGCCACCGAGGCCAGGATGTCGGCGTTCTGTTCGAACTGCAGGCTGGGCGTGGCGCCGTCGTCCTGCTTTTTCATTTTCTGGTCGCTGGCATTGACCACGCGCCAGTCGGCCACCGCCGCCACGCCGATGAAGACGTGCTGCCCGCCCACCGACTGCATGACGGCGTCGTGCATCTGCTGCGCGCTCTGGACGTTGGTGCGGCGTACGCCATGGGGCGTGGCCAGGGCGGTCGGTCCGGACACCAGCATGACGTCGGCGCCGGCTTCGCGCGCGGCGCGCGCGATCGCGTAGCCCATCTTGCCGGACGACAGATTGGTGATGCCGCGCACCGGGTCGATCGCCTCGAAAGTAGGGCCGGCCGTGATCAGCACGCGCTTGCCCGCCAGGACCTTGGGCTGGAATGCCGCCACCAGTTCTTCGAGCAGGTCGAGCGGTTCGAGCATGCGGCCCAGGCCTGTTTCGCCGCAAGCCTGTTCGCCGGCCGCCGGGCCGAAGATGCGGATGCCGTCGCTGCGCAGCTGCGCCACATTGCGCTGGGTGGCCGGGTTGCTCCACATTTCCACGTTCATGGCGGGAGCGACCAGCAGCGGCACCAGCTGCGGGCGCGCCAGGCACAGGGTCGAGAGCAGGTCGTCGCAGACGCCGTGCGCGAGCTTGCGCATGAAGTCGGCCGAGCAGGGCGCGATCAGAATCGCGTCGGCCCCGCGCGTCAGGTCGATGTGGGCCATGTTGTTGGCCACGCGCGGATCCCACTGGTCGGTGTAGACGGTGTTCCCCGACAGGGCCTGCATGGTCACGGTCGTGATGAAGTGGGTGGCCGCCTCGCTCATGACCACGTGCACGGTGGCGCCCTCTTTGGCGAGCGCGCGGCACAGTTCCGCCGCCTTGTAGCAGGCCACGCCCCCGGACAGGCCGAGGACGATCTTCTTGCCTTTCAGGTCCATCGTCATGCCGCTTCCTTTACTGTTTGTTCACGCGCCGCAGTTCGTCGTAGATGAACAGGAAGGCGCCAAGGCAGATTGCGCTGTCGGCGATGTTAAATGCCGGGAAGTGCCCCCAGCTGCCGAAATGGAAATCGAGAAAATCGATCACGTGGCCGTACAGCACGCGGTCGATCACGTTGCCGATGGCGCCGCCCATGATCAGGGCCAGCGCCCAGCAGAACAAGCGCTGGCCCGAGTGGCGCCGCAGCAGGTAGATGATGAAGCCCACGGCGACCACGCCGATGGCGGTGAAGAAGTAGCGCTGCCAGCCCGGCTGGTTGTTCAGGAAGCCGAAGGCCGCGCCCTTGTTGTAGGCCAGGACCAGGTTGAAGAAAGACGTGATGACTTTCTCTTCGCCGAACACGAACAGCTTTTCGACGACGATCTTGGTCAGCTGGTCGCACAGGATGACGATGGCGGCAATGCCCAGCCAGGGCGCGAGGCTGGCCCCGGCTGGCTTGGCGGTCTTGAATAATTGTTTTTTGGTTGCCATGGATTGCTTTGAAATGGGTTAGACGAAGCTGCGTTTTTCGCCGCTTCCAAAGAGGTTGCTGACGCAGCGGCCGCACAGGGTCGCATGGTCCGCGTGGCTGCCGACGTCGGCGCGGTAGTGCCAGCAACGCTCGCACTTTGGCGCTGCGGATGCCGTCACGGCAATCGCTTCGTCGGCCTCGCCCGCCACTTCGACGGCCTGGGCCTGCGAGGTGATGAACAGGAATTTCAGGTCGTCGTCCAGGCTGGTCAACAGCTTGTATTTGTCGCCCGATGCCTTGATGGCCAGTTCTGCCTGCAGCGACGAGCCGATGGCGCCCGACACCCGCAGGTCTTCGAGCTGCTTGGTGACGTCGGCCCTTACTGCGCGCAGCTGGGTGTACTTGTCCATCAGGGCTGCCGCGTCGGCCAGCTCCGGCATGCTCCAGAAGGTCTGGGTGAAGATGGTTTCGTCGCTGGCGGCATAGGCTTCGGCGCCGGCGAAATGGGACCATGCTTCTTCGGCCGTGAACGACAGCATCGGGGCCATCACGCGCAGCAGGCTTTGCGTGATGTGCCACAGTGCCGTCTGGGCCGAGCGGCGTGCCTGCGAGTCCACTGCGGACGTGTACAGGCGGTCCTTGATGATGTCGAGGTAGAAGCCGCCCAGGTCCTCGGAGCAGTAGTTCTGCAGGCGTGCGACCACCGGGTGGAATTCGTAGCGCTCGTAGTGGGCGGCGATATCGCGCTGCAGGGCGGCCATGCTGGCCATGGCGTAGCGGTCGATCTCGAACAGTTCTCCCACAGGCACCGCGTGCTGCGCGTGGTCGAAGTCCGCGGTGTTGGCCAGCAGGAAGCGCAGCGTATTGCGGATGCGGCGATACGATTCGGTCACGCGCTTGAGGATCTCTTCGGAGATCGACAGTTCGCCCGTGTAGTCGGTCGCTGCCACCCACAAGCGCAGGATGTCGGCACCCAGGGTGTCGGAGATTTTTTGCGGCGCCAGCGTGTTGCCCAGCGATTTGGACATCTTCTTGCCTTCGGCGTCGACCGTGAAGCCGTGCGTGAGCAGGGCCTTGTAGGGCGGGGCGCCATTGAGCATCGAGGACGTCAGCAGCGACGAGTGGAACCAGCCGCGGTGCTGGTCCGAGCCTTCCAGGTACAGGTCGGCCGGGAATTGCGATTGCGCGGCGTGCGAGCCGCGCAGCACGGTCTGGTGGGTGCAGCCCGAATCGAACCAGACGTCGAGCGTGTCGCGGTTCTTGACGTACATGTCTGCGTCTTCACCGAGCAGGTCTTTCGGTTCGATGGACAGCCAGGCGTCGATGCCTTTTTCTTCGAACAGCTTGGCGATGGTCTCGAGCAGTTCCGGCGTGCGCGGATGCAGCTGGCCGGTTTCCTTGTGCAGGAAGAAGGCCATCGGCACGCCCCACTGGCGCTGGCGCGACAGGGTCCAGTCCGGACGGTTCTCGATCATGCCGTGCAGGCGGGCCTGGCCCCAGTCGGGGAAGAACTTGGTGTCGGCGATGCCTTGCAGGGCCGTTTCGCGCAGCGTCTTGCCGCCATCCTTCGGCACGGTGTCCATGCCGGCGAACCACTGCGAGGTGGCGCGGTAGACGATCGGTGTCTTGTGGCGCCAGCAGTGCATGTAGCTGTGGTCGAACATCTTCAGTTCGAACAGGGCGCCCGCTTCGCGCAGCGCGCCGCAGATCGGTTTCGACGCTTCCCAGATGGTCTGGCCGCCGAACAGCGGCAGGGTCGAGGCGAAGCGGCCGTCGCCCATCACCGGGGTCAGGATTTCGTCGTCCTTCAGGCCGTGCGCCTTGCACGAAATGAAGTCGTCCAGGCCGTAGGCTGGCGCGGAGTGGACCACGCCGGTGCCGCTTTCGGTGGTCACGTAGTCGGCCAGGTACATCGGCGAGAGGCGGTCGTAGAAGGCGTCGGATGCGTGCAGCGGGTGCTTGAAGGAGACGCCTTCGAGCGCGGCGCCCGGGCAGGTGGCGATGACCTTGCCTTCGAGCTTGTAGCGCAGCAGGCAGGCTTCGACCAGGTCGGCCGCCAGGATCAGCATCAGCGGCTTGCCGTCGCGCTCGGACTGCACCAGGGCGTAGGTGATTTCCGGGCCCACGTTCAGGGCCTGGTTGGACGGGATGGTCCACGGCGTGGTGGTCCAGATGACGATGAAGCCGTCGCCCGCCGGCAGGGCGGGCAGGCCGAAGGCCGCCGCCAGCTTGTCGTGCTGGGCGAAGGGGAAGCCGACGTCGATCGCCGGGTCCTTCTTGTCCTGGTATTCGACTTCCGCTTCGGCCAGGGCCGAGCCGCAGTCGAAGCACCAGTTCACCGGTTTCAGGCCGCGGTACACATAGCCCTTGTCGAGCAGGGTGCCCAGGGCGCGCAGTTCGTCGGCCTCGTTCTTGTAGGCCATGGTCATGTATGGGTTGTCCCATTCGCCCAGCACGCCCAGGCGGATGAAGCCGGCGCGCTGGCGGTCGACCTGTTCCAGGGCATAGGCGCGCGCCTTGGACAGCACGTCGGCGGTCGGCAGGTTTTTGCCGTGCAGTTTTTCGATCTGGATCTCGATCGGCATGCCGTGGCAATCCCAGCCCGGCACGTAGGGCGCGTCGAAACCGGCGATGGTGCGCGACTTGACGACCATGTCCTTCAAAATCTTGTTGACCGCGTGGCCCAGGTGGATGTCGCCATTGGCGTACGGCGGGCCGTCGTGCAGGATGAACATCGGGCGGCCCTTGGCCGCCTTGCGCACGCGCTCGTAAATCTTCTTGTCCTGCCATTGCTTGACCCAGCCCGGTTCGCGCTTGGCGAGGTCGCCGCGCATCGGGAACGGGGTGTCGGGCATGTTGACGGGGTATTTGCTCTCGGCTTTTTTGGCTTTGCTGTTATCGGACATTTTCTTCTTCAGGGATGTGTATCTGGGTAATCGGGACGGACCGTATCGCGGCGCGCGTCAAATTCGGTCGGTGGCGGTGAGGGCGCCTGCGCGCCGGGCGAACCAGGCGCGCGCCTGGTCGCTGTCGCGCGCGATGGCCGCGGTCAGGGTGTCCAGGTCGGTGTATTTTTCTTCGTCGCGGATTTTTTCCATGAATTCGACCCGCACCATGCGCCCGTACACGGATGCGGCGAAGTCGAACACGTGCACTTCGAGCAGCATGCGGCCGCTGTCGTCCACCGTCGGGCGCACGCCCAGGCTGGCCACGGCCGGCAGCGGATGGTCGGCCAGGCCGTGCACCTGCACGATGAAAATGCCCGACAGGGCGGGGCGGTGCGCCACGCGCAGGTTCAGGGTAGGAAAGCCCAGCGTGCGGCCCAGTTTGGCGCCGTGGATCACGTGGCCGGACATGGCATACGGGTGGCCCAGCAGTTCTCGGGTCTGGTCGAAGTCGCCGGCGGCCAGGGCGGCGCGCACGGCCGACGAGGAAATGCGCTGCTCGCCCAGCATCACCGTGGGCAGGGTTTCGACGTGGAAGCCGTGGCGCTTGCCCGCTTCCACCAGCATGGCCACATTGCCGGCGCGCCGGGCGCCGTAGCAAAAGTCGGCGCCCACCATCAGCCATTTGACGTGCAAGCCGTCCACCAGCACCCGTTCGGTGAATTCCTCGGGCGTCATGCCGGCGAAATGGGCGTTGAAGTGTTCCACGATGACGCGGTCGATGCCGGCGTCCGACAGCGATTGCAGCTTGTCGCGCAGGTTGGCGATGCGGTTCGGGGCCTTGGACAGGTCGCCGGCGCGCTGGGCGAAGAATTCGCGCGGGTGCGGTTCGAACGTCATCACGGCCGCTTCCAGGCCGAGGCTGGACGCAGCGGCGCATACGCGGCCCAGCAGGGCCTGGTGGCCGCGATGGACACCGTCAAAGTTGCCGATCGTCAGCGCGCACGGTGCGCGCGCGCGGTCGTTGGGAAGTCCGCGAAATACCTTCATGTGTGGGCTGGGAAATACTGTTACGAAACTATCAGAATAAGCGATTATACGGTCAAAGCTAAAAAGCGCTGCCTGCAAGATGCAGACAGCGCTTTTCAGGGGGTAATGCAGGACAGGACGATCAAGCCATCGGGCGGTTGATGGCCATGATCCAGTAGCGTGCCAGTTCGGCGGTGCCGTCCTGGCCGCCGACCGTTTTCAGGGTCGCCACGGCTTGCTGCTTCTTGCCGGCGGCGGCGTAAGCTTCGCCCAGGCGCAGCTTGGCATCCTCCGGACGCTTCAGTTCGCCTGCCTTGATGGCCGTTTCCATCATTTTCAAGCCCTTGTCGGCCTGGCCGGCTTGCACCAGGGCGTAGCCCAGGTTGACCAGGCCGTCATTATCCTTGGCCTTGGTCAGGGTCGCTTCCTGGGTGGCCAGGTTCTTGGCGTTGTCGGCCAGGGTCTTGTCGGCCAGGTCCTTCAGGCGCTGGTGGCGCGGAGCATCGGCGCCCACGCCCAGGATGCCTGCCTTGTAGCCTTTTTCGATCACGCGCACGGCTTCGCCGGCGGCACCGTCGCGCAGGACCAGCTGGGCCAGTTCCATGTAGTCGCTTGGCTTCTTGATCAGGTTCTGGGCCATTTTCAGGCGCAGCACGTCGATGTTCAGGCGCGAAGAGAATTCTTTCTTGCCGGTCACACGATTCAGCAGGTCGGCCCAGTAGGTCGGCTGCGGATAGTGGGCTGCCAGCTTTTCGATGGTGGCCACATAGCCGCTCTTGTCGCCGGTCATGTTCTGCAGGTTGGCCAGCATTTTCAGCTGGTCTTCCTGCGGCGTGCCGCGGGCCAGGTCCGCCTTGAGCAGCTTCATCGCTTCGCCGGTGTTACCCATCGAGACGTAGTTCTGGATCAGGTAGGCGCGCAGCTTCGGGTCGTCGCCCTTGGACAGTGCTTTCTGGATGGCGGCGTTGGCCTTGCCGAATTCGCGGGCGCGCATGTAGATGCCGACCAGGCCCTGGGAGAAGTTGGCGCTTTCGCTGGCCGACAGCTTGCCGGAGGCGAGCAGGGTCTCGAAGGATTTGGCGGCGGCGTCGTAATCGCCGGCCGACGAGGCGGCAGCGGCGCGTACGCGTTCGATCAGGTAGTTTTCGTTGGGGGTCTTGCCGCCAACGTTGTCGAGCTTGCGCAGCTCGCCCAGGGCGCCTTTGGCGTTACCTGATTTCATCATGTTCTGGGCAGCTTGCAGTGGGCCGCCGATTTCCGCGCGCACAGTTTCAGCGGCGTAAGCGGTAGGGGATGCTGCAACGAAGCCGATGGCAGCCAGGGCGAGGCTGAGGTGTGCGAGTCGAATTTTGATCATGGGGTAAATGCTTTCAATCAAATGCGAAACGGCAGGGGGACCCTGCCGTTCGTTGTTAGCAATAGCGCTTACTGGAACTGCTCGTTGCCGACCATGCCGATCTTGGTAACACCAAGACGTTGGGCAGAGGCCATCACGCCAGCGACATACTTGTAAGACACCAGTTTGTTCGGACGCAGGTGCACTTCAGGCTGGTTTGGCGTGGCCGCGACAGCTTTCAGTTTGTCATCCAGGCTCGCGCGATCCGGAACAACCACGCTATCCCACAGAATCGTGCCGTCGAAGTCGACGTCGATCGTGATGACGACCGGCTCAACGGTTGGCGGCGGTGGGGTACCGACTGGCATGTTCAGATTGACCGAGTGGTTCTGTTTCGGAATCGTGATAATCAACATGATAATCAAGACCAACATTACGTCGATCAAGGGGGTCATGTTCATTTCCATCATTGGTTCCGGATCCGCACTTGGCGCGGCTGGCGAACCGACATTCATACTCATGGTGTTTCCTTTTCTAATGTTGGAACCCGTGAAGCGCGGACGGTGCTGCTGCCGCGCGCTTCACTGAAGGAAGGCTGATTAACGGCCGCCAGTTTTATCTGGTGGTTCGGTAATGAAGCCGACCTTCTGGATGCCAGCACGTTGTGCCGTGTAGATCACCTTGCCGACAAATTCGTAGCGTGTTTCTTGGTCGCCACGGACGTGTACTTCAGGTTGCGGCAGCTTCACCGATTCCTTTTTCAGGAATTCAAACAGTTCGTTCGTATCGTTCAAACGCGTCTGGTTCCAGTACATGTCGCCATCTTTGTTCACAACGATGTTGACTGTGGTAGGGCTAGGTTTCAATGCCTGATTGGTTTCCGCAGGAAGCGCGATCTTTTGCAGCTTCAGAACCACCGGGCTCGTAATCAGGAAGATGATCAGCAGAACCAACATGATGTCGACGAGCGGCGTCGTGTTGATTTCTGACATGACTGCATCTTCTTCTCCGCTATCGGAGCCGACGCTCATGGACATGGCAATTATCCGATCTTTTTAGCGCCGGCAGCGCGGCCAGCTTCGCTCGTCGACATGGCGCCCGAGATCAGGACCGAGTGAACGTCAGCGCTGAACGAACGGACATCTTCCATTGCCGACTTGTTACGACGAACCAGCCAGTTGTAACCCAGAACCGCTGGCACTGCAACGAACAGACCGAAGGCGGTCATGATCAGTGCTTCACCCACCGGGCCTGCCACTTTGTCGATCGATGCGTTACCCGACATACCGATGGCGGTCAGCGCGTTGTAAATACCCCACACGGTACCGAACAGGCCGATAAACGGCGAGGTCGAACCGACGGTAGCCAGGAAGGACAGGCCATCTTGCAGACGCGACTGGACTTTGTCCACGGCGCGCTGGATCGACATGGTCACCCAGGTCGACAGGTCGATTTGCTCGAGCAGGGCGCCGTCGTGGTGCACGGTTGCCTTGGTGCCGGTTTCAGCGATGAAGCGGAATGGGCTGCCTTCTTTCAGCTGGGCCGAACCCGCTGCGATCGACGATGCTTTCCAGAACTTCTGCTGTACTTCAGCAGCTTGCTTGAAGATTTTCATCTGGTCGATCAGCTTGGTGACGATGATGTACCACGAACCCATGGACATCAGCGACAGGATGATCAGCGTGCCTTTGGAAACGAAGTCGCCTTCGGCCCACAGAGCTTCGATACCGTATGGGTTGTGCACTTCTTCTTTTTCACCAGGAGCGACGGCAGGCGCTGCTGCGTCGGCTGCTGCGTCGGCAGCTGGAGCTGCTGCGGCGTCGGCAGCTGGAGCTGCTGCGGCGTCGGTCGCTGGAGCGGACGCTGCTGGAGCAGGAGCGTCAGCGAAAGCCGGTGCGGAAACCAGGGCCGTAGCTGCGGTAACCGAGAACAGGACAGCCGCCAGGACAGCGGACAAACGGGTATTCTTAAACATGCTTCCTCCAAATATATAAAATAATCAGTTCGCTGAACATAATGACAACGAAATCACGGTGTGAGGCGTAAAAGCCTCGGTTCTTATTCCAGCGTCCAGACGTATGCTACCGGGTGCCATTGCTGTTCCGGCTTGCCGTCAACCATTGCTGGCTTGAAGCGGCATTTTCCAAGTGCACTTTGCGCTGCGCGATCCAGGTCACGGAAGCCGCTAGACTTGGTGATCTTGGAATCGATGACCCGGCCGTCGACACCAATCAGGAAGGAGACGGTAGAGGTTCCCGTTTCTTCGTTCCGGAGCGATGCTTTAGGAAACTCAGGCTTGGCGCAGGTGTTGAAGTCGACGACGGCGGCGCTGCGAACCGGATTCGGATTCGCCGCAGCCTGGACCGGTGGCGTCGGGCGCGGCAGCTCATTGCTGGCCGGCTTGACGTTGGTCTGGTTGGCGATCGTGGTCTGCACCGGTGGAGGTTGCTGCACGTTCACTTCGACCGGTGGGATGAATGGCGGCGGTGGCGCTTTCATTTCCGGCGGTGGTGGTGGTGGTGGAACTTCCTTTGGCGGAGGAGGTTTGACCTCTTCAATGATCTTGGTTTCCACTGCTTCGGCCATTTTCGTGACCATGCGCGTGCCCAGACCGCTGACGATCCCCCATGCAACCAGCGCGTGCACCACAACGACGATGGTTATGCCAGTGAAATTCTTCCCGGGGTTCTTCTCATGCGAAAAATTCATGCCTGCTTTCTCCAGTACCAAACTCTTTGTAGCTACTAAACCCACAAAACACGAGCAACCTTGATCCGTGTCCGGGACGTCGGCGAATTATACCTACGTATTCATTTTTTACCATACTTTTTTGCTACCCCAAACCGCTTCAATTGCGGGGCAAAACCGGCCGCGGCTGGCGGCTGGGCAGAGACTGATAATAAAAACAATACTGGATATTGACATCGGTGATAAGTAAGCTTGCTATCGATGCAATAGTTGGTCTAGGTCGCTATGAGGATGGCGTTCCACACCCATCCTGGAGCAAGGCCGAATATAGTTTGTTGCCAATGTGGCGAGAGTGCTAACTATATCGTGTTTTGCAGGCAGTGCGCGTTCGCTTGAAACCGCGGAAAACGGTGCTGCCCGGCTGCTCCGGATGGACGGTGGCGCAGCGCTCGCGCAAGCCTGTTCCAGGCGTTCCGCGGGGGCGTGCGGCACACCCAGCTATGCGCTTGGGGAATGACCGTCATCACCATGGCAATATAGCATATTGACGGGACTATCCCAATCTTTTTTGCTCTGACGTGGTAGTTTCTCTTGCGCAGTGCTGGCAGGGAGGGGGGCGAGGGTGCGCAAGACCAAAAACGGCGCCAGCCTGGTGGGTGGCGCCGCTTCTGCTGCGGTGCATCAAATTGATTGCTACCTGGTATTAGTTGCGGTTGCGCTTCTCGCGCTTGCATTCCAGGCTGCTGACGACGACCCCGTCAGGGTCGACCGTATCGAGGCGCACATCGAAGCCCCACAGGCGCGCCACGTGCTTGAGCACTTCCTGGGCGTGCTGGTTGAGCGGGCGGCGCTGGTACTGGGTATGGCGCAGCGTCAGGGCGCGGTCGTCGCGGGTGTTCACTTGCCACACCTGGATATTCGGCTCGCGGTTGCCCAGGTTGTACTGGTCGGCCAGCTTCTGGCGCACTTCGCGGTAGCCGCGCTCGTCGTGGATGGCCGAGATGGTCAGCTTTTCATTCTTGTCGTCGTCGAGCACGGCAAAGAAATGGAAGTCGCGGATCAGCTTGGGCGACAGGTATTGCGCGATGAAGCTCTCGTCCTTGAAATTGCGCATCGCGAAGTCGAGCGTCTTGCGCCAGTCGCTGCCGGCAATGTCGGGAAACCAGTCGCGGTCCTCGGGCGTGGGGTTTTCGCAGATGCGGCGGATGTCGGTCATCATGGCGAAGCCCAGCGCATAGGGATTGATGCCGCTGTAATACTGGCTGGTGGCCGAGGGTTGATACACCACGTTGGTATGGCTTTGCAGGAACTCCATCATGAAGCCGTCGCCGACGATGCCCTCCTTGTACAGTTCCTGCAGGATGGTGTAGTGCCAGAAGGTGGCCCAGCCTTCGTTCATGACCTGGGTCTGGCGCTGC